>JAFGYE010000067.1 GCA_016936255.1 Marinifilaceae bacterium | reverse complement strand
GTCAAAGGTCAAAGGTCAAAGGTCAAAGGTCAAAGGTCAAAGGTCAAAGGTCAAAGGTCAAAGGTCAAAGGTCAAAAGGGAAATATCTCAGTTGAGCTATACAGATAATACAAGGAGGATAATATGGATGTCTTTAAGCCTGTTTATACGGAGCAAAACGATTGTCAGGATTGTTACAAATGCATAAGGGAATGTAAATTGAAAGCCATTAAGGTGGTTAATAATTCAGCTCAGATTCTTCACGATGATTGTATTTACTGCGGAACCTGTACTTTAATTTGCCCGGTGAATGCAAAGAAAGTGCGCGATGATGTAAAGAAAGTGAAGGGTTTATTGAAGCGCAGCCCAAAAGTAATTGTTTCTTTGGCACCATCATTTGTTACCGAATTCCCAAATCTGTCCGACGGGCAAATTACAGCCGCATTAAAATCATTGGGATTTGCACATGTGTCTGAAACTGCACTGGGGGCTCAGGAGGTCTCAAAAAATGTGGCGGAATTTATCGGAAAACAGGACAAAGGAATTTATATTTCTTCAGCCTGTCCATCGGTTGTTGAGATGATCTGTAAACATTATCCAAAATATAAAAATTACATTACCCCGTTTTTATCGCCGCTTTTAACCCATTCCAAATTTCTTAAAGCTGTGTACGGGGAAGATTGTCATGTTGTTTTTATTGGCCCTTGTATTGCAAAAAAATCCGAAAGTGATCAGTTTCCTGAATTATTAGATGCCGCGCTTACTTTTTCGGATCTTAGGAAATGGTTCGAAGATGAAAATATCGATCCTTATTTATTTTCGGAGGAAGAAAATGAAGAGGTTTTTGTTCCAGGAAAAGCAGGAAGGGGTGTGCTTTATCCGATTGATGGAGGAATGATTATGGGAGTGAAGAACAACACCACTGCAACCGACGCTGTTTACATGACTTTCTCAGGGATCAATAACATTCAATCGGTTTTGTCCGATTTGGATAAATACAAGAAATCGACAGTGATGTTTCTGGAACTTTTGGCATGCGATGGCGGTTGTGTAAACGGACCGGGAACGGATAAGTCTTATTCAACAGCGATTAAGCGCTTAGAGGTGATCAATAAGCTTGGTAAAGATCAGGGGTTTCAGTTGGAAACTGATTTTTCAATTGAAAGAACATTTGATTCAATTCTTCCGATAGAGAGAAGAGAACATGCTGAGAGTAGTATTAAAGAGGCACTTACCATGGTTGGAAAGTACTCCGATAAAGATGAAATTAATTGTGGTGGTTGTGGTTATAACAGCTGCAGGGAGTTTGCAGGAGCGCTGCTTGAAGATCGGTCGGAACCAAACATGTGCGTATCATACATGCGTAAAATAGCACACGATAAATCGTCAGCACTTTTGCGCAAGATTCCTTCGGGAGTAGTTATTGTCGATGATCAATTAAAAATCAGAGAAGCAAATTTGAGTTTTGCCCGAATGATGGGGTCTGAGATTGAACAATTGTACGAAACGGTTCCTGGTTTGGTTGATGCTGATCTGATTAAAATTGCTCCATTTCACAAGTTGTTTTCTTCGGTACTATCAACTGGCGTTGATAATCTGGAAAGAGATATTCGTTTTGGAAACAAAATGTTTCACATCACACTTTTTAGTATTCATAAACACAAAATAGCAGGAGCCATTCTTCGGGATATGTCGCAGCCGTTCATTCAACGGGAAGAGGTGATCTCAAGAGCAAAATCGGTAAATCAGAAAAATCTGGAGACCGTGCAGAAAATAGCCTATTTATTGGGTGAAAATGCTTCTGAAACAGAGGAAATGCTCAATTCAATTGTCGAATTTTATACTCTTTCACAGGATTAACAGTCGCGTATGTCATCCAATTTTTATATTGAAGTAGAGTGCCGGCAAAAAAATTATGCCGGTCAGTCCATTTGCGGGGATGTGTTTATGTCGCGGAAAATAAAAGAGGAGGGAAGAACGATTCTGGTATTATCCGATGGATTGGGAAGTGGTGTGAAAGCAAATGTGCTGGGTACACTTACCGCATCGATGATTCTCAACTACATGAAAGTGAATAAAGATATTCGTAAAGCGGCCGAAGTAATCATGAAAACACTTCCTGTTTGCAGCAAACGAAAAGCAAGTTATTCTACTTTTACCATTGTTGAAATTGAATGCGATGGGGAGACCCGGATTATTCGTTATGATAGTCCGGAGTGTTTAATTTTGCGTGGATTGGAAAGCTTCACACCCGATTGTGAAGAGTTGCGTCTTTCCGGGGATCATAATCAAGGAAAGGTACTGTATTCGTATCGGTTTATGGCTCAGAAAGAAGACCGGATTGTATTCTGCTCCGATGGAGTTACCAATTCGGGAATGGGAAGTACCCGATGGCCATTTGGCTGGGGCTTCGATAATCTGGATGCCTATGTAAAAGGTTTGGTACGCAGACAGCCATTTTTATCTGCCCGGCAATTGGGTGCTGCGGTTGTTGACAGAGCGTGTGCAAATTACGGAAACAAGCCCAAGGACGATACTTCATGTGGGGTACTCTATTTTCGGGAGCCAAGAAATTTATTAATATGTACGGGACCTCCCTATGAAAAATCGAAGGACGCACAGTTAGCCAAACAGGTTGTGGAATTTGTGGGTAAGAAAGTAGTTTGCGGGGGCACAACAGCCGGTATTATCTCTCGTGAAATTCAGGCTCCAATTGAGGTCGAATTAACAATTACTGATTCAGAATTGCCACCAATATCCCATATTAATGGTATCGATTTGGTGACCGAAGGGATTTTAACTTTGGGTAAAGTGTATCGCTTACTTAAAAATCACAAGCAAAATTTTTCATTGCAACACGGGCCGGCAGATCAGCTGGTTCGGGTTTTATTGGAAAGCGATAAGATTTTTATTATTAACGGAACAAAGATAAATGTAGCGCATCAGGATCCTAATTTACCAATGGAATTAGAGATACGCAGAACCGTTGTAAAGAATATTGTTGCACTACTGGAGGAAAAGTTTTTAAAAGAAGTAGATCTTAGTTATATTTAAAATGAAATATTACTCATATTAAACATGGGGTATTGTTGATTGAATTTCCATTTGGTGGGTAGTCTTGTTGGTGAATTGGAAGAAAATAACAATCCTCATGAAACAGATCATAAAGACAATTACTAAATGGCCGAAAAAATCGAAATTACCATTTGTTTGGGAAGCTCCTGTTTCTCAAGAGGTAACGGGAAAGCTTTAAAAGCGATTAATACCTTTTTGGAAGAAAATAAATTGAAAGACAAGGTGTTTTTTCATGGTGAATTGTGTACAGGGAATTGTGCCAAAGGACCTATTTTAAAAATTGGAGATGAACTGTACGAAGAAGTCGATCCGGATAGTGTAGTTGAAATATTAAACGACGTTTTTGGGCTTGTTTAATTAAGTGTCTTTCAATCTTAAAAAACTCATTATGCCATTAATTGTAACCAATAAGAATAAGTGTAATCTCAGTTATACATGTATTCGGGTTTGTCCGGCCAAAGCAATCAAAATAAAGAATGATTTTGCAAACATTATTAAAAGCAGATGTATTGGTTGTGGAAATTGTGTTACCGTTTGTGCCCAAAATGCTATAGAATATAGAAGTTCGGAAGATTTGGTTAAGCAATTATTAGCAGATACCGAGCCTGTCGTTGCCATTTGTGATCCAAGTATTTCCGGAGAGTTTGATGATATTCTGGATTTTCGGAATTTTGTTGGTATGATTAGAGCCCTGGGTTTTGATTATGTTGTTGAAGCCGCCTTTGGTGCAGATTTGGTGGCCTACCGCTACAAGGAATTGTTCAAGAATTTTCATGGGAAGTATTATATCTCAACAAAATGCCCGGCTCTGGTAAATAATATTGAGAATTTTCATCCCGGATTAGTTGATAATTTGGCACCAATTGTACCGCCAGGTATTGCCATGGCAAAAGTGGTCCGAAAAAAGTATGGCAAAAATGTTAAGATTGTTTCTTTATCGCCTTGTGTTGCCAGTAAAGATGATGTTAAAGCATTTAATGGAACTGACGGAAGTGTTCATGCAGTTTTAAGTTTTGCCGAATTAAGAAAGCTGTTTACCGAGTACGGAGTTTCGGAAAACTCTGTTGAATTCTCTGAGTTTGATCCTCCATTCGCTCGATTGGGAGGCTTATTTCCAATTAGTCACGGTCTGTTTCAGGCTGCGGATATTGATATATCCATGCTAAATGGTGGGATTATTAGTACCGAGGGAAGAAATAATTTTCTTCGGTCGATCAATGAGTTTAAAACTCAGCACGACCTTTATCAGCATCTTGATTTATTTTATTGCGAAGGTTGTATCATGGGACCTGGAACTTCGCCGGGAGGGCGTAAATTTTCACGGCGTTCGAAAGTAATTCGTTATGTGCGCAAAAGGCTAAAAACTTTTGATGAGGTAGAATGGCAGCATGAAATTAATGAATACAGTGATCTTGATTTGAGCAGAGGATTTAAATCAAATGGCATAGAACTGCCTGTTCCTTCTGAAGAAGAAATAATGGAGGTTTTGGTGGAGATGGGAAAAGGCAAAATTGAAGATCAGTTAGGTTGCGGTTCTTGCGGTTATGAATCTTGCAGGGAATTTGCCATCGCAAAATGTCAAGGTCTGGCCAATTACGAAATGTGTTCTTCTTTTACAATTAAAAATATGAACAGTTACATAAAGCGGCTGGGAAATATTAATTCAAAATTAACAAAAACCGAAGCCGCTTTAAAGGAATCGGAAAGAATTGCAAACGAAGAAAGAATTATTGCACAGGAGGCTTCAGAAACGGTGTCTGCCATGCTGCAGAAACTTCCATCGGGTGTTGTAATTGTCGACGAGAGGTTGAAAGTGATTGAGTCGAATAAAACTTTCGTTGATTTATTGGGTGAAGAGACTAGAATGCTAAATGAAATTATTCCCGGATTAGTTGATGCTGACTTAACAAAATTGATCAGTTTTCATAAATTTTTTTCTACAGTAATTTTAAACGGGGAGGATATTTTAAACAAGGATGTGCATTTTGGAAACAGGTTGTTTAATGTTTCGGTTTTTACCATTAAAAAGAATAAGATTGTTGGTGGTATTATTCGCGATTTATATGCTCCTGAAGTAAGGAGGGAAGAGGTTATTGGCAGAGCTAGAGCGGTTATTAAAGAGAATCTTCAAACAGTGCAGCAAATTGCCTTTTTATTAGGTGAGAGTGCTTCCAAAACGGAAAAATTACTAAGTTCGATCATTAAGTCCCATGCTTCGGGGGAAGAAGGGAAAGGCGAATAATGGACGATAAATTTCATATAGATATAGACTGTCAGCAACTCTTTCATCATGGTGAAATGATTTGCGGTGATGTATTTCTTTCCAAGAGAATTAAAGAGGAAAACAGAACAATTGCCGTGTTAAGTGATGGCATGGGAAGTGGTGTAAAAGCCAATGTTCTGGCAACTTTAACTGCATCTATGGCAATGAATTTTACAGCAGAGCATAAGGATGTAAAAACCATTGCCGAAATTATTATGAACACGCTTCCAGTATGCAGTGTTCGTAAAGTAAGCTATTCAACCTTCACGATCATAGATATTGAATTTGATGGAACAACACGCATCATTGAGTTCGATAATCCTTTGTGTGTGGTAATGCGTGGTTCGGAGGTTTTCGATCCGGGATGGAGAACAATTCTGCTTGACAGTGAAGAAAATCAGGGCAAAGAACTTAGAACTTGTGAATTTAATGCCCGGAAAGAAGACCGTATCCTGTTTTGGTCCGATGGAATTATGCAGTCGGGAATGGGAAGCAGGGAATTGCCTTTCGGATGGGGACATGAAAGTGCTTTAAAATTTGTTACTAATATTGTAAAATCGACTCCTTACATATCGGCCCGAAATTTAGGTTTGCAATTGGTGAAAAAAGCAGCCAGGAACGATCAGGATGAGCTAAAGGACGATACAAGTGCTGGTGTAATTTACTATCGGGAACCGCGTAAACTTTTAATTTGTACAGGTCCTCCTTACGAAAAGGATAAGGATGCTGAGTTGGCCATGAGAGTTTATCACTTTAAAGGGAAAAAAATTATTTGCGGCGGAACAACGGCCGAAATTTTGGGTCGTGAATTAAACTTGAAATTTGCCGCCGGAATGAAAATTACTGACCCTGAATTACCGCCGGCGTCTTATATGGAAAGCATAAACTTGGTAACCGAAGGCATTCTTACAATTGGAAAAGTTGCCCGGATTTTAGGGGATTACAACAGTGATTACGATCTGGGAGATGGACCTGCAGATCAGATCGTTCACTATCTCTTGCAGAGTGATAAAATCTCTATTATTTCCGGAACAAGAATTAATTTTGCTCACCAAGACCCAAGCTTACCTATTGAATTGGAGATCCGAAGAACTGTTGTGAAAAAAATAGTAAGTCTTCTTGAGGATAAATTTTTAAAAGATGTTAATCTAACCTTCATTTAGATTTGGTGTATTCTGATTAAATGTAAACAGAAAGTAAATCTAATAATTTTTGACTTGGTATTGGTTTGGCAATATAATCATCACAACCGGCATTCAAACTCTTAACCCGGTCTTCGGACATTGCATATGCTGTTTGTGAAATTATTGGAATCTTTGGATCTTGTTTCTTGATGATTTTGGTAGCCTCAAAACCGTTCATGAGGGGCATTTGAATGTCCATTAATATTAAGTCAACCTTATTGTTGCTAAACATTTCAATGGCATCGGCCCCATTTTTTGCCCAAAGAACTTCAGCCCCTGTTTTTCGGATTACCTCTTCCAAAAATAGAAAATTAGATTCTACATCTTCTGCGATAAGAATGGTTTTTGAGGACCAATTACGTTCGGTTAAATTCATGGGGTATGATTTGGTGTTCTAAATTGGTTTTTTACTTAATTCAAATTTATATAAAATAATTAGGATTTAAAAGAACTTGTTTAATATAAATACTCTTTTAAAAATGAGTTTGTTAAATGTTCATGTTCGTTGATGGAATTAGATTTTCGGATATTAACTTTTTACATTTATAAGTAAATTATCTGATGAGCTTAAAGTAAATTTTTTTCTTTTGGTAGGGGATACTAATTGTTTTACGGTAATAGGTTGACATTCCTTTCTTAATTGCTATTTTTGATAATTATTGATTGAAATATACCTGCATGATCTCTAAATTAATCCGATCCGGGCTACTTATTAGCTTAACTCTTTTTTGGCTGTCCACAAAGGCTCAAATCTCTTATGGTGGTGAACCTTTATTTAAAACGGGGAAGTTAAAGTCAGAATTGTCAACGATTTATTTGCCTCGTTTTGAGATGACAAAAATGAGCAAGGCGAACGAACAGGTCGGAGGTAAAAGTTACCTTAAGTATGCTCAATATGCTTATAAATACACCACAAGTTATAATTCCTTAAGTAGTGGTAAATGGCAGGTTTTAGATGATGGCAGAAGAGTCTGGCGGATATCGGTTTCATCGCCCGGAGCATATTCTTTAGGATTGATTTTTTCAAAATTCAGAATTCCGGCAGGCAGTCAGATGTTTGTGTACAATAATCAATCGAACCGTATACTTGGAGGCTACAATGAAAAAAACAATAAAGAATCGGGCAGGTTTTCGGTTGAACCTTTGCAGGGAGATGAAATAACTGTAGAATATATAGAGCCTTTACATCCTGATTTTATTGCAGATTTAGAAATTGGAAGTGTGCTGCATGACTATAAAAATATTTTTAATCAGCTGCAAGGAGCGGAATCTTTGTTAAAAACATCAGGAACATGTAATGTGAATATTAATTGTGCGGAAGGAGATGCCTGGCAGGTTGAAAAACGATCTGTCTGTCATATTTTGTATAGTGGTTACATTGCGTCGGGTGCCCTGATAAATAATACCGGCTATGATGGAAGGCCTTTTTTACTGACAGCTCATCATGCGATCGATAATCAAGAAGATGCAGATGTTGCCATTTTTGTTTTTAATTATGAGGCTGTAGATTGTGAATCCTCTGATGGTTCAAAATCGCAATCTATCTCCGGATCAAGTTTGCTGGCTACAACAAGTGGGTTGGATTTTACACTTTTAGAACTTTCTGTAATGCCGCCTGCTTCTTATTCACCCTATTACATTGGTTGGGACAGATCGGGTAGAGTGCCAACAAATACAACTTGTATTCATCATCCAAGTGGAGATGTGAAAAAAATATCTGCTGATTATGATGCACCATTAACGGATTCTTATTCGGATACAAAGTTTACATTCGAACCCAACACACATTGGTTGATTTTAGAATGGGATTTAGGAACTACGGAAGGCGGATCTTCCGGCTCACCATTATTTGATGAAAACCATCGCTTGATTGGTGATTTGACGGGAGGAGAGGCTGATTGTGAAGATCCGGTATACGATTACTTTGCAAAATTTTCAGAAAGTTGGGCCAATTATTCCGAAGCAAATCAGCAATTGAAATTTTGGCTGGATCCATTGAGTTTAGGTGTGGAAACACTTGATGGTGTTGATCCATACAAAGGATTAAGAGCAGTTATTACTGTTTCCAAAGATAGCATTTGTTATGAATCTCAGGTTACTTTCACGGATGTTTCATTAGGTGAACCTGATGAGTTTTACTGGAATTTTGGTGATGGAGCCACTCCTCAAACTTCAATAGAGAAAGGACCTCATGTTGTGAATTATAGCAATCCGGGTCTTAAGCGGGTTAAATTAATTGTGCGAAAGAATGGAGTTGCCGATAGTGTTGTGCGTTCTGTTTTGGCTATGGATGTTCCGGTGGCAAATTTTGATTATACCGTTGAAAGGAATAAAGTTCAAATGACTAATACATCGGTTGAAGGGATGACCTACAATTGGAATTTTGGTGACGGAGCAGTTTCAGAGGAGGAAAATCCAAGTCACACTTATGCCGGGACAGGAAAATATACCATAAAACTTAGTGCTGAAAATTTGTGTGGTATAAATTCAACATCAAAAGAAATAACAACCACCTATAATGATTTATTAAAGATTTATCCAAATCCATCCGATGGTGCTTTTACGGTTGATTTAAGCCGGATAGTCTATTTGCGAATTACATGGAAAGTATTTGATCTAAAAGGAGCTCAAATTCGTTCAGGAGTTGTTTCCAGCTACGAAAGTATGGTTAATTTTAATCTTAAGGGGTTATCTTCAGGAGTCTATATTTTAAACTTGAATATTGATGGTGTTGATTTGAAAAGAAAACTCCTGCTGACAAAGTAAAAGATAGTCTCATTCTATTTTTTAAGCAATAGAATGAGAACTAATGTTGTTATTTTTCAATTTTTTGAAATGAAGTTACAATTCCTTTGATTAATGCAGACGAAAAACCTTGATGTTCCATCTCATTTAACCCTACAATTGTACAACCTTTTGGTGTAGTAACCTTGTCAATTTCCGATTCGGGGTGATCATTATTAATTTGGAGCATTTCGGCAGCACCTTTCACTGTTTGAGATACTATTTGTTTGGCGGTATTGGCATCAAAACCAATTTGAATTCCACCTTGAATCATTGCACGAATAAAACGGAACACAAAAGCAATTCCACAAGCGCCTAAAATGGTGGCCGCTTCCATTAATTCTTCATTAATAATCAGGCTTTCTCCAACACAGTCGAAAATGGCTTTAATGTTTTTTGTTTCTATCTGAGAAGCATTTTTGCCACAAATACAAGTTGTTGATTCAGATATATTGGCAGCAATATTTGGCATAGCTCTAAAAACCGGTATTTTATGATCCAGCATTTCTGAAATTTCTTCGGTTGTTAGGCCGGTCGCCAGTGAAACAAGTACATGATGTCCTTCAGTGATTTCACCTTTAATTTCTTTTATTATTTTACCAACATTATAAGGTTTTACGGCAACTAAAATAATATTGGAATTTCTAACAGCTTCACAGTTATCCGATGTAATTGCGGCTCCCTCTGAGGCTAAATCGGCTATTAAATCAATATTTCTTCTTGTTGCGGTTACATGACCCGAGTTAAAAGTATCATTATTCAAAAGTCCTTTAACAATTGATCGACCTAAATTACCACAACCAATAACGCAAATTTTTTGATCATTCATATTCATTCATATTTGTCTAATGCCACGATTTAACTATAAGTTAATTAAATCCAAATAAAACCGGGCTTAAAATATTTGTAAGAAAATAAGGAGGTGTGTATAATTTTTATTCGTGCATAAAAGTACAATTTTTTTTGAAATCAGAAGAATGAAAAATTTCATCTGTTGATTATATACTACAGTAATTGTTTATTGTAGTAGGTTGCTTAATAATAGGTGTGTATGTGTTGATTTTTAATGTTTTAAAATCAAGAGTGGGCAGACCACTATTTTCTTTTTGAAAATTATTTTTGAATGATAAAAAAAAATCATATTTTTGGTAAACCGATTTAGTAAACCGATTTAGCAATAAAATCCAGTGAAGAAGAAGTCAATTAAGGATATAGCCCAAGATTTAGGAGTTTCAAAAACAACAGTCTCATTCGTTTTAAATAAAAAAGGAGATGAAAAGAACATCAGTAAAAAAACTCAAAAAGTAATATTGGATTACATCGAAGAGGTAGGCTATCAACCGAATCAAATTGCGAAGAGTTTAAAGAATGGTACTACTAATACCATTGGCTATCTGGTTCCTGATATTTCGAATCCATTTTATGCTAAAATCGGACGGATGATTGAAGATCTACTTTGGGAAAAAGGATATCATTTACTAATTGGGAGTACCGATGAGAAAAAAGAGAAAGAAGAGCTGCTGCTCAATATGTTCGTAAACAGGCAGGTTGATGGATTAATTATTGCGTCTTGTTTTATAAAAGGAGATGTTTTAAAATCTCTTTCCAAGTATAATTTTCCAATGGTTTTTTTCGATCGGGAAGACCCTGAATTTTTAGCCAATTACATTTTGGTTGAAAACAAAAATCCAATGAAGGAAGCGATTCAGAAAACAATAAATAAGGGTGCAAAAAAAATTGGTCTGTTGTCTATTACACCGGATGTTTATTCCTTAAAACTAAGGATAGATGGATACAAACAGGCCTTAACAGATAATGCTTTGGAATATGATGAAAATTTACTTCGAATTGTAGATTACAATCATATTAAAGAAAGTGCTCAAAAAGAATTGAAATACTTGATTGAAGCTGGGGTTGATGTAGTTGTTTTTACTAATAATCAGATTACTGCTACGGCTATTTGGTTAATGAATATGCATTATCCTGAAAAGGTAAAAGAAATCACTTTTGTAAGTTTCGATAATCTGGACATTTTTGATTATTCGATGCCTAGAGTAATTTCTATTGCACAACCTATAATGAGTATTGCCAGGCAATCTGTAGATATTCTGGAGGAAGTAATTAAAAACAAAGAAAGTAAGAATACAAGAATAGAATTGAAACCTAAATTAATAGAACGTTAATAATAAGAGTCGACAATGAAGAATAATTATCTAAAATCAGGGCCAATTTTTTTGGCATTCTTGTGCATGGGATTTGGTGATGTTGTAGGGCCGCTTACAAGTCAGTTGCAAAGCGAATATGAGTTGAGTAACGTTTTGGCTGGATTGGTAACCTTTATGGGGTTTATCATGTTTGGTTTGCTTTCCGTTCCGATGGGATTGTATCAGGATAGAAAAGGAAAAAAGCGTGTATTGCTTCTTGGTATGATGGCAGCCTTAGTAGGTTTAGTGTTACCTATATTAGGCAATTTTTCTTCGTTTGGTTTGTTATTAGGATCTTTGTTACTATTAGGAACAGGTGCTACCTTGTTGCAGGTTGCAGGGAATCCAATTATGAGAGATGTGTCACCTGAAGGAAAATATTCTAGAAATTTATCATTCGGACAGTTTATTAAGGCAATCGGTTCATTGTCGGGAGCTTTAATTCCATTGTTGGCTGCGAAGTATTGGGGATTGGATTGGAAACTTTTGTTCCCAATTTATTCTGGAATTCTTTTGGTAGCAGTGATTTATTTATATATTGTTAATATAGAAGAGAAAAAAGATGATGCTGCATCTCCTGCTTCATTTGGATCGGTACTTGCGTTGTTGAAAAATCCATATGTTTTCTTTATGGTTTTAGCTATTTTCTTATATGTTGGTTCAGAGGTAAGTATGAGTGCTAAACTTCCAAACTATTTATCTGAAAAATTTAATTATGATATTAAAGAGCTAGGCTTGTGGGGAACCTTATTTTTCTTCATGGCCTTGATGACTGGTCGCTTTTTGGGAGGGGTAATTTTGAATTGGATGTCTCCTTCAAGATTTTTGAAAATCACAACTCTTTTGTCGCTGATCGGGATTGCCGGACTTTATATTGCAACAAGTTCGGTTATGGGATTTGTTGCCATATTAGTGATTGGATTGGGATTTGCCAATATTTTTCCTTTGGTATTTTCGATAACAATTGATGCAATGCCGGAAAGAAGTAATGAAATTTCAGGTTTGATGGTAACAGCCATTATTGGTGGTGCAATTGTTCCTGTAATATTTGGTGCTGTAGCAGATATCTTCTCACTAATGGCAGGTTTTGTTGTTACACTAGTGTGTATTGGATATATTTTTGGATTGTCGTTTTACAAAAGAAAGTAGGAAAGCATATGAATATTTGGAGTGATAAAAGAGTTGTAATGACTCTTGATGCAGGAGGAACAAATTTTGTTTTTTCGGCAATGAAAAGTGGGGAAGAAATAGTTGAGCCAATTCGTAAGCCTTCAAATGCAGATCAACTTGATTTGTGTCTGAAAACAATTGTTGAAGGATTTCAGGAAGTTATGAATTTGCTTTCGGAGAAACCTGTTGCAATTAGTTTTGCATTTCCTGGTCCTGCCGATTACAGAAATGGAATCATTGGTGATTTACCAAATCTTCCTGCATTTAGAGGAGGTGTTGCTTTAGGACCAATGCTCGAAGAAAAATTCTCGATGCCTGTTTTTATAAATAACGATGGCGATTTATTTGCCTACGGCGAAGCCTTGGGAGGCGTATTGCCTGATATCAACAAGCGTTTGGAAGAAGAAAATAGTCCTAAGCGTTATCGAAATTTAATTGGCGTAACTCTTGGTACCGGATTTGGTGGTGGATTAGTGCACAATAACGAATTGTTTATTGGCGATAATTCCATTGCAACAGAGGTTTGGCTAACAAGTTCACGAGTTTTTCCTGATCGATTTGCTGAAGAGGGAATAAGTACCCGGGCTATTCAGAGAACATTTGTTGAAAATGCAAAAGGCAGGTATTCCAATGAACTGATGCCGAAAGATGTTTATGATATTGCTGTGGATAGTAATAATCCGGATCAGGAGGCAGCTCTAAAAGCATTTGAATTGTTTGGAAGGTGTTTGGGAGATAGTTTGGCCAATCTTTTAACCATTACCGATGGTATTGCTGTTATTGGTGGAGGGTTAACCGGCGCTCATGATTTATATATGCCGGCAGCTTTGAAAGAGATGAATGGAAATTGCTCCACTGCAAGTGGAGAATCTCTTCCTCGTTTGGTACAAAAGATCTACAATATTGATAATGAGTCTGAATTTAAAGAATTTACTTCAGATTGTTCAATAGATATACAAATACCAGGAACAGATAAAACGATTAAATATGATCCAAATCCCCGCTTAGCGGTTTGTTTTAGTAAGCTTGGAGCAAGCAAAGCCATTGCAATTGGAGCGTATGCATTTGCATTGAAGAATTTGCAGTAGTAGTGTGCTGCCTTCGGATTGAGAAGCAAATTTGTTTCTCTTTCCGAACCTTTTTCATAAGAAGGATGAATTTTAGATTAGTTTAAAAACCAGGTGTGAACTTGGTTTTTTTTATGGATTAAACTGTCGTATTTTCAGAAACGATCTCTTTAAATGAGTATTGATATTTTTCGTTGTATAATTTCACATAGAGTTTAATGTAGTTTTCGTAAGTCTCCATTGCCAAGCTATGCTTTCCTTGTATGGAAAGGAGATTGCATTTCACCCGAAGGGCGGTTTCATTCATCTGATCGAATTCAAAAATAACATTTGAAATGGCCAAACGTATGCTTGGTTCAAAATCGAATTTAGTTAATAATTCCTCAAGAGTACTTACAATTGTCCCGGTTGTTTTGTCTTTAAAAGAATCCAGCCATTCAGGAATTATATCGCGAAGAAGAGTACCTCTGTGTAATATCTGAATTATTTCTTCTATTTTATCACTATCCAAATTTGTTATTTGGGTACTAATACATTTCTGAATGTGCGCCAAATCACAGAAAATGTTCTCTTCGAGTACCATCTTCCAATAATTATTGTCGAAAGTAATTTCAACGCCTTGAATATCTTCTAAAATACCACGTAATTTTTTAATATTAACACCTCTGTTGTTTTTGGCTTTGTCTTCAGGTTTATCAGGCCAAAGGAATTCCTGAATTCTTCTTGATGAAATTCCTTTTCCATCTTCAAGCGAATACAATAGTATTAAAAGAAACAATTCTTTAAGAGTAGGACTAAAGCGGTAAGTGATGTCTTTGCTTTTTTTATCAAAAACTTGAAATCCACCAAACAAAAGGATAGAATTTACTTGTGGAATTTTAAAAGTCGGCAGAGTTTCCTGAATTGTGTAAATTGAAGCATTTTCTAATTTTTCATTTTTGATTTTAGCTCTTATTTTTCTTCTCACAAAAATTATCAGGAACAATAGGATCGTGGCCAAAAAAATGTAGAATAATTTTATGGAGAAAGGAAGGGAATGATTATTCATATTCAATTCTGTATCTGCTCCAGGCTCATAGCTTATAGAATACATAGACACCTTATAGGTTTCAGCATCTGCATCAGTTTCTTGTGAAGTAAGTGCAATCAATTTATTCTCACTTTCCCAATAATAAAGATCAGCGAAAGATTTAATGTCAACAAATTCGTAAGGTATACTATCGCCAATGAAATATAGTTTTGGATTATTAATAAATCCTTTTGCTATTCTAAGATAAGTACTGCTTTTTTGACAAGGAAATAGTAATGTGTAAAAGGCACTGTCTTTTTTAGTTACCTTTAATGAATTAACGGGTAGGTATTGAAATTGATCATTTTGCTGCAGTTCCCATAGTTTCTTTATCTCATTCTTCCCGAAATCAATCCGGTAAAGGTCGTAGTAAAACTCTTTTCCTAAAATCTGTTTTCCAAGAGAATTTCCCAGTCCTCCAAATAAATAAACAACATTACTGTTTTCAGCCGAAAATCCAAGCGAACTGCAATACCGAGGTCCGATAACATCTCCTTTAAGCTTGAGCTCAGTCCACACTTTACTTTTTTCGTTAAATGATTTAACTGAATTGGAATAGGAATAGTAGCCGTATCCGCACAAAGTAGTTATTTGGTGATTACCTGGATGAATCAGCTTGTTGTGATGCCACCACTTTGGCAGGTCATTAGTTACACTGTCGGCATGATTCCAGCTTTGATTGACTGAATTGTAAGTTGAAAGATCGTTTTGATTTAAACTATACGAAACTAATTGATT
Source organism: Marinifilaceae bacterium (assembly GCA_016936255.1). Taxonomy (GTDB): domain Bacteria; phylum Bacteroidota; class Bacteroidia; order Bacteroidales; family Marinifilaceae; genus Labilibaculum. The sequence continues at coordinate 79,308 of JAFGYE010000067.1, read as the reverse complement.
GTTACTGTCAATTATAAGCTGTTGTGATTTTTCAAAAACAGGGTATCCGGAATTTTTATTGTTTGTACTTAAAGTGCCTGCTTTTAATGAGTAGGTGCTTGTAACACCATTTTTAAGAACAAAATGAATTGTTTCATTTTTTTTATCATATGCCATCGATGGCAATGAGGAAAATGATAAAGTTTTTATTTTTGTCCATCGATTGTGATAATCAATTACCCAATCTGGATTATATAGTTTTGCAGTTCTACTTGATAAAATGTCTTTAAGTTCATCGTTGGCAACTTTTCGAAATGGCCACAAATGTTTTGGTGTTCCGTCAATATGAATGGCCAAATCTTTTATAGACATCGAGGGAACTTCATCGATAAAAAAGCCATACTTGTTTATTACACCCAATGATAAGGAAAACTCAGAGGTTTTTGGAAATTGAATCGAATTCTTAAAGTGATTCTCTCCAAGAGTTAAGGCAATCTCTCCATTTTCACTATCAATTTCAAGTTGGAATGGAATCCATCTGTTTCGAAGAAGGTTTAATGAATTAAAATTACAATGAAACTTAGTTTCTTTTTTATTGTGAATTACGTATAAATCCGGTTCCCTATAGGTAACCTGTATTAAGTTTTTATCATGTTCCTCTTTTAAAGATAGAATTTCCCCATAATGAGTTTCCGTTTCCCGTAAAGAAAGCATAAAGGCAATGGTGAAGTTTTTGGTATATGAAATATTATTCTTGTGTGTAATATCAATCCCAGTCCGATTCTCTTTCGAAACCTCGTTGGATTTAAAATAAATACCGTGATCGGCATAAAGAGAAAGGGAAGATATAATTAAGGCAAATAATGCAAGTAGAAATTTCATTATTATTTATGAGGTTTGTTAATTTTCAAATATATCTAAATATACCAAGACTTTAAAGATAAAAGCCTAAAAAGACTATGTTTGATGGATTAATTTTAACGAAAAGTTTTGCTTGTGATGAAACAGAAAAACATATAAAAATGTAGTTTTTTTCATTATGTAGTCTTTTATTTTGTTTGTGCTTTTGAAAGATTTAGATTCTTAATTTTTACAATTGATTGTACAAGCTAATAGGATTGACAACGCTCATCAAAAATATGAGAACATTCAATTAATCTTCAAGAATAGACAAAGTTGACCTGCTGATATAAAAGAATAAAAATGAGCTGTTTAAGTCTTGATTAATGATTTTTGATACTGCATTAATTCAATATTAATCGTGAATTAATACGTTTGCGCTAATATTGGAGCTAGAAAAAAACAACACTTTTTTCGTTCATTGTATAATTAATAATTCTAACTATGAAGAAATGCTATTTACGAAATCTTCATTCAAGCCTGGCTAACCCATTAGGACTTGGAAGTAAGATTGGGATTTTTACTTTGCTTTGCGTGATGATGGTTCTTCCATTTTCTGCGAATGCAAACGTTAACAGTTTAACTGAAGAAAATTCATCTGTTTCTGCGACACAACAAGTGGTTACGGGTGTTATTACTGAAGATTCAGGAATGTCACTTCCTGGAGTATCAGTTGTTGTTAAAGGTACTACAATTGGAACGGTAACTGATATCGATGGAAAATTCGAGATCACTGTTCCTGAATCAACCAGTATTCTGGTTTTTAGTTTTGTTGGTATGCAAACACAAGAAATTACAGTTGGTTCTCAATCTGTAATTAATCTTGTTATGGCCACTGATGCTTTACAAGTAGATGAGGTAATTGTTACTGCATTAGGTATTAAAAGAGAAAAGAAAGCACTTGGTTATGCTGTTCAGGATGTAAAAGCTGATGAGTTAACACAAGGAGGTAATTCTGATTTAGTAAGTTCTCTTCAAGGGAAAGTTGCTGGGGTACAGATTAACCAATCTGGTGGTGGCGTTGGTGGAACATCAAGAATCGAGATTAGGGGAGCTAGTTCTTTAAGTGGGAACAATGAACCTCTTTGGGTGGTTGATGGAGTCCCATTTGATAACGGAAATAGTCGTGAAGGAGATATTTGGGGAGGAACATCGAGAGCAGGTGGTGCTTTTGATTTAAATCCTAATGATATAGAGTCTGTTTCTGTATTGAAGGGACCGAATGCTGCAGCTCTTTACGGAGAACGTGGTGGTAATGGTGTTGTTTTGGTTACAACTAAGAAAGGAGCACGGGGTAAAGGTCTGGGAATTTCTTATTCTGGTGGGTTTACTATATCTGAAGCTGCTTACATGTTGGATCTTCAGGATAAGTATGGACAAGGTTCCAATGGAGTGTATGATAAGAATGGAACTTCTTCGTGGGGACCGGAAATGAAAGGTCAAATGCTGGAATCATGGACTGGTGAAACTATTGCATACGAAGGTCAAAAAGATCGTTTAAAAGATTTTACAAGAACAGGTACTACACAAAAACATAATGTTTCTTTAACCGGAGGTAATGAAGAAGGTGCTTATCGTGTTTCTTTAGGAAAGGATATCATGAATGGTATTTATGAAGACCATAAGGTGGAGAAATTGACTTTTGATTTAAGAGCTGATTACGATATTAATAAGTGGTTAAATATTGATACAAAAGTTTCATTCTTTAATACAAAAGGCAATGAGCGTCCTGAAATTGGTAATTATTCTTATGTTTCGTATTATAATACAATGCCAATGAATATTCGTAATCAGGATTTGGCTCCAGGTTATGATATTCTTGCAGGACAACATGTTGAAAAGTTGTATAAGGCACCTAGTGCTAATTTAAGGAATCCATACTTCTTACAAGCTCAAACAACCAATTACGACGAGAAAAATAGAACCTTTGGTTACATTTCTGCAAATTTGAAACTGACATCAGATTTGAAAGCAAAATTTAAGTATGGAATGGATTTTTATCAATTCTCTGCTGTTGAAGGATATATGTATGCTGATAATGTTGATAAAGCTACAAGACCAAATTATAACCCAAGTCAGACAAATTTTAAGGAAGAAAATTATGAATTTCTATTGTCTTACAATAAAGAAATTAATCAAGACTTTACTATTGGTATAAATGTAGGTGCTAATAATATGAAGCGTCATTTTGATGAGCTGAAGGCAACCTCTGGTAAATTATCATCTGAAGGGGATTTTTTCTTAGCTGCAGGGTCAAATATAAATGCTGAAGAGAGAATCGAGGAGTCAGAAGTACGCTCTATCTACGGTTTTGGTCAGGTGGCATACAAAAATATGTTATTTCTTGATTTTACAGCACGTAATGATTGGTCATCTACACTTACTGCGGCTAATGCAGAATTCGATAATTCATATTTTTATCCATCAGTAAGTTTGAGTGGTATTGTTTCTGAAATGACAGAATTGCCGGAATGGATTTCATTTGCAAAAGTTAGAGGTTCATGGGCGCAGGTTGGTAAAGCCACAGACGCTTATGCTACAAGTCAACTATACAAATTAAGAGGTTGGAATTATGATCTAACTGTTGGAGATGTTCCTAGTGTTGCAGTTGTGAAAGATTTAAAACCAGAAATTTCGACATCTTGGGAGTTAGGTTTGGATTTAAGAATTCTAAATAATCGTGTTGGATTAGATTTTACTTATTACAACGAGGAGACGAAAAACCAAATATTAAAGGTGGAAGCTATTCAAAGTTCTGGTTTCGAGTATGCTTTAATAAATGCTGGTCTTATCACGAATAAAGGATTTGAAGTTATGTTAACTACAGTTCCTGTTAAATATAAAGATTTAAAAGTTGGTTTAGATTTTAATTTTGCAAAAAATGAAGGTATCCTAAATAAATTGACAGATGATGTTGAAAGACATGATTTTGGTGGAGGTGTTTTAGGTTTGCCAGGTAAAAAACTTGGGGTTATTACAGGTTCAGTTTATGAGCGCGATGATAGTGGAAATATTATTGTTGATGGTGATGGTTTGATGAAAGTTGCACAAGGAACAGATCATATTTTAGGAAATATTCAACCTGACTGGACAGGGTCAATTAACTTAAGTGTTGATTATAAAGGATTATTCTTATCAGCTTTGGTGTCTGTTCAGGAAGGTGGCGATATTTTATCATCTTCAGAACAGGGAGCTACTTCTTCCGGTACAGCAAAAAGGACTGATGAAAATAATAGAATGTCATTATTTGTTGACGGTGTTACGGTTGATGGAGGAGCAAATCATGTTATGGTTTCTGCAGAAGAATACTGGAGACAATTATCTAAAGTGAGTGAGGAGTTTGTCTACGATGCTTCATACATGAAATTAAAAGAAGTTGCAATTGGATATAATCTGCCAAAGTCTCTTTTGAGTAGGATTCCAAACAATCCAGTGAAGACTGCAAGAATATCTTTAGTTGGTAGAAACTTATTTTATTTCTATAAAGATACTCCAGGAACTGCTCCTGATGCAAGTGCATATAGCTCTTCTTTTGCGGCGCAAGCATTTGATTTTTCTCCGGTTCCGGCAACAAGAACATACGGATTCTCGCTTAACGTTGGATTTTAATTGATAAACGATATGAAAAAGATAAAAATTATATTATTTGTATTGGGATTGTTTGTGATGAGCAGCGGTTGTTCTGACGATTTTGGGGATATGAATGTTGACCCAAATTCTACAACCAAAGTAGAGCCGAAATTTTTCCTTAATGCAATGCAACAAGAAGTATTCGCTAATTATCAGCGAAATGTAAATTTATATCCTGATTTGTACTCTCAGTATTGGGCAAATACAGTATCTGGATTTGGATCTCCTCGGTACGAATATGTTGATGGTTGGATTGGAAATCAGTGGAAGGAGCATTATACCAGACATTTAAGACAGGATCTTGCCATGCAGGAAGCATATGGAGATAATGAATTTTTTGTTGATGCTATTGCGATCAAAGAAATTTGGATGTGTTACTGGTGGTCACGTATGACCGATACTTATGGTGATATGCCTTATTTCGGTGCAGGAGTTGGTGATGCAGTTCCATATTCATCTCAGCAAGAAATTTATGCCGATTTATTCACTAGATTGAATGTAGCTATTAATAATATTACTGGTGGTGAAGAGCAATATAATTACACAGATGATTATGATTTGATCTACGGTGGTGATGCATTGCAATGGCGTAAGTTTGGTAATTCTCTACGTTTGCGTTTAGCAATGCGTATTTCGAATGCCGATCCTGAAAAAGCTCAGGCTGAAGCTCAAGCTGCAGTTAGTGGCCCTGGAGGATTATTAGTTAGTAATGCAGATGTTGTTAAAGTTCCTATGTGGAGTAAAGGATGGTTTGATTACTTGCACCAAATGGCTTGGAATTGGAACAATATACGTATGTCGAAAACCTTTTCCAATTACTTATATAACCAGTCATCGGTAGGAGAAGATCCAAGAGCACCTAAATGGTTTGCTTATCAGGTTTTTAACGAAGATCTTAAAAAGGTAGAACCTAAAACTAAGGAAGAGGCAGGATTTCCAATTTATAATGGAATTGAAAATGGATTTAATCTTGTTCAAAGTGATGCTGATGAAGTATTTGCAACAATCAATTTAGAAGGTGGCTATGTTGATTTTGTTGGAAGTGAAGATGATGATATGTATTGTCCGGTAATGTTCTATTCGGAGGTTAAATTTTTGGAAGCTGAGGCAGCATTAAGAGGATGGATTTCAGGAGATGCAAATGCATTGTACAAGGAAGGAGTTCAGGCATCTATGGATTATGTTGGTGTAGATGAAAATGATGCAACTGCTTATTTAAGTGGATTAACTACTCTGACGGGAGCCAATGAAAATCAATTAAAACAGATTATTACTCAAAAATGGTTGGCTAACTTTCCAAATGGAGTGGAAGGCTGGGCTGATTTTAGAAGAACAGATTATCCGGATATTACTTTACCAAAAAGCGGAGTTAGCGGAAGTTCGACTGTTGCTGCAGGTACTTGGGTAAAAAGAATTAGTTATCCAGATAACGCACATCAACAAGATGAGGAAAATATGCCTTCTCTTTTAAATACACGAGATTTGGATAGAATGGATATTCGTGTGTGGTGGGATACAGCAGATACCAAAACCAAAGATGGTAGTGGATTAATGAATAGCAATTTTTAATTAAAAATTTAATGAAAGTGTTCTGATTACATCATTAACAGGACACTTCATTTAAACTTTGTTATATGAAAACAATAAAATTTAATATAAAAATGTTGTCTTATCTGGCTGCTTTTTTGATGGTTTTCACCTTCGCAGCATGTGATGATGACAATAAAAGTGCAGGGAATTTTGAGACGGGCTCTCTTGATGCTTTGATTACTGAAGCAGAAGGCTTAATTGCAACCAGTGTTGAAGGAATTAATGCCGGCGATTTTAAACCAGGGGCAAAAAAAGAACTTCAGGAAGTGGTTGATTGGGCTTATTGGCGTATCGAAAATTCTGATAAACAGGAAGATATTGCTGATGCTGCGGTGAAATTGCAACGTTACATTGATATTTTTAAGGCAAATACAGTTGCAATAGCAATGCCTTGGATTCAGCAGGAAGAAGGAACAGGGATTCAAATTTCAGATAATATCAAACCTGTTTTTACCGAAAGTTTTACGATTGAGACTCAAATTTATGTTGTCAACTTAGCTCAAAAAGGTTATTCAAACAATATTTTTGCAACCGAGCAGGATGGTCCGGATAGTGGTTTCGTAATTCGTTATTTCAGCGATGGTGTTATACATCTTAACGTGGGTACCGCTGAAGGTTGGAAAGATGTCAAAACTGAACCCGGTATTATAAAATCCGGTGAGTGGATGCAAATTGCTTTTGTAAACGAAATTACCAGCCAAAAATTATACGTAAATGGAGTTGAGGTATTATCTCAAACACAAACTTATTTGCCGGGAGCTGATAAAAATTTCATTCTGGGTAATGGACCAACTTGGACAGATCGTATTGTAAATGCTCTATTGAAAGACGTAAGAGTTTGGAAAGGTGCTCGTACAGCTTCTGAAATTGCTGATAACAAAACTGCTGCATTGGATGGAACTGAAGCAAACCTTGAAATGTTATTTCCTTTGAGTGCAAATTTAGGTGATTCATTTAAGGATGTTACAGGAAACTATACTGCAACAATTAAAGGGAAAGTTGAATGGGTGTCTGCACCTCCGGTAATTGTTTTAGATAAAACGAATTTGGAAGCAGCAATTCTTGAAATAACAGAATTTAAAGCAACAATAGTAGAAGGTGATCAAGACGGAGATTATCCTGTTGGAACTATTGCCTATATCGATGCTTTGATTGTAGATGCAAATGATGCATTGATAAATGAAGGACGTCAAGACAAGTTGGATGAAATGGCTAAATCATTAACTGGTAAAATTACCTTGATCAATAAAATGTTAGTTGCTGATACAGATGGTATTTTTATTGATCATGATAATCCTGCTGCTGTAGGTTTAAGAATTACTCCTAACTATACTCCACAAGGGGATTATACTGTAGAGTTTAACGTAAAAGTTAAATCACTATTTGGATATGGTGCCGGAGAGTTTTTTAACAACGGAGAGTATGGTGTTTGGGTATATGGTTATGATGAGTTAACTGAAGAGAATGTTCTTAATTCAGGTGGCCTTTGGAATTTTACTAATGCTGGTGCAGGTTGGCAAGGTCCAAAAACAGAGCCTTTGGTAATGAAGACTGGAGTATGGCAACATGTTGCTCTTGTTCATGACAATACCGCGCGCACAACAAAAATATTTGTTGATGGTGTTGAAGAAGCTTTATTTGAGGATATAGGAGCACCAAACAACTCCGGTTGGGGTGAAATGTGGCTAGGTAATGGCTGGGGCAAGATGGATGGTTACATGAAAGATTTCCGTTTATGGGATGTTGCCCGCGATGTGACTGATCTGGATGCGGCTATCGATGGTACCGAAACTGGTTTGAATGTTTATTTCCCATTGGATAGGGTTAGTGGCGTTAAGTTTGCCGATAAAACAGGAAATTATCAAGGTGACATGAGAGGAATCTCTTGGAATGTAATTGAAGACTAATAGTTTGACTAAATAATTTAGGAGCTGTCGGTTGACAGCTCCTATTTCTAATTTTTACCTTTTTCAAAGGAAAATTATATTTGATTAAAAGGGTTTGCTTCCGCCTTACTATAATGGAAGGAATTTTTTTCAGCCTTTTTGTAAAAAGGTGCATAACACAGATAATTAAATAGCCTAGAGCTACAACATATATCAGCATATTATAAAACTTAAGAACTAGAACCAGATGCTATACCAAAATTCTCTTAAATCACTAATTCTAATGTCTCTGGCAATTACTACTCTATTTTCTTGTAGTAACAGAGACTCCAAAGGTGCCGAAGGTGATTACATTCAATTTGTTGATCCTCTAATTGGATCGGCAGGACACGGGCATGTTTTTGTAGGTGCAAGTGTCCCTTTTGGAGCCATTCAGGCCGGCCCAAGCAACTTCCATAAAGGCTGGGATTGGTGTTCATCGTATCATTATTCAGATAGCATTGTTAAAGGTTTTTCTCATTTGCATTTAAGTGGAACCGGATGTACTGATTTAGGTGAATTTTTATTGATGCCTGCTGTTGGCGATGTAAAAATGAATCCAGGTTCTCAGGAAAATCCGGAAAATGGTTACGCTTCCTATTACAGTCATAAAACAGAGAAGGTAGAACCGGGTTATTACAAAGTGCATTTGGATACTTATAATGTAGATATTGAAATGACGACGAGTGAACGTGTGGCTCTTCATAAAATTACATTTCCGAAATCGGATCAGGCTAAAATAATTCTTGATTTACAGGAAGGAAATGGAGATACCGCTATCGAAACATTTTTTCATCAAGTAAACGATACAATTGTAGCCGGTTATCGTTTTTCAACTGGTTGGGCTGAAGATCAAAGAGAATATTTCGCAATGGTTCTATCAAAGCCAGTTAAAGATATTGCAGTATACAATGGGGACAAATTAGTAGACGGAGATGCGGCGAAAGGAACAGCTGTGAAAGCATGCCTGGGATTTGAAACATCGTCTTCTGAAGAAGTTCAAGTCAAATTTGGAATGTCACCAGTCAGCATGGAAAATGCTTTGGCAAATATTAAGACTGAAATGAAATCATGGGATTTTCAACAAATTCTTGCTGAAAATCAAGCGAAATGGAATAAAGAACTGTCTAAAATTGAGATTAAAACGAAAGATTTAAAAAAGAAGAAAGTATTTTACACAGCAATGTATCACACACTTATCGCTCCTAATTTATTTAATGATGTCAATGGCGATTACCGTGGTGTTGATAAGGAAGTATATAGAAACGCTGGCTTTACAAATTACACTTTATTTTCCTTATGGGATACTTATCGTACAGCTCACCCTTTATATACGTTAACGCAACATGAACGTGTTCCGGATATGATTAATTCAATGCTGACAATTTACAAGCAGCAAGGGAAATTACCGGTTTGGCATTTAAGAGGAAACGAAACCAATACAATGGTTGGCTACAGTGCAGTTCCGGTTGTTGTTGATGCATGTTTGAAAGGATTTGAAGGGATAGACTATGAATTAGCATACGAAGCGGTAAAAGCAACGGCTATGGGCGATTTTGAACCAGGCGTTAAAGAATTACAGGAATACGGTTTCATTCCGTGTGATATGATGCATGAATCGGTGGCAAGTGCTATGGAATATGCAATTAGTGATTGGGCAATTAGCAAACTGGCTGAAAAATTGGGGAAAACTGATGATGTAAAATATTTTGAGGACAGAGCCAATGCATATACCAAATATTTTGATCCAAAAGATCGGTTTATGAAAGGGAAAATGAAAGATGGTTCCTGGAGAACACCTTTCGATCCTTACTCAGCACAACATCGTGTAAACGATTATTGTGAAGGGAATGCATGGCAGTATTTATGGTTGGTTCCGCAAGATCCGGAAGGATTAATTTCTCTTTTGGGAGGCGAGAAGCCATTTCTGAATAAATTGGATAGTCTTTTCTCAATTTCTTCTGAATTGGAAGAAGGAGCTTCATCAGATATTTCAGGTTTAATTGGCCAATATGCACACGGAAACGAACCAAGTCATCACATCACTTATTTGTATGCTTATGCAGGTGAGCAATTCAAAACGGCCGACAAGGTTCGTTACATTATGAATGAATTGTATACCGATCAAACAGATGGTTTGTGCGGGAACGAAGATTGTGGGCAAATGTCTGCCTGGTATGTAATGTCTTCCATGGGATTCTATCCCGTTAATCCAAGCAATGGTGCTTATGTTTTTGGCAGCCCTTTGTTCGATGAAGCAAGTATTAATCTTCCTGCAAATAAGAAGTTTACCATCAAAGCAAACAACAACAGTGATGATAATATTTACATTCAGTCTGCTACTTTAAACGGATTGGAGTATACAAAATCATTCATTACACACAAAGATATTTTAAACGGTGGAGTGCTGACATTCGAGATGGGAGCTGCACCAAATCCTAATTTTGGAAAATCAATTCAAGATAGACCTAAATCAATTGTTTACTAGTATGATAATGAAGAAAGCAAACGTATTATTATTGTTATTTGTTGCGGTTTTATCTGCATGTGGAGGAAAGAAAGCGACAACTACAGAAAAGACATTGGTTGATTTTGTAAATCCATTAATGGGAACCGATTCTGACTATTCTTTGTCAAATGGGAATACATATCCGGCTGTTGCATTGCCGTGGGGAATGAATTTCTGGACACCACAGACCGGTGAAATGGGAAATGGCTGGTGTTATGCCTATGATGCAAAAAAAATCAGAGGTATAAAACAAACCCATCAACCAAGTCCGTGGATAAACGACTACGCTGCATTTTCATTAATGGCCGTTACCGGTGATTTAAAATTTAAAGAGGACGAAAGAGCATCCTGGTTTTCACATAAAGCTGAAGTGTCGAAACCAAACTACTATAAAGTTTATCTGGCGGATTATGATGTTACCGCTGAAATAACGCCTACAGAACGAGCGGCTGTTTTTCGCTTTACGTTTCCGGAAAATGAGTCATCTTATATTTTGGTGGACGGATTTTTTAAAGGATCTGAAGTGACAATTCTTCCGAAAGAAAGAAAAATAATCGGTTACTGCAGAAATAACAGCGGTGGTGTTCCTGATAACTTCCACAACTACTTTGTTGCCGAATTCGATAAAGAATTTGAGGTAACACATACTTGGAATGGAGACAAATTAACTGAAAATTCACTGAAAGCAAGCGGAGAGCATGTTGGTGCTGTTATTGGATTTAAAACTCAAAAAGGAGAGGAAGTTCATGTGAAAGTAGCTTCATCTTTTGTAAGTCCTGAACAGGCACAATTGAATTTGGACCGGGAAATTGGGACTAAAAATTTTAATAAGGTATTAACCGACGCTGAATCGGCATGGGAAAAGGAGCTTTCCCGAATTAAAGTGGAAGGTGGAACCGATGATCAATTAAAGACATTTTATTCCTGCTTGTACAGGGTACTATTATTCCCCCGCAAGTTTCATGAAATTAACGATAATAATGAAGTAATTCATTACAGCCCTTACAATGGTAAGGTACTGCCCGGCTATATGTTTACAGATAATGGCTTTTGGGATACATTCCGGGCAGTCTTTCCATTTTTTACACTAATGTATCCTGATATTAACGCTCAGATTATGGAAGGATTGACCAACACTTACAAAGAGAGTGGTTGGTTGCCCGAGTGGGCGAGTCCTGGTCACAGAGGATGCATGATTGGTTCGAATTCGGCTTCTTTAATAGCAGATTCTTACCTAAAAGGAATTCGCGGATATGATATTGAAACATTGTACGAAGCAATTCTTAAAAATACTAAGGGCTGCAACAAAGAGATTACATCTGTAGGTCGTTATGGAGCAGATTATTACAACGAGTTGGGTTATGTTCCTTACGATGTGAATATCAACGAGAATGCAGCCAGAACATTAGAGTACGCTTACGATGATTTCTGTGTTTGGAAGCTTGCTAAAGAATTGGGCCGTCCGCAGGAAGAAATTGATTTGTTTGCCAAAAGAGCTCAGAATTATAAGAATGTATTCGATAAAGAATCAGGTTTAATGAGAGGGAAGAATGAAGATGGAACTTTCCAGTCCCCGTTTAATCCTCTGAAATGGGGCGATGCCTTTACTGAAGGAAACAGTTTGCATTATACATGGTCGGTATTTCAGGATGTGAATGGCTTAATTGATTTGATGGGGGGAAAGGAAAAGTTCATTTCTACTTTGGATGGTGTTTTTGAGATGCCTCCTAAATTTGATGATTCATATTATGGTGGCGTAATTCACGAGATTCGTGAAATGCAGATTGCAAACATGGGGAATTATGCACATGGTAATCAGCCCATTCAACACATGATCTACTTGTACAATTTCGCTGGACAGCCATGGAAAGCGCAGGCAAGAGTTCGTGAGGTAATGGATAAGCTGTACACTCCGCAGGCCGACGGTTATTGTGGTGATGAGGATAACGGACAAACTTCTGCCTGGTACGTATTTAGTTCAATGGGCTTTTATCCCGTGTGTCCCGGAACCGATGAGTATGTTTTTGGTGCTCCGCTTTTCGATAAGATTACTTTGCCCCTCGAAAATGGAAAAACGTTTACAATTTCAAGTACTGATAATTCATCAGATCATGTTTTTGTGGATGATATCAAGTTAAACGGTAAGTCTTATGGAGCTAATTTCATTAAACACAATGACATTTTAAACGGCGGAAATCTTGAATTTAATATGTCGGCACAACCAAATAAGGTGAGAGGAACTACTAAAGAAAGTTTTCCATATTCTATGAGTAAATAAGAAAGAATGATATTAGCATATCAAATATAACGGAAGGCTTGCAAACATGAGTTTGTAGGCCTTTGTTGTATGAAATTGATGAATCAATCTAAAAGTAAGTGATATGATACGAGTTAGGGCACAATTGTTACTGTTATCTTTTCTTTTTGGATTTTTTGGAAATTGCTTATTTGCACAGGAGAATCCAGCTTGGATGATTGAAGCAAATGATTATACCAATTATACAGGAATATCAGTTGCAAATGGACGAATAGGAATTCTTCCTTCAGCCGAGCCAGGAAAAACCAAATCGATTATTCTGAACAATGTTTACGATAAGGAATCGAAATTTGGTGTTAGTAAAGTGTTGTTGGGAATTAATTTTGCAAATATTGAAATAGTTGTCAATCAAGACACGCTTTCTACTGCAAATTGTTCCAATTGGAAACAAGTGCTGAATATGAAATCTGCTTCGTTCGTAACATCATGTCAGTTTAAAGAATATGCCGAGATATCTTTTACGCTTCATGCATTAAGAGGAATGCCTTATTCTGGATTGGTAGACGTGAAAATAAAATCCCTGCAAAAGGAATTAGAATTTAAGGTGAATGGACAAATTGTTTGTCCAAGTGAATATAAAGATGTGACTTCTGATTTTAGGATTTTACAAGATTTGGATGCACGAATGCCAATATTGCAGACTGTAGCAAAGAGTTCGTTTGGGAAACACGATTTGGCAACCAGTGCAGCATTTATATTTGAAGGCGAAACACCCGATTTAAAGCACAATTTGAAAGATCCTTTTACCAATGAACTGGGCTTTTCTAAATCTTTGAAAAAAGAGGAAGAATATAAATTTGCCTGGTGTGGATCGGTTTGTACATCGCAGAATTTTACAGATCCGAAAAGTGAATCGGAACGAATGGTTATTTTTCAGCTACTGGGAAATAAACAAGCCGTGATTAATCGTCATAAAGAACTTTGGTCTGAATTGTGGAAAGGTGATGTTGAAATTGAAGGAGATCCGGAGTCTCAGCAAGATATCCGTTTGGCATTGTTTCATTTGTATTCTTTTGCCAGAGATGACTCTAATTTGAGCATTGCTCCAATGGGTTTATCATCTCAAGGCTATAACGGACATGTATTCTGGGATACTGAAATATGGATGTTTCCACCTCTTTTGGTTTTCAATCAGAAAATTGCAAAATCTTTACTGAATTACAGATTTGACAGACTGGAAATGGCAAAGAAGAAGGCTCAGAATTATGGCTATACAGGTGCCATGTTTCCATGGGAATCGGATGATACAGGTGAAGAGGCGACGCCAACCTGGGCTTTGACGGGAACCTTCGAGCATCATATTACAGCAGATATTGCTATCGCTTTTTGGAATTATTTCAGAACTACAGGAGATAAGGAGTGGTTGAGAGAGATTGGATTTCCGGTACTGAAAGAAGTTGCTGATTTTTGGGTAAGTCGTTCTGTTCAGAATCATGATGGTAGTTATTCCATTAACAATGTAGTTGGTGCGAATGAATTCTATCATCATGCCAATGATAATGCCTTTACCAATGGATCGGCGAAAACCGCTTTGCAATTTGCTGTTGAGGCGGGAGAAATTCTCAAAAAAGAAGGCAATCCTCGTTGGGCTAATGCAGCCAAAGGATTAAAGTTTCATTATTTTGAGGATGGTGTGACCAAAGAGAATTCGGAATACAATGGGGAGGTTATTAAACAGGCAGATGTTAACTTATTGGCCTATCCTTTTGCAATTGTTACTAAACCCGAAGAAATAAGAAGAGATTTGGAATACTATGAGTCTAAGATTGCTCCGGAAGGTCCGGCAATGTCTTATTCTGTTTTAGGCGTATTGTATGCACGATTGGGTGATCCGGAAAAAGCATTTGAACTTTTCAAGAAAGCTTATGTGCCCAATAAACGACCGCCATTTGGAGCACTTTCCGAATCTGCTTATAGTAATAATCCGTATTTCGCGACAGGAGCTGGCGGTATGCTGCAAACAGTTCTTTTCGGATTTGGAGGATTACATTTTACAGAGAATGGAATAGAACAAGAAAATCCGTGTTTGCCAAAACAATGGAGGAAATTAACCATAAAGGGTGTAGGCCCCGAATTAAAAACTTATGTGATTGAGTAATTATGAATAAAATGACAATTGTAGTATTGCTGTCAGTCTTGCTGTTTTCTGCATGCGAATCGAGTAAAAGCGTTGACTTGTTATCACCCAATGGTGAAATTGCTTTTGACCTGAAAGTGAATGAGAATGGACAGGCGTTTTATAAGCTTCAAACCAATAAAAATCAAATATTCTCTGATTCAAGATTAGGGATGGAATTGCGGGAAGATTCTTTGTTTACCGATGGCTTGCGAATTATTAATGTAGTAAGAAATGAAAAGAATGAGAATTGGAAACCAGTTTGGGGACCAAATGATAGCATACTCGAAAAGTACAATGAGCTAATAGTTTCCTTAAAAAATCATGCAAATAATGATTTGAAGTTATATGTGCGTTTGTTCGATGATGGATTGGGTTTCAGATATGAAATCTCTCAGCAAAATGGCATCGATAGTATTAACATTACTAAGGAATTAACAGAATTTAATTTTGTTAAAAATGGAACAGCATGGTCTATTCCTACCAATTTTGATTCTTATGAAATGCTTTACCGAACTACCCAATTAAGCGAAGTACCAGATGCGAATACACCAATTACGGTAAAAATGGAATCGGGTTATTACGTGAGTATTCATGAGGCAAACCTGACGAATTATGCAGGAATGACTTTGAAGAATACGGGTAGCACTAATTTTCAAGCGAATTTGGTTCCTTGGCCCGATGGAGTGAAAGTAAAAGCAAAAGGTTCATTACTGTCTCCATGGAGAACAGTAATGCTATGCAAAAATGCGGCAGGCTTAGTTGAATCGAATTTAATTCAGAATTTGAATGAGCCTTGTGCAATTCCAGATACGAAATGGATTCAACCCATGAAATATGTTGGTATTTGGTGGGGAATGCATTTGGGGGTTGAAACCTGGACTCCGGGGCCAATTCATGGAGCGACAACCACAAATATGAAAAAATACATTGATTTTGCTGCGGATAACAATATTCAGGCAGTTTTGGCCGAAGGTTGGAACACAGGCTGGGAAAATTGGGGGAAACCAAAGGCATTCGATCAGGTAACACCTTATCCCGATTTCGATTTTGATGAAATTGTGAGCTATGCAAAGTCAAAAGGCGTTGAATTGATAGGACATCACGAAACAGGAGGTGACTATATCTTTTACGAAGAAACTATGGATAAAGCCTTTTCAAAATTACATGATAATGGTATTCGGGTTGTAAAAACAGGATATGCCGGCCCTATTCCCAATGGTCAGTTTCATCACGGACAGAAAATGGTTCAGCATTATCGAAAAGTAGTGGAGACAGCAGCAAAATATCAATTGATGGTGGATGCGCATGAACCCATAAAAGCAACAGGTATAAGTAGAACATATCCTAATATGATGACTAGGGAAGGAGTCCGGGGAATGGAATGGAACGGATGGAGTGAAGGAAACCCGCCGGAGCATCATGTTATTTTGCCATTTACCCGTTGTTTGGGCGGACCAATTGATTACACACCCGGAACATTTGATATTCTGTACAAAAACCGAAAGGAGTACCTTAAATGGAACAGCAACGACAAAGGCAATAGCCGTGTAAATACCACTTTGGCGAAGCAATTGGCTTTATGGGTTTGTTTGTACAGTCCCTTGCAAATGGCTTCTGATATGATCAGTAATTACGAAAATCAGCCGGCCTTTCAGTTTTTCGAGAATCTGCCGGCAGATTTCGAAGAATCTAAAGTATTGGCAGCAGAAATCGGAGATGTATACGCTGTTGCCCGTCGGAAAGATTCGAATTGGTACATTGGTGCCATTACCGATGAAAATGCCCGGGAAATTGATTTGGATTTAGGCTTTTTGGATGCAGAAAAAAAGTACGAAGCAACCATTTATTCTGATACAGCTAACACTAGCTTAAGTGACAATCCAACCGAAATAAAAATCTTTAAAAAAGCAGTCGACAGCAAAACAAAACTGCATGTGAAAATGCAGAATAGTGGAGGACAGGCTATCGAAATTAGAGAAGCTAAAGGATAAATTTTTAAACAGTTTCTATGTCTTTGGTTATTTTTATAAGGATTAATGAATGTAACGAGTGATTAATCTTAAAATTAATCTGCTTTTAATCCATAAAGCTTTTATTTGACTAACAGATTAGAAATTAGTAACCGTTCGGGGAAGAGCTTGGCTGGCCCAATTCCCGTTCGGTATTATTTTAATTTAGAATTACAACCTAACAAAACTCAACTTGATGAAGCGCTTATCAGGAATTTTGATTCTGTTTTTTCTAAGCATAAATGGTTTTGCTCAATTTGTCGATTACGTAAATCCATTTATTGGAACGACTAATTTTGGTACCACAAATCCGGGAGCAATTGTACCACGGGGAATGGTCTCAGTAAGTCCGTTTAATGTTTCCGGATCCGATTTGAATACCTACGACAAAGATGCCCGATGGTGGTCAACACCATATTCCTGGGATAATTCTTTTCTTACCGGATTTTCACATGTAAACCTAAGTGGTGTTGGTTGTCCCGATTTGGGCGTTATTTTATTGATGCCAACTACCGGTGAAGTGAATGCAGATCATAAAGCATACGGATCTATCATGAAAAATCAGGTGGCGACACCAGGATATTATGCCACCGACTTGGAAAAGTATGGAATTAAAGCAGAGCTGAGCTCTACCAAAAGAACCGGTATCAGTCGCTATACTTTTCCAAAAGGGAAATCGAATGTACTTTTAAATTTAGGTTTGGGTTTAACCAACGAAACGGGTGCAAAGGTTAGGATCGTAAACAATCAGGAAATAGAAGGTTCCCGCATGACAGGAAGTTTTTGTTACAATGATGGTTCGGAACGTCCGGTTTATTTTGTGGCTCGCTTCAGTAAAAAAGCGGAAGAATTTGGGGTGTGGAAAAAAATGCCCGAAATGCAAGCCGAATCTGCCTGGAGCGATACCGATGGTCAGTTCAAATATTACAAAAACTACACACAGGAGTTATTTGGTGACGAAATTGGAGCTTATTTTACTTTTGATACCAACACGAACGAACAAATAATTGCAGAAGTTGGCGTATCATATGTAAGTATTGCCAATGCAAGAATGAATTTGAATGCTGAATCGAATCAGTTCGATTTTGACAAAACAAGATTGCAGGCTACACAGGAATGGAATAGTACTTTGAGCAGGGTAAAAGTGGAAGGCGGAACCGAAGACCAAAAAACAATATTTTACACCGCTTTGTATCACACGCAAATTCATCCAAACATCATAAACGATGTAAATGGACAATATCCGGCCATGGAATCTTTCGAAATTCGCGAGACCAAAGATTGCAATCGTTATACCGTATTTTCTTTGTGGGATACTTATCGAAATTTCCACCCATTAATGGCCTTGTTATATCCTCAGGTGCAGCAAGACATGGTTCGATCTATGGTCGACATGTACAAGGAAAGCGGATGGTTGCCAAAATGGGAGCTAAACAGCAAGGAAACACACGTTATGGAAGGCGATCCGGCAATTCCGGTTATTGTTGATTCTTACTTGCGTGGATTAACAGATTTTGATGTAGAAGTGGCCTATTCTGCAATGGTGAAATCTGCAACGACTGAAGGGAAAAATAACAAACTGCGGCCAGATATCGATCATTATTTAGCAAAAGGATATGTGCCTTTGGTTGAGGAGTTTGACAACTCGGTTTCTCATGCTTTGGAATACTATATTGCCGATTGGAATTTGGCACAATTCGCCAAAGCTTTGGGTAAAAAAGATGATTACAAGAAATTCCTGAATCAATCTCTTCGTTACAAAGAATATTTCGATCATAAATTCGGAATGATTCGCCCTCGCTTGAAGAATGGCGGTTTCTTAACAAATTTTGATCCAAAACAAGGCGAAAACTTTGAACCAAGCCCAGGCTTTCACGAAGGAACAGCATGGCAATATACCTTTTGTGTTCCGCACGATATAAAAGGCCTGACCCAATTAATGGGAGGGAAGAAAAATTTCGTAAACAAATTGCAGATGGTTTTTGACGAAGGATTGTTCGATATGGCGAATGAACCAGATATTCACTATCCATACTTATTCAACTATACCAAAGGTGAAGAGTGGAGAACGCAAAAAGAAGTTCACCGATTAATCGATACGTATTACAAAAATGCTCCTGATGGCATACCTGGAAATGACGACTGCGGCACCTTATCTGCATGGGTAATCTACAGCATGATGGGAATTTATCCTGTTTGTCCGGGAGATACTGATTATGCAATTACAAGTCCTGTTTTCGATAAAATTACAATTGAACTAGACCCTGAATTTCACAAAGGAAAATCATTCGAGATTCTTACACATCGCAAGAATAAAGGCGATTTGTTTATTGATAAAATGATGATTGATGGAAAGAAACAAAACTCTTATTTCATTACTCACAAAACAATAAGCGAAGGAGGAAAACTGGAATTTTTTCTAAAAAAATAAAAATACAACCTAATAACACTCGTTAAATACTAATGTCAAAAACCAATAACAAACCAAAACATCCGGCTACTTGGATTCCCACTGCATATTTTGCGATGGGCTTACCATTTGTTGCTATTGCTCAAGCATCCGTGCTTATGTTTAAGAGTTTCGAAATTTCCGATTCGTTAATTGCATTTTGGACCTCGCTCATCATGTTGCCTTGGACATTAAAACCACTATGGAGTCCAATATTGGAAATGTTTAAAACAAAAAAGCATTTTGTTGTTGCAACGCAACTTGTAACAGGATTTACATTCGCTCTGGTCGCATTGGCCCTGCCATTCGATAGTTTTTTTACCTATTCTATTGCTTTATTAGCTGTTATCGCCGTTAGTGGTGCAACCCACGATATTGCTGCCGATGGAGTTTACCTAAGTGTTTTATCAGGAAAAGAACAAGCAAAATATATTGGATGGCAAGGTGCGTCGTATAACATTGCAAAAATTTTAACTGCTGGTGCTTTTGTTTATTTAGCAGGTATTCTCGAAGAACGTTTTGGTGTATTACATGCTTGGATGGCTGTTATGCTTACCTACTCAATAATAATGATTTCATTGGCTTTGTATCATATTAAAATGTTACCATCAGGAGGAAATGCAAGCAGCGAAGTTGCATCGTTAAATGAGGGATTTAAAACCTTGTGGGATGTTATAAAAACCTTTTTCCAGAAAAAACACATTGGTTGGTTTATTGTTTTTATCATCTTGTACCGATTTACCGAAGGCTTTGCCATTAAAATAGCACCTTTGTTTTTTAAAGCCACAATCGAAGAGGGAGGTTTGGGACTTAGCACTTCGCAAATAGGCATTATTTATGGCGTATTTGGTTCCGGAGCTTTTGTTCTGGGTTCAATTATAGCAGGCTATTATATTTCCGCACGGGGATTAAAAAAATCTTTATTCACTCTTGTTTGTATTTTTAATGTTCAATTCATAATTTACGCTCTATTGGCCGTTTACCGCCCGGAAAGTATATTTCTAATTGGATCTGCAGTTGTGGTTGAATACTTTGTATATGGTTTTGGCTTTGTGGGTTTAATGTTGTTTATGATGCAGCAAGTTGCTCCGGGGAAATATAAAATGGCTCACTATGCATTTGCTACAGGAATCATGAATCTTGGTATTATGCTGCCGGGTATGTTAAGTGGTTTTATGAGCGATTGGTTAGGCTATAAGTTATTTTTTATATGCATACTTGTTGTTGTAATTCCATCTCTGTTAGTCGCAAAATTTGTTCCTTTTGTTCATTCTGAAGAAAGCGAAGCAGATGAAAATAAAATTTAATTTTTATTAGATGAACTTATCTATACTCGATCTATCGATAATTGTAGGATACATTATTTTAAGCATATTTATTGGTTATTTTTTATCATTGAAAGTATCGAAAAACCTTTCCAATTACTTTTTGGGAGGAAATAAAATACCATGGTACATGCTTGGAATTTCGAATGCGTCGGGTATGTTCGATATCACCGGTACCATGTGGACGGTTACCATTTTGTTCGTTTATGGTTTAAAGTCATTGTGGATTCCATGGTTGTGGCCGGTTTGGAATCAAATTTTCCTGATGATGTTTATGGCTATTTGGTTACGGCGTTCGAATGTAATGACAGGAGCTGAGTGGTTGAAAACCC
The DNA here is from genome assembly GCA_016936255.1 of Marinifilaceae bacterium. Classification (GTDB taxonomy): domain Bacteria; phylum Bacteroidota; class Bacteroidia; order Bacteroidales; family Marinifilaceae; genus Labilibaculum. Next base: position 58,224 of record JAFGYE010000067.1, on the reverse strand, counting down.
GTTTTGGTGATGGCAGAGGATCACAACTTTCGCATTTAATAGTTGTTCTGTTTGCCATTATTAGTGTAATTGGCTTTATAACCTACGGATTTGTCGGCGTTGGTAAATTTGCACAAACATTTTTTCCCTGGGATTTACACACCTCTGTTTTCGGACTAGGCATAAAATCGGAGAACATGTACGCCATAGTCATTATGGGATTAACCACTTTGTATGTTGTAAAAGGGGGAATGTATTCCGTAGTTTTTACCGAAGTTCTTCAGTTTGTAATTATGACCATTGCCTGTATCATGGTAGGTGTAATTGCGGTATCCTTAGTTACTCCGGAGCAGATTGCTGCAGCCGTGCCTGCAGGTTGGGCCGATATTTCTTTTGGCTGGACTCTTGATTTGGATTGGAGCAATCTAATTCCTGCAGTAAACCACAAAATTGATGTCGACGGCTATAATTTGTTCTCGGTTTTAATGATGATGATGATTTTTAAAGGGGTATTGGTGAGTATTGCCGGACCGGTTCCCAGTTACGACATGCAGCGTATACTTTCTACCGAAACACCTAAAGATGCAGCTAAAATGAGTGGAATTGTATCTTTGGTACTATTCGTTCCCCGTTATTTGATGATTGCTGGGCTGGCAGTATTGGCATTGGTTTATCTGGCTCCCGAATTCAATAAGATGGGCAATAATATCGATTTTGAAATGGTCTTGCCGTATGCCTTGAATAATTTTATTCCCGATGGAGCCAAAGGATTATTACTGGCAGGATTAATCGCGGCCTTCATGTCCACTTTTGCAGCAAATGTAAATGCCGGACCCGCCTATATTGTAAACGATATTTATAAAAAATTCATCAATCCGAATGCATCTCAAAAGAAATACATTCGAATGAGTTATTTGGCATCATTCGCTGTGGTAATTGTTGGAATATTCTTCGGTTTTTTTGCCGAAAGTATCGACACCGTTATGAAATGGCTGGTAGGAGCATTATTTGGCGGCTATACAGCATCAAACCTTTTAAAATGGGTATGGTGGAGATTCAATGGCTATGGCTATTTTTATGGAATGCTTGCCGGTTTAATAGCTTCGTTGGTGGCACCTCTTGCGTTGCCCGAGGTATCACCAATTTATGCTTTTCCCTTCATTTTCCTATTCTCTTTTGCCGCATCGCTTATTGGTAGTTTGGTTACCAAACCTGAATCCGATGAGGTATTAATTAAATTCTACGAAAGTGTTCGTCCATGGGGATTCTGGAAACCGGTTTATTTAAAGTTGAAAGCTCAGAATCCTAAAGCGAAGCCGAATAACGATTTTTTAAAAGACATGTTCAACTGCACAATAGGTGCAGGATGGCAAATGATGTTACCACTCATCCCAATCTATTTTGTGATTGGAAGGTACACTTCATTGTCATGGATCGTGGCACTATTTATAATAACGAGCATTATCCTCTATTTTACATGGTACAAAAAGCTGGAAGATTATCCTGCAGATTATAAGTTTTGTAAAAATGAAACCAAAGAAAACTAAAACGATATTGATAGAATCAAATTCATAAAGAATAAACGAAGCAAAAATGACTAGTAAAGCAAATATGCCTTGGGAAGACAGGCCGGAAGGATGTAAGGATGTAATGTGGAGATTTTCTCAAAATCCTGTTATTGGAAGGTACGACATACCAACATCCAACAGTATTTTTAATAGTGCAGTAGTTCCTTTCGGGGAGGGCTTTGCCGGAGTATTCCGATGCGATAACAAATCGGTGCAAATGAATATTTTTGCCGGTTTCAGTAAAGATGGAATCAATTGGGACATCAATCACAATGCCATTCAAATGGTTGCGGGCAACACCGATATGATCGATTCCGATTACAAATACGATCCCCGTGTTTGCTGGATCGAAGATCGTTATTGGATTACCTGGTGCAACGGGTACCACGGACCAACAATCGGCATTGCCTATACCTTCGATTTTAAGACATTTTACCAGTGCGAAAATGCATTTTTACCATTCAACCGTAACGGCGTTTTGTTTCCTGAGAAAATTGATGGAAAATACGCAATGCTAAGTCGCCCAAGCGATAACGGACACACACCTTTCGGAGATATTTACATTTCTTATAGCCTTGATATGAAATATTGGGGAGAACACCGCTGTGTAATGAAAGTGTCTAATTTTACCGATAGTGCATGGCAGTGCACTAAAATAGGAGCCGGTTCGGTTCCTATCCGCACCAACGAAGGCTGGCTGATGTTTTACCACGGGGTAATTAACACTTGCAACGGGTTTCGTTATTCGATGGGAGCAGCGCTTCTGGATCTGGAAAATCCCGATAAGGTCTTGTACCGATCACAGCCGTATTTATTGGCTCCGGCAGCACCTTACGAGTTGGTTGGCGATGTGCCTAATGTAGTGTTTCCATGTGCTGCATTAACCGAAGGAAATAAAGTTGCCGTTTATTATGGCGCAGCAGATACCGTAGTCGGAATGAGTTTCGCCTACATCGATGAGCTGATCGATTTTATAAAAAACAATTCATTATAATTAGGTTAGTTTTGATTTTAATTGGCTGATACTTTCGGGTGTCAGCCTTTTTTTATGGGCGTTTCCTTCGGGCGGGCTTTCTATTACAACTCCTCGCTCATTCTTCGCTGTGGGGTTTTCATTTTAATCCCTAACGCATTCTCAAAATTAGAAGTCCATCATGCTCTGACTCTAAGCAAGCCAAACATGTCAGGGTATGACTTGATCCAAAATAATTTTCTATGAATTTTGATAACGTCTGTAGCTGTTCATTTAGATACGAAGTACTGCAATATTTGCAGCAACAAATGATCAAAATAGAAAACGGTGCAGCGCACCGAAGCCTTAGTATTTGTAGTCTGTAATAATCAAAAGTTTAAACACGGAGTTTTGACATGAAGTCCGGAGATCGGGATCCGTTTCGTGAAGAATGCGTTAAGAACAAAAAGCTGACTGAGCAAAGCTGTTACTTTTTAGACCTGACTGTTTTCCAAAAATAGTCAGGTCTAAACTATTAAATCTTCTCTTTTTTTTCAGCTTGATTGTTCCACCTTACATTTCTCCATTTTTGTTGTTCTTCTTTCGATAGGAATGTCCAGGCAACAATCCGGCTCTTTTTGTTTCCTTGTCCCATTGGTAAGGTTTCCACTTTAACAGCTTCAGCCACAGTAAGAGCCTGGTAAACACTTTTAAGGTTCGATTCTTTCGAGATGAGTGTAGAAAACCAAAAGCATGATTTTGCAAATTTCTTACTCTGATTAATCATGTTTCTAACAAATCGTTCCTCACCGCCATCACACCACAATTCGTTGCTTTGTCCTGCAAAATTAAGACTTGGTTTCGTTACTTTTTCGCTGGAAAGGTTTCTTGTTTTGCGCATGGTTCCTTCCAATGCATCTTTAGCTGATGCATGAAATGGTGGGTTGCAGATCGATAAATCAACCAATTCATCTTTTGGAATAACATCGTAAAAATAATCTTTGGGATTCTCTTGAAGTACACATTTCACATTTCCTTGCAGTGACGGATTCGAAGCGATAATTTTCTCAGCAGAATCAATTGCAGCAGGATCGATATCCGAACCAATAAAAGACCATCCGTATTCATTGTTTCCAATAATAGGATAAATGCAATTCGCACCTACGCCAATATCTACGCAAGTAAATTTATTGCCTACAGGAATTTTACCATAGTTGTTTTGTTGCAGCAAATCAGCAATATGATGAATGTAATCTGCTCTTCCCGGTATCGGAGGGCACAAGTAGTTTTCAGGAATATCCCAGTCACTAAGTCCATAATGATGCATCAGTAGTGCTTTATTAAGCATTTTTACCGCATCCGCGTTCGCAAAATCAATCGATTCATCCTCGTACTTATTCAGAATAACAAATGGAGCTAATTCCGGACACGTTTCTACCAGTTTTTTAAAATCGTAGCGGTTACGGTTTTTATTTCTGGGATGCAAACTGGGTTTCTCTTTTGGGTGATCTTTCTTCTTATTTAACATGGATATAATTCTCTAATTTGAATCTGCTAAATTAAAACATTAATGGAAGAAAGTCGCCTTTATTCCAATATTGGAAATCCATTTTTTTTATTGTGTCAACAAAAGAACTTTTAAGACTGGAAATTAGATGTTGAATCTGATTCATAACTTGACATTTTCACAAGACAGACTAATAAAAACAATGCAGCCCTTATGAATGGAAAGCAGATCAATCGTAAAGCAAGAAGTCCTTACCGGAAGAAGCTTGGTTATGCTTTGGGTAGCGCGGATTTTCTTCTTTTATTAACAATAGTTTTTTTGACCCCGAAGCCAAAACTTTTGGGTTCAATCGAGGTTCGAACCATGCTGTGCCGTGTCTTTTTTGAGTGAAAGGGTGGTTCGGGCCACGATGAGGTGTGGTATTTTTAGGTCCGTTCGAGTATCAAGGCACGCTTAGTCGTGGTTTTTTTGATGCAAACTGTGTCTCGATACTCGATTGAGGTGCTTCGATGCTTGATGTTGGAGTCTCGGTACTCGATTGAGGTGTCTCGATGCTTGATTTCGATGCTTCGATCCTTGATATTGAAGCACCGATGTTCGACTGAGATGTCTTGAGGCATAAGATTTGAGCTGTAAACGCTTTATTATACAGATAAAAAAGAGGTTGTCCTTTTGGAACAACCTCATTTAATTATCTGTTAAGATATTTATTTCATTTTGTATGCGTCGTTGTGAACAGCATTAATTGCTCTTCCCGAAGGATCGGCGTTGTTGCGGAACGATGCATCCCAAGCTAAAGCTTCAGGAGTACTGCAGGCAATAGATGGCACCGATGGTACACATGCTGCGGCTGTATCCGAAGGGAAGTGTCCTTCAAATATGGTTCTATAGTAATATTCTTCTTTCGACATTGGAGGATTAACAGAAAAACGAAATTTAGCATTTGCTAATTGTTCATCAGAAACTTCCTTTGCTGCAACTTCTTTCAAAGTATCAATCCAACTGTAACCCACACCATCAGAGAACTGTTCTTTTTGTCTCCAGGCTACACTTTCAGGCAAATAGTCTTCGAATGCTTTACGCAGCACCCATTTTTCCATTTTACCATCTTTAGCCATTTTGTCTTCCGGGTTGATTCTCATTGCAATATCAAGAAATTCTTTGTCCAGAAACGGCACACGACTTTCAACACCCCAGGAACACATCGATTTATTCGAACGTAAACAGTCGTAAAGGTGAAGTTTACCTAATTTTCGGATGCACTCTTTATGAAATTCTTCGGCATTAGGAGCTTTATGGAAATATAAATACCCACCAAACATTTCGTCAGCACCTTCGCCGGAAAGAACCATTTTAATTCCCATCGATTTAATAACCCGGGCCATTAAATACATAGGAGTAGAAGCACGAACAGTAGTTACATCGTAAGTCTCCAGATGATAGATAACATCACGAATAGCATCCAGTCCTTCCTGAACAGTAAAGGTAACTTCATGGTGAATTGTATCGATATGATCAGCTACTTTGCGAGAGGCAGCCAAGTCAGGAGAACCTACCAAACCAATAGCAAAAGAGTGTAATTGAGGATACCATGCATCTTTCTGATCACCTGACTCAACACGTTTTGCGGCATATTTTTTGGCAATAGCCGATATTACAGATGAATCTAAGCCCCCGGAAAGTAATACTCCATAAGGTACATCAGACATCAATTGACGATGAACAGCATCTTCCAATCCTTGGCGAAGCGCGGCCATATCAGTTTTGTTGTTTTTTACATTTTCGTAATCTTTCCAGTCCCGCTGATACCATTCCTTTACAACTCCATCTTTGCTGTATAAGAATTTGCCAGGTAAAAATTCCTCAATTTTATTGCAGTATCCTTCCAATGCTTTTAGTTCTGAAGCCACGTAGTAGTTACCATATTTGTCCCATCCCTGGTACAATGGGATTATTCCCATATGATCTCGTCCAATCAGGTAACAATCGTTCTTTTTATCGTATAAGGCAAAGGCAAAAATACCATTTAGATCATCGATAAAATCGATGCCTTTTTGCTGATATAAGGCAAGAATGACTTCACAATCAGATTTTGTCAGGAACTCATAGGATCCGTTCATCTGATTTCGAATGTCCATGTGATTATAGATTTCTCCATTAACAGCCAAAGCCAAATTCCCGTCTTTGCTGTAAAGTGGTTGTCCTCCTGACTGAGGATCTACAATCGATAGTCTCTCATGCGACAAAATCGCTTTCTCATCACAAAATATTCCAGACCAATCCGGACCTCTGTGACGAATTTTTTTAGACATTTCTAAAATTTGAGGGCGCAACACCTGGGCGTCTACCTTCAAATCAAAAACTCCTACAAATCCACACATAAAAAAATGTTTAATAGTTATTTTATCAGCTTGTAAAAATATGGTTAAGCCTTTTCAATTTGGTATTAATCGTTGAAAATACGATTTTCAATTTATTTTCTACTATGTTTTAATTTCTATATCGTTTGCAGGTAGGTAGAAAAGATTGTTTTATAAGAATAATTCGAAAACAGAGGCTGTTTATTGATTAAGCCGCTGTTTTTTGGGGTAATAGGGGAATATAATTTTTGATAAGAAAAAAGGACACTTTTTGAAGTGTCCTTATGCTTAATTTGTTTTATTCTGAAATTCGTGATCAAGAAAAGTTTTAAGAGTTTCAATATCCAGCCGTTTGGCGATAATTTTTTTATCCTTGTCAAGCAGATATATGGTTGGAGTGCTAAAAACATCGTAATAAATTCTAAAATTGGTCTGATAGTGGGGATCGTAACAATTTATAAAATCAAATAAGTTTTTATCGGCAATAAAGTTTTCCCATTCTTCTTTTTCGTTTTGAGTGCATACCGCAAAAACCTTTACTCCTAATTGTTTGTATTTGTCTAAAATGTCAGTCTTTAATTTAGGTGTAGAAGTTTTACAGTGACCGCAATCGGGTTCCCAAAAATATAAAATAGTGAATGGTGCTTCTACTTCATGCAAACGAACAAACTCTCCTTCGGGCGTTTCCATTTTTAGATCCTGTGCTTTCATTCCAATTAAATTGAATTGAAGTTTTATTACCCGCTCGCGAATATTGGCAAGTAAAGTTGAATCGGCCCAATTAGCTTCTCCGCTTAGGTAGTATTTTTTTGCCAGACTAACGAAGGCTGCATCCATTCCCATAATTTTGCTTTTTACGGCATAGTTAAGTGAAAATTGCACAAGATATTGGAAGAATTCTTCATCAGATCGTGATTTTTCAATAATGTCGGTTGCTTCCTTTACGATTGTATCCGGACTTTGAACCAAAATTTTCTCATAAAAAAACTCCAATTTGTTTTTAAGAATAGGAGTTCTTAAAAAACGGTTGTCGGCGAAATCTACGTAATCGAAATAATGGTTTTTATTGTATAGATAGGCTTTTTTCTTGATCTCCTGATCTCTGTCTGGAGTAGATTCAGGAATTTTTTTTGAAAAATCGGGAACTTTTGGTGATAAGGTCAACTGTGCAAATTTAGAAACAAAACTGCCATCCGCATATTCCTGATTCAGTTTTTGAATATAGGCACGTACTTCAACATCCGCTTTTTTATAAGCTTCCTGATATTTCTCTTTTTCTTTCTCATTGTCCTTGTTTGCTTTGTATGCTTCCTGAATTTTTTTTGAGTTCTCGTTTTGGGCTTTCATGAATTTTTGAAAGTTGTGAAATGCTTCACTCTCTTTAGCACCGGTTATTTTAATAGTTTCTATAAAGTTAATTGGATCTGCAGACAAGGCAAATTCCTGATCTTTACCAATTAACAGATCGAAATACTTTTGAGAAGGAAGATAGATTACATAGATGCCTTCATCCAATTGTTTCGCTTTGCTAAATAAGCCTTTGCCATTAATTAATTGCGTAGTGTCATCAGCAAATATCCGGCCGTCAAAATAGTGTGCTAAGTAAGCAGTACTATCGGTACTGCCAACTAAGGTAAGGTGTATATTGTATTTTTGTGCATTGCTTACAAAAGAGGATATCAGGCAAATGCCTGCACAGAAAAGAGTAATAAATTGTTTCTTCATTTTTATAATAATGTTGATAAGCATAATTGAAAGCGAAAATTACAAAACTTTTTTTAAAATGAAACGACCATTACAGGCAATTGTGACACACAGGGGGCTGATTATTGGTTCATGGTAAGTTCCATATGGCAAAAACTTACAGATGCAAACATATGAAATTAGATTTGCAGGAATTGCCGGGGAATCTGATCTTTATCTGGCTTGTTATCTATTTGCTGTTATTGAATAAGGATCAGGACAAATATTGATCCATGGAATTACAATTTGTATGTTTTTTTGAATGAAATACTACTATTGGCGATTGCAGTGGCAGGTCAGATATTTTCGTATTTTTCCCAATAGCAGGGGTGCATTAATTGGTTTGGAAATATAATCAGTACAACCAACAGCAATACATTTTTCTTTTTCTTCAGCCATAGCATATGCTGTTTGGGCAATAACGGGAATGGATGGATGTGTTTCTCTAATTTTGTTAATTGCTTCAAAACCATTCATTATCGGCATGTTAATGTCAAGCAGTATCAAATCAGGTGTTTGCAAACCAATAAGGTTTAATAATTCTTTTCCATTCGCAGCATGTTTTAATTTAACCTCTGTAGATTGCAACAACTCTTCAAGCAAAAGAAAAGATGAGATATCATCTTCAGCGATATAAACAAGACATTTTGAAAGGTTTATATTATTCGGGATTTGCGGAATCACATTTTTTTCGATGACAGGTTTGCTTTGTTTGGATATTGGTATTGTAAAATGAAATGTACTGCCTTTGTCAACCTCCGATTCAATCCAGATTTTTCCTCCTAAAAGATGAACTAAACCTTTTACAATACTAAGGCCGATACCTGTTCCTTCTTGTAAATTTTGATTCTCAATTTGTCTGAATCGCTCAAAAATTAGTTGAAACATTTCTTCATGAATACCGAAACCCGTATCCTTTACATATAGATGAACCATCGAATCAACAGGTGATATCGAATAACCAATTTCTACAAAACCTTTTTTAGTGTATTTGAAAGCATTGGAAACCAGATTGTACACGATTTGTCTGAATCGTGTTGGATCGCAGGATATATATAGATTTTTAGTGTTTGGTGGGAGGTTTAATTGAAGTGTAATATCATTTTTGCCTTTTACGATCTTAGTCATGCTTTGAGATTCTTTAATTTCATAAAGTAATTCGTTCAAAAGACAGGATTTCATATTCATTTTTAGTTGTTTCGATTCAAGTTTTGAAACATCAATAATATCATCAATAATTTGAAGTAGGTGTTCACTGCTCGACTGAACCAACTTTAAAAATTTATGTCTTCTCTCAAGGGAAAGATTGGGTTGGCTTAATAAATCCGAGAAACCAATAATTGTATTCATAGGAGTTCGTATTTCATGACTCATATTGGCTAAAAAAGCTGACTTTAAATGATCACTCTCTATGGCTTTTTCTTTTGCTTTTTCAAGCTCTATATTGGTTTTAAGAATCGCAGAATTAATTGTTTTGTACTCCAAATTTAGAGATTCATATTCTTTATTTTTACTCTCAAGTTCAGCGTTTAATTTTAAGAATTCATCATTTTTTTGTTTTAACTCAATATCCGATTCTTTAAGACTGGTAATATCAGTAGCAAGTTCAAAGCGAACTATTCGTCCATCGATCCACTCTATGGCTAAATCTGAAATGTAATACCACCTATTGGTAAGGGGGTTATTAAATTCCCAGTTGTAAATTTCTGATGGTTTGCCATTGTTTATAATTAAATGATTTGTGCAAAAACTACATGGTTCTGTTTTACCTGCCTGCATAGTAGAAAAGCATTTCATTCCGATATTATCACCAAACTTATCTTTCATTCTCTTGTTCATGAATAGAATTTCGTGTGTCTCAATATCAGCAGCATAAACAAAAGCATCAATACTATCCATTACAAGTTCGAAAATGTTTTGACTTTTTTGAAGAGCAGTTTCAGATTCCTTACGAAATGTTATATCCGTTGTTGAAACATATGCAATAAATTTATCACTATGTTTTGTATAAAAAAGTTTAATAATCACTTCAACAACGTCTCCTTCAAGTGTTTTTACTTTCGCTTCTTTTTCAAACGAGTTTTCACCATCAATAATAGCCAACAGTTCCTCTTTAAAAACAGAAAGTGATTCAGGTAGAAATGTCTTTGCTAAATTTCCTATTAGATCTTTTTTTGATTTGGCTTTGTATAAATTCACCGTAGCTTGGTTAACATCTAGAATAATTACCTGCTGAGCTAATTCAGTTAATATTTCCGGATGCTCATTAAAATAACTTCTGAAATCAGTTACTCCTTTAGATTTAAGGTTCTCTATACTTAGCATTAAAACTGTGAAATCCTCCTCCCAAAGAGACTCCGGGGAGTTTTCAAATAAGGCTTTGTACTTATTCGTTGTTTCTCTTAATTCGGAGTTAAGCTTCGAAAGATCAGAGATGGCATCTTTGAGATCTTGTGTTTTGGTTTCAACCTCCTCATGTAAAATTTCCTGTTCAGTAATATCAATAAAATATTCAATCACATGGGTAATTTCTTGATCAGTATTGAATATTGGACTGGCATGAACCCAAATACTTTTGGTTTCCCCCTTAATACTTACATTGTTGAGTTTGGTTTTTATGGATTTTTTTTCCTCCAAAACCATGTTCACAGAACATTTGCAATGATTTTTTGTGCTGTAATTATTTGGATTGGAGAAAATAAGATTGCAGCAATCTTGATTGACAATAAAATTCGGTTCATTTGAATCAATGACTCTATATGTATCTACTTCAATTATATAGTATGGGTAGGGTAAAGATTTAATTATTTCGTGATGCAAGTCATTCTTCATCTTAACTTCTCTAGATATATTTTAACCTTAAGATATTTAAAAAAATATATTCATCGTGTTTTTTGTAATGAAATAATACATATTTATTAGGATCTGTAAATGTAGATATTCTGATGAACTAATAAAATTAATGGCTACAGAAGAAAAAATACTTTTGCAGCCATTGCTTATTTTTTAATGAACGTGCTCCTTTTTTTTAAGAATAGCATCTAAAATCTCTTCTTTTTTTATCTTTTTTGTACAGAAGAACCAATCGTAGCAGTGAACATCTTCGTCTGTGTTTTCCATTCGGTCGTTGGCAACACCACACGATCCTGCGGGAGGAACAATTACTTCATCTCCAGGACGCCAATCGGCCGGAGTTGCTACTGAGAATTTATCAGCAGTTTGCAGTGCAACCACTACACGGTATATTTCATCGAAATTTCGACCTAAACTTAAAGGATAATAAATAATTGTACGGATAATTCCATGAGGATCAATGAAGAATACAGCCCGAACTGCTTTTGTGCTGTCTTCTCCAGGTTGAATCATGCCGTACATATTTGCCACTTCCATGGTAATATCTTCGATTAAAGGGAATTTGACTTCTATGTTTTTCATCCCTTTATATTTAATTTTCTCCTTAATTGTCCGTAACCAGGCAATATGGCTATATAAACCATCGATTGATAAGCCTACTAACTTACAATTAGCTTCTTGAAATTGGCCTTCCATGCTTGCAAAAGTCATGAATTCTGAAGTACATACAGGAGTGAAGTCGGCAGGATGGCTAAACAGTATGACCCACGAGCCACTGTAGTCATTCGGAAAATGAATATTCCCCTGAGTAGTAACTGCTCTAAATTCGGGAGCTTTATCACCGATACGTGGCATTGGAATTACGCTTCTCTCATTCTTTTCTTCCATGATTCAAGGTTTAAAAGGTGATTGTTTTTTTTGACATCGCATTGAAATTGGAAGACCTGTGACTTACATTACAAGCTGAAAATTTGTTCCAATTAAATAAGTGTTCTTAAAAGGAAAAAATTGTCTTACCAATTCATACTATAAAATTAACGAACTCAATTAGGTAAGGGAGATAACCCAATATTTTTGATTCCTCAGGAGGGAATCTTAGGGGGTTAGAACAAATTTTCATTCATCCTCAGGTCTAGAATTAAAGTTAACTCATTGAATGATGGATGTCAAGTTAAATGCTTGATGGAGAGGTAATTTTAAATCAGTTTTAATAAGTTTAGACTTGGGGTTTATGCTTTTACAATTTTAACGGGATCAATTTCAAGCCACCCGTATGCTTCCTCATGGGAATGAAAAACTTTCGCATTTTGAATTCGGACCTGAATTTCGAACAGCATAGCCATTGAGGTGTCATACGATTCACTTACAATAATGGCGCATTTATTTGCGATCGGACTGTACTTTTGGTATTCCTCAATGTAGTCATCTAAATCATTGATGTTTAAGATTACTTTAGCTTGTGTAAAATCGGCAATCACATGATAGGTTTCATCAAATAAAGAATCTTCACGAGTACTTAGTGTGTGGCGTATTAAATCATTCCATTTGAAATATCCGTAATAGTATTCATTAATCAGTTTTAAGTCTGGAGATATTTTGTATTTGAATTTCATTCCTATTTTTTCAACTAAATATAGGAAGATCAATTTGGTTAAACAAAAATAAAGAAGGGCATTAAATAGTATTGATTTTAAAAACAAAAAAAAGGTTGCCCTTATAAAGAACAACCTTTAGTTACAGTAGTAGTGTTTATTTTTAATTAGCTGAAATTTCTATTGTTCCAGCATCGGTAACAGCACCATTGTTTACCTCAACACCTTCAATTTCTTTTTCGGCATAACCATCAATTGGCATTAAATCAATTTTGTATGTGCCTGTTTGTAATCCTTTAATCAAGAAATTGCCATTTTCTTCGGCAATGGTCGAGATGGTGTCCAAACCGATTATTGCATGAATGGTTGGAAGTGCTTCAGCTGGAGATATAGTTCCAGAAATGGCACCGCTTGTTGCTTCGTTAAAAGTTCTAATTACAGGCTTCAATTTATAATTACCATTTCCAGTTGCAACAATAGAACGAGCCACATCAAAATCAATCCATAATTTGTATTCAATTCCAGCTAGGAAATCATCGTGAATCTGAAATTTCAAACCAGAAGTCTGAGCAGAAGGAGTATCCAAATCATAAGAAACACCATCAATAACTACCGAATTATTTTCTCCAAGAATCAATCGCATTTGAGAAACAGTGCCACTTGGCATTTCCTGATCTACCAAAAGAGTATCTAAACCGTTATTAAACTCCAATAAGTCATAAATACCAGCATTTAATAAATTCATTTCCTGCCATCCGCTTTCTTCTGTATCATCATTCGAAGAATGAAATTGGATAGCTTGAATATCAATATTAACCTTATCGTATTGTGCAGGAGCATCTGTTAATCTAATTTTTACAGGAGTTGTAAGTTTTACATTGTCATCGGAACATTGAATAAAAATCAATGATAAAATTACAAGACTGATTGCGCTTAGCGATTTAAAAATCTTCATTGTGTGTTAAATTTTAATTAAAGTTTATTAACTGAAAACGTTAAAAAAATAATTTTGTTTCTTTTTAATGACTCGAGAAAGCCAATAAACGTGCCAGATATTACTCTTTATACAGTAAAATGTATGGTATCAATAAGATGATGAAAATTAAAATGGATCTAATATTTTGAAGATTGACAAAATATGGGGAAGTGTTCTACATGTTTTCCCCAATTCCTCAATTTAAATAGGAAAAGTAGGAGTGTTCCTTTATTTTTGATTTGTAAGTAATAAATCAATAGAAAGGAAACACCACTTTTTACTGTTATTTGTAATTACTGCAGGAATTAAGTTAATTGTAAATTACACCACCTGCTTTTGCAATATTTAGAATGCGGAAGCATTTCTTACAATCCGGATATTTTTTAATCTGTTTATTTCGGGTTAATTTGAATTTCTGCACTGACCCGCACAAATGATTTGTAATCGTTTGTGTGTTAAATAACTTTAAAAAAACAAGGTTTTTTGAGGTGTGTAACCTCAAGTAAAGCGATTATTCGTTAAGATTGCGATCCTCCTGCTAAAAATTAAATCTATTAATTAATTGCTTAATTTATTATTATGAAGAATTTACAACAACTGGTTCAGTGGACAAGATTTGGATTGGTTTCAGCATTTTTTATTGTTCTTATTGTTGAACTTGCTTTGGGCGTTTTGGCTATTGGCGGTGAGTATTCAATTTTAAGTATTCATAAAAGTTTGAATATATCAATATGGAAGAACATATTGGGAATTTCTTTGATTATTGTGGAGATTATTATTTCGGAGATGATGTATAAAAAGAAATTGGAATATGTGGGTTTGTTTGATAGTTTGGAAGAAAAACTAAAATATTTTAGAAAAGCATTTTCTTTTAAAATGTTATTTGGAGCATTAACAGGAATTGTAGCCATACTTGCTTATTCACTAACTGAAAATTTGATTTGGTTTTTGCCATGGATTATGGTGTTGTATACCTTGAGTAAGTCCTTTCCATTTAAGTGGACATTGGTGCATGCAATGCAAATAGAAAATGAAGAAGACAGGGAATTATTCTAAGATGAATTAATCTTGTATTTTGAGATGGGTGCAGGCGTAAAACGTTCTCTTGAATCATGTTTTACGCTGTTTTTGTGTATCTATTCCTGCTAAAACAGGGGACAAAATGATTTGTTATCCGGTTATTTTATGGCATTTTTGATGCTTCACCTCTGGCTTTAGTCATAGGATTTTGAGAGCAGTTCAGTATTTTTAGTCATCATTCTTAATTCTGAATTGATTAAGCTATCTTTGCGGACTATTTAAATTATTTGTTGTGGAAAACTTTAAGGAATTAGGCGTAAATAAAGATATTATCAAGGGATTAAACGATCTTAATATTATTAAGCCTACTCAAATACAAGCAGAAGTGATATCGGTACTTCTTCAGGCTAACACCGATTTAATTGGACAGGCTCAAACGGGTACAGGTAAAACAGCAGCCTTCGGAATCCCTTTACTACAAAGAATCAACACCAAATCAGACAAAGTGCAAGGTTTGATTCTTTGTCCAACCCGCGAGTTGGGACAGCAAATTGCAAAACAATTGTTCAAGTTTACCAAGTACTCCGATAAGATTTTCACAGAATCGGTTTATGGTGGTGAACAAATTGACCGGCAAATTAGTGCTTTGCGTCGTCCAACTCATATCATTGTGGCGACTCCAGGTCGATTGATTGACTTGGTGAAGAGAAAAGCAGTTGATTTGAGTCATGTAAAGACTGTAATTTTGGATGAGGCTGATGAAATGATGAGCATGGGTTTTAAAACGCAGTTGGATGAGATTTTAACTCACCTGTCGCGTGTAGAAAACCGATGGTTGTTCTCGGCTACTATGCCTCAGGAAATTATGCAGATTATTAAAAGACACTTTTCTCCCAGCGCGCATAAAATTGAGGTGAGTGGACGAAATGTAGTAAATAAAAATATTCAGCATCAGTTTCTGATTTGCGAAGACAATGAAAAATTGAACATCCTGATTCAGTTTTTAAAATCGGAGCAAAAAAACAGGGGTGTGGTGTTTTGTAAAACCAAGGCTTCGGCACAGGTTTTGGCCAAGCAGTTAATTGCAAAAAATATTCCTACCGATGCCATTCACGGCGATTTAAAACAGATTGAACGAGATAAGGTAATGCGGGCTTTTAAAAACGAAAGCCTGAGAATTTTGGTTGCTACAGATATTGCTGCCCGCGGAATTGATATTGTAGATCTTTCGTTTGTTGTGCATTATGAATTGCCCGATAAGGAAGAGTATTACACACACCGCAGCGGTCGAACTGCACGTGCAGGTAAAGAGGGTGTTTCGCTGTCGTTGGTAAATAGCAAGGAGCTTAAAAACCTCCGTTATTTCCAAAAAACGTTAAACATTGCCTTCAACCAAATCAGACCAAGAAAATAAATAGCTCTTGTTCATAAAAATATATCGAAGAGATCTTGCTAGCAGGATCTCTTTTTTTGTAAGATTATTTCACAGTCATAAAATTGCAGTAAACCTTTAACTAATGCTAGGTTAATACACATTTTTAGTTCCGTTAAAGTTCATTCTAAATTCAGACGGAGTACAGTCTTGTTTTTTCTTGAATATTCTATTAAAGTTGGAAATGTTGTTGAAGCCGCAATCGAAACAAATTTCCGCGATGCTCTTGTTGGTTTCAATTAATAGCCGGGTAGCTATTCCCAAACGAATTTCAATAACAAATTCAACAAAAGATTTCCCTGTTCGTTGCTTTATCAAGCGACTAAATGATATTACTGACATGTTTATAAGTGCAGCCGCATCCTCAAGCTTAATTTTTTGCTGGAAATTGTCTTGTATGTACTTGTAAATTCGTTCAATTCTTTCACTATTGTGAAAATCATTCTGGCGGTGAAATGACATATTTGTAAGTAAATGTTGTTCTCTGGAAATAGCGAGATCATATAATAATGATTGAAATGCTAAATAACTGTCGAAACCTCTTTTCTGACTAAGAGCAATTAGTTTTGGTTCCACCATTCTTGTCGTATCCTCTGAAAATAAAATACCTCTGTTGGCATTGTTGAGCAGTTCCCGTATGGGTTTAAGCATATTTCTATTCAGAGTATTATCATCGAATAATTCTCTGGGGAATTGTATTGTGATTTCATGCAGAAGTTCTTTGCTATCGTTTTTGTAATTTTCCCATCCATGATAAAGATTAGGACCTACCATAACTAATTCTTTGTTTTGGATTTCCCCAATGTGATCTCCAATGATTCTTTTTCCTCCTTTTGCTTTATGTATGTAGTTAATTTCGAATTCAGGATGGAAGTGAATTGGAAAGTTAAAAGCATTTCTTTCTCTGTCAAATATTAGGAAACAATCATTCTCTTGCAAAGGGGTTATTTCTCTGTGAATATGGTCTTTCATAGCTTGTAATTTTATGCAAAACTACTTAAAATGATGTGATAGTACAATAGATGGTGGTTGAATTGTACTATTTAAGATGAATATTTGGATTGTAGAGTTAAGTTCTGGTAAATATATTGTGTGTTTTAGCTGTGTTTTCGGGTTCTGTGTCATTTAGTTATTTTGTTATTTGATTGAATAAGAGGTGGTTTCGTTTATTTTTTGATGTTGCAAATCATTTTTATTAGAAATGATAATAAAGTATCATCTTACGATTGAAAAATACTTGACCGAGGGGTGCAAACGATATAATTTTGAGATGTAATTATTAAGGGAATTTTTCACAGATGAGAAAGTTGCAATTAAAAAGAATATATAAAAACAATAATGTAATGATAATACCGAAAATAACAGCTGTTATAGGTCTGTCTGTGTTGATGGCTTGCTCCCAAAAACCAGTTGATAAAACCATCAATTCAATTGCAGAACAATTGAAATCTGTGAAAGGAAAAGGAATTCTTTTTGGACATCAGGATGATTTGGCATATGGAAAGAATTGGGCTTATGTGGATGGAGAGTCGGATGTGAAACGGGTTGCCGGAGATTATCCGGCCATGTTCGGCTGGGAATTAGGTGGTATAGAACTTCAACACACGCACAATTTGGATAACGTTCCTTTTTCGGACATGAAGCGATTGGCAATAAAAGGGTATTTAATGGGAGGAATCAATACGTTTAGCTGGCATCCTTTTTCGGTTGTTAATGGAGAAAGTTCATGGAATACCGAAAACGATGTCGTGAAGCATATTTTGCCAAATGGATCACATCACAACGAGTTTTTGATTCAATTGGATAGGGTTGCTGATTTCTTTAAATCCTTGAAAACAGATGATGGAACCGCAATGCCTTTTATTTTTCGTCCGTGGCACGAAATGGATGGTGCTTGGTTTTGGTGGGGAACAAAAAACTGCACAGCAGAAGAAGTAAAGGAGTTATTTCGGTTCACCATAAACTATTTAAAAAACAAAAAAGGACTGACTCAAATGTTGGTGGCCTATTCTCCTGACCGAAATTTTTCAACTATTGAAGAATACTTGAACTGGTATCCCGGTGATGATGTGGTTGATATTATAGGAATGGACAATTATTACGATTTAAAAATACCTGATGGCGAAAAGGAAGCTGTTAAAAAATTATACATTCTAATTGCTTATGCAAAAGAGAAGAACAAATTGGCAGCGCTGACAGAAACTGGTTTGGAGAATGTTTCTGATTCCTTGTGGTTTACTAAAAAACTGGGCAAAGTGCTTGGTGATTCATTAATCAGCAAAGAATTAAGTTATGTAATGGTTTGGAGGAGTGACCCAAAGGTTCATTTCTTTTTTCCCTACGAAAATCATTCGTCAGCCACTGATGCCAGGAACTTTTTAGATCAACCTGAAATGCTTTTACTGACCGATTTTAATAAACTGAAAAAAATAAATAATTAAACTTTTGGTATGAATAAAGAGTTGTTTGCAGAACGAATAAAATTGATTCGTGAAAAACATGAAGAATTGTTGGGAAGAAAGAATGAAAAACTGTTTAGTACCAATGGCATATACAATCGGTATGCAAACCCTATTGTAACAAGAGATCATTTGCCATTGCAGTGGCGGTTTGATTTTAATCCAGATACCAATCTGTTTTTTATGGAGCGTATCGGGTTTAATGCAGTATTTAATGCGGGTGCTGTTAAAATTGATGGTAAATATCTTTTAGTGGTTCGTGTTGAAGGAAACGATAGAAAGTCGTTTTTTGCTATTGCCGAAAGTTCAAATGGGGTGGATAATTTTAAATTTTGGGATCGGCCAGTAAGCATGCCTCAAACTGAAGATGAGGATACTAATGTCTACGATATGCGTTTGACGAAACATGATGATGGATGGATTTACGGTGTGTTTTGTACTGAACGAAAAGACCCAGATGCACCAGATGGGGACACTTCAAGCGCAGTAGCTTCAGCTGGTATTGCCAGAACGAAAGATTTAGTGAGTTGGGAACGTTTGGCTGATTTAAAATCGACTTCAGGACAGCAGCGTAATGTGGTGTTATTTCCTCACTTAATAGAGGGAAAGTATGCATTTTTTACCCGTCCGCAGGATGGTTTTATTGATACAGGAAAAGGCGGAGGAATTGGTTTTGGCTTGTCTAAAACAATTGAGAATGCAGAAGTGGTAAATGAAATCATTGTTGATGCCAAAACCTATCACACCATTTACGAGGTGAAAAACGGATTAGGACCGACGCCAATCCGTACCGGTAAAGGATGGTTGCATCTGGCACACGGAGTTCGGAATACTGCTGCAGGATTAAGATATACCTTATACATGTTCATGACGGATCTGGAAAAGCCATGGGTGATTACTCACAAACCGCATGGTCATTTTATTGCTCCCTTGCAATCTGAGCGTGTAGGTGATGTTTCGAATGTAGTTTTTTCGAATGGGTGGATTGCTGATGAAGATCACAGCGTGAAAATTTATTATGCTTCTTCGGATACGCGAATGCATGTGGCAACATCAACTGTAGATCAATTAGTTGACTATTGCATTAATTCGCCGCAAGATAAATTTCACTCACATCAATCTGTCAATACAATTAACGAATTGATTGATGAAAATCTAAATTTCACAAATGTGTTAAAATAATAAAGTAATCTGCCCAAAGGCTATATTCTATGCCACCCTACTGATGTTTAAAGACAAAATAATGCGCTGTGTCATCACTTATGTTGTTTTTGTAACTATTAACTAATGATGAGTAAAATACAATTACAGAGTGTAATGTGTAAATAAATTTAACCTTTTAAATTTAAATCTATATTTTATGAACAAGAGTCTACAAATCTTGGTTATTGTTTTCTTGTTTTGTTCACAGCAATTGGCTTACGGACAAAATAAAATAATAACCGGAACAATAACAGATGATCAAATGCTCCCATTACCGGGGGTTTCCATTGTAATTAAAGGTACCACGCAAGGTACTATCAGCGATGTTGACGGAAATTATAGTTTCTCTATTCCAGAGGGTAAAACTGTTCTTGTATTTTCCTTTATTGGTTTTAAAGACAAAATTATCGATGCATCTAAACTTACTTCGTTGAATGTGAAAATGGAAGTTGAAACAGAAGGTTTGGATGAAGTAGTAGTGGTTGGATATGGTAAGATGAAAAAAAGTGATTTGACAGGAGCTGTTAGTTCTGTAAAAACAGACGAGCTTAAGGGAATGACTATTTCCAATGCTGATCAAATGCTTAAAGGAAGATTGGCTGGTGTTCAGGTTACTCAAAATTCCGGAGCTCCTGGTGGAGCAGCATCCATTCGTATACGTGGGGCTTCATCAATCAACAATTCCAACGAACCACTTTATGTTATTGATGGTATTCCATTTAGCGGTGAAGGATCAGAAATTGGTGGTTTTGCCTGGGCAGGTGGAACTGGTGGACAAACAAAGGTGAATCCTTTATCTACCATTTCTCCATCAGATATTGTATCTATGGATGTTTTGAAAGATGCATCAGCAACAGCAATATATGGAGCCGCAGGAGCCAATGGTGTTGTAATTATTCAAACCCGAAGGGGGCAATCCGGTGAGGCAAAGATTAGCTACGAAGGCTACATGGCATTTCAAAAAGTTGCCAAAACGATCGATATGATGAACTTGAGAGATTATGCTAAATATCAGGTTGAACTAGGAGAATTCACGCAAAATGAAGTTGATGAGGCATATAAGGATCCTTCTATTTTGGGAGAAGGTACAGATTGGCAGGATGCAATTTTTCGAACAGCACCATTGCAATCGCATCAACTATCATTAACCGCAGGATCAGAAAAATTTAAACTCGCTGCAAGTGTAGGTTATATGAATCAGGATGGTATCATATTTGGCTCTGGTTTTGAACGATATAATTCACGTCTTAATGTTGATGGAGAGGTTCGTAAATGGCTTAAAATGGGTGCTTCTCTTGCTGTTACACATACCGATGAAACAATAACGCGTCAAGATGGTACAGATGGTGTGATTATGCAGGCTTTAACTATGCAGCCTTCCGTACCGGTATTCAACTTTGACGGTACATGGGCAGGTCCAGGGGATATTAACGGCGCCTCTCAGTACAATCCGGTTTGGTTAGCCAAAATGCAAAACAATACATTGACTCGAAATCGTGCCATGGGGAATGTGTATTTGTCAATTGATCCGGTGAAAAATTTGAATATCCGAAGTGAGTTTGGTTATGATATTTCGAGTAGCAAAAATAAAAGTTTTATTCCGACCTACGATTTTGGTCTGATTGAATCGAACCTTAATAAGATGATGCAGCGCGAAGACAATTCTGTATACTGGTTATGGAAAAATTATGCAACATATAATTTCAAGCTGGAAAAACATGGTTTTAGTATCATGGTAGGTGTGGAGATGTCCAAAAATGCATGGGAAGGGACTTCATTAATTAAGCAAGGTTTTACAACTGATGATATTTTTGTAATGACAGAAGACGGCGATTTTGTATCTAATGATGGTTGGAAAGATGAAGCGACCAGTTCTTCGGTATTTGGTCGACTCAACTATAATTATGATGACAGATACCTTGTAACTGCAACCATGCGTGCGGATGGATCTTCGAAGTTTGGAGGAGATAACAAATGGGGATATTTTCCTTCTGCAGCTGTCGCGTGGAGAGTTTCGCAGGAATCATTTCTTAAAGATTCTGAATTAGTCAGCAACTTGAAATTAAGATTAGGTTATGGTATGGTAGGTAATAGCAATATTGGGACTTATAAATACGGTTCTGCTATGCATACCATGACGACTCCTTTAGGAACAGCTTACCGATTGGCCAATGTATCAAATCCAAAACTAAAATGGGAAGCATCTCAACAATACAATGCTGGTATTGATATGGGGATTATTCAAAATAAAATCTCTTTAACAGTTGATATGTATCGAAAATCAACTAAAGACCTATTGATGCAGGTTTCAATTCCTTCCTATCTGGGGGACAAAGATGAATATTCAGGAATTGCTGCTCCTTATGTTAATATTGGAGAGACTCGGAACCAAGGGGTTGAGATATCTTTGAATACGATAAACATATCGAATAATAATTTTAAATGGTCTTCTGATGTTGTGGTTTCAGTAAACAGAAATAAGGTGCTTGCCTTAAATGATGATTCTCAGGTGCTTTATGGGAATTTGGATTGGTGGAGTGAATTCCAAACAGCTACAGCTATTATGGTTGGTCAACCGATGGGAGTGTATTATGGATACAAAACTGATCGTTTATTTACCAATGAAGAAGATATATTAAACTCACCTGTTCAAGTTGAAGATCCGGGAAATTCTGATCTGAATTTATACAATCAGAAAACAGGAGTTTATGTGGGAGATATTAAATTTCAGGATTTAAATTCTGATGGGGTTATTGATGATAATGATCAGACTGTAATAGGAGATCCTAATCCTGAATTTACATTCGGATTTAATAATACTTTCAGCTATAAAAACTTTGAATTAACAGTTGGGATAAACGGTGTTTATGGTGGTGATGTTTTGAATTTTTCACGCGTAAGAACAGAGGGAATGACCTCTATCTGGGATAATCAGTCAAAGGCTGTTGTCAATCGTGCTCAGGTTGGTTCCGATGGTTCTGGTAATGCATATCTTCTAAATCCGGAAGCCAATATTCCTCGCCCGTCAACTAACGATTTTAACAGAAATACCAGGATGAGTGATCGTTGGATTGAAGATGGAAGTTATTTAAGGATATCCAATATTACACTTGGATACAGCATTCCAAAATCGGCTCTTAAGTTAGTCGGATTAAATAATGCTAAAATTTATGGGACTGTACAAAATGTCTTTACATGGACAAATTATTCTGGTTACGACCCTGAAGTTGGAGCTTACAATCAATCTGCATTGTATCAAAATATTGATATGGGACGTTATCCAACTCCTCGTACTTATACTTTTGGTATTAATGTTGGATTTTAAACTAAAAAATTAAGAAAATGAAAAATTTATTTAAAATCATATATTTTTTGATTGTTGTAATGACAATGGGTGGTTGTGACGATTTTCTGACTGTGGTGCCGCAGGATTCTCTTGTTGCAGAAAATTATTATACTTCTGAGGCTAATGTTAGGGCGAATACCGCATCGCTATATGGTAGTGTTTGGTGGGATTTTCATTCTCAATTTATGTGGTTGGCCGGAGACGAATTAGCAGGTGATTTGTATTATACCTATGATGCCGAAGGTCAGTTTTACTACAACAAGGTTGGAGCTGGTAATAAATTCAATAATACTGGCTGGGAAGGTTTGTATCGGGTAGTATCTTTTTCTAACTCGATTATAAATGATATGCCATCGGCAGCACGTGAAAACGGTATTTCAGAAGATGTAATACAAAAAGCGCTTGGCGAAGCCCGTTATATGAGAGCCGTTGCCTATTATTTTATAGCTGAAAACTGGGGAGAAGCGCCAATTATTGAAAATGCCACAGAGTTAATTACTTCAGGAAATGTCGCTGATATTTATGTTAATAAACATACACAGTCAAACCTATACAGATTCATGTGTGAAGATTTGGAGTTTGCAGCAGGTATTCTTTCAAAAACGGATGACGAAGGCCGCGTAACCAAATGGTCGGCATTAGGAATGTTGGCAAAAGTTTATGTAACAAGAGGAGCTTATGAGGGGAATAGCGAATACTTTAGCTTAGCCAAGGAATATGCCCGTCAGGTAATTGAAGATTCGAACCTGGCTTTGTATGATAATTTTTCTACAATGTTTGATGTAGAAGCGAATAATAGTTCAGAATCTCTTTTTTCTATTCAATGTATGGTAGGAAATTACGGCGATGGGAATTCACGAAATGTGAATTGGAGCCGGGGATCTCGTATTGCCGACCAAACATGGGGAGCAGGTAAGGGACCAACCATTTCTCTTCAGGAACTTTTTGCAGAACACCCTAATGATGCCCGCCGTAAATGGACTTATATGACCCATGGAGATTACTATGAAAATCTGGACAAGGCCAATGGTGGATACACATACCAATTCTCTTACCGCGATCCTGAAGATTTAGATACTCAGGTAGAATCGACGAATGGTATGTTAGCTCACATTAAAAAATATGTTATTGGTAAATCTGCTGACACGGGAGGACAAGTTGGAACAAATCAGGATGCAGGGAACAATATCTACGTTCAACGACTTTCTGATGTTTACTTTCTTTATGCCGAAGCATCAATGGGTTTAAGCGAAACAACCTCTGATGCAGCCGCTATTGGGTACATCAATAAGGTATTGGATACTCATGGTGCTGGTTACAATGTTTCTGCTCCTTTAACTTACATTGATTTGATTAAAGAGCGTCGTAAGGAATTTGCTTTTGAGGCTAATTCATGGTACGATATAAAACGTTACTACTATAGAAACAACACTGCAGCTATAGAATATTTAAATAGCATGAAAAGAGATCAGTTGTATGTGTTCGATTATAATAGTATGGATCAGGAGGGATTATCTACTGCTGACAAATATATTCTTGAGAACGATCGAAACTCTTATATAATAGGATGGGAAACTACTGATAATGGAGAATGGGATGGAGAACGTGTTAATAATATCGTTTTCAATAGTTCTTCAATGTATATTAGTTTACCAGCAGAGGTAACTACTAAAGCTCCTATCTTGCTTGAAGGTGCTGTTGACTATTATGGTGAATAGAATGTGTTGTGACTATAGTAAACTCCTTATCATTAAGGATAAAAAAAAAATAAACATATGAAACGTCCATGCCAAAGTGATTTTGACAAACAGAAGATGATTATTCCTGCATGGCAAGTTCTATATGGCAAATCAAAAACAAATTATAATCATATGAAAAACATACTAAAAATATTATCATTACTATTTGTAGTAATACTTGGTGTTACTGCCTGTAATGATGATGATAGTGATGGAGGTACACCTTCCATTCAATACGTACGTCCTACCGATGCGGCAGCTTCGGACTCTTTACTTGTAAGTGCTTCAATGGGGCAAACCATTGCAATAATAGGAAAAGACCTGCAAGGTGTTGTATCGGTTTATTTTAATGATCAACAAGCTAAATTAAATCCAAACTTTGTAACATCACATTCAATAGTTGTTACAGTACCTGGATCTATTCCTGATGAAGTAACAAATACGATTACATTAAATACTTCTTCGGGTAAAAGTTTGGTTTATGATTTTATAACTAAAATTACGCCTCCAAAGATTAAATCAGTAAGCTGCGAATGGGCAAAAGATGCTGCAGAAATTACGATTTATGGTTCCTACTTTTTCCCAACAGCAAATGGTGATATTAAAGTTTTATTTCCAGGTAATTTGCAGGCTGAAGTGCTTGAGTTTACCGACGAATATATTACGGCTGTCGTGCCAAACGGAACGATGAAAGGTTACATTACTGTAACAAATGATTATGGGACAGAGCGCACATCTTTTATTTTTAGAGATGACTCAGATATTTTTATTGATGGAGAAAATCCAACAGCATGGAATAATTGGGGATTATCTGATTTTGCCTCTGAAAATGGAATTTCGGGCAGTTATGTGAATTTTGAAGGAACAACTGGTTCTTGGGCATGGCCTGCAAATGCAATTCAATTATTATACATTAATCCTAATGCACAGCCTCTTGTTTCAGAGGGGGATGCAAGTGATTATGTGTTGAAATTTGAATGTTATTGTCATGAGTGGCATGATACTCCAATGTTAATTTGGTTTGACAACGACGGCAGCCACAATGTAGATGGTGCCAATGCTCAATATCACTGGAAACCATACAACAATAACGGCGTTTCTGAGAACTATGTTACCGATGATTGGATTACTGTAAGTATGCCAATTTCAGATTTTATTTATAGCAAAGATGAATCAGAAACAGATCGTGCTATAACAAGTCTGGGTGAACTTCAGAATTTAAATGTGATGTGGTTTGGTGCGGTTAACGAGTCAACTGCCGAATTCGGGTTGAAAATGTGGATTGATAATGTTCGCCTTGTGAATAGTAAAGAGTAAAAATCGAACAAAAACGTATTTTAGTTATGAAAAATAATATATATAATCGATTACGTATAGCATTAATATGCTTTACACTATTGGCTGGCATCTTTGTTGTTTCTTGCGACAAAGACGATGATAATGGGGGAAGTGTTGAGCTGTATTCGTTTGGTCCAAGCCCGGTTTTACGTGGGACTGATATTCATTTTATCGGACAGGATCTGGACTTAGTTACCTCTGTAGTTTTACCGGATAATATCGAGGTAAGCAATATCACTGTACTTAGTAGTTCTGAAATAACCATTACAGTACCGCAAGAGGCTGAACCTGGTCTTGTAATTTTAAAGTACAAAGGAGGTTCTATTACAACAAAATCAAGAATTGGGTACACCGAACCTTATTCGATCACATCAATTGCGCCTGTCGAAACAGCTGTTCGGGAAGGAGAAGAGGTTACAATTAGTGGTGATTACCTTAACAATATTGTTAAGGTTGTTTTTCAGGGAAATGCAAGTGTTGATTCTGCAAATTTTGTGTCTCAGTCTCGTAAAGAAATTGTTTTAAAAGTTCCAAAAGTGGCTGTTTCCGGTAAAATTATTGTAGAAGATGTTCATGAAAATCAACTTTATTCTGATTTAGAATTAACTATTTTACAACCAAGCCTAACAAGTTTCTCGCCAACGCTTGTTAAGGCTGGTGAAAACATAGTGATTAGTGGAGCAAATCTTGATTTGGTATCAGAAATTATTTTTTCCGGAGATTCTTTGGTTGTGGCTAAAGATTTTGTATCCGTTACTTCAACATCAATAGAAATTGTAAGTTCTGCTTATATTCAAGATGGTCCTATTGTCCTGAAGGCATATTCCGGCGTGGAAGTAATTAGTTCAGAATCCATAACAACTGTTGTCCCATCAGCACTTACTATTGCAGCAGTAAATCGTTACAGAGCAGAACTTGAAGTGCTTATTACCGGATCTGACCTTGATTTAACAACTTCGGTACAGTTTACAGGAGGAACTGCAATTACTGATTTCACCTATAATGGAACCGGTATTACTGTTGTTATACCGAATGATGCTGTTGATGGAGTCGTAACTCTTAATACCGCTTCAGGTAAAAGTGTACCAACAGATGCAATTGTGCTGGTAAAACCAATCATTGCAGATGTGACTCCAAATCCGGTGGATGCAAATAATGATATCACGATTACCGGTACAGATTTAGATTTGGTTAAATCGGTTACTTTTGGCAATGATTTAACGGTTGATGTAACTCCTGAATCCGGCACAAGTATAACTGTTACTGTTCCTATGGAGGCCACAACGGGTGAGTTGATCCTGACAATGATTAATGGAGCTGCCGTTAATACTTCTTCTGTAACTATAAATAGTCCTGATTATTGTTATATCCCGGTTCTTCCTGACTTCGAAACAGAGATTAATTCAGGTAAAGTATTTTCAATTGATGTGGTAAATGGTGCTGCATTAACAGAGGTAAAAGTTGATGGCAATACGACAAGTTCTTTTGTTGAAGGAACCACTATGTATGTGTTTATTCCAAGTAAGGCTAGTGGCAAAACCGAGTTAACTTTGATTTCTGCAACAGGAAGTATTTCATATACAATTTCAGTAATTGGCGTAAGTAGTATCGAAACTGTGATTATGAATGAGACTCATGATTTAGGATCATGGGCAAATGAAGCTGCTGGTGGAGCATTTCGTCTTTACAAACCTTCTTTTGAAGGAGTGAAGGCCGGGTCAATTTTGAAATTTTATTTTACAGTTTCAGGTACTCCCGGACAAATGCAGATTAATGATGCGAACTGGGGGCAACAGGCTATGCTTGAATTTACTGATGAAGTACAGACATCCTACGAAATGGAATTGACACAAGGATTTCTGGATCAGATATTAAATACAAGTGACGGATGGTCCGAAACTGCTATAGTAATACAAGGGCAAAATTTGGTTGTTTCAAAGGTGTCTGTTATTACTTTCGAGGCTTCAGCTTCTGAAACAATTTGGACAGGCTCACAAGTTATGCCTGGTGATTGGTCTGGGAATATTCAATTATCTGCTGATCTTTTTACTTCTGCAAATGTTGGCGATGTAATTCACGTAAAAGCCACAGATGTTCAGACTGGTGCACAAGGTTCGTTTAAAAATGGATCATGGACAGAAATAGCTGCCGGAACGGATTACTTTGATATAACCGGAGATTTTGAATTGACCATTACTGCTGATATTTTAACAGCATTGCAATCGGGAGGACTGATAATCAGTGGTCATGATTATACTGCGACAGAAGTTTCTATCGGGTCTTAATTAAATTTTAACTTATTTATTCAATAAACCTTATTGCTTTTTTTCTCGAAAGAGAAAAGCAATAAGGTTAAAATAATCAATAATGCTTCAAAAAAAAATTCTATATAATCAAGTAGTTAGAAGTTTGTTACTTATTTTATTTGTACTTTTTGTTTTATCATGTGGTGCTGAAAGTGGCCCGGATGAGCCTGAAGTACTTGAACCTCCACATTTGGTAAGCTCAAATCCTGAAGATGGGGCTACAGAGGTAGATACAAAAACAACCGCTATGCAATTGGTGTTTGAAAGCAACCTAATTGTTGTTTCAGAATCCAAATTTCACTTAAATAATAATGTTGTAAGCAGTGTAACTGCTGAAGAAAATGTTTTAACGGTAACTTTTTCAACTCTTCAGACTGAAACGGAATATACTTTGATCATTGATGCCTTGGCTTTAAAAGTAGTAAACGGAGCCGTAAATTCAGCCCAAATTTCAATAAGTTTTACAACTGCAGCAAACCAAGCTGTAGATATTACAAATATGCTTGCCGTTGATAATCCTTCCCCGGAAGCCACAAATCTGTATTCCTTTTTAAAGGAGAACTATGGGGAAAAAATAATTTCCTCTGCAATGGCCAATGTGAACTGGAACATCAACGAGGCCGAATGGGTGAAACAGCATACAGGGAAATATCCTGTAATTGCAACGTTTGATTACGTTCATTTGCCTTATTCTCCTGTCGATTGGGTTGATTATTCTGACATTTCTGTTGTTGAGGATTGGTGGAGCAACAATGGGATCATAAGTGCTGGATGGCACTGGATTGTTCCTACCTACGAAGGTTCTGCAGATTATACTTATAAACCGGAAGAAACAACTTTTAAGGCTTCAAATGTTACAATAGATGGCACTTGGGAAAATACGGTTGCCAAAGCTGATTTAGAAGAAATAGTTGGATACTTAAAATTGCTTCAGGTTAAAAACATCCCCGTTATTTGGCGGCCATTGCACGAAGCAGCAGGTAATACATATGAATATACGAATGGTGAAGCGTGGTTTTGGTGGGGTACTGACGGTGCAGATACCTACAAAGAACTTTGGGTTTTTATGTTCGATTATTTTAAAGCTCAAGGACTAAATAATTTGATATGGGTGTGGACTACACAAACAAAAGACAACGCCTTCTATCCTGGTGACAACTATGTTGATATCGTGGGAAGAGACATTTATAATAATGCTGAAGTAGCTTCTATTGCTGCTGAATTCAATACAATTCAGCAAACTTATCCTACTAAAATGATCACTCTAAGTGAATGTGGCAACACGGCTGATATTTCTGAACAATGGAATGCCGGAGCTAAATGGTCTTATTTTATGCCTTGGTACGATTACGAAAGAACAAATGATACAAATGAATCAGATTTTGCGGGTAACGTTCATGAACATGCCAATGTTGCTTGGTGGACGAATGCTTTTAGCAATACTTATGTAATTACACGAGAACAAATGCCTGATTTAAAGTAGAATATGTAAATGATATTTTATTTTAATGTGAATTCCCAAATGGATTAATAGATTGATGATGAGAGAAAAAAATAATTCACTGGAGCAATTTCTTTGTGAGATTAAACAAGAATGGTTCGATATACTTGATTATTGGGCAGAAAGTACAATTGACATGCAAAATGGTGGTTTCTATAGTGAGATTTCTAATAATAGTGAAGTCAATAGTGAAATTGCAAAGGGGGTTGTACTAAACACAAGAATTTTGTGGACATTTTCATCCGCATATAACCATAGTAAAAGTGAGAGATATCTTGAAATAGCCAAGCGGGCTTTTGATTATATTCTTGCATTTTTTTTGGATCATGAAAATGGTGGCTTATTTTGGGCTGTTGATGCTGTTGGAGGGGTTGTGAATGATAGAAAACAAGCTTATGCACAAGGATTTGGTATTTATGCTTTTTCGGAATATTACAAAGCTTCGAATGACGAAAATAGTCTTATGCAGGCTATAAATCTTTTTCATTTGCTGGAAAGCAAATATAAAGACAATGAGTTTGGTGGTTACATTGAGGCTTTGGGTAAAGACTGGCAGATGTTGGATGATATGCGATTGAGCGAAAAAGATGCAAATGAGCCAAAGTCAATGAATACGCACCTTCATATTATTGAACCTTATACTAACCTTTATCAGGTATGGAACAATGCTGAACTGAAGAATAGCATTAACAATTTGCTTACGATATTTTGCGATCGGATTTTTAATCAGCAAACGTCTCATTTCCAATTGTTTTTTGATATGGATTGGACAGTAAAATCCAATGAAATATCCTTTGGACATGATATTGAATCAGCTTGGTTGCTTAGTGATGCGGCAAGAGTGATTCATGATGAGAAATGGATTGAGAGAATGGAAACAATAGCTGTTCAGGTAACAGATAAAGTTATTCATGATGGAATGGATCGTGATGGCAGTGTTTTTTACGAGAAAATTGATGGACTTATTGATAAAGATAAACACTGGTGGGTTCAAGCCGAGGCGATTATAGGTTTGGTGGATACCTACAAAATAACAGAAAATAAAAAGTATTTAGACAGAGCCATTCAAATATGGACATTTGTTAAAGCCAATATTAAAGATGGTAAAGGCGGAGAATGGTTTTGGCGTGTTAATGAGGCAGGAAAACCTGTTCTTAGTGATTGTAAAGTTGGGTTTTGGAAGTGCCCATACCATAATACCAGAGCACTAATTGAAAGTTATAGCAGACTAAAAGAATAATCAGAATGAGAAAATTGTTTTTATTACTAATAATGATTGTGTTCAGCATTTGCGTGAATGCTCAGAAAGCAGAGAATTTGGCTTTAACTCCACCTATGGGTTGGAATAGTTGGAATACATTTGGTACAGATATAAATGAGCAGTTAGTGATGCAAACTGCTGATGCTTTTGTTGAATTAGGATTAAAAGAAGCCGGATATGAATATATTGTATTGGATGACGGATGGATGGCTAAGGAAAGAGATGAAAATAACAATCTGGTTCCGGATCCAAAGAAATTTCCTGGAGGAATAAAATCCATTGTTGATTATGTGCATTCAAAAGGTTTAAAATTTGGTTTGTACGAATGTGCCGGAAATCAAACCTGTGCTGGTTATCCCGGTAGCCGTGGTTTTGAATATCAGGATGCTAAACTTTTCGCCGAATGGGGAATTGATTTTTTGAAATATGACTGGTGCAATACCGAAAATTTAAATGCAAAAGGAGCTTATGAAACCATGAGAGATGCCTTGCATGCAAGTAAACAACCAATTGTTTTCAGTATTTGCGAATGGGGCGATAATGAGCCTTGGAAATGGGCAAAGGATATTGGACATTTGTGGAGAGTAACCGGTGATATTACCAATTGCTGGGATTGTGAAGTAGGTCATGGAAACTGGTCATCACGAGGCATTTGGCCAATTATTAATCTACGTAAAGACCTCCGGAAATTCGCAGGTCCGGGTCATTGGAACGATTTAGACATGATGGAGGTAGGGAACGGCATGACGGATTCGGAAGATCGTGTACATTTTGCCATGTGGAGTTTGTTGACCTCGCCTCTGATTTTAGGAAACGACCTCCGTAGCATGTCTAACGAAACATTGAAAACAATCGAAAATAAAAATGTAATTGCAGTCAATCAGGATGTTTTGGGTATTCAAGCTTATTGCCATCTGAAAAGTCCGGAATTGGAAATCTGGGTAAAACCTCTTGCCAATGAAGAATGGGCTGTGGCTTTTATTAACATGAGCAACGATGAATTACTCCTTACCTATGATTGGTGGAAACATCCAATAAACGATCAGCTAACTCACAAGCAATTGGAAAAGAAATACAAAAGTTACTCGATGTACGATCTGTATGCATCCAAAAATATCGGGTTAACCAATAAAAATCTTGAGTCAAAAATTAAAGGGCATGATGTTTTATTGCTAAAACTTAGTCCTCAGAAATAATAAAACCAGCAAAAGGGAAGCTGTGTTGAATGGCTTTTGCAAGTACGAACCTATCTGGAGTATTTATACACAGCTCCACTAAAAGCGAATAGAATGGATCAGAAAATCTGTTTAAAAGAAAAAATTGGATATAGTTTTGGCGATTTTGCATCTTCTATGTTTTGGAAGATCTTCTCCATGTTTCTCATGATTTTTTACACTGATGTGGTTGAGTTATCTCCTGCATCAGTTGGAACAATGTTGTTATTGACTCGTTTGTGGGATGGATTGAATGACCCGATTATGGGAATTGTTGCAGATAGAACCAGTACTTCGAAAGGAAAATTCAGACCCTATCTTTTATGGGTTGCCATTCCGTTTGGAATTATTGGGGTTTTAACCTTTTCCACTCCGGAATTTGGTCCGTCAGGGAAATTGATTTACGCCTATGTAACTTATACCTTAATGATGATGGTGTACACGGCAATTAATGTCCCTTATTCTTCCTTAATGGGAGTAATGACCGATAATTCGGATGAAAGAACATCTTTGGCTTCCTTCAGATTTATTGGTGCCTATTCCGGGGGAATCTTCATGACCGCTTCTATTCCATATTTATTGGATTTTTTTAGGGAAATAGGTTCAAGTGAAGCAGGCAGCTATCAATATTCTGTTGCAATTTATGCTGTTGTAGCAGCTTTCTTTTTCATCATGACTTATTTGTGGACAAAAGAGAGAGTAAAGCCATTGGAAGTGAAAAATTCGATTTGGAAAGATGTAAAAGATTTGGGGAAAAATGCACAGTGGTTTATTATGCTTGGCGCCGGTATTGCTGTGCTGATCTTCAATTCTCTTCGCGATGGAAGCATCATGTATTACTTCAAATATTTTATCAAAGATCAAACCGTTCCTTTACTTGGAGAAATGAAGTGGGATAAGTTGGCGGGTGCATATATGACCATTTGGTTGGTAACAAATATGATAGGAGTTTTGTTAGCCAAACCCGTTTCAGCAAGAATAGGAAAGAAGAAAACCTTTATTGGAGCAATGGTTTTGGCATCATTCTTCAGTATTGCCCTATATTGGCTGCAACCCGGACAAATAGGATTGATTTTTCTGCTCAACATTTTTATTGGAGTAACAGCTGGAATTGTATTGCCGCTAATCTGGTCGATGTACGCTGATATTGCCGATTATTCGGAATGGAAAACCGGACGACGCGCTACTGGATTGGTGTTTTCATCTTCCTCAATGTCGCAAAAAATGGGATGGACACTTGGAGGCGCCGTTACAGGTTGGCTGTTGGCCGCTTATGGTTTTGAGGCCAATGCTGAACAATCTTTCGAATCATTAAAAGGAATTCGCTTGATGATTAGTATTTATCCAGCCATTGGTGCCGCGCTTTCTGCTCTGTTTTTATTGCTGTATAAATTGAGCGATAAATATATGAAGCAAGTAATTTCCGAATTGGCTGAAAAGCGAAGATAGATCGTTGTGAGAAATCTTTTAAAAGAGTTTAATTTGTGGTTCGAATATTATTATGAACTAATTTTTTAAGATAAAATGAGAAAATTTCTATTTGTAAGTCTTCTAAGTTGCTTCTGTTTGTTTGGCTGTCAGGAGCGTGTTGTTAAAATTGCATGTATTGGCGATAGCATTACGCAAGGATTTGGAAGAGATAATCAGGATTCTTATCCAAATCAGATGAACGTGATGCTGGGTGAAAACAAAGAAGTGAGGAATTTTGGTGTTAGTGGCAGAACGATGCTGAGAAAAGGAGATCGCCCGCTATGGAAAGAAAGTGTATTTGCCGAAGCTGTTCAGTACAAAGCTGATATTGCAGTTATCTTATTGGGGACTAATGATTCAAAGCCTCAGAATTGGGATCAGTACAGCAATGAATTTTGCAGGAATTACCTGAGTATGATTGATACGCTAAAAACGACCAATCCGAAAATGCAGATTTATGTTTGTTATCCGCCACGTGCATTTGCTCAGGTTTGGGGAATTCGTGATTCGGTTATTGTAAATGGCGTTATTCCTGTTGTCGATTCTATTCTAACCCAAAGAGATGTTAAGTTGATTGATTTTCATTCTGCGATGTACGATAATGAAGATCTGTTTCCAGACAAAATTCATCCGAATAAAGCTGGATACAAACGAATGGCTGAAATTGTAGATGAGGCTATCAGTAAATAGAAATAGTATGGATTCAAGGAACTTGTTCATGGTTTTGAATTCATAATAAAATTTAAAAAACATATGAAACGTTCATGCCAAAGTGATTTTGACACAAAGGGGGATGATTATTGGTTCATGGTAAGTTCCATATGGCAATTTAAAAAACAAATTACAATCGTATGAAACACTTCAGAATCATCATTTTTTTGTTTGCACTGATATTTTCAGACGCGAACTGTTTTTCTCAGGAAATAAGTATGTCTCCTCTATTTGGCGATGGTATGGTTCTTCAGCGCGAGAAACCTATTTCCGTATTTGGTGAAGCTCCGGCTAACAAAAAAATAACTGTTCTCTTTAGAGATCAGTATAAACAAATAGTCGCAGATGAAAATGGAAAATGGAAAATTGAACTTGATTCTGAAGTTTATGGTGGTCCGAATAGTTTAACGGTGAAAACCAAAAATGAAACATTGGAAATTAAAGATGTTTATGTGGGCGAAGTTTGGATCTGTTCCGGTCAATCCAATATGGAAATGCCGCTTTTAGGCAATTGGGCTCATGTTAACAATGCTGAAGAAGAGGTTGCCCATGCAGACCATCCCAATATCCATCTTTTTATGGTTGACCGAAACACATCTTTTCAGCCTGAAACAAAAATGGAATCGAAAGGATGGAAAACATGCACTCCCGAGAGTTGTAAAGAATTTTCGGCGGTTGCTTATTTCTTTGGCCGCGATTTGGATGAATCGCTGGATATGCCCATTGGGTTAATCCAGACAGCTTGGGGTGGAACCGTAGCCGAAGCCTGGACGAGTGCTAAAACCTTAAAAAACATAGCTGATTTTCGGGAGAAAGTACTTCAAATTGAAAAAAATCCAACATCCAAAAAAGAGTTGGAACTAAAATACAAAAAAGACCTTGCTGCTTTTATTCAGGAAACAGGTGAGGCCGATAAAGGAATTAATGGTAAGGATACCATTTTTGCTTCGGTTGATTTGAATGATGCAGATTGGATGCCAATGGATCTGCCGGGGATGGTAGAAAGTACCAAAATTGGATCTGTTGATGGAAGTATTTGGTTCAGAAAAACCATCAGTATTTCTGATGAAAATGCAAATAAAGAAATGATTTTGCACATTGCAGCACCTGACGATGCCGATGAAACATGGTTTAATGGTGTAAAAGTGGGAGAGAGTACCGAATGGGATGTTCCCAGACAATACAAGCTGGCTTCGAATCTGGCAAAACCCGGTAAAAATGTAATTGCAATTCGTTTATCCGATTATCGGGGTGCCGGAGGTTTTATGGGAGAAGCTTCTCATTTTGCTTTAACATCGGAAGATGGATTTAGAATGGAATTGGCTAAAAACTGGAAATGCAAAGTCGGATATAATTTAAAAGACATCAAAACAATTCCAATAGAACTAAACGATCCCAATCAACCAGCAGTATTGTTTAATGCCATGATTAACCCTTTAATTCCATATAGTTTCCGTGGTGTAATTTGGTATCAGGGAGAAAGCAATGCCGGCAGAGCAAAGCAGTACGAAGAATTATTTCCTGCGATGATTAATGACTGGAGAAGCAAATGGGGCGGAGAAGATTTTCCCTTTGGTTTTGTGCAGCTGGCTTCTTATCTAAAGCGGAATACAGAACCTGTAAACGATAGCTGGGCCGAACTTCGCGAGGCGCAGCGCTTAACCCTCAAATTACCAAATACAGGAATGGCTGCAGCTATTGATATAGGAGATGCTAAAAACATCCATCCAGGCAACAAACAGGATATAGGAAAGCGTTTGGCTTTGTGGGCGCGAAACAAAGTTTATGGCGAGAATATTCCTTATTGCGGACCTGTTTACAAGGCTATGCATATAGAAAGTTCATCTCTTATAATCGAATTTGAAAATTGTTATGAAGGACTGGCAACTTCGGATAACAGGGAAGTAACCGGTTTTGCTGTTGCTGGTAAAGATGGTGTTTACCATTGGGCTAAGGCAAAAATTGAAGGGAATAAATTGAAGCTGACATCAGATCAGGTGACAGAACCTGTTTCGGTGCGTTACGCATGGAGTTCCAATCCCGATTGCAACTTAATCAATGCTGCGAAATTACCAGCGGGTCCTTTTGAAGCGAAATTGTAGATTCCAATGAACGTTCGTAGGAACTAATAGATTTAACAAACTTTGTCAAAAGCACAACCATCTCATGAACAATTACAGGTTGAATTTAATTGTATTACTATTTTTTACGGGACTATTCAATGCATGTCAACCCAATGAAATTCAAAACATGGAAACAAGGGAATTAAACTCCAACTGGACTTATCATCAGGCAAATGGTGAGTTGGCAGGAAAAGCGGCAGTGCCCGGAACCATTCACACCGATTTGCTTGCGAATAAACAGATTGAAGATCCGTTTTATCGTACAAACGAGAAAAGTCAGCAATGGATTGATAAAGGGGATTGGGAATACAGCAGTTCTTTTCAATTATCCGAAAAGGAAACGAACAAGCAAAATCTACTTCTCGATTTTAAAGGACTGGATACTTATGCCGATGTGTATGTTAACGATTCGTTGCTGCTGGAAGCCGATAATATGTTTCGGGAATGGGAAATCGATATCAAAAAGCTGGCAAAAGTCGGAGAGAATCAACTGCGTATTTATTTTCATTCACCGATAAAAAAAGGACTGGAATTATTAAAGGCATCAGCTTATACATATCCAGCAAGCAACGATCAATCAGAAAACGGTGGTTTGGGCGATAACAAGGTATCGGTTTTTACACGTAAAGCCGGTTATCATTATGGCTGGGATTGGGGGCCGCGTTTTGTGACTTCCGGTATTTGGCGGCCAATTGAGCTTAAAGCCTGGGATGAAGTTCGTATTGTAGATGTGTTCATTCAGCAAAAATCTGTGAAGAAGGAAGAAGCAAAACTGATAGCTGATTTTACTCTGGAAGCAAACGAAGGTTTTACAGGAAAAGTAATCATAAAAGATCAATCTACCGGCAAGGAATTGCTGACTAAGCAGGTTGAAATTGAAAAAGGAAGCAATTTGATTTCTGTTCCATTCAATATCGAAAATCCGAAATTGTGGTGGTCGAACGGATTGGGAGAGCCGAATAGGTATCAATTCGAAGCTCAGTTGGTAAAGGACAATTTTGTAATGGCCAAATATGTTGTAAATACAGGATTAAGAAGTCTGAAGTTGGTTCAGGAAAAAGATGAGGCAGGAGAGTCATTTTATTTTGAATTGAATGGTGTTGCTGTTTTTGCAAAAGGCGCAAATTACATTCCCAACGATAGTTTTTTGCCACGGGTTAGCAAAGCCGATTACGAAAAAGTTATTGCTGATGCAAAAGATGCCAATATGAACATGCTTCGGGTTTGGGGCGGCGGCACATACGAGAACGATATCTTTTATGATCTGTGCGATAAAAACGGCATCATGGTTTGGCAGGATTTCATGTTTGCCTGCTCCATGTATCCGGGCAATGAGGAATTTTTGGAAAATGTGAAACAGGAGGCCAAGGACAATATTGTGCGTTTGCGCAATCATCCATCCATTGCCCTTTGGTGTGGAAACAACGAAATAAATACAGCATGGAGTTATTTTTCCAAATCTGGTTGGGGTTGGAAAGAACTATATACCGAAGAACAACGGGAAGAAATTCAAAAGGCATACATGGATATTTTCCATGACATTTTACCGGATGCAGTTCATAAATATACCGATGGAGATGACTATTGGCCATCGTCGCCTCAGGCAGGATTCGAACCCGAAAAGCATGCTGCTTACAATAGCAGAAGCGGAGATATGCACTATTGGGGCGTGTGGCACGGATTGCATCCGTTCGAGGATTTTGACAAATACAAAGCTCGTTTCATGAGCGAATATGGTTTTCAATCTTTCCCCGATTTCGAAACAGTGAAAAAGTACACCTTACCGGAGGATTACAACATCGAATCGGAAGTGATGGCTTCTCATCAGCGAAGCGGAATAGGTAATTTACGCATTAAAGAATACATGGGTTGGGATTACAAAGTACCCACTGATTTTGAGGGATTTCTATACATGAGTCAGGTATTGCAGGCAAGGGGAATTAAAACTGCTGTTGAGGCACACCGACGGGCCAGACCTTACTGTATGGGAACTCTTTACTGGCAAATTAACGATTGCTGGCCGGTTGCCAGTTGGAGCAGTACCGATTATTATCACAAATGGAAAGCCATGCATTACATGCTTCGAAAAGCATATAAACCCGTTTTGGTATCTGCTTTTGCAAAAAATGATACTCTGTCCATTTATGGTGTTTCAGATTTATTGGTTGGGAAGAAGGGTGTTTTGAGTCTGAATCTGATCAGTTTTGAAGGAGAACAATTGTTCAAACAGGAAATTTATGTTGATTTGAAAGCCAATACCAGTTCGGTACTTTTCAAAAGCAGTCTTGCTGATCTACTTGGTAAATTCGATAAAAAGTTGGTTGTGCTGCAAATGGAAGTAAGAGCAGAGGATCAGCTTCTGGCTGACGGCAGGTACTATTTTGCCAAACCAAAAGATCAGCTTTTGCCCGAAGCTAAAATTGACGTACAATTGATTGAAAAAGAAGGCAGGCACTTTATGGAAGTTTCAGCCGATAAATTAGTTCGCGATTTATATCTGAATTTTAAGGATTCAGATATTAGATGTTCCGATAATTACTTTGATTTACTGCCGGGCGAAAAACGAAGCATAGAATTATCGGGTTCGGATGTGCCAAAGCAAAGCGATTTGCAAATAATGCATTTGCAGCAAATTTCCGAGTAAGAAAAACCACAGCACCTAAAAAATATCGGTGCTTTAATTGATAATAATTATGAACAAAACTCTACTCTTTTTATTAGCCGGCATGCTCATCGTATTTTCTGCTTGTCAGCAAAAAAATGAAGCCAACTTTGTTAAAGTGGCTAACAATGGATTCACGCTAAACGGAAAGGAATATAGCTTTAAAGGAGCCAATTATTGGCAGGGAATGAATCTGGGAGCGCCTCAATCGGGCGATCAGCAGCGATTGCTAAGGGAACTGGATGAGATGAAGGAATTAGGGATTACGAATTTGCGGATATTGGCTGCAAGTGAAGCGGACTCTTCTATGCGCTACTGTATCCATCCAGCCTTACAAACAGCTCCTGGAGTGTATAACAATGATATATGGCAAGGATTGGATTTCCTGCTTGCCGAAATGGGAAAAAGAGAGATGAAAGCGGTTATGGTGCTTGGTAATTTCTGGACCTGGAGTGGGGGATTTCCTCAGTATCTGCGCTGGGCAGGTATGGGTGAAGTTCCCTATCCTCAGGAGCCTCCAACTTCGTGGCAGCAGTTCACCGACTACTCCAAACAGTTTTTTAGCAACGATTCGGCGCAGGAGATGATGAAGAATCATATTAAAACCATTATTGGCAGAATTAATTCGATAAGCGGAAAAGCCTATAAAGATGATGCTGTGATTATGGCCTGGCAATTGGCGAACGAACCACGGGGTTACGATGTGCCTAAGCAATTGCAGAAATGGACGCGTGCCACTTCAGCCTATATCAAAAGCCTTGATTCAAATCATTTAGTGTGTTTGGGTACCGAAGGAAATACGGCCGATTTGGTTTCCGGTGTTAATGTTTTAATTGACAACAACGATTCAAATATCGATTACATAACCATGCACATCTGGGCACAAAACTGGGGTTGGTATAGTCCCGAACAAAGCGATTCGGTATACACTGAAATGCTTCAAAAGGTAAATTCTTATTGGGATGTTCATGTAGATGCAGCTAAAAAACTTCAAAAGCCAATAGTGCTCGAAGAATTTGGAATTGCCCGCGATGGTTCATCTTTTTCTCCCGACACAACGACCAATTGCCGTGATCGTTTTTTCGAATTTATTTTCAACAAAGTCAATGAATCCATAAAGAACAATGGAATGGTGAGAGGTGTAAATTTTTGGTCCTATTCAGGAGAAGGAAGACCTCTACATCCGGGAGAATTCTGGAAAAAGGGCGATACTTATTTAGGGGATCCTCCTCACGAATTGCAGGGATGGTATGGAGTGTATGATAAAGATTCTACAACTCTTGCAATCATAAAACGATGCTGTGAATCTAAATTTTAGTCATTCATCCACAGTTCGTGTTTGGGAAAACAGAAGCAATGAGACATCAGAAAGACGCGATTGTAATCGCGTCTTTCTTTTTGTAAAAACCCCAACCGCCGTAAAGCAATTGGGGCATGATTGAAAATATAGATGTGTAGTAGTTCCTATCTAACCAATATTCCAAGCTGTTCCAATGTTTGGCGTTCCGATTTTTCGTAAAACAGATCCAAACAGGCACGTAAATCCGAACAGTAGATCATTAATTCGTTAAAAGTCACTTGTTTTCGAACCGTGGCAACCTGAGCTTCACCATCCTCTTTTTCCGCTTTTATTTTCAGCTCATCAATTTTTTCCAATTGCTGTGCCATTTCAGTGATTCTTTCAGGGCCTAACTCAACCAATGCTAATTTATCCTGAATTACAACGTGCTGAAGAATGGCATTTGTAGTTTCATTACATAGGTTTTTCCAGTCAGCATAATTAGTCGGAACCTCTTTGTTTAAACGAAGAAGAGTGTTTAGTTCAGCGTTATTTTTGAAGAAGTAACGACCGGCTTTACGGATCTTCACCAATTCTTCATATATTTTGTCGTAAACAATTTTAAATTCACGATTTGCTTCTGTCGATTCAATTTTTTCCGAAGATTGGCTTTCGAAAGCTGCTTTTGCATTTTCGTAAAGCTTTATTCCAGCCAAAATGCGCTTTTCTGGATAAATTGATGCAATTCGTGTTTTAATAGCTTCGTTACCCGATAAACCATATACGAGTATTCTACATTCTTCTAAGGATTTTTGTAAACTCTTTGGCATAACAATCTCTTTTTTTCAGGGTTAATTTTTTTGGTTGTTTATATCTTAAGATAAATAATATATTTACTTGTTTTAATGTTGTTGTTTAGGCTCTTTTTATATTGTGTTATTGTTTGTTTATTGTTGTGAAAGTGTTTTTTATTGTTGTAAAGTTTCTTATTTCAGTGTTGTAATTATTTGTAGGTATTTCATTCGAATTCTGAAAGTAATAATTAATTACAACAAAACAAAACATAAGTT
This sequence comes from Marinifilaceae bacterium, assembly GCA_016936255.1. GTDB lineage: Bacteria > Bacteroidota > Bacteroidia > Bacteroidales > Marinifilaceae > Labilibaculum. Next base: position 16,560 of record JAFGYE010000067.1, on the reverse strand, counting down.
GAATTTGTTTTGTTTCGTAGTTTAGAATTTATGTAAAAAGAATGTTTTTTTTGAATTGGAAGAGTGAGAAATACAATGGTGCTGTGGTTCTTCACTATTATGTATTGGGAATTCACTTTTGAGCACAGGGAAAGTGCTTTTTAGGCTCGGGAAGATGCTTTTTCCGACAAATTGTCGCTTTTGAGCATCGGGAAGTCACTTTTTGGTATCGGGAATGCGCTTTATGGCAGGGGGAAGCACTTTTAGGCAAGGGAAAGTAGTTTATCCTGAAATAGCTTGACACAAAAAGTCAAGAAAATGGAAATAGGAAAAGAATGTATGCTAACCGACCAAATGAGTGGTTTTAAAAAGGAGAGTATAAACTATAACAGTTATGAAATAAGTTTTCGTCGTTGGAATGTAGTTTAAAGATTTGCTTATTGTGAATTTTCCCTTTAGGGGAAGCGGTATTTATGGCAATGAAAGTGCAGATAGTGCTTTGTTCCGGCTCTGTGACAGCTATTTGTTTGCAGTGAAAATTTTACAAATACAATATTTCAGAAATTTTTTTCGTGGAAGAGCGCAAGTTTATTTGCGAATGGGTGTCTAAGCATTTAAATTCACAGAATCAGCATCGAAGTAATTTTACTATGATTGAAAAGGACTTGGTTGAACAACTTAAATCCGGAAACGAAACTGCATTTCGCCAGCTTGTAGAGACCTATCAGGCAATGGTGGTGAATACAGCTATGGGGATGATTCACAATCAGACGGATGCTGAAGACATTGCCCAGGATGTATTTATACAGGTTTATCATTCGATAGCTGATTTTAGGAGCGAGTCGAGTCTGAAAACCTGGTTGTACCGAATCACTATTACGCGCAGTTTAAATGCAATTCGGACCAGTAAAAGAAGAAAATTCTTTAGTCGGATCGAAGATTTTTTTCAGGGAAAGAAGGAAGAAATACAAGAGGGGTCGGGTTTTGTGAATCCCGATCGATATTTGGAGGAAAAGGATCATGCCAGAGCGATTCATGCAGCTTTGGATGCTTTGCCCGAAAATCAGAAAATTGCTTTTACATTGAGTAAGTATGAGGAACTGAGCTATGCAGAAATTGCTGAGTTGATGCAGATTTCGAAATCGTCGGTAGAGTCGCTGCTGTTTAGGGCAAAATCGAATTTGCAGAAAAAACTCATCGGGTATTACGAAAAGTTTAAGAAGTAGCGCAAGTTTTTATTAAGAGTGGTGTCCAATACTAAAAACAATACAAATGGAATGCAACGAGGTAAATAGCAAATTAATTTTTTATCTGGAAAAGGAACTTTTGAAAGATGAAATGCTGCAGGTGGAAAATCATTTGTCGAAGTGCAGTTCATGTTCCGATCGCTTGGTTTTACTTCAGTCGGCTATGGGAGTTATTGAGAAGGAGAAATTTTTACAGCCGAATCCATATTTTGTATCAAAAACGATGAACCGTTTTAAGGAAGAGCAAAGAAAAGCCAATCAGCCGGTTTTTACCAGACTATTAATGCCTGCCTTTGTGAGTATCCTGTTTGTATTGGCTATTGGATCGGGCATTTTTATGGGAGCAAATTTTGCTTCGGATACTGAAAATATTCAGCAATCGAATTTGATTGATCCCTATTTTAACGAAATAGATAACGAAACCATTGAATTGTTTTTTTTAAACGATGGATATCATGAATAAAGCGAATAAAATTTGGATGTGGCTGGCTTTAATTTTACTGGCAGTTAATTTGTCAACGATTGGTTCGTTTTGGTATCACATGCAGCAGGAGAAGAAAATTGTTGAAAATAAGGTGGAAATGCCGGATGAATTCAGAACAAGGTTTCTTAAAGAGCAATTGGGATTGGATGAGGAGAAGAGGATTATTTTTCGATCGCTGAACAGGAAGTACAATCAGGATGCGAATCAGATCATGAATCAGTTGAATGGCTTGCGGCAGGAAATGGTTCAGCAATTGGGAAATAAAAATTGCGATACTCTGGAACTGAAAAATATTGCCGGTGAGATTGGCGAGATGCATAGGGAGTTGAAATTGGCAACCGTTCAGTTTTATTTGGATATGAAGAGTGAATTGAATGAAGAGCAGCAGGCCAAATTATTCGATTTGTTTAGTCGGTTGCTGCAAAAGGATGAAGAGGTGAAAACACCGAAAGGCAGAAGAAGAGGCTGGGGACATGGCAATGGTCCCGGTGGTAGAAATCAATAGAGTTTTATTATAGATATTCTTTTTAGGAAGTGATTTTTATTGCATCCCGGGAGAAGTATGTCAAAAAATTAAATAAAAAAAAGATCATGAAAACACAAAATTTAGTTAAAAATTTAGGATTACTGCTAATGGTAATCATGTTTACAATTCCTGCAGCCGACAGTTTTGCACAAAACAGACGCAGGGCAAATGATTGCAGTCAGATTTCAAATTTAACGGTTGAACAGAACAAACAGTTGACCGATTTGAGAGCAGATCATTTGAAAGTGATGGACGCTTTGCGTGCCGAAAGAAGGGCCGCTGTAAGTGATAGCGACAGAGCAAATGTGAGAGAAAAAATGCAGGCAGAATTAAGCAAACATACCAATGCTGTAAGTGCAGTGCTTACTCCTGAACAGCGTGAGCAATACCTGCAAAACAGAAACCCGAATGCACAGTGTTTTTCGGGAAAAGGAAGACGGGGAAGAGGTTGCGGTAATGGCTGCGGACAAGGCCGAAGAGGCAGGCAAGGTCGTGGAAACTGGTAATAAATACTATAAAATTGAAACTAAAATTTAGAAATCATGAAACGTCCATATATAAAGCTTTCTACACACAGGGAAATGATTATATGGTAAGTTCCATCTGACAAAAACTTAAAATTATAAACAGATGAAAAATAGAATGACAAAAATTTTGATCGCTTTTGTGCTGACCTTTGGCTTTTTTGCCTGCGATAATGAGGATGGAGGAACAGAAGCTTTGGCAAATTTGCCCTTGGTTGAAGTATCGGCCGAAGGATATACCGATATGATTGCTGTGAACTTAAAAACGGTATTGAGTTTGGAAACAACAGTTGCCGGGGAAAGTGAGCAGGAGGGCTTGTTGTTGATGCGCGAAGAGGAGTTGCTGGCTCATGATGTATACAGTTTGTTTGCTGATTTGTATGATGTAAGGATTTTCAGCAATATTACCCGTTCGGAATCAACTCATGCAGCAGCAGTATTAACTTTATTGAACTTATTCGGGATTGAAGATCCATCAACAGGAATTGCGGGGGAATACAAAAATGAGACCCTGCAGGCTTTGTATGATGAATTAATCGAAAAAGGAAAATTGTCAGTTGAAGAAGCCTTAAAGGCAGGCGCATTAATTGAGGAAGTGGATATTAAAGATTTAGAGGATTTGATGGCTGAAACTGAAAATGAGGATATTCTTTTGGTATATGATAATTTGCAGAGAGGTTCACGAAATCATTTGCGGGCATTTGTTCGGGTGTTAAGTACTTATGGTGTAGTTTATGAGCCTACAGTTTTAGGTGAGGATAATTTTAATGAGATCATTAATTCGGATACCGAACGCGGCAATGGTTGTTTGAATGATTATCAAAATAAATACAGAAATGGTAAAGGGAACGGAAACGGATGGAATTGATTTTCCGGGTTTAGAAAGATTGTAGGGTAATCTCGAAAATAAAGGCTGTTGATGCAATATCAATGGCCTTTTGTTCTTGGCAGAAGGGATAATCGTTTCTGAAATTTTTCTTAAGTTTGAATTTCGAAAGAATCAAAACATAAAAAACAGATATGGAAATTAGAAAAAATGAAACTCAGTTGGTTTGTATTGCCAGATTTATTGCGAATGAGGGCGAGGCCGATCAGTTAATCAAAAATTTACATGCTTTACTATTGCCAACGCATCAGGAGGGAGGCTGCATCCGATATGAATTAAATCAGAGTATCGATAATCCGCATGTAATTACTTTTGTAGAGAAGTTTTACGATCAGAAAACTTTCGATGAGCATTGCAGTCAAAAATATATTACAGACTTTTTTAATGATGGCAAGCCTGATCACGTTAAGGAATTTGATGTGAGCCTGCATAAGCAGATACTGCCCTAGCTTGGTTTAACCGCAAAGGAAACGCAAAGGGAGGTGCAAAGGTGCACAGAGTAAAAAAAGAAGGAGTACCTCGTGTTACTTTGTGAAGTACTTCGTGGTAAAAAGTTGAGACAGAAAAAGAAAAAGAAAAAGAAAAAGAGGCAAACCGATCTGATTTGAGAAAATTTCGGTTTACCTCTTTTTAGTTCAGTTAAACTCTACTCGAAAAGAGTTGAATTTAAGAGAATATTATTTTGCTTTGATCCATGGTTGACCCATTTTCAAAATTGTACGACCAGCAACGTCGTTAATAATGATGGCAGCCATCATGTACCAAGCGCATAATGCACAAATAATCAATTCGTATCCAGCTACCTCATCTAAAATTGGAAATCCAAAATGACCTAAGTCCAGAAGAATGAAACCAATAAGTAATGTGGTAAAAGTGGTAGCCATTGCAGTATGAATAAAGAATGATGCTACCCATAAAATTACGGTAAACAATGTCCAGGCAATAAGGTAATATCCAACATCAGTAGTTGATGATTTGTATACTCCGTAGAAATTCATTAACCAAATAAGTCCCAGTCCAATCCAAAATGAACCATAACCTGAAAATGCAGCAAAACCGAAATTATTACCGTTTTTGTGTTCCAGCATACCAGCCATAAGCTGTGCCAATCCACCAAAAACAAATCCCATTGCAACAACAGGACCTAATCCACACAATCCAATGTTATGAAATTGCAATAAAAGGGTTGTCAATCCAAACCCACCAAGTCCGACTACAGCCGGATTACCTAATTTTACGTTGCTCATCTTTATATTTTTATTCTGATTTTTCAGATCGCAAAACTAGCAATTTGATCAAAAGGCTGGTACTCTATCTAAGTAGTTATAAAACATGCTTTTAGGCTGTATTTTTGTTTTGTAATCTGTAAGCTCATGATAATTAAGGAATAAGCATCATTATTATTGGGGAAATAGAATTTTGATTGAAAGGAAATGATAATAAAAGGTCTGAAAAAGAGGAGGGAAGCACAGAAAGAATACAATCCTCATGTAAATACATACATGAGGATTGTGTCTAGTTAAAATTGGGGATATTTTATCGTCCAACCAACTCCAATTCTTTACTCGAAATATCTCTCATTTCAACTTTACGGATTTTCCCCGTTACGGTGGTTGGGAATTCGCTTGTGAATTTAAAATATTTTGGGATTTTGTAAGTCGCAATTTGTCCCTTGCAATAATCTCTAAGTTCTTCTTCAGTGGCCGATTTGCCTTCTTTAAACTTCACCCAAGCCATTACAACTTCGCCGTATTTGTAGTCGGGTACACCAATTACATATACTTCGCTAATGCTTTCGTGAGAATGAAAGAATTCTTCAATTTCGAACGGAGAAATGTTTTCACCACCGCGAATAATCAAGTCTTTTATTCTACCCGTAATGGTTACGTAACCGTCTTCGTCCATGCTTGCCAAATCACCGGTATGCATCCATCCGGCATTATCGATAACCGCTTTAGTTGCCTCTTCGTTGTTCCAATATTTAAGCATTACAGAGTATCCCCGGGTACAGAATTCACCATTTTCGCCACGTGCAGCAATCTTTCCCGTTTCGGGATTGATAATCTTAATTTCCTGATGAGGATGAACCTTACCAACCGTTCCTACTCGTTTACTCAATTCATCATTAACAAATGTTTGAGTTGAAACAGGAGAGGTTTCAGTCATTCCGTAGCAAATGGCTACTTCTTTCATGTTCATTTTCTCCTGAACTTCAAGCATCGCTTTTTCAGGGCAGGATGCTCCCGCCATGATACCGGTGCGCAAACTGCTTAAATCATATTTTTTAAAATTAGGATGTTCGAGTTCCGCAATAAACATCAAAGGGACGCCGTAAAGAGATGTGCATTTTTCGTTTTGAACGGTTTGCAATACGGTTTCAGCTTCGAATGCCTCACCCGGAATAATCATAGCAGAACCATGCGTAATGCATGCCATATTGCCTAATACCATTCCAAAGCAGTGGTAAAACGGTACCGGTATACAAACGCGGTCCGTTTCATTGTAATGCAAACGCTCACCAATAAAGTAACCGTTGTTTAAAATGTTGTGATGCGTTAAAGTGGCTCCTTTTGGAAAACCTGTAGTTCCTGAAGTGTATTGAATATTGATTGGATCATCAAACTGAAGTTGAGATTCTATTTCTTCGATTTGAGATGTTAAAATTCTCTTGCCAGCTTCAATCACCGCATGCCAATCCCGATCTAAAATTACAATTTGCTTTAGATGAATGCAGGATTGTCTTACCTCCTGGATAATTTCGATGTAGCTGGTTTTTCGAAATCCTTCCGACATAATCAAAATACTAATTTCTGATTGACGAAGGGCAAATTTAAGTTCTGCTGATTTATAGGCCGGATTAACATTTACCAGAATAGCGCCAATTCTGGCTGTGGCAAATTGAACAATTACCCACTCGTGTCTGTTTGGCGACCATATTCCAACCCGGTCTCCTTTTTCCACACCAAATGCAAGCAATCCTTTTGCAACGTCCTCAATTTGTTGCCAAAACTCAAGATATGTTGCTTTGTAATTTTGATAAGGTACAATTAAGGCATCTCTATCGCCAAATAATTCGACCGTTTTGCGAAGTCGTTCAGTAATTGTTTCGCCTAAAAGAGGCACATTCGAGCTTCCGTGCTCGTAAGATAGTTTGTTCATTCTTTTATGTGTAAATGAGCCAATTGAACACAATTAACCCGTGATGTGATTATCAGTAATACATCAATTAACAATTGAAAAACCATCTTTCGTAGTTTGCCGGAACCGGCTAAACTTTTTTGATTAGGAAGTAATAAAAGTTGTGATGGAGCCGTAACTCCTTGTTTTAATATGGGCGCAATTTATAAAAAATATTTTAGCAGGCAACAGCTGTCATAGTGATTGTGGAACATTTATTGGCTTGTGAACGGATTTAAATTTTGGTAGAAAACCCGAAAGACACAATTTATATGAATGATGAGAATAAAAAAGGAAGATTATTAATCTTCCCATATAATTGTTTTAAAATCATCAAAGAAAGGGCCAAATTGGATTTCTGAAATTTGATTGTTGTCCAGCCAAAGATGCAGATTTTCATTAGGGAAAAATATCAATTCATGAGTTGGAAATTCTTCTGAACCAACGTCCTCAAATTCTGGCTCTCCAAGTTGAAAAAGTTCCAATTCAGCCAGCAGCATTTTTTTGCTCAAACCAACTTTAATAAATTGAAAAATACTGTACTGCTCATTGAGAACCGAGATATAGCTAAGTCTGTACTGATCGATAGCTTCAAACGTGAAGCTAAGCCCTTTGTCAATATATAAAAGAGTGATGCTTACTTCGTCAGGAGAAAGGGAATATTCTCCAACATCATCTGCGTTTCCCAGTATTTTTTCAACTTCGGCACGAAGCATGCCAAATTGAATTCCTAAGATACCTTTGCCCAATATGATGTCGTTTTTATTCATACAATTGCTTTTCAAACGGATATTTTAAACCAATTTGTTTCCTTACTTGATCCATTATTGATAATATGCTTTTACTTTTTATTAAAGGTACTACAGAACTTTCAATTGCTCCTTTTTTTAGTAATTCATTTACAGCAAAAGCTTCATGATTGTACCCAAGTTGCAATTCGTTATTGATAAACTCTAATTTTTCATCAGGACTTATCAAAAACGCTTTTTTAGCCATCCAAAATTGAGGGATTTCTATTCGTCCCTTGGTACCGTATATTACGGCCTCGTTTTTAAGTTCGGAAACAAAAGAACTTGAAATTTGTGCGATTCCGCCACTTTTATATTTCAATTGAATGCTGTTGTAATCATCAATACCTGTTTCAGAAAAATGAGCCATAGCCTGTATGTCTTCAATTTCCTCATCAAACACCAACTCAGCCATGGCAATACCATATATTCCAATATCCAATAAGGCACCACCCGCCAAATCTGGATTTGCCAACCGCATTTTTTCATCCATATTGCCAGTGTAACCAAAACTTACCTGTACTTGTTTAATTTCGCCTATTTTATCTTCCCGAATCCAATTTATGGCTTTAATAATGGCCGGCAGGTAATAGGTCCAAAGAGCTTCCATAAAAAATAAGTTCTTTTTTTTGGCCAAATTTTGAAGAATGGTAAATTCCGCTGAGTTTACTGTGACCGGTTTTTCGCACAATACAGATTTTCCATTATTCAGGCAGAGCCTGACATGTTCCAAATGAAAATTGTGAGGCGTAGCAATGTACACAAGGTCGATATCTGAATTTTTCACCATTTCTTCATAGGAAGAATATGCTTCCGGAATTTCAAATTCATTCGCAAATTCGTTGGAGCGGTTCTGTGATCTTGATGCAACAGCTAAAATAGTACCGTTTGTAACAACTTTAAAATCTTCTGCAAATTTCTTTGCTATTTTTCCTGCACCTAAAATTCCCCATTTAATAGTCATAAAAATATGTGTTTTCCAAATGTTTTATTCATAAGAATATAGAAATTAATTCTTATGAAAAACCATGATTTGCAAATAAAATTTCTGATTGTTAAATATAAGCTTTTGTGCCAAAAAGTGAAATGAAAAACAGTATTGTTTGAATGTGTTTTTTATTAATCGAATAAATTGCAAGTCTGAATTGGGCATTTTGTGTTTTTTTTTAATCAAGCTGTTGAATGTCAGCTGTAATTAATTCTGTTCGCATTTTTTATTGGAAGGAATTGATTGGAAAGCTTAGAGGAAATGTTTCTAAATAGTTAAAAAAAGTTTATCAAGCCATCCAAAATGTCTATTTTTATGCTTTCAAAATCAAAACATGAAAAAATGGCTATAGATTTTCGAGCTACTGAATATATTCTTGAGTCTTTACAGACAGGAAATAAATTTGAAGATGAAGGGTGGACTTTGGATGCTCCTGCTGAAGAAAAAGCTTGTTTGATAAGAACTAAATATCAAAAAAGGCAACTTGAACTTAAGGATAACTCATTGGGAATTTATAAGTTCGCCGATTGGTTGCCTGTCCACAGAATATTGGAAGGATCATCTGCTCCGGCAACTTATAAGAGTGAAGGATTGTCTAAATATTTGGGTTTAGAAAATTTATATATCACATTTAGTGGATACTGGCCCGAAAAAGGAGCAAATTTTAGAACCTGCTCTTTTAAAGAAACAGAGGCTTTTTCGGTAAGTGGCAGGTTGAGTGACACGGGACAAGTACTTGTGGTTGCATCTGCAGGAAATACTGCCCGTGCATTTGCAAGAGTATGTTCCGATAATCGTATTCCTTTGCTGCTTTGTGTTCCTGAGGATAATATTGATGCGCTTTGGTTCGATGAGCCAATTGAGGAGAATGTTAGATTGATTGCAACAAAATCGGGAAGCGATTATTTTGATGCGATTCATTTATCGAATCTGGCCTGTCAGCTGGACGGTTTCATTGCTGAAGGCGGAGCTAAAAATGTGGCTCGAAGAGATGGAATGGGAACTACTGTTCTTTCTGCGGTAACAGAGATTGGTAAAATTCCTGATTATTATTTTCAGGCTGTTGGCAGCGGAACAGGAGCAATTGCTGCTTGGGAAGCTAATCTTCGCTTTATTGAAGACGGTCGTTTTGGTTCCAATAAAATGAAATTGATGGTGTCTCAGAATGCTCCATTTTTACCGATGTATGATGCATGGAAAGCTGATTCGAGGGAAATGTTGCCATTGGACGATAATTTGGCGAGAAAACAAGTGGAAGAAATCCTGGCCAAAGTGTTGTCGAATCGCAAACCTCCTTATTCAATTGTTGGAGGGATGTTTGATGCGATGAAGGACGCGGGTGGTGATGTGTTAAAGGCTACTAACGATGAAGCAATGGAAGCGGCCAAAATATTTGAAGAGACTGAAGGAAATGATATTCATCCTGCTTCTGCTGTTGCTGTAGCCAGTTTAATTAAATATGTGCAGGAAGGAAATATCAATAAAAAGGCTTGCATCATGCTGAATATAACCGGAGGAGGCGAAGAGCGTTTTAAAAGAGAAAAAGAGGTTTGTCATCTGAAACCATCTCATATCTTCGAAATTAATCCGGAACTAGATTCACTGAAAGAGGTGTTGGAGAAGCTCTTTAAAATAGAGTCTTCGGAAATAATATAAAAAGAAGCAGGCTTAAGGCCTGCTTTTTTATTGAAATCTATTTGAAGTTATTAATCAGTGAATCTACAATTTCGATGGCATCGATTATGCATTTTTCACAGATTCTTTCTTTTATATTATTTTTTTCAGCGTAAGCCTGTCCTTCTTCGGTATTTAGATTGCAGGCTATTAGTTCATTGCAATTTGTAGAGTTGTGCTTTAGTACAAATTTGCGATTAAATTCCTGAATTAAAATTCGATTGTTTTCAGTTTGGAGCTGATGGTTGCTGTATTTTTTGCAGTTATGAATTCCCAAAACCATAAATGCACCGCTAACAGCACCACAGGTTTTTTGAAGCCTTCCCATTCCATCCCCAAATCCACTTGAAATTTGGTAAGCCAAATTATCATCAAATTTATAATCGTTGGCATATGGCAACAGCACCGACTGGGCACAATTCATTCCCGATTGAAATGCCTCTAAAGCTTGAGTTGCTTTTGAATTCATGAGAGTGATTTTGATAGGATTTGCAATACAATATCTTCTTTGTTGAAGTTAAAATTATTGGTTTGGGATAATTTCTATTTGTCATTTATTCAAACGGAGCGATTTCTAAACTTTTTGTGTAATTGTATCCCAATTCAAAAATTTCCTGAGCGTGATTTCCATTCAGAATTTCATATTCCCGCAAGCCGGTTGGCTCAATAAATAAAGAGCATCTTTCTTTGTGACGAATACTATTTGAGTGAACTCCTAACTGAAAAGTTCGGGATGCCACCTGAACCAGATTATCAAACTTTTCAATTTTATGAACCGGACTCACATTTACAGCAATAATTACATCGCATTTTTGCAATAAGGGAGAAATAGGAAGGTTGTCGAATAGTCCGCCATCGGAATACATTTTGCCATCAATCAGAACAGGAGCAAAGAGTACAGGAATGCTGGCCGAGGCTAAAAGATAAGTGCTTAAATCTCCTTCCTTAACATATTCAACCCTGCCATCGTTTAAATTCGATACTGTAACAAATAACGGAATTTGTAAATTTTCAATTTTCTTGATTTTAATGTGTTTTTGAATGTCTTCTTTTAATCCATCCAAACCAAACAATCCATATTTAGGATAATGCAATTTGGAGTAGGCCATCAGACTCTTATTTTTTAAAATCTTCAGCGTTTTTTCATAAGTGTAGCCTGAGGCAACAAAAGCACCAATTATTGCTCCCGCACTAACGCCGGAAATTAGATCGGGACGAATTCCTTTCTCTTCGAGTGCTTTTAATACACCCAAATGAGCAAAGCCCCGAACGCCTCCACCTCCTAGTGCTATTCCTATTTTCATCGATTACTGGGCTTTAAAATCCGGATTGTATATGATGCCAATAACATTTCCCCATGGATCTTTTACACTTGCTACCCAAAGTTCTCCCCCTACATTTGTAGGTTGTTCATGACCTACAGCACCCATTTCTATTAAATGTGAGAATGCTTTGTTAATATCATCAACTCCCCAGTATGATAAAACATTATCTGTTTTCGAAACATTTGAATCTGTCTCCGGCAAAAGGCCTAATTCAAATCCACCGATATTAAATCCAATGTAAAAATCTTCATCAAAATAGGGAGAAGTTTCAAAAGCTTTGGAGTACCAGTTTTTAGCTTTTGTGAGTTCATTTGTTTTGTATATGGTAGTTCGTAAGCCTAAAAAATGCTTTTTCATATCGGTTGATTATTCTTTAATAGAGTGTTAAAAATAGAGTGTTTCAGAATTGAATTTATCAATCCATAAATTACTCATTTGATTCTAATTTATCTATTTTAATTTCGTCTTTTAATCAAAAAAAATAGAGTTTGTGAATTTTGATAATGCCTTTTCGGATACTGGTTTTGATCTCTTTTTTAGCAACGGTTAACAGCGGTTAGCAAATAATAAAAGCATAATATTTGATTTTTAATGTCTCAATATCAACCTGCATCGGAATAAGTTAATATTCCTTCAGATATTATTGTTAAATAACATCAGATTATTCAATCTTTTCTCAAAATACATTTTGTAATTCAACTCTGGAATTCTTTCGGTTTAATCATGTTTTATTTGATATTTATGGATGTATTCAGAATACTAATTTTATCCATCATGTGTTATAATATTTGGTTGATAGCTTGAATCTGCCTTCGCACTATGCGAAATATTAAATTCATTACTTAGTAATGTTTTTGGACTTTACCTCAGAAAAAAGCAGACAAAGGAATAAAGGAAGTTGACTCAATTAAGGTGATATTTTATTATATTACCAAGTGATTTAAGGTGACTCTTAACTTAAAGTGGTTTCACATTGCAACGTAATATTTTGATAATGAGTAAAAAGGTGATAGTAGTTGTTGTGCTGGCAGTAGTTTTATTTCTCTCGGTTATTAGTGTGTTGATCATTAATGGCTTTCCTGATCTAACTTATGATTGGACTGTGGAATCAAAGTCGGTACTTAAACAATACATTAAGGTGTTGGGCTTTTTAAGTGTAATGGGACTGGTTTACACTTTCGTTGAAGGATTAAAAAAGGTTAAACTCGAAGATCAGGATGCAGAGAATGAGATTAAGCCATGATTTTTGTGACTCTCTTAGAATGAGCAAGAATCCGGAACTGGTTGAATTTGTTGGTGTTTTGGAAGATTAAGCAAAAAAAATAAGTTCTTACGTGATTTTTTTTTTAGGAAGTGGATATTTCTTTGAAAAAATGGTTTTATTTGCAAATTAAGGCAGTTAGTAACAACAAAAATATTTTATGAATACGTAAATGAAAAATACCTATTTTGATTTGATTGAACAGAGCTATTATTTTCCTCAGGAAGGCTTTGATTTACGCGATGATTATCTCACCTTTCAAGGCATTTCTATGAAATACCTTATAGAAAAACATGGTACTCCATTTAGATTCTTTTACCTTCCCCGAATAGGAGACCAAATAAAAAAAGCCCGGAATCTTTTCAATAAAGCGATAAAAAAAAATAATTACGCAGGTTCTTACGAGTATTGTTACTGTACAAAGTGCAATCACTTTGCCCATGTAATTGGCGAAGCATTAAAGCATAATGTTAATCTTGAGACATCATCAGCTTTTGATATTGATTTAATTTTAAATCTTCATAGAGATAAAAAAATTGATTTCGATCGAATAATTGTTCACAATGGTTACAAGACGGATGAGTATTTGAAAAAAATTCTGGAAATGCAGGAGGTTGGTTTTAAAAACAGCATCATCATTTTCGATAGTGTACAGGAATTAGACCGACTGGAGATATTGGCAAAAGACCGGGTTGTGAAAGTCGGTTTGCGAATGGCCATTAATGAGGAATCACAATCGGCCTATTATACTTCCAGAATGGGAATCCGCAGTAACGAAATTATTAATTTTTACAACGACAGAATTAAAAACAATCCAAAGTTTGAGCTGAAAATGCTTCATTTCTTTGTTGATTCAGGAATTAAGGATAGTTTGTACTATTGGGGTGAATTTCAGAAGGCATTAAAGGTATATTCAGAATTAAAAAAGGATAGTGAGAGTCTGGATTCATTTAATTTGGGTGGTGGTTTTCCAATACGTAACCATCTTGGATTCGAGTACCAATACGAATATATGATTAATGAAATTATTTCCAACATAAAGGATGCCTGCATGAAGGATGAAATTCCTGAACCGAATATCTATACCGAATTTGGTAAATATACTGTTGGAGAAAGTGGTGCGATTGTGTTTAAAGTACTGGAGCAGAAACAACAAAACGATACCGAATCATGGTATCTGATTGATAATAGTTTAATGAATACCATTCCTGATGCATGGTCTATTCACGAGAAATTTATTTTATTACCCATCAATAAATGGAAAAATGAATACAAACGTGTAAATATCGGTGGAATTAGCTGTGATCACTCGGATTATTACAATTCTGAAGATTTAAATCAGGAGGTTTTGCTCCCGAGCTATTCCAATGATGAGAAGGAACCATTGTATATTGGTTTTTTCCATACGGGAGCTTATCAGGATGCAATTAGCGGATATGGAGGTATTAAGCATTGTTTGATCCCATCACCAAAGCACGTTATTATTGATAGAGATGAAAAAGGCAATTTTTTCGATTACGTTTATCGTAATGAACAATCTGCCGATGAGATGTTTAAACTTTTAGGATACAAAAAATAAAGAAGTAATTGTTTCACAAATAAAATTGTAGAATTGGCACTGCAAGAGGTATAATAAGCCTAACTTTTTTAATTGCCAGATAGTATAATGCTTTGCTATAAATTTTAAAATCATGCAAAATAAAGGACCCGTTACTAAATTCATACTTGAACATTACAGACATTTTAATTCAGCCGCGTTGGTTGATGCTGCAGTTGCTTACGAAAAGCATTTATCGGAAGGAAAGAAGATGATGATTACTCTTGGTGGTGCTATGAGTACTGCCGAGTTAGGAAGATCATTGGCTGAAATGATTCGTCAGGATAAAGTTCATATTATCACTTGTACCGGAGCAAATTTAGAAGAAGATATCATGAATCTGGTTGCTCACTCGCATTACAAAAGAGTGCCTCATTACAGAGATTTAACTCCAGAGGACGAATGGGCTTTGTTGGAGAAAGGTTTAAATAGGGTAACAGATACATGTATTCCGGAAGAGGAAGCTTTTAGAAGATTACAAAAACACGTTTATAATATTTGGAAAGCAGCTGAAGATAATGGGGAGAGATATTTTCCACATGAGTTTATGTATAAACTGTTGCTTTCAGGAGTGTTGGAGCAATATTATGAAATTGATCCTAAAAATAGTTGGATGCTCGAAGCAGCCAGGAAAAACCTTCCGATTGTAGTTCCTGGTTGGGAAGATTCTACTATGGGAAATATTTTTGCATCCTACTGCTTAAAAGGAGAATTGAAGGCGTCGACTATGAAATCAGGAATTGAATACATGACTTGGTTGGCTGATTATTATACCAATAATGCAGGAGACCAAGGTATTGGGTTTTTCCAAATTGGCGGTGGTATAGCGGGAGATTTTCCAATATGTGTAGTTCCTATGTTGTATCAGGATATGGAAAGAACAAACACTCCTTTTTGGAGTTATTTCTGCCAAATTTCTGATTCTACAACAAGTTACGGATCATATTCGGGCGCTGTTCCAAACGAGAAAATTACTTGGGGTAAGTTAGGTATTGAAACGCCTAAATTTATCATTGAATCAGATGCTACAATAGTAGCACCCTTGGTTTTCGCATATCTATTAGGTTGGTAATTAATAATAAACCAAAATATTTCCATTTTTCGATAAACAAATTATTGTATGAAGAGCAGCAATAAACCGAGAGTAATCCAGAGCTACGAAAAGCTTAGTCAGGAGATACAGGAACAAATAAAATTGTATTATCCTGAGGGATATATGGATAATTTGATTGAATTCAGAAATCATAAGAATGAAATGGTAAGTGCTTTGCCATTTGAGACGGAGGATAAAATATACATGGTTCGTATGTCGGTTCGTAAAGCTCAGGAACTTATCGAAGATGATGACGATTTTGACGATGATGGAAACCTACTGGATAGTAAGAAGGAATCCTATGAAGATAAATACTCCGATTCTGATTCCGATTTTTTAATGTCTGACGATGACGAGGAAGTCGATACTATTGCGGACGATGAGGATGATATGGATGATGAATAGACGTTTAGCCGTTTATTCCCAACAGAAATAAAATAATTAGAGAAGGCGGTAAAATCATGTATTTTGATTTTACCGCCTTTTTTTGAATCGAATGTATTCCTATTCTCTAAAGTTTAAAGAAATAGCAGAATTTAATAAATTAAGGGACTAGGAAATCCTGCTATTTCAGTTAACCACTAACCACTAAATGTTTTTCTCTGCTACCGGAGAGAAGTCAACTTAGTTTTTTCTAATTTAATCAATTCGCACCATCGAGTTTAAGTTTCTTAAATTTGGTTGAGGGCAATGAAAAATATATTGTATAAATTTTCTTTTGAAATTTGAGAGAGTGAGAATCGTTTTTAAATAGAATTTCCTTTAAGTTAATTGAGCATTTAAATTACAAAATTAAAGGCGCAAATTCCAGTAAAAGAGGAAGTTTTATCTCGAAAAATGTGGGGTTTAAGGAATACTAATCCAAATAAATTTTTTTGTTATTTAAAATATTACCTGCCGTTCGAATTTTCAAAAGTTCAGAATATAAAAAGAGGATGTCTCATAACAAAGTAGACATCCTCTTTTTCATGATCTTTTGTTTTTTTGAGATTAAACTGCCTTATACTGCTT
>JAFGYE010000066.1 GCA_016936255.1 Marinifilaceae bacterium | reverse complement strand
GACCGTCTGGTACACACCTCATACCGAATCGAATTAAAAGGAGAAAGTTTAAGAAAAAAACGGTAATATTGTCAGACCATCAAGTTCATTGAACCTCAATTCTGTGAGGGGTCAGTATCACCCGGACAAGGGGTCAGCATCACCGGAATATGCATTCCTCAATTTCCTCATCTGTTGCTCCATTTAATCTGGCCATTTCAGTATGGAAATATGCACAATAACGACATTTTGAAACTGCTGCGATTGACAATCCTATTAACTCACGATTCTTAACGCCGATGGCTCCATCCTCAAGTTGAAGTTTTTTAAATAATTCCCACTCTAATTCCAATGTTGAATCAGGGATTGATTTGAACATTGTTGGCACTAAACCGAACATTTGCTCAATTTCGTCATAAATCTTTCTCCTCTTCATGATTTCCTCCTTATTTTTAATAAGATTAAATTTACAACTTTACTCACTGAAAGTCAATGAAGTAATCAATTCTAAATTAGACACATACACCACAACCACATTACAAAAAAAAACAATATAACACAGAATATATTCTTTTATCCTTCAAATAACGATATTCGTTTATGAACACTTCCCTCTCTTTATTTTATAATCATAATAAATAGATCAGGAAAATCATTCTCTACCTGCTATTTAGAATGGCTGAATTCAATTCCGCATAAATAAATGCGATTCTAATTCTATCTTTTAATTGAAAAAAATTTAAATGGATAAAATCTGTAACCTATTCTTCGCATTTCCTGTCTCATACTTTGTGTAGAACAGGTTAACTATCCTGTTTATCGAAAAACGAATGGATGAGAAAGCATTACTAAGCATAAATTGTAAATTTGATCGATAGACAAAAATTTATTTAAACCTTATCTACTATTTATTGTCTAAGATTATTCTAGCTTATTTACTTTGAAACCAACAAACAGATGCAAATCAATATTCAGGAACTAAGTAAAATTTATCCAAACGGGAAAAAAGCACTGGACGATGTAAATCTGGAAATTGGTACCGGAATGTTTGGTTTGCTTGGCCCAAATGGTGCCGGAAAATCGAGTTTAATGAGAATTTTGGTGACTTTAATGAAGCCTAGTATGGGTTCTGTATCCATTGATTCGTTTGATTTGGAAAAAAACCGAAAAGAAATTAGAAGTATGTTGGGCTATCTGCCACAGGACTTTCGTTTTTTCTCAAAACTGAAAACATGGGAATTTTTGGATTATGCCGCCTCACTCTCCGGAATAAAAAATAAAAGCACAAGAAAAGATAAAGTTGATGAATGGCTTGACAAAGTAGGTTTATTTGATGTTCGGGAACGGGATGCAAATAAACTCTCCGGAGGTATGAAACGAAGATTGGGAATTGCCCAAACCTTGATTGGTGATCCAAAAATCATCGTAGTTGATGAACCAACAACCGGTCTTGATCCGGAAGAAAGAATTCGGTTTCGAAATATATTATCGGAGCTGAGCCAGAAAGATGTGATCATTATTTTATCAACTCACATTGTTGGAGATATTTCGAGTGTTTGTAACAACCTGGCCTTACTTAACAACGGACAAGTTGCTTTTAAAGGAACACCTGAAGCTCTTATCGAAAAAGCCCGCGGACATGTTTGGCAAGTAAATACATCTGGCTATGAATACGATCTGATAAAAGATAAATATCCTGTAGTTTCAACGATTCCAACTCAAGAAGGTTGGGAAGTTCAATTAATTGGAGACGGCAGTCAGTTTCCCAATGCAATTGAGCTGGAACCAAATCTGGAACATGCGTACGTTTATTTCATGGAAATGTCTTCGGCACTAATCTAGCAATTTGAAAATGATCTCTCTCAACACCATACGCACCGTAGCCAAATACGAAACCAGAACTCTTCTTCGATCCTGGTTTTTTAGAATATTTGCCGGACTCTCCGTCCTGTTTATTGGAATTTTTAATGTTGCAGCATTTGTAGAAAATAGTGGAGCACCTTGGATCTACCGCGCACTCCCTGCCGCAATACCTTATGCCAATCTGATCATTCTAAATTTGGGTCAGGCGATTGTTGCCGTATTTTTGGCCTCTGAATTTCTGAAACAAGACAGTAAAAACGATACCGTAGAAGTAATCTATGCGCGATCGATGACCAACAGTGAATATATTCTAGGAAAAACCCTCGGAATTATAAGCGTTTTCGTCATCCTCAATTTCATTATTTTATTAATGGGAATAGGATTCTCCTTTTTAAGTAAGGATTCTTCACAAAGTGCATGGGTAGTATTTTACTATCCACTTTTAATATCAATACCTACCCTCGTTTACATTCTCGGTCTGGCGTTCTTTTTAATGATCATTTTAAAAAACCAAGCCATTACTTTCATCATTCTGTTAGGATACATTGCTCTAATTATCTTCTACTTAAATACCAAATTCTATCATCTGTTCGATTACATTGCCTACCAGGTGCCAATGATGAATTCGACCATTGGTGGATTTGGAAATTTAAAAGAAGTAGCTATTCACCGGGGAATTTATTTTTTCCTGGGAATCGGCTTTATCCTCTTTACCATATCCAAATTAAATCGCTTGCCTCAATCGAAAAGATTGGTTTCCCTTCCTATATATTTGGCTTTATTCAGTTTTCTGATTGGGGGATTATTAACTAAGAAATACATCGATATTAACATCAGCAATCAGGAGTTTAAAAACGAAATGATTGCTCTGAACAACAAATATATTGCATTCCCTAAGCCTGAAGTTACCACGTGCGATATAAATTTTACTCACACAGGTGAAGAAATCGCTGTAAAAGTCAAACTTGAAATTCGTAATCATTCCGGTTCAAATTTGGACACGCTTCTTTTTAGTTTAAATCCTGATTTGAAAGTAAGCTCTGTTCTTCAGAATGGTAAAAATCTTGATTTTACAAGACAAAAGCATCTGCTGAAAATTATTCCCAGCCAATATTTACTAAAAAATGAAAGCACAAAATTAGATATTACTTACAATGGATCAATAGATGAACGAACTCATTTTTTGGATTTAAATCCTGAATTAACTGAAGACAACTTTACCGCAGAGATGTTTCGCATTCGAAAGCGATTCTCTTACTTGCAAGATAATTTTGTGTGTCTCACCAGCGATGCCTTATGGTATCCAATTGCAGGAGTTGGATATGCCTCCAATAATCCAGCGCTGCATTCTCCCGATTTCACAAACTACAATCTAAAAGTTCAAACATCGAATAATCTGATTCCCATTTCGCAGGGAAAAGTAATAAAAGTTGAAGATGGAGTTTTTGAATTTCATCCGGAATCGGCCTTACCAAAAATCAGTTTACTGATTGGTGATTATATAAAGCACAGCATTCAAATCGATTCCATTGAATATTCAATTTACAACATTAGGGGAAATGAATTTTTCCTGAAGCATTTTGATGTGATACAAGATAGTTTGCCATCACTAATCAGAGAATTAAAAAATGAGTACGAAACCCAGATAGATTTAGAATATCCGTTCAAACGATTTGCATTGGCTGAAGTACCAATCCAATTTGCATTGGATAAACACATTTGGTCGATAAGCAGTGATGCTGTGCAGCCCGAAATCATTTTTTATCCTGAAAAGGGAGTTGTGATGGAAGAAACGGATTTTAAAAAACGAAAAACCAGATTTGAAAAGAGGATGAAGCGGGATAATGAGGAAGTCTCGGATGAGGAACTGCAGGCACGTATTTTTAAAAGGTTTGTCCGTGCAAATTTTATGCCTCCTGCAACAGAATGGTATCAATTCAATAATGTTGACAGAAATACTTATTCTCCTTTCCCCAACTACTATGGCTACTCAACCCAGATGTATTCGCGGGAATATCCGGCTCTGAATATTGCTTTGGGTGTTTATCTGAAAGAAAAAAACGCCGGTTCACAATCACAAAACCGGTGGCAATTTGATGGAATCAGTAAAGAAGAGCGCATTAATCTTGAATTGAAAAAAGCGTCATTAACCGACATCACAAAATCAGGCATTAAAGCATCCAAAGATGAGGATGAACAGATCTACCTAAATGATATTTTTAGAGTAAAGGGCATTCATCTCTTCTCTATTTTTAAAGCCAAATACGGGGAAGACAAATTCAATTCCCTACTGAAAAATTATATCTCGGAAAACCGACATCGGAAATTTAGCTTTACCAGTTTTGATAGTTTGCTTATCGCGAACAACGGCGAATCAATTCAGTCCGATGTAAAAAAATGGTATACAACAAACAAGTTACCAGGCTTTTTAATTAAAGATCTGCAGACCTACAAGGTGAAAGAAGATGATCACATTAAATACCAAATTCGATACAAAATCTCAAATCCGGAATCGGTAGATGGAATTGTTTCTGTTAGCATCGAATTAAATGATCAAAACAGAAGGCGAAACCGAAGAAATCCGGAGGAAGAAAAACCAGCTTTTACAAAAACAATTTTTGTTCCGGCGAATTCAGCTCTCGAAGTGGGATTTGTATTCTCTTCGCAACCAGGCAGAATGAATGTATCGACTCATATATCGGAGAACCTTCCCAATAGTTTAGCATATGATTTTAGCTCATTTGACGAGACCAAAAAAGGCAATTTCTTTAATGATATAAAAGAATGTGAAGCCTTTGACGGTATTTTAGCTGCGAATGAATTTGTAGTTGATAACGAGGATAAGGGGTTCGAATATGTACAGGTCTCGAACAAAAGTTATTTGAAACAATGGATGGACAACAAGCGAATTACTGAGCACGAATATTCGAGATTGCGCACATGGAATCCACCTAATGAATGGAAAAATGTTTTACGTTCCGGCTTTTTCGGAAAATATGTGCGATCTGCGGTCTTCACCAAATCCGGACAAGGTGAGCGTTCGGCAATTTGGACTGCGGAACTAAAAAACAGCGCACAATACGATGTTTACTGTCATATCGAAAAAATTGAGCAATGGGGTCGAAGAAGAGGACAACAGAAAAAACCGGATTATAATTTCAAAGTATATCATGAATCAGGAATTGAAGAAATCAATAAAAGTGACCAGGAATTGGAAAACGGTTGGAATTATCTGGGCACATTCTTTATTACTCCTGAAAATGCAAAAGTAGAACTAAACAACAAATCGGTAGGCTCTTTTCTTTTTGCAGATGCAATTAAATGGGTTGAAAACAAATAAAATATACAAATTATATCAGGCATGATCACAACTAGACCACAACGAAAATTGTTACGAATATTAATCTGTGCCGGAGCTATCCTATTCAGTTCTTTGTATTCTCAGGCACAGAAGGATATTACTCTGGAAGAGGCTCTTCTCATAGCCTTCGAAAATAGTCCCGACATTAAAAAGTCGAGAATAAACATGCAGCAAAACAAAGAGCATTTGAATGCTCAGCTGGCCTCTTTACGCTCTCGTTTTTCATTTGATGTTACCCCATTACAGTACGACAAAACAGAATCGTACAATGACTATTTTTCTACTTGGAATACTTCTGAAAATAAAAAAGCAAGTGGAAGATTTACCGTTTCTCAGCCAATAAAATTAACTGATGGTAGATTGTCATTGCAAAATGAGTTTGGCTATCAGGACAATTACTCTGAAGCCAGCAGCTCAAAATATGCGGGATACAACAACTCACTTTACTTACAATACGACCAGCCACTGTTCACCTTTAATAAAACCAAAATGGATTTGACCCGAAACGAGTTAAATCTTGAAAATGCAACTTTGGCCTACTCCATACAATTACTAAATATGGAAAGACGTGTAAACCAGGCATTCTATTCCATATATCAGAAACAAATGGCTTTGAAAATCTCGGAAGAAGAATTTGAAAACCAGAAAGTAAGTAAAGAAATCATTGAAAGTAAAGTGGAAGGTGGCTTGTCTGCGAAAGAAGAACTTTACCAGGCTGAATTAAACTATGCAACCAGTAAATCGAGTCTCGATAATAATCGTGTTGAATTGGAAAATGCCAAAGATGAATTTAAATTTCTGCTGGGAATTTCCCTATACGATGACGTATCTGTAAATACAGATATCCAATACGTTCCTGTAATTGTAAATCTTGAGAAAGCCATTGAAAACGGATTAACACAAAGGTTGGAATTAACACAAAAAGAAATAGACCTAAACAATGCCAAATTTGATTTGATTCAAACCTCAGCAACCAACGAATTTAAAGGAAATGTGAGTCTTTCGATTGGAATCATGGGAAACAATGAAAATCTGGCCGATGTTTACGACAAACCCACCAAAAGTCCGCGGGTTGGAATCACTTTTTCTGTTCCAATATTTGATTGGGGAGAAAGAAAAGCACGAATCAGAGCGGCCGAATTGGAAATAGAAAGCCGCGAAATAGATAAAAACAGCCTGCGTGACGACATCACCATCAACATTCGGAAAATATATAGGAATCTTCAAAATTTGATTCAACAGATCGAAATCTCGAAGCAAAACCAAAGAAATGCCGAACTGACTTATGATATTAATTTAGAGAGATACCGAAACGGTGATTTAACCAGTATTGATTTAGAACGCTTTCAAAATCAGTTATCCGAAAAGAAAATGAACCTGGCTAACTCTTTAATCAATTATAAATTGGAGTTATTGAATTTAAAAATACAATCACTTTGGGATTTTGAAAACGACAGATCCTTTGTACCACAAGAATTGCAGGAAAATTTGATCATTGAATAAATACAAACTCAATCATGATATACCATACTAAGTCCATAAATATGAAACGAACCGCATTTTTTATTTTAAGCATTGTACTATTTTCTGCTTGTAACGATCGGGAAACTGATCTGAACAAAGACATCGCAGTTCAGGTATCCGTCCAGGAAATTACATCCAGGAGCATTGAAAAATTCATTAGCACAACAGGAACCGTGAATCCTATAAAAACGGTTGCAATAAAAAGTGAAGTAGCCGGAAAATACCACTTGCAGATCAATCCAGCAACCGGCCGCCAATTTGCCTTGGGCGATTTCGTTAAGGAGGGAACCAACGTTATTCTTTTGGAAGATAAAGAATACGAGAACAACATTAAAATCAAGTCTTTGGAACTTCGTTTGGAGATATCTCAGCAAGTATCCGAAAAGCAGCAATCCTTATATGAAAAAGGCGGCGTTACCCTTTCGGAAGTAAAAAATGCTGAAATCGACCTGATCAATGCCAAATATTCTTACGAAGACGCCATATTTCGATTAGCTAAATTAAAGGTGAAGGCTCCATTTTCAGGAATCATTACCAACCTAAACTACTATACCGACAATACACGGGTTGAAGCCTCATCGGACATGCTAAGTATCATGGATTACAGCAAACTGCATATGGAAATTAATTTGGCCGAAAAAAACATGACTTCGATCAAAAAAGGACAACCGGTAAACATTATCAACTATACGATTCCCGGTGATACACTAAACGGAGTTCTGGCTCAATTATCGCCGGCTATCGATTCTGAAACCAGATCTTTTAAAGCGGTTATTAATATTGACAACTCTAAACTTTTGCTGCGCCCCGGCATGTTTGCGAAAGCTGAAATTGTAGTTGCAAGAGCCGACTCGACCATTGTGATTCCGAAAGATGTGATTCTGAACAAACAAAAAGGGAACACTGTTTTTGTTGTAAACAAAGGCTTGGCAGAAGAGCGTGTGATTGAATTTGGATTGGAAAATCCTAACGAAGTACAGGTAATTTCCGGATTAGAGAAAAAAGACCGACTGGTAGTAAAAGGCTTTGAAACTCTTCGGAACCGATCAAAAATAAAGGTGGTAAAATAATCGATCTACAAATTTTAATTCACATCCAATACCTGATGGCAAGCTATGCCATTCAATTATAAATTGCTTTCAAAATGAAGAAAATAACTCAATTTTCGGTCAATTATCCGGTAACAGTTTCCATGATTGTTATGGGAATATTGCTTTTGGGATACGTGTCCCTTGGCAAATTAAATGTTGACCTGTTTCCGGAAATGAATGCACCCCGCATATTTGTGGAAATTAAAGCCGGCGAGCGTCCTCCGGAAGAAATCGAAAAGCAATTTATAGAAAGCATTGAAGCACAATCCATTCGACAAAAAGGCGTAAGTCAGGTTTCGTCGGTTTGTATGGTTGGTTCGGCTCGGGTAACCGTGGAATATTCCTGGGGGAGTGATATGGATGAAGCTTTTTTGGAATTACAAAAAGCATTAACAGCCTACAGTCAGGATGCCGAAATTGATGAATTTACCATTACACAACACGATCCCAATGCATCACCCATTCTAATTATCGGAATGCTTCATCCGGAAATTAAAGACATGGATGAGTTGCGAAAAGTGGGTGAAAATTACATCCGTAACGAATTGATTCGTTTGGAAGGAATCGCTGAGGTAGAATTGACCGGAACACAGGAAAAGGAAGTGCGCATCGAAACCAGCCAATACCTTTTGGATGCCCACAAAATAACCATCGATCAGATTGTACAGAAAATAAAAAGTCTGAACCAAAATGTTTCAGGTGGAAGCATTGTTGAGATGGGAACCAAGTACATTATTAAAGGTGCCGGTTTAATCCGAAACATTCAGGAAATCGAAAATATAATTGTCGGAACCAAACAATCCTCGGCCTCATCGTCTGCTCCTGTAAATACAGGCACTCAGGTTTTGGTGAAAGACAAAGTCCCAATTCTTTTAAAAGACGTAGCTAAAGTAAGTTTTGTGGCAAAAAAAGCACAAAATATTGTCCGTATCAATGGCCAAAGATGCATCGGTTTATCCATTTACAAAGAAACGGGATCGAATACAGTTCAGGCAGTTGAAGATTTCGAAAAAACGATGGTTTCTATCCGTAAAGCCTTGCCCGGATATCAGTTTATCGTGGTTCAAAACCAAGGTCAGTTCATTCAAAAAGCAATTGATGAAGTAGAAGAAACCGCTTTAATTGGTGTCCTCATTGCCATTTTGGTTCTTTTTGTCTTTTTGCGAAGAATAAAGGTGACCGCAATTGTAAGTTTTGCGATTCCTGTCTCCATCATCGCCACCTTTAATCTAATGTATTTTAATGGATTAAGTTTGAATGTAATGACACTGGGCGGTTTGGCATTAGGAGCCGGAATGTTGGTCGACAATGCCATTGTAGTAATCGAAAATATCTTTCGGAAAATGGAGCTTGGGCTCTCGGTGAAAGATGCCGCCATAGAAGGAACTTCGGAAGTTGGAGGTGCAATTGTAGCTTCTACTCTTACCACAATTGTTGTGTTTCTTCCTATTGTGTATATGCACGGAGCATCCGGCGCACTTTTTAAAGATCAGGCCTGGACGGTTGCTTTTTCGCTGATAGCCTCTCTTTTTGTTGCAATTTTAATGATTCCCATGATGTTTCATTATGCCTACAAGGGAAAAGGAAAAAATGTAAAATTCAAATCGGTTAAAATAGGCTGGTACGGAACTTTACTGGCCAATTTACTAAACAAACGAAGCCTGATAATTGGATCCGCAAGTTTATTAATTGTACTGACAGGACTTATTTTGCCCTATGTTGGAAATGAATACTTACCCAAAAGCGGAGTCGGCGAATTCAGTCTGGATATTCAATTGAAAGAAGGAACTCAACTGGAAAGAACCTCTCAAACAGTTGAAGCCATCGAATCCATGCTGAAACAATCTATGGGAGATTATTTCGAAACTGTATACACTCAAATTGGTCCGGGAAGCAGTTCTGCTGCCGACAAAGCCGTATTTCAAAATGAAAATACCGCCAGCATAAAAATTCGTTTAAAAAGCGAATACACTGCTCAATCGGAAGCAATACTCGAAAACGTAAGTCAATTGGTTGGTGATATTCCCGATGCGGAAATATCCATTATCCATGATGAAACAGCTTTACAATCGACCATTGGAACAGAAAGCGCTCCCATTGAAGTTGAAGTGAAAGGCAAGGAAATGAAAGTTCTGGAACAGCTTTCTGCCGAAATTAAGGAACTTCTGACTGAAGTTCCCGATTTGACAAATATAACAACCAATATTGAAGAAGGAGCTCCGGAAGTAAATGTCGTGATTGATCGCTACAAGGCAGGTCTGTTTAATTTAAGTACAGAAGGTATTGCCAGTCAGCTGCAAGATATTTTGATGGGGAAAAATGCAGGCAAATTCGAACAAGGTGGAGAAATGAATGACATTACCATTCAGATGCCTGAAACGAGTCTGTCCGAATTAAATACGCTTCTGCTAAAAAGCGGAGATCAGGAAATACCACTCTATGAAGTAGCGCACATCGAAAAATCCTCTTCTCCGAAACAAATGTTAAGAAGAAATCAGACAAGAATTGGAAAGATCAATGCCGATATTCGCGGAGAAGTTGCTTTCGATCAGGTAGTCGATAAAATAAACACCAAACTCGCAACTATTGAATTACCGCAGGGCTATCAGGTAAATCTGATTGGCGAAGAGCAGAAACGCCAGGAAGCACTTTCCAATTTAAGCTTTGCTTTGATCCTTTCAATCATATTGGTATATATGGTTCTGGCTTCTCAATTCGAATCACTCATTCACCCTTTCACCATTCTGCTCACGATTCCATTGGCTGGAGTTGGTGCCATTTGGGCATTTTTCCTTTTGGGCATGCCTATGAACATCATGGCCTACATCGGTATTATTATGCTTGGAGGAATAGCGGTGAACGATTCTATTATTCTGGTTGATGCCATTAATCAATTTAAAGAGCAGGGAAATTCCTTACGTGATTCGATAATTATGGCCGGTGAAAACAGAATTCGCCCAATTGTAATGACCAGTATCACAACCATCTTAGCCCTACTTCCACTAACCATTGGATTTGGTGAAAGTGCCGCTTTACGGGCGCCAATGGCAATAGCTGTAATTGCAGGTTTGATCACCTCAACCCTGCTAACACTGGTCGTTATTCCTTGTGTGTACTATATTTTCGATAGTATGCAAAGCTATTTTTCAAAATCCGAAAATAGAACATCAAACAATACAGTGAAATAAACAGATTTAAATAATAATCTGACAGAACATCAATAAACAGGAACAAGCTAACAGCTAATTAAGCTTAGATTATATGAACTTCATTATAAAAAGAAAGGTTTTAATAGCAATGCTCTTCACCGGACTTAGCATGTTGGGATTTTTTTCCTACAAACAATTGCCGGTTGAACTGATTCCAAATGCACAGCTTCCTATGTTGTTTGTAGAGGTAGGAACTACTATAGAAGTAGATCCCCGCTATATGGAAAGTGAAGCAATCATTCCTCTGGAAGGAATTGCAGGAGGAATGGAAGGCGTTGAAAAGATTGTCTCTACTGCCGGACAGCAACGAGGAAGTATTGAAATTTCATTCGAACAGGGAACCAATCTTAAATATGCTTATTTAAAACTTGCTGAAAAAGTAGAAGAAAAGAAAAAAGATCTTCCAAAAGAGTTCAGGGTTCAGGTATTTAAATTCGATATGGAACAACTCAACAACATGTTCATGAATATTCAGGTTCGTGGAAGTGGAGGTGTTGACCGGGTTCGGCAAATTACTGAGAATGAAATCGTCGATAAAATTAAAAATATCGATGGCATAGCCAATGTGGCTCTTTTTGGCGGGCGCGAAAAATCCATTGATATTCTGCTAAGAGATGATGTTTGCAAGAGTTATGGCATCAGTCCGTCGGATGTTCGTTCCGTTCTAAGCAAGAACAGCAACATGCGAAGTTTTGCCGGGAAAGTGATTGAAAATAACAAAATGCACTTTGTGAATATTGTCTCCGAATTTACTGATATCTCAGAATTAAACGAGCTTGTTGTTAAAGAAGCAGGCACAGACAATATAAAACTGAAAGATATCGCAAGCATTCGTTTTGGAGTAAAGGAAGAAACCTCATACAGCCGTGTAAACGGAAAAGAAGCAGTAACCCTTCAGTTAACCCGCGATTCTCAATCGAACATCATTGAACTGGCCGACAATGTAATTGCGAAAATTGAAGAAATCAATCAGGAACTGGCAAGCAAAGATATTGCTGTGGTGGTGCAAACCAACACTGCCGAAACCATGAAAACCAATATCGATTTAATTATTGAACTGGCATTAATTGGAGGCCTTCTGGCAATTTTCGTTCTCTGGATATTCCTGAAAAACCTTCGTTTGGTCACCGCAATTGCACTGGCAATACCCATTTCGGTTTACACAGCGTTCAATTTTTTCTATGCTTACGATATCAGCATCAACACACTCACCCTTTTGGGGATGGCACTTGCCATTGGGATGCTTCTCGATAACAGCATTGTGGTGCTCGAAAATATTTACCGTCTGGCCGCCCAAAAGAAAGATCCGGACACGGCAGTTATTCAGGGAACCAAAGAAGTATGGCGATCCATTTTTGCTGCCACACTAACAACAATCACCGTATTCCTGCCTTTTCTGTTTACATCCAATTTCTTTATCGGATTATTGGGCAAGCACATTGGTGTTTCCATCATCTCTACCTTGCTGGTATCGCTCGTTGTTGCCCTGCTTTTAATTCCCATGATTACCCACACTTTTCTGAAACGAAAAAATGCCGCCCGTGCCGTTAATTTCCAAAACATTTCGCTCCACAACCGATTGGTGCAGATTTATCTGGTAACGCTGAAATCGTGTATGCGGTATCCGGGAAGAACTATTCTTGGCGCCTTAGGACTGTTTTTTGTCACCTTACTGATTAGTTTGGGGCTAAGCATGATTTCGACAGAAGAAACTGAAACGAAAGATTTGAATCTTTATGTAACACTTCCCGGCGGAACCACTCTCGAAAACACCGATTTATTCATTCGGGAAGTAGAGCAAAAACTTGATTCTGTTCAGGAGAAAAAAGACATCACCAGTCAGGTTTATGAAGAAGAAGCTGTTTTAACAATCACATTAATTGACGATTATCGCGAGAAGCAAAACCTTTCCATTCCCGGCATTAAGAAAAATATTCTGGAACGTTTGGATGATTTGCCACGTGCATCTTTCAGCTGGGATCCTCCGGCTACAGGTCGTCGTTTTGGCGGTGGCGGAGGTTTTGGCGGCGACAATCCATTTATGGAAATGTTGGGCATGGGCAGTCAAAAAGAAAAACTGATTATTAAAGGTCAGGATTTTAATAAGATGCTCGACGTATCGGAAGATTTGGAATACTACCTAAATCAATTGACTTCCATTAAAAATATATCGGTTCGAATTCCTGCCAAACGTCCCGAAATGGTCATGGAATTAGACAAACAAATCATGGCAGTATACGATATTCCTGTTACATCGGTATTGTCGGAATTAAATTCCTTTCAGAAAGAATTTTCGAGTGGTGTAAAGTTCAAACAAGGCACCGAAGAGTACGATATTATTATTAAAACACTTGGTGACAATACCGAGCAGCAAACAAGAGATGCAAAAGATCTGCGTAAGCTTACCGTAAGAGGTACACAAGGCGCTGAATTCGAATTGCAAAACATCAGCAATCTAAATTTCACCGACGGATTATCAACGATCAAAAGAACGAATCAGGAAAAACAACTCGAAGTTGAATATCAGTTTATTGATGAAGTGAACGATGAGAAAGACCTCTTAACTGCATCGAGGGTAGAAGTTGATGAACTGGTTGAACGAATGAATATTCCATCAGGAATAGCACTGGAAATTGTTCATGAAGAAGACAATCTGGCTGAATTTGGCTTTCTGTTTCTGATGGCCATCATTCTGATATTTATGATTCTGGCTTCGGTTTTTGAATCGTTCACCATGCCCATTGTGATGATGTTTTCCATTCCTATGGCTGCAATCGGATCGCTGATTGCATTGATCCTTACCGGAACCTCTCTAATGAACGCCAATGTATTTACCGGACTAATTATTCTGCTGGGTATTGTTGTGAACAACGGAATTATCATGATCGATTATTCAAACGTATTGCAAAAACGCGGCTACAGAGAATCCAGAGCTCTTATTATGGCCGGCCTGGCACGTATCCGCCCTATCCTGATTACAGCTATCACTACCATTATTGCCTTAATGCCACTTGCTCTTGGTCGTGCCGAATATGTAACAACTATTGGTGTTCCTTTCGCCATAACCGTAATTGGCGGGCTAAGCCTCAGTACAATTCTTACCTTGGTTTTTATTCCAACACTATATGCCGGATTGCGAACCAGCTTAAACTGGATACAAAATCAGCCTGTTTGGGTAAAAGCTATTCAAATTGCTATTTGGATGATAGGAACCTACTTCATTTACGTAGAAGTAGACAGCAAAATTTGGCAGATCATCACATTCCTGATTTTGCTGTTATCGGTACCGGCATGCATCTATTTTATTCAGGCCAGTTTAAGAAAAGCCAACGAAAAACTAATTGCTCCTGATGACGCTTTACACATCGAAATTAGAAATTTGGTAAAAATTTACGAATGGGATGGTCGGTTTATCAGGGAATGGAAATCGGGACTTAAAATTAGAGAGCGATTGGGTTTAAAGGAATCCTATTCATCTATCCGCGATTTTGTCACCTTAATCTGGCAATTGCCTTTGCTTGCGTTCCTGTTCTTTTTCATTTACATCCATCTCGAAAACAAATACTGGTTACTTGGCTTGTCCATACTATTCCAAATTCTGATTTTGAATTTTATGGCTCCCGTTATGGAATACCGTAATCATCTAAAAAAAGAAAGCAGTAAAAAATGGATACCCCGATTTATTTATGCACTGCATAAAATCATATACTGGTTGTTCCCGGTACCTGTGTTCGTATATTTTTATCAGCAATACGAACTAATCGGACTCATTGCTCCTTTGGCCTTTTTCTGGTATTTGGCTTTACTGATCAAAGTGTCTTCTGATAAAATTTATCATGAAAAAATAAACATCAACCGGGTGAAAGGCCGATTTAGCGGCATCCGCAAATTCTTCTACCGCTTTGTTTTAATCATCCCAATCATCGGGAAAAAGAAAGTTCCGTTTAAAGCCGTTAAAAGTGTTTCCTTTGATATTAAAAACGGGATGTTCGGATTGCTGGGACCCAATGGTGCCGGCAAATCAACCCTGATGAGAATTATTTGCGGAATTCTGGAACAAAGTTACGGGCAAATAACCATTAACGGCATAGATGTTCGCGAAAAGCGTGAAGAACTGCAGGGATTAATCGGTTATCTTCCTCAGGAATTCGGCATGTACGAAAACATGAGCGCATGGGATTTCCTGAACTACATGGGAATTCTGAAAAAACTAACTAACAATACCGAACGAATGGAACGTGTGGAATATGTTCTTAGAGCTGTTCATATGATCGATCAGAAAGACAATAAGATCGGTTCCTTTTCGGGAGGCATGAAACAACGAATCGGCATTGCTCAGATTCTTCTTCACCTACCAAGAATTTTGGTGGTTGATGAGCCTACAGCCGGACTTGATCCGCGCGAGCGAATTCGATTCAGAAACTTGTTGGTAGAACTAAGTCAGGACAGAATCGTAATTTTCTCAACCCACATTATCGAAGATGTAGCCAGTTCGTGTAACCGGGTTGCTGTGATGAAAAAAGGAGAACTAAAATATTTGGGTGAACCGATTCACATGGCAGGCATCGCCGACAAAAAAGTGTGGATGCTGACGGTATCAACCGAAGAGTTTGAAGATTTAAAAACCAAACATGTTATTATTCATCACATGCGCGACAAAGATCAGATTCGGGTTCGCTGTTTGGCCGATGAAAATCCGGGTTACGGAGCTGTAAATACAAAAGCAAATTTAGAAGATGCTTATTTGTGTTTGCTGAACGAAAAGGAAGAAAGGGATTAACCCAAAAGGGAAATGAAGGAATAAATAAAAAAGATTTAACCACGAAGATCACAAAGAAAATAGAAGGTGCACTTTACGGTAAAAAACAATAATCATATGAAAGAAAAACTGATACTCACAGCCAATTTTATTCGCTACAACATCAAGATTATATTTGCGAATAAATTTATCTATTTTCTGATTGCAGCTTTCGCCTTTTTCCTGATGGTAACCGGTATCATGTTGTTTACTGATTCGAGTCCCGATGAAGCAGATATTTATGGAAGTTTGATATTTCCGGGAATCCTGATCTTATTCTACCCTGTTATCTACAACATACAAAGCGATAAAGATACCCGAATGCTCGAAATCCTATTTGGAATACCCAATTACAGATATAAAGTGTACTTGATACGTTTTGCACTTAGCGTATTACTTTTGCTCTTAATGATGTGTTTGATGTCGTGGATAACGGTATTTGCAATTATCCGTATATCCGTTTTTTATATGGTTTACCAACTGATGTATTGTCTGCTGTTCTTAGCCAGTCTGGCATTTCTGCTGGCCACTCTACTCAAAAATGCGAGTGGAGCTGCGGTTGTTATGGTAATTATCGGCCTCGTCTTTTTAATCCTTGCAGAACCTCTCGGATCAAGCAAATGGAATATTTTCCTAAACCCATTTAATGTTCCTGGAGATATGAGTTACAGCATATGGCAAAACGTGCTTTCTCAAAACCGAATGATGCTGGTAATTGGTTCGGTCATATCAATTTTATGGAGTTTAATTAACATGCAAAAGCGGGAACGATTTGTATAGGATACCCACAAAGGTAAACTACGGAATTCACTAAGAACAAAAAAAAACTCAATAACCTAAATTATTGAGCCTTTTCTATTTCATATCTGCAAACTATTCAATATCAGTAAGTTGACTGACTTTCTGTTTCAGCTCTTTATTCCAACTGTTCAATCCGCCTTTTAAATGCGAAGCTCTGTGATAGCCCAATTTATGCAGGTAATTTCTTACTTGCTTGCTTCTAAACCCTACATGACAAAAAATCACCATGTCCTTATCCTTTGGCAAAAGAGGAAGCTTATCGGGTATTTGATTTACGGGAATGTGCATGGCATTTTTAATCCCATCTTTCGCCAATTCATGAGGCTCACGAACATCAATCAGCAAAATATCATTTCGCTTCTCCATCTCGTTCATTAACTCAGTAGCTGTGTAACTTGTTTTAGGGCCGTTATCGTTATTTTTAAAAAAGAACATATGCTTAAATTTTAAATTAAATATTTATAGAATCAATGAAATATCATTGCAGATATATTCAATATTAGGTCTAACAAATATAAAAAAATAAGCCACTATCAATCATCTTAAAATCAAAATATGATAAAACAGAGACTTAAAGTTTGTTAAAAACATGAGTTAAGCTCAATTCACAATTTATTTTTTAATCAAACATAACTCCTCCATTCACTTCACAAATGAGCTTACGTTAGACAATAAGTCTTTGTTCTATTCTTTCACCAGTTCCCTGATAAAGCCTTCCATCCTCTTAAAATGCGATCCTTGCCAGTAAATTTTGTCACAATTTGGGCAGTGATAGAATTGATTGAATGTTCGGGCAATATCAGGCCCAATTCGACCAATGATTGACACTTTATCAATGGTCTTTAGTTTTTCGTTGCAACTCATGCAGCGGGTAAAGGATTCAAACTGCTTGTACAAGTCGAACTTTCGAACCACCTCTTTCAATTGTTCATGTTTTGTAATAGCACGCACAAAATAGCCATGTGTAATTTTAATCGATTTTAACAACAACTTATCGCGGGTAAGAATAACTCTCCCCTCTTTGGCTGCAATCTCAATAATCTCCTCATCGCCTATCTGATTTTGATAGAATGAATCGAAGCCTAACATGCGCAAGTATTTGGCCAACTTACCCAAATGGCAATCCAAAATAAATTTAGTGTCCCGCAAGGGTTTCTCCCTCAAGTTTGTTACTGAAGTAATATCCAGACTCTCAAATTTGGGATAAACAGCAATCCGGTCATTCTCTTTTAGTTTGTGATTCATTTGTACCGAAATGCCATTTACCAAAACAAGATCAACTTCCGAAAAAGGAATTCCCAGCGAAACCAATACATCATTAAGAGTGATAGGAGTTTTGAAGTATTCCACAAAAGACTTTTGCTTCCTGTGTTCGGGAAGGAAATCATTCAACTCTGCATAAAAGCGAAAAATGAAGCATTTCTTGGTATTATTCTCTAAAATCATGGCTCATGAATCTTCTTACCAATTTACAAAAGAATGAGGATTTTAAAGTGAAATACCATGATGTTAGAATCCCTATCCGTGAACTTCACAAATGAAACTAATTATCTCTCACATTTACTCTTTAGCAGGCTTTTGCATTTTAATCACCAAAACCCTTAATAGCTTATCACTCTCATTTTTCCAGCCATATCAGAAATTTGCAGGACTCTCGATTAAGGTACTTGCAGAATAGTATCTTTATAAATAATAATTTACTGTTTGAGAAACAGTGTCGTATTATGAATAAAAAGAACCCCAACGGGCTTTTGAACTGCACCCCAAATGTTGTGTCTAACTTTTGGGGTGCAGTTCAGATTATCAATGTGACTTTCTTGTATTTTACTTTTCTTAATTTTATTTACTTTTTAAAAATACGATCTACATGTTTGCACTATAATTTTGAAATTAAAAATGACTTAGCATGAGAAAAAGAGTATTCTATTGTATCATTTGTATTTTGATATTGTTAGGCTGTCAATCCTATCAAAAAAGAGTTCTTATTCCTTTAAATTTAAATGGTGTCGTTGAAAGTACTTGGATAGATTACAATAATCATGCGACCAGAGTAATCATAGTTCAGGGGAGTGATAGTTTGAAAGAGTTCTATGTAATACGGGAGGAAAATATATCTTTCTATGAGAAGATACAAAAAGGTGATTCCATTTTCAAGGATGCCAATTCGTTGAAATTTTATCTGCTCAGGAATGGGAAGAAAATGAAATATGTCTTTAACAAATATCCATAATAAATCTGCAACAAGTTATTTTCCATAGGATGAAAAAGAAAAAATTCATTAAGCCAGACAATCTGGGAAAAACAGAGAAGAAAATAGTCTATGTTTTTTTATTTATTATGTTGCTCATAGGATATTTTTTTGTCGATTACATAGTTTCAACAAAAAAAGAAAAAAACTTTCTATTAGCAACAGATTCGAAAATTGTTACATGTCAGGTTACAAGACATTGGCATACTCATTTATCAGGAAATATTTTTGAATATACTGTCTCAGGTAAGTCATACAAAACTCATAACCAAAATACAATCAGATTTAAAAAAGGTGAATATTTCAAAGGAATATATGCAAAGAGTAAACCTGAAATCATACAAATAGATTTGACCTCTCCTATTCTTTCAGATACTAAGTACTTCAAAGAGACTTTGGGGAAAATTCAAAAAACAGATGCCAACTCTGAACCTAATAGTGTTTTGTTTACCTATCAATTCTTAGGTGAAAATTACAAAAGAGAATTGTACGTTGAAAATGCAAATATCTACGCTAAAGGGAAAAGCTATCCTATTCTGGTAAATGAAAAGAATCCTATGATCTCCTATTTAAAAAGAGAAATTGAATAGATTCCCTGTACTATTTAGATTATTATTTTCTTCTAAAATATCTAATACAAGAGCAAAATTAATAAAGCGTCAGGTGTGAAAAACAAAACGCCTAACTTTCAGCAAGTTAAGCGTTTTTATAGAGGTCTCTGGCGGACTCGAAAATACCTAATTTAATGTTTTCACAAACCATTATTTACCAACAATAAAACACCTCAAACCTAACAATTACAACACTTACAGAACACCACCCAGATTAATGTAAATAAATCAAAATAAGATTCAATTAAGAAAAACCGGCAACAAAACCGGCAACACAATATAAATACCTTATATTTACAAAGTCTAATAAATACATTCACAAATGTCAAATGTTCGATTTTCTTTAAGGTCTCCCAAAAGCGATACTGAAACCCCAATACATTTAATCTATCGCCTTAAAACAGAAAAATTGGTTTATCCGCTTGGTGTAAAAGTTCATCCTTCCCATTGGAAAACCGAAACCCAAAGAGTGCGAAATGTAGCTGCCGCAAAAAACAAGGTTGCAATAAACACTTTGCTTAATAATCTTGAAAATAAAGTATCTGCTTTCGTTGATGGATGCATAGTAGATGGCTTACCATTATCAAAGTTCAGCTTAAAGAAATTCCTTGATGATTATTTTGCCCCAGTTAACGAACAGGAGAAAAGCTTTTTTGGTTTTATCGACAAATTGATCCTAAGCTATGAGGGCAAGATAAATCCCAGTACCGGAAGACCAATAACTAAAGGAACAATCAAAAGTTTAAAGGGAACAAAGGCAGTTTTAGAACTATTTGAAACGGCAAAATATCGTCTTTCATTTGATGTTATTACACTCGATTTCTATTATGATTTTATTGCTTGGTGCAATACTAAAAACTATGCTACCAACAACACAGGCAAACATATAAAAAATCTAAAAATGTTTATGGGTGAAGCTGTTGAGAAAGAATTAACCAACAACATAGCATTTAAAAGCAAACGTTTTGTCGTTCTTAAAGAAGAAGTAGATAATATTTACCTAACGATTAACGAGCTAAAGAAAATGTATCAGCTTGATTTATCTGCAAAACCGCAACATGAAAGAGCGAGAGATTTATTTTTGATTGGTGCTTTTACCGGTTTACGGGTTTCTGATTTTAACGATTTAAAACCCGAAAACATTATAAAACGGATTGATGGTTACAGGCTAAAAGTTGATACTAAAAAAACAGGACAGAAAGTAATTATTCCTTTGCATCCCATTGTTGTAGAGATATTAGAAAAGAACGGTGGAAAACCTCCAAAAACGCTACCTGACCAAACGATTAACTATAAAATTAAGGACGTAGGCGAACTTGCAGAGCTTGACGAGATAGAAACCTCTAGCAAATCTAAAGGTGGCTTAAAAGTGAGTAAACACGTACCAAAATATATGCTTATTAAAACCCACACAGCAAGGCGTAGTTTCTGTACAAATGCTTATCTGACTGGTGTTCCAGTTATCGACATAATGGCAATTAGTACACACACTACCGAAAGCTCATTTATGAAATACATCAAAGTAACCAAAGAACAACAAGCTGATAGAATGGCACAACATCCATTTTTTACAGGCAAGGCCATTTAATTTAACTTATCAATCAATACTTTTTTAACAAGGCACAAACCCTTTAAAACATTAACTTTTATATCTGGTCACCTTATTCATGAGGTGA
The DNA here is from genome assembly GCA_016936255.1 of Marinifilaceae bacterium. Taxonomy (GTDB): domain Bacteria; phylum Bacteroidota; class Bacteroidia; order Bacteroidales; family Marinifilaceae; genus Labilibaculum. The sequence continues at coordinate 112,815 of JAFGYE010000066.1, read as the reverse complement.
CCAAAACACCAACCCAAATAATAGACAAAAAGAATAAACCCAACAAACTAAACTAGCAAGAATATTAACTCTTCTTTTGATAATCGAAAAAAAATAGGTGTACCCCTTATTGTGTCTAGTTCTATTTGATGGTTGTTCAATAAACAATTTTCAAAAAGCCTCAAACATCTATAAACAATGACTTTCCTTATTTGATGGTTATTTGATAGAAGAAACAAAATTATAGCTGAATACTAATTATCGTAATTCATGAATAATAGCAATATGTAATCACATTTCATGCTAAGTAAATATTATTCATGAGACAATCTTATAACAAAAACGATGAAAACAATTGATGAACTAACACCATTTATTCCAACGCATGCGGGTGAAGTACTACAGGATGAATTGATAGCTAATAATATTTCAATCGAGGAATTCGCAAAGCTTATTAATATTAAAAAGTCCCAACTTAATAGAATTATAACAGGAAAAGAGATGATTAATAAAAAATTAGCCAACAAGTTTGAGAAAGTGTTAGGCATTGATTCTGATTACTGGCTAAGCTTACAAAATAAATATATAACAGACAAAATAGATATTGCGAGATTTTAAACAAATCTCGCAATATTAACAAAAGACAACTTACACGCTGTCTTTTATTTTTTATAAATTATGAGTTTTCATTATTTTGTCAAAGCTTGTTGACTTTATAAAGTTTTGCTTCTTTTTATTGACTTGAATAATCTCAAGAAACCCTAATTCAACAAGATTTCTTAGGTCAGCCCTAGCCGTGTAATTGGAAATACTAAATCTCGATTCTATTTCCTTAGTATTAAGAACTCTATCTGAATCATCATAAATGATTTTCAATATTTGAGCCATTCTATCATTAACAGACGGTATTTTTAAAAACTTCGAAGCTTGGGAGACCTCTTTTTGCTTTCGGTTAATGTATATTTTTAAAGCATCTATGGCTTTTTCCATAGTCCTTATGTGGTATGTTATAAAATAACTCAAATCATTTCCGTCTGACTCTGTATAAAGAAAAGCTTTTTCATACTGGTTTTTCGACCCCTTAATTATCCGTGAAATTGACAAATATTCTGTCATCCAGTAGCCTTTTTTCAGCATATACCAGTAAAATAAAGCCCTTGATGTTCTACCGTTACCATCAGCAAAGGGATGAATCCATGCTAACATAAAATGAATAATACAACCTTTAATAATTGGGTGAATAAAATCATCTGTATCATGATTAAAGAATGAACAAAGATCATTCATCAAATCAGGAATTTCAGTAAAATCAGGTGGAGTGTGTACCGTCTCACTACTTGCAGTATTAACTACAAAAATATCGTTATTTTCCCTAAACTTACCCTCGTCCGTCTTATTATCTAAAGTGTTATTAGATATCAAACGATGGATAAAAAGTATTTTTTCAGGTGTAATTTCTTCCATCTTGCACTCCGCTATTTCTTGCATTGTAACAAAATTGTTCAGAATCATTAGTTCATCTTTACTTTTAGGTTTTTGATCCTTTTGGATCATTTCTTTCGCCTTTTTCCGAGTAGTATTAGCCCCCTCTATTTGACTACTTGAAATTGCTTCCTCTATTAATGAGCTAATAATAAATTTTTCCTTGTCTGTTTCGGCAATCCCGATATTACTACTCAAAGTACCGCCAAAATGCATATCAAAACGATGCAAGCTTCTTTGTATAAAATCAGTTAGCATAAAAGAAAACTTATACCCTCCAAATCTAACTGAAGTGCTGTTAATTAATCTATGAAGCTTCACAGCATTCCATAATTTTTCAGGCTCATAATCTTTAGATTTATACTTGACTTTATCCCAATACAAATAGCTATCCTGAATGTTTTTTAATAACCCATTATTTTGCAATTCAATCATTAGATTCATTGCATTAGCACTTTGCTTAAATGTTGGAGGTTGCTCAATCATATCTTTCCCATATTAATTGTTAAAATTGCGAGATCTTACACAAATCTCGCTTTTCTATCAATAAACGAATATAGTTTTTAATAATGTGATTATAAAAAAAAACATCTTAAAATTGCGAGATCTTACACAAATCTCGCAATTCTAGCAATAAACTAATTTTATTTAAAATCATGGGATTCAAAAAAAACATCTTGAAATTGCGAGATCTTACACAAATCTCGCAATTTTAACAATAAACGAATATCATCTTTAATTGTGGAATCAACGACCGATTAATTTATTTGGGCGTTTCTGCTCTCATTTAAAGAAAAACCGATTTTCTTTAAATGAAAACATCCTTATTTAAAATTTCGGTACTTTTTTTTAATTAAGAGAAAAGCCTATTTAAAATTTCCGTGTTATTTTTTATTAGGCGAAAGGCTTATTTAAAGTACCGGAGATAACAAAAGATGAAAAAGCCACATCAATAATCTTACAGGTGTGACTTGTATTTTATAGGATATATTTAAGACTATAGCCTCACACTACAAGACGTAGTTTTTGCACAAATACTTATTTAACTGGTACTCCCATTATCGAGCTAATGGCAATTTGCCCCTGTTAAGTTTTATTATAGGTTGTAATTATTTTCAAGAGTTTTAATAATTGTTTGTATCCAATTAGAAAATCGAGGACATTTTTCAAGCATTGCCTCTATTCCCACAGTTTCAAAAATCATTTCTCCATCACCAGTTTTGTCGTAATTATATATTTTCATCAATCTTTTTGATGGTGCTGTCTCTGGCGAGTTATTAATATCTTCTGGGTTTGGATATGTATCAATTATTTGTTGTGCTTTGTTGAGCTGATCCTGTTCGTCCATTACAAAGTCAAACCCCTTCATACTTGAAAACATCAGGCTTTCAACCTCATGTCTTTGTATGTAAGGAATGAAATTTGCGTTTTTATTAAAATCATTGTGAATTGCTGTTTCGATATCATCAATACGTTTTGAGTCTTCAGAATAAGCAGGAAAATCAGTTGGTAGCTTATAATAATCAACTAATGTAGTCACTATAACATTTCCTTGTGATAATGTGTTTTGAACCTCTTTTCTATATTTTCCATAACTGCTAACGCCTCCCTTTTTGAACTGTTTCCGGTTCGTGGTTATTGTTTGACAATTGTAAGCTAGAGTATGTCCCAATTTTTGCAAATAAGGCATGATAACCTTATTGACTAACAGAATCTCAGTATGCCCCTCTACAATAAATACCAGTCTACTCATGCTTACATGTTATAGGGTTGCGCTCCGAATACATTCTTTCCCCAGATATCTCCTAACGTGTACTCCTTCAACCAAGTATCTAATTCTTCTGAATTTAGCCTTCTGAAAGTAGAGCTACTGTCCTTTCTATCAGTGACAATGATGTTTTCAGGATCGAAATTATCAATAAAATTAATTGACTGTGTAGAGACAATTACCTGACTTGTTTTTGAGACTTTTCTTATTAAGGAGGCCAGCTTGTTAACAGCGACAGGATGCAGTCCCAATTCTGGTTCATCAATAATAATTGTCTTAGGTGGTTTTGGTTGCATTAAAAGTGAGGCTAAACAAATAAATCGAAGTGTCCCGTCGGATAAATGATAGGCATTAAAATAAGCATCTGGAAAACCTTTTTCCTTCCATTCGAGTTGAATGCTTTGAACATTTAAGCGATCCGGTTTTAAATCGAAATGATCAAAAAATGGAGCTATTGAACGAATGGTCATTTCAATTCTTTTAAAATGCTTTGGATGCTGTTCTTGTAAATAATAAAGAAAAGCTGCTAAATTGGAACCGTCTCGATTTAATTTATAGTTATCATCAACATTACACTTACCTTTCATTGGTGATTTATCTCCAGTATCATGAAAATGATAAACATCAAATTCTTGCAAATATTCATTTACATAAAATGCTTGACTACGATTGATTTTAGCAAAACTTGATTCCCATACATTTTGTTCAAAATTATGATCATGCCATTTTCCATTATAAAAGGAAGTCGCTACAGAAGCAATAAATAACGAGTCTTGAGATTCCACCAAACCAATAATAAACCTGTTTGTATCTGAATTTTCTGTACCGAAACAAATGTCTATATTAATTTCATCAGTATGTTTTTTTCCAAAATGTAGAAGACTATTCGCATTGCCTTTTAGCTTAATATAATTTTGGAGATTGTGTTGATAAATATTTCTTAATAGAGCGAATAATGATATGAAATTACTCTTACCAACTCCATTGCTACCCAATAGGATATTTATGGATTCTAATCGGATATCAAGTTCCTTTATAGATTTGTATCCTTCTAATTTTAATCTTGTGATCATATCAGATTTGTCTGTTTTGGTCTAATGGCGAAGATATAAATAATACTATTTGTTATGAAATTACAAAAGATTTTGAACTTTAATCATAGCAATATAGAAAGGTCACACCGATAAATTTATCAGTGTGGCTTTCTTGTGTTATTCTTTTGCTTTATCCTGTTGCTTTAGGAAGTTGTTTATTTGCTGTTCCAATCCTCCTAAATAGTTTTCTATATTGTCGTAATATATTGGCACAAGTGACTGTAAAGTATCAGCATCTGATATATTAATATACCTAGTCAATTCTTGTACTTTTTTTAATACCTCCCATAGTTGGAGGTCAATAATTCTAGACAACTTCAATCCAGTTTTATCAAACAAACTATATTCCGTTTTAGTTTTAATATTATTAATTAGCTCGGTAGTTTCTGATATTTTATCCATGCCTGTACGTATAGCCTTAATACGCTCATAGGTTTTACTATCTTTTTGAGCAAAATTTTCTAAAGCTTCTATAAACGGCATAAAGTGTGTTAAGCAAGGTGTTAAAACAGAAAGTTCAAGCATTTTTCTTGAAATCTGTTCTTCACTATCATTATTCTCACCCACTTCGGTACCAAATAATAGCCAATCCGCCGAAATATCAAATCCACTTTTTAGAGCTTCCAACATTTTGAAATTAATTTCTCTCTCTCCTTTTTCAACTAACAAATAGGTTGATCGAGATACATTTAACGTTTCGGCAAAATCATTTTGGGAAATTTTTCGCTCTTGTCTTATTTTTTTTAAGCGCTCACCTACAGACATTTGGATAAAATTTTAGATTTTGTATTGAATAAAACACAAATAAAGTATTGCTTTGTAAATATTTAATGTGTTATTTTGTGAATGTAAAATATCTCTTAAACGAAACTTGATCGTTACTAATTGTTCACAAATAATACACAAGCACAATGATAAAGATAGAGAAAATAATAGAACTAGGAAATCAACTTCCCAGAGGGGCAAAAGTAAAAATATCAAATAAGTGTGGTGTTTCTAGAGCACTTGTTGTTCAGTTTTTTAAGGGCACGAAACTCCCATCTAATCACACGATAAAAAAAGTACTCAATGCTACTAGCGAAGTGATAGAAGAGTATCGAAATGAATCCAATAGCATCAATACTATTGTAAATGAATTGAAACTACAATAGGTACATTAATCCATATGAATATTCACAATACAACACAATACACATGACCGAAAAAATATTACAAGTATCAGAAATGAGTTCTGCCGATATCCTTAAACAGTTTATGGCTATGAATCAAAAATTATCAGAACTGGCGCAATATGTCAAGCCTAACAATTCGGCGACATTATTAAGTCCAAAAGAAGTAATGGATTGGTTGAGTATTTCCCCTCCTACTTTAAATGAATGGGCTAAGAAAGGCATCCTGAATCGTTATAAACTTGGAAATAGAGCCTTTTATAAAAAAGAGGAAATCATGGCAAATCTTGACGGCACAAAATACGCTGACAAGCTATAAAAAACAACATGCTAAAATCACACAAAACACCTTTACCTACAGGCGTCACAGAACAAAAAACGCAGATAAAAGTGTTACGAATGCACAGGTTTTTTCAAGCCTGTTTTTTTTCGAAAACTGCTCAAATAAGCAAAGGAAACGCACGTATTTGTGTTACGCATACACATACTTTTTCAGACAATTAACTCACTTCTATTTTAGCCCCCTCCTCCATTGATCGACGGTATCAGCATAGAACTAACGGATTTTGATTTTAGCCTTTGGGAAACACACCCAATGCTAAAATTCTCCGTGCTTACCGATGTTGATTCAAAAGAGGAAATTGGCAATAGAAGAGCACATTACAAAGGATTAGACTTCATTATCGAACCCAAAGGAAAAGCGAAAATAAAAGGCTCTATTCACAAGTTCTTTAATAATGGTGAGCACAATGCAAACCGCTTTACCTATGAGGACTTCATAGAAGCCGTTAACAGGTTATCGGCTTATGGTGTAAAATCTGAAAGAACAAGGCTAAAAAGCTTTGAAATAGGCTTAAACCTTGATACATCCACCTGTAAGATTGATACTAAAACCTTTCTGGATAGTATTCTGTACTGCCGAGGTGCTCAACGTTCCGAGATGGAATTAAACGGGAAAACCGGTTACGGATATGCCTACAAAACCACCAATGCGACTTACAAATTCTACGATAAAGCGGAACAATCTAAATTACAGGCTGAACTACTGAGAGTTGAAACAAAGTTCATTCGAATGCGAGCCGTTGAAAACTACGGAATCAAAAGCCTAGCCGATTTACTGGATAGTGAAAAATTGAGCAAGCTGATAACCGATAAGTTCCTGAAGCCCATTGACGAAACGATTTTCTTTGAATGGGAGCAAATCAAAACATCCAGACGACTGCCAACCAAATACAAGAGCAAATTTAAAGACTTACGTAATCCCAATTGGTGGATTAAAGACCAAAGGAGTAACACAGACCGCCAACGAAATAAAGAATCACTGGAAAGGCTGATAAAAACGTATGCAAAACGGGACATTAAAAACATTCTGAAAGGCTTGATTTTATTGGAGATTTCAGCTTTCACACGCAGTAAAAAGTGTTACGAATACACAGGGTTTGAAAACCTGAAAAACTGGAACTGCTTAGATACAAACGCACAAAAAAGTGTTACAGATACACAACGTATTGTATGTGCGGATTCAACCGACCACAGGGAGGGAAAAGAGAAAAAGAAATACTGTTTGACGTGCGGAAAAGAGATAACCCATCAGAAAAGCGATTCCAAATACTGCAACGATCAAAGAAAATGCAGGGATAAAGCTTATAACCTGAAAGTTTCCGAGAAAAAACAAGCCAAACGAAGTCAAAAGGAAAAAGAGATATTACACCTGATTAAAGATTTAGGAAATGAATTCAACCTGATAAAAACCACCAACCCAAACCGGAAAAAGATAAAGGGAGTTCCGAGTCGAAAAACATCGATCATCGCATCCATAGGAGGTAGGAAAAAATATTACCACGGTGCTGATGCCCGTTTCTTCCTCAATGAATTTGATAAAAAAACCAAAACGGAATTATTAACCCAATGCCCTGATGATACAAGGCTTGAACATGCACAATGATAAAATGAGTACAAAAAAAGAAAACATCATTATTGATCTGATAGAAGATTCTGTAATCGCTTCCCGAATTTTTGACAATATCGAAAAGATTCTGGATTGTAACGGTCTTATTATAAACAGCTGGTATCCCATCGTGTATTTAATGGGTATTGATCTTGACAAGATGATTACTAAAAATCAACACCTGCAAAATGAATACCTATCAACATTTGAGATGTATATCAAAAAAGAAAATACCAACAGGGATACTGCGGTTTTAGTCTATAAAAAGTTTAATAATCTGATCAAGGAACACTTAAAACAGTTTCCCTATTTAAAAGCATCCTAGTTTATGAGTATGCTTTAAACTAAAATCACAAGAAAAAAGGTGGTGCAAATAAGGTATACCTAAGCGAAACCACAGATATAATGGTGCATTAAGGACAAAAACCAATGTTTAATGCACCACAATTAAAGAACCACATAAAATGCACTAGGCAATGAGAGTATATGGATATTTAAGAGCATCTACCAAAGATCAGGATGCAAATAGAGCTAAAAGCACATTAATTGATTTTGCAGGGAATTTGCAAATAAGAATTTCAGGTTGGTTTATCGAAAATGAATCAGGTGCAAAATTGAACCGTCCTGAATTATTTCGATTGTTGGAAATGGCAGAGCCGGATGATGCAATCTTGATTGAGCAAATAGATAGGATAACAAGATTGTCTGAAAGCGACTGGCAAAAGTTAAAAAGTATCATCATTGACAATAAGCTAAAAATAATATCAATGGATTTGCCTACCAGTTACAATTTTGCCAAATCTACAGATGAATTTCAGAAACGAATACTTGATGCCATTAATTCTATGATGCTGGATATATTGGCCGCTACGGCTCGAAAGGATTATGTGGATAGGAGGCGCAGACAATCCGAAGGTGTACAAAAGGCAAAATCATTAGGTAAATATAAAGGTCGCCCCGAAGATATTGAGCTTCAAGGAAAAATTGAGAGTTTGCTCATTGATGGAAAAAGCTACAATTATATTCAGAACATGCTTGGATGTTCCCGACATACTATTTCAAAGGTTAGTAAAAAAAGTAAGTGTAATTGATAACAGAAGAGAGTTTTTATAAAGCTCTCTTTTTATTTTCCCTTGAAAATACACGCCTTAACAACTATGTTTTGATATTATTTATCTCAATACTACAGGAAACCCGTTTAAACCCGTCTTAAACCGGTTTTCTGTAGTATGTACTTATCCGCTGAACACCCCTATTTATGGGGCAAAAGTGAAATTATTTTTCCAAATAAATAAGCTTTTTACTGGCTGAAGAATACCGGAAACCCATTTAGACACGTCTTAAACCGGTTTTCTGCACTATGCACTTATTCGCTAAACACCCCTATTTATGGGGCATAACTGAAGTTTTTCTCCAAATAAACATGCTTATTTTTTACTTAAGAATACTTAAACCGGTTTAAACCCGTTTAAAATGGCTTTCTGTATTATGCAATTATTCGCTGAACACCCCTATTTATAAGGCAAAAACGAAGTTTTTTTCCAAATAAATAAGCTTTTTTCTTGCTCAAGAATACCGGAAACCATTTTAAACGGGTTTAAACCGGTTTTCTGTAGTAAGCACCTATTCGCTGAACCTCCCTATTTATAAGGCAAAAGAGAAGTTGTTTTCCAAATAAACATGCTTATTTTTTACTTAAGAATACCGGAAACCCGTTTAGACCCGTTTAATATGGGTTTCTGTATCATGCACTTATTCGCTGAACATCCCTATATATAGGGGAGAAGCGAAATTATTTTCCAAATAAACAAGCTTTTTTCTTGCTCAAGAATACCGGAAACCCGTTTATACACGTTTAAAACGGCTTTCTGTATGTAGCACTTACTAGCTGAACATCCCTATTTATTAGGCAAAGGCGAAGTTTAAATGTCTTCTTTATCCGTCTAGCTACCTATCCCCTGTTTAATAAGTATCATTTAGTTAGATTCTAATCTGCCCAAATTACACTTAAAGCTTTATTTCGGTATGGAATTATGTGTTCAAAAATTGTATTATTTAGATCTTCATTGCTAATACCATCGAACCAATCAATAGCCCATAATTTTTCTGTTCTTTTAATTCCTGTATTTAAATTGAAATATTGACCAACTAATGAATCTATAGGGATTTTTGAATTTTGTTCAGCTAAGTACCTATATGGAAAATCATTACTATTCCATTTCCAAATTATTTTATTGTCTTCACAATATACGATCATAATTGGATGAGTTCCTATATCTGCAAAACGAATTGCACATGCTGTTATACTTACATTGTAGATTTTTGATAGATTTTCAATTAATGAAAAATCAAAATGTTTAAACCCTTCACAGTCATTATTAAACCTAGCTTCTGGCATTAATAAGCATGATGCAAAATAATCAGCCTCACGTTCAATTTTTTGATGACTATTTGTATTATTTTTTGATGGGTGTGGTTTTAGTAATCCATTTCTGAGACCTATTCGATGATTATCTATAAAATAATGACCCAATTCATGAGCCAAAGTGAAACGCCCTCTTTGTGTATTGGGTCTATTTCCTTTTTTTGTATTTAGATGTATAAAATACCCATTGTCATATATTAATGTTCCATCAAATGCATCTTCATAATCGTCGTAAAAAAGCTTGAGATCTTCTGAATCAATTATTTTTTCCAGTGGAGTTGGTATTTCGTCGTATTCTAAAGCAATAAATTCTGCTAATTCTTTAATTAATACTTTCGAAGTGTTATTTATCTCCATTTTTAGTTTGATGTTTACTTTTCATCTTATTTAGAATTTTATCAGGAATTGATTCTTCTCCTTTTCGGGCTGCAAAACGAAGCTCTTCAATTTCCATTTTTTCAAATGAAAAAAGATCTATAACCTTGCTTTTGTGCTCAATTTCCCCAGTAATAATTTCTCCGTAATCAATAATTGTACCCTTAAGCTTAAATTCAAAATTCTTATATAGCTTTTCAAAAGTGTCTAATTCTTTTTCGTCTCTTGGAAACAAATAACCTGAAGAACACAACCATATATCGAGATTATTTTCTTCGATTAAACCGCTTAGTTTATTCTTCTTAGCCATTGATTTTATTTAAATAGGTTATCACTTGCTTGTTGGCTTGTTCTTTATACTTTCTTATTGAACCAGAAACGAGTGCTAATTCTTCTTGTAGTTTTTTGTTGACACACCTGGGGATGTTATTCCCTTGATGAGTGTATAGCTTATATGTAAGATATATTATTCTATGTTTTTCACTGAGTTGAGATAATGCTTCTTCAACAATAGCAAGTTTTGTTTTCATTATTTTTCTAGAGTCTTCAGAGTCAGAAGCCTTTTCAATAAAGTTATCGAATGTATAAATTAAAGATAAATCAGTTTCTTTATTTGGCTCGTAACATGTCCCCTTGTTATGGTGATTAGCTAATTGGGTCATTATTATTTTACCAAGCCATAATTTTATGCCTTTGTTAACATCTTTAGTATTTGATTTAGTCTGATTATAGGTCGGGTATTTCCAAACTCGTGCTAATGTGCATTTTGTGATGTCAAGTGCCACAACTTCATTGTAATTCCATCTAAAACAACAAACCTCTGCTGTTTTTAAAATAAACTCTTCAAATCGATAACCAAATTCTAGGAATGCTTCTTTAGCTTCTTCTGCATATTCATCTTTCCAGCCCATATAAGCTAGTAAATCTATACTAGAAGTAGTTTTTATTTGATTAAGTGTTTCCAATATCTTCTGTTAACATACTAAAAGCGTGAGTCACGTTTTTAGTATTAGGGTGAGATGACTATTTATTAAACTATAAAAATAATAATTATGGCGACAAATCCACCAAAAGACTGCAGTAGAAAAGGAGCAGTCAGAAATCGTTCACAAATTAAAAATCCTAAAACTGGATTGTGGACTAAACGTGATACTGACACAGGACAGTTTATGGATGTTAAAACATCAAGTGAGAAACCATTTAAAGGAATCAGAAAAGAAAGATGATGAAGAATAGCTATTTTAATTATTTCAAACCAAGTGTGTTGATCGCTTTTATCAGCACACTTGCTATTGCATTATATCTTGCCAAAGATCATTGGGAATTATCAATAAAAGTATCAGGAACTATAACGATTTTGTTAATTCTTATTTCTAAGTATTTATGGAAATATAAGCCTTTTGTTTGGATGTTTTGGGTTGATGATTTTTCGGGCAGATACGAAGGAACTTTGCAATATCAATATAATGATGAGAAAGGCCTTACCAGAAAAGGAGAACTTAAACAGGTGAAATTGATAAACCAAAATGGAAACCGCATTACCATTTCATCTTTTACAATAAAACAAGATGGAGCAAGATCTTCTCTTTCTGTAAGTAAAGGAATGTTTGTTGAACGCACGGAAGACGAACAACATTATCGATTTATCTACAATTATTTGAATGATGGTAGTATAGATCAAAAATTTCCTCCTCATTATGGAACTGAGATTATTAAATTTTTAAGAAAGGGTGATGATAAATTTCTTTCTGGTAATTATTATACGGGCAGAGAGCCATTTCAAACAAAAGGTGAATTAGTAGATTTTAAATGGATTAGCAATAATCTAGAACATGAATTTTAAAATAAAAAAAAAGATGACAGTATTGCATAAAGAATTTATAAAGTACAATAAAGAGATTAAGCTTACGTCAGCACGTATTGATAGCTTAAAGAAAAGTCGTAATGATATAAAAAGAAAAATCCGTAAATGGTTTAAGGATAATAAACCAGAGGACTTACAGCCTAAATTTCATGGGCAGGGTTCTTTTGAAATGGGAACAACAATAAATCCTATTCCAGTTTATGATGAAAATGAAAATAAGCTTTTGAAATATGATTTGGATTATGGAGTGTACTTTATAGAAAAAGAGGAAGAAGATTCTGACAATAAAAAAACGATTGAAACATGGCATAATTGGGTGTATAGCTCAGTTGAAAACCACACAGATAAAAATCCGATTAGGAAAACCACCTGTATTAGAGTCTTGTTTAATGATTGTCACCATATTGATTTACCAATCTACTACAAAAAGGAAGGTATTATTGAACTTGCTCATAAATCGAAAGATTGGATTCTTAGTGATCCTAAAGAATTCTATGAATGGTTTAATAATAAGAAGAATTCTCAATTAGAGAGAATTGTAAGATATCTTAAAGGCTGGAAAAACTTTCATGAATGGAAGAACACTAATCTGAAATTACCTAGTGGTTTCGAGTTAACTATTTTAGCAACAAACAACTATTTTGAAGATGATAATGATGATACTGCATTTCGTGAAACTGTTAGAAAGATGGATGAAGAGCTAAGTAAAGGTTTTAAGTGTCTCCGTCCTACGACACCAAAAGATCATGATGTTTTCGAAGATTATTCAGAGAGTAGAAAGTCCCAATTTCTAGCAACTTTAAAGAGCTTATTAAATGATTTAGATAGAACTAAACAAGAGAAAAATTTTAAAACTGCTTCTGAAATTTTAAGGAATAATCAATTTGGGGAAAGATTTCCTTTGGGAGAGGATATTGAAGAAGAAACAAAAAGTGAAAACCTTGGCAAAATAATTAGTTCTACACTCATAAAGCCAAAACCTTATGGAGCTTAAAGATCAGGTTGATGTAGTATTGAATAATTATCCTGAACTGTTGTATGATTCTCTAACTAATACTATTGTGGGTGAATTATACATTACTCGTAAGGATTCTTATGATGTGAAAATTGAGTTGGATAGATATCCGACTCAATTTCCAATTGTTTATGAGATTGGAGAACGAATACCTAAAACATTAAAAAGGCATACTTATTCCGATACTGAATCATGTTGTTTGACTACACAAGCAAAAGCACAAGTCTTATTAAAAACAAAAATAACGAGTCTTTACCACTTCATCAAGGAAATTGTAATTCCATATTTTCAGAACAACTCTTATTTTGAGTTAAATGGAAAATATCGAACGGCTGAGTATGCACATAACTCATTTGGTATAGTTGAAGGATATCGGGATATTTTGGAAATAAATAATGATCGCTTAATTCTAAGGCTAATTTTAGACAGAATCAAGAAAACTAAATTACGTATACACGATTTATGTTATTGTGGGAGTGGTATTTCTTTAAAAAAATGTAATTCAGGAAAGCACTGTATCTGTTACAAAAATTTCAGAATGATTGATAAAATAATTTTAATTAATGATTTAAATCATTTTGCGAAACATTTAGATATTAAGTGAAAATATCTTTGTCGTTATCTAGCTAAGCATTTAAAATACTTCTCAAATACTGATTTATCTATTGAGCTTAAAACTGTTCGGAATCACACGAGAACTATCTAAATTTTGCCAAATATCTTACAAATAGGGGTATGTAGAGAAATGTGTTTAGCCGTTGTTTTTTTATAAATCAATTATTTATAGGATATGTGCGTAGTCCTATTTGGACTAGTTCTATATTCCATATAGTAGTCTGAATTTTAATCATAACATGAGTTACATTGGATTTCATATTTGTAATTTAGTTAATCAATTACAGTTGAAAAATCATGAGTAAATTAAATACAAAAAGGAAATTAACAGAAAGCTTTAAAAAAGCGGCTTCAACAAAAAATAGCAGAATTCATGTTGTTCCAAGTAATAGTGGTTGGTCTGTTAAAAAAGAAGGTTCAAAAAGAGCAAGCTCTGTTTCTCCGACTAAATCTGCAGCAATTTCTTTAGCAAAAACCATGAAATCAGGTGATAGAATAATCGTTCATAAAAAAGATGGTACGATTCAAGAAAACACTAAAAAATAGATTTTATGGACATCAAAAATGTATTTATAAATTGTCCATTCGACAATCAGTTTTTCCCTTTATTAAAGCCTTTATTATTTACAGTAATCTATATGGATTTAGTTCCAAAAATATCAGAAACATCTGACTCTGGCGAGGTAAGACTAAATAAGCTTAAAAGCCTAATGTCTGAATCGAAATATTCAATACATGATCTTTCTAGAATGGAGCCTTTAAAGAAGAATGATTTGCCTCGTTTTAACATGCCATTCGAATGTGGTATTGATTTTGGATTTAAGTTATCAAACTTAAATGGTTATGGAGAAAAAAAATTCTTAATCCTTGAAAAGGAACGATACCGTTATCAAAAAGTAATTTCTGATATTTCAGGGAATGATATTAAAGCTCATAACGAATCACCAGAGCAATTGGTAAAAGGAGTAAGAGACTGGTTTAGATCGAGTCTTGCAAATATTCCCATGTATAAGGAAATCTGGCTAGCATACAATGAATTTGAGTATGATTATGAAGAAATATTAAAAGATAATGGATACAATCCAAAAGATATATATGCTCTAACTTTTAGTGACATAATTGAAAACATGCAAGTTTGGATTGAGAAATATAAAAATTAAAGATATCCACTACCAAATTATAGTTCAATCGTAGCGTTCATTGTAAATGCAAAAGATAAGTAGTTCATCATTAATAACATTTAATAAGTAGCAAAATGGCAAAAAATGAAAAGACATCGCCGAAAATGGCGACTAAAGCGGCAAAAGTATTGTCAAACCCAAATTCCTCTAAACTTAACAAGAGTTTAGCAGGTGCATTGTTAACACAAGCTCCAGACAAGAAAACAACAAAAAAGAAATAATCTTTCTTTTTTGACACAGCACTTTGGTCTGCTTATAACGGACGATACTTTTGTGACTGTTTCTTTCTTACTTGAGACACTACTGGTAATGGTTAACCTGCCTAATATCCTTAATAATTAGGAATCCGGCAATTATAGCCGTTACCATGTTCTGTTGTATTATATCGATATGACTGTCAACATGACCTTGAGACTGTTTTATTTTGACATGTTTTAATTTTCAACTCGCAAAAAATCAACTAAACACTTACAAAAACTATATGCCAATTGCGGTTACAATATTATCCGAGCTAAAGTTCATTGTAAAAAAAAAATAACAGAACGCGGATAAAGCAACGCTCTAGACTCAGATAGTTCCGAGTGTCAGACCATCTGGAAAACATGATGATACTATACGGTATCTGGATAAGAGTTTTTGGAACTCACCGAATCTCCAAGACATTAAAAGAGTTATAAGACTGACTGCTATTCCAGCCAATATTAAAAAACAATCATATGAAACGACAATTATCTGAAAAGGAAAAAGAAGAAGTAAGAAAACAGCAAGTTGATACTGATGGAACATTGAAGTGCTTCATCTCTGGCGAAGTTATTGGTGATGACGATGTAATTGAATATGATCATATTCAAGCTTTCGCTAAGCAAGGTGAAACTTCATTGGAAAATATTAGAATTGTTAAAAAAGAATATAATCGCAGAAAATCAGACCTGACATTATATGATATAAGAGACAATCTGAAACTTGAAAGATTATTTATTGAGAAGAATAATAAAATTAAACTTCAAGATATTTTTGATTTAAAACAGGTAGAACATAAAAATTTCTCTGTGAAAAGAGAAAATGGGACGATTTCATTAGATGATGGAATAGATAATATTGATTACCCTGTATACTTTGATAAGCTTTTAAATGCAGAGTATTTTTATGCACGAGTGAAAAATAAATGGATTGAGAATGACGATGAAAAAGGTCTTCAACCAAGATATATTGTTTATAGTAGATTATTAAAACTTAGAGACCATCTAAAAACACATCCTCAATTGGCACCATCAATTGCAAGATTGGTTGATAAAAAGATAAAACTTTTTGATGGACAGCATAAATTTGCATCACAAATTCTTAACAATGAAACAGAGCTTGATGTGAAGATATATATATCACCTTCTGATCTAGAGAAAAGCAAACTTCTTTTTGACCAATTAATGATTACTAATTTAGAAGCTCATTCGAAACACAAACAAATACCATTTTATACATCAACGCTTTTAGAGAAACTGTCTGAAATTCATAAAGAATTTCTAGATAAATTTATTGAAACAACACTACCAGAAACCCATACTGAAGATAATTTCGTTAATTTTTTAGTTTCAGAACAACAATACACAAAGGCTGAAGCTAAAAAAATGCTTATAAGTGCTATTAAAACACAAGCAAAAGAATTATCTGTATTAAAGGAATATATCGCAATTGCTTCAAGAGACTCAAATTTTCCAATAACTGATGATCTACTTGGTAAAACAATTTTTCCGAATACTTTACACCTTACCCCTTCAAAAGCACATTTTAAATCTGAATTTGATTATCGCGATAGTGAAAATGAAAATTTCAAAACTATTTCAAAATTACTTGTTGAAAAAGGGAATCTTGTAAATTGGGCATCAAAAAAGAGAAATAGTTCATTGACAAATACTCAACTGAAATCGAGAAGAATATGGCATAAAGGATCAGTCCTAACTTGGTCTACATATTTAAAAGATATAATAATCAATGCCTGTAATATGATTTCACAAGACGAACGAGATAAATTACTTTATCGGAAAAAATTCAATCAAGAACAGATTGATAGGATAGACGCCTCTCTTGATAGGATGTTTAATCACAACTTATGGGATGAACCTGAAGGCGAAATAGATAGTCTTTTAGTTTCTGCACAAAAACAACATGATTTATTTAATAGGAAAGGATTAACAATCAATTATGTATTAACTGGAAGAAGCTAATAAATTTAGGCATTACCTAAAAAAATTATATTTGAAAATTCCTCAAAAATTTCACTTTGAGGATTTTTATTTATAAATCAAGCGAGTATTTTTTTCATTTCAAAAGCACACCCATTTTCACTATCCCTTTTGGAGTAAAAAAACAAACCGGCAACAAAACCGGCAACATATAAAAACAATAAAGCCCCAACTCGTTAAGAATTGGGGCTTTATAAATTTACTTTGAGGTCTCTGGCGGATTCGAACCGCCGTAGACGGTTTTGCAGACCGGTGCCTAGCCACTCGGCCAAGAGACCCTATCTTCCGTAAAGGCGTTGCAAAGATATATATTTCTATATTACTCGTGCAAACTTTTCTCAAAATTTGTCACAAAAATTTTAAACTGATTCTACAAATCAGGAGTAATCAAAGAATTAACGAGACAAAGTTAAGCTCACTTTTTCTATTTGTCCACCCATTGGAGGGTTCATTTTAGATACTTTTACTGTTGCATGCTCCAATTCGGGGAAATTTTTATACAAAACATCTAAAATTCTCTCCCCAACATGTTCAAGCAAATGAGATTTTATTTGCAGTTGTTCCTTTATCATTTCATACGCACGCTGATAATTCAGAGCATCGTCTATAGAATCAGATTTCACCGCCTTTTCAGCATTATATTCCATGCGAACATAAACGGTAAATTTATTCCCAACAATTTGCTCTTCCTTAAAACAGCCATGATAGGCGTAAAATTCCATGCCTTCTAATTCAATAATTCCCATTTTTTTTGTTGTAAATATTGTTTGGCGAAAATAAGAGATTAAATTACAAGTACAAAATCTCATTTTTTTACACTCTTAACCAAGCATAGCTAAGTAATATTGAGGGAATTTCCATACTTTTGTTTTTCGTTTCATAATGTAGCTGATCAATCAAATTATTGTAAATTTATTGAATCGCATTTCGACTCGAAAAGCAAGGCAGGATTCGATTCCGAATCTCAGGCAAATACATGTATCATTTTAAATTGAGTAGTATGGATAACAAAAATGTAAAAGAAGAGAATGTTAACGAAAGCAAATCTCTTAATTTTATCCAGCAGATTATTGAAGAAGATCTGAAAAACAATGTGAATGATGGTAGAGTACACACCCGATTCCCTCCAGAACCAAACGGGTACTTACACATCGGACACGCTAAGTCGATATGCCTAAACTTTAGCCTTGCCCAACAATATAAGGGAAAATGTAATTTACGTTTCGACGATACTAATCCTGTTAAAGAAGACACTGAGTATGTAAATTCCATTATGGATGACATCAAATGGTTAGGATTTCAGTGGGATGGGGAGCCTTTGTATACTTCTGATTATTTTCAGCAATTGTATGATTGGGCAGTGAAGTTGATTACTGATGGCAAAGCCTATGTGGATGATCAGACAGCTGCGCAAATTGCTGAGCAGAAAAAATCACCAACCGAGGCAGGTATAGAAAGTCCTTATCGTAATCGAAGTGTTGAGGAAAACTTAGATTTATTCGAAAGAATGAAGAATGGTGAATTCAAGGATGGAGAAAAAGTTCTTCGTGCAAAAATCGACATGACTTCATCAAATATGCACATGCGCGATCCATTGATGTATCGTATCATGCATGCGCATCATCACCGCACAGGCGATCAATGGTGTATTTATCCAATGTATGATTATGCTCATGGCGAGTCGGATTATATAGAAGGAATTACACACTCTATCTGCACTTTAGAATTTGAAGTTCACCGTCCGCTATACGAATGGTTCGTGAATAATTTAACCGATACTGATTACCGCCCAAAACAGCGTGAATTTGCTCGTTTGAACTTAAGCTACACCGTAATGAGTAAGCGAAAGTTACTGGAATTGGTAAAAGATAATCACGTTAATGGATGGGATGATCCACGAATGCCTACTGTTTCAGGATTGCGTAGAAGAGGATATACTCCTGCTTCAATTCGTAATTTTGCGGATATAATTGGTGTTGCAAAACGAAACAATGTAATTGATGTTTCACTTTTAGAACATTGTGTTCGTGAGGATTTGAATAAAACTGCTCCACGTGTAATGGCTGTTTTGAATCCTGTAAAATTAATCATCACCAATTATCCCGAAAATCAGGAAGAATTTTTGAGTATCGAAAACAATCCTGAAGATCCGGAAAGCGGAAATCGTGATATTCCTTTTTCTCGTGAATTATATATCGAGAGGGAAGATTTTATGGAAGATGCTCCAAAGAAATTCTTCAGAATGACTCCGGGACAGGAAGTACGATTAAAGGCTGCTTACATTGTAATGTGCGAAAAAGCTGTTAAAGATGCTGATGGAAACATCACTGAAATTCACTGTACTTACGATGCAAAATCTAAGAGTGGTAGTGGATCAGAGGAAAGCAAACGCAAGGTAAAAGGAACACTTCATTGGGTTTCTGCCAAGCATGCTGCTAAAGCCGAAGTTCGTATCTACGATCGTCTTTTTAACCACGAAGCTCCTGATTCCCAAAAGGAAACGGACTTTAAAGAATTTATTAATCCTGATTCCTTACAAATTTTGAGCGAGTGTTACGTTGAACCAAGTTTAAAAGATGCTAAAGCTGAAGATCATTTTCAGTTTACCCGACTAGGCTATTTCTCTGTAGATAAAGATTCTACTGCAGAAAAATTAGTTTTCAACCGTACGGTTTCTTTAAAAGACTCATGGACTAAAACCCAAAAGAAATAATCCGCTACTTAAAATACATCAAACCTGACAGGACAAAATCTTGTCAGGTTTTTTTATTAAACAAGTCTTTTTTACTCCCAAATAGAAAAACAATATTAAATATTTCAAACACTTCTCTAATATCAAAAACACGTTCTATTAAAACACTCCTTTAAAATTAAGTAAGACCATACAAGCAGAACAAATAATTGCCAAACCACCTGCTAATTCACACAAAGCAAGACTATTAGCTTAGCCCCCAACTAATTGACCCTTTAACTTGTCAGCCATTCAACACCTTTGTTGATTTTCTTTAAACAAAAAAACCACTCCCCGAAGGAAGTGGTTCATCTCAATGAGAAAAAATCTCAATTATATTTTGATATTCTCCAATGCATAATCCAAACGTGCAATGGTTTCCTTTTTTCCAAGTATTTCAATGATATCGAACATATGAGGCCCTTTACCGGCACCTACCACAGCCAAACGAAAAGGATTCATCACTTTTCCAAAACCAATTTCTTTGGCAGTGATCCATTCTTTCACAACCTCTTCAGAATTCGCTGAAGAAAAATCTTCAATGCTTTCCAAAATGTCTTTCAATTCAGTTATCAAAGCTGAAGTATCCTCTTTCCAACCCTTTTTCACTGTCTTTGCATCAAATTCAACAGGTGCCTCAAAAAAGTAATTTACATGCTCCCAAAGTTCCGAAACAAAGTCTACACGATCTTTTACCATACCACAAACCCGGTTCACAGTTTCCTGATCAGCATCAATTCCTTTTGCCTTTAAAATTTGTTCCGCAAACAAGATTCCAATCTCTTCATCCGATTTAGTCATCAGATACTGACGATTGAACCATTTGGTTTTCTCAGGATCGAACTTAGAACCCGATTTACCAACACGTTCCAAAGAAAATGCCTGAGAAAGCTCTTCCATTGAGAAGATTTCCTGCTCTGTTCCAGGATTCCATCCTAAAAAGGCCAGCATATTTACGAATGCTTCAGGAAAATATCCACCTTCACGATATCCTGATGAAATTTCATCTGTTTTAGGATCAGTCCATTCCAGTGGAAATACCGGAAATCCCAATTTATCTCCATCACGCTTGCTTAGTTTTCCTTTTCCTACCGGTTTCAAAATTAATGGAAGGTGAGCAAATTTAGGCATGTCGTCTTTCCATCCAAACGATCTGTATAGTAATACATGTAATGGCATCGACGGCAACCATTCCTCCCCGCGAATTACATGTGAGATTTTCATTAAATAATCATCCACCACATTCGCCAGATGATAAGTTGGCATTCCATCTGATTTAAACAATACCTTATCGTCTAAAGCAGAAGTGTTAAACACGACACGACCTCTTATTTCATCATCCAATTGCAATTCCTCACCAACAGGCATTTTAAATCGTACCACATAAGCTTCGCCGGCCTCAATTTTATTTTGAACTTCTTCTGCTGATAAAGCCAGGGAGTTATTCAAATTTTCGCGGGTTGCATAATTGTAGGTAAAAGTTTTCTTCTCTTCTTCATGCTGATTACGAATAGCATCCAGTTCTTCAGGAGTGTCAAAAGCGTAATAGGCATTTCCCGAAGCAATGAGCTGATCGGCATACTCACGATACATCGGCTTACGCTCCGACTGACGGTAAGGTCCGTATTCACCACCTACGGTCGCTCCTTCATCAATTTGAATTCCACACCATTTTAATGATTCCGAGATGTATTCTTCCGCACCAGGCACATATCTTGTCTGGTCAGTGTCTTCAATACGCAATAGAAAATCACCATTGTGTTTTCTCGCGAATAAATAGTTGAAAAGGGCTGTTCTAACACCACCCATATGAAGAGGCCCCGTAGGACTAGGAGCAAATCGAACCCTTACTTTCTTATCGTTCATTGTAATATCCGTTAATTTGGCAACAAAGATAAGAAATAAGAAGAAAAGTAAAGGGGAGAAAAAACCAGAAAATTAACTTAAAATAGAAATCGGTCAATCATATCTTTTAAACCACCAATATCAATTGGTTTGGATACAAAATCATCACAGCCGGCTGCCATTATTTCCTCATAAGCTTCACCGTAATGATATGCCGTTTGAGCAATTATTGGCATATTTTTATTTATTTTTTTGATATTTCTGGTTGCATCATAACCATTCATAATTGGCATTTGCATGTCCATTAACACCAAGTCTATCTCCGGAACCGACTGTATAAAATCAAGTGCTTCCTGCCCATCTCTGGCACGAATGATCCTGGCTTTAGTGTCCATGAGTATTTCTTCCAAAAATATGAAATTAAAATCCTCATCTTCCGCAACCAGCAATACTTTGCCTTCCCAATTATAATTTGTTGAAAAATTCATAAATAACTACTGTATACGTCTCACTGTTATCTAACCCTAAGTTAATTCAATTATCAGTAACACAAAAAAGAAATTACAAAGATCTGACCCTTTTGTTTATAAAATGAGTAACTGCGTAGCTTTAATCAGTAACTATGTAATTTACAATAACATATTACAATTAAAAAAAGGGAAACTTCAATTGAAGTTTCCCAAGTTTAAGTGGTTGTTATAATAGATAGGTTATCCACATTTTGAAGTGCCACACGACTGACAAATCAGACATCCTTCCTGATAGATGATGTGCTCTGACCCACAACTGGCGCATATTCCACCTTTTACTTTGGTTCCATTTGGAATATATTTTTTAAGAGCACGCTCAACACCATTTTTCCAAGTGTTAATGTTCTCACTATCCAACTGTAAACCTGCAACTAAATTTACTACTCCTTCGATTGGCATTCCGTGGCGAAGTACACCTGAAATTAACTTAGCATAATTCCAAAACTCTTTATCAAATTTATATGACAATCCTTCGAATGTTGTTTTAAATCCACGTTTATTACAAAATTGAAAGTCATAACGAGAACTTCCGTCCTCTTCTTTTCTTTTGATAATTACTCCCTTACTTACTGATTTAGGCAATAAAATACCTTCCTCATCGTCAACAATACCCGTAAATACTTCATAGGGTTGTCCATTATACAATCCAATAAAAGCAATCCATTTTTCCTTGTTGTTTTGGAACCGAACAACTTCAGCTTCCAATATTTCAGGACGTTTTTCCGGCATCCCTGTATTTTCCTCCTTCGTGTCGTTGGCAAGCAAAACACCCGAACGGGAACCATCACGATAAACCGTACAGCCTTTACATCCACTTTTCCACGCTTCGATATACAGTTCACCTACTAAAGATTCAGGCACATCGTTTGGAAGATTAACTGTTACACTAATCGAATGATCAACCCACTTCTGTACTTTCCCTTGCATGCGGACTTTCTGCAGCCAGTCTACATCATTAGAAGTTGCTTTGTAGTATGGAGACTGTTTAACCAATTCTTCAATCTCTTCATTTGTAAAATGCTGCGCT
The DNA here is from genome assembly GCA_016936255.1 of Marinifilaceae bacterium. Lineage (GTDB taxonomy): Bacteria > Bacteroidota > Bacteroidia > Bacteroidales > Marinifilaceae > Labilibaculum. Next base: position 89,527 of record JAFGYE010000066.1, on the reverse strand, counting down.
GCATTGATACCATTGGCTTCCATCCAGGTAACAAATTTGTGATGAAATACCACAAACTCTTCCCAACTATCGCCAATCTCATCAACAAAATCAACACGAACATTTTTATCATTAGGGTTTACTTTTCTTCTTCGTTTGTAAACAGGCATAAACACAGGCTCGATACCCGAAGTCGTTTGAGTCATCAAACTGGTTGTTCCCGTTGGTGCGATCGTTAAACAAGCAATATTACGCCGACCGTATTTAGCCATTTCTTTATAAAGGCTTTCGTCGGCTTCTTTTAGGCGTAAAATAAATGGGTTTCTACTCTCACGCTCTTTGTCATAGATTTTGAATGCACCTCTGTCTTTAGCCATATGCACTGAAGAACGATAAGCTTCAATAGCAATTGTCTTATGAACTTCCACAGAAAAATCAATCGCTTCATCAGTTCCGTAACGCAGGTTTAAACCGGCAAGCATATCTCCTTCAGCAGTAATTCCCACTCCGGTTCTTCTTCCCTCTTCTGCTTTAGTCCGTATATTTTTCCAAAGATTACGCTCTACTCTCTTAATCTCTTTATCTTCAGGATCTTCTTCAATCTTATCAATTATTGCATCAATTTTCTCCAGCTCCAAATCAATGATGTCATCCATCATTCTTTGTGCCATTGCAACATGCTTACGAAACAGTTCGAAATTAAATTCAGCCTTCTCTGTAAATGGATTTTCAACGTAACTATACAAATTGATAGCCAGCAAACGGCAGCTATCGTATGGGCACAATGGAATTTCGCCACAAGGATTCGTAGAAACCGTTTTGTATCCTAAATCGGCATAACAATCAGGAACCGACTCTCTTTCGATAGTATCCCAAAATAAAATTCCCGGCTCTGCTGATTTCCAGGCATTGTGAACAATTTTGTTCCAAAGCTTACCAGCATCTATACTTTTGCTGTAGGTAGGATTCTTTGAATTGATTGGATATTGCTGAATAAATTCTGTTCCGTCAACGACGGCCTGCATAAACTCATCGTGCATTTTTACCGAAACATTAGCTCCTGTAACTTTGCCTTGCTCCATTTTCGCATCAATAAAATCTTCCGAATCAGGATGACGAACAGAAACACTTAACATCAACGCTCCACGACGACCATCCTGAGCAACCTCACGAGTCGAATTGGAGTAACGCTCCATAAAAGGAACAATTCCTGTCGAAGTTAAGGCAGAATTCTTAACCGGTGAACCTTTAGGGCGAATATGAGAAAGATCGTGCCCAACACCACCTCTTCGCTTCATCAACTGTACTTGTTCCTGATCGATCTTCATGATTCCACCATAAGAATCCGAATCACCATCATTTCCAATTACAAAACAGTTCGACAAGGATGCAATCTGATATTTGTTTCCAATTCCCGACATGGGGCTTCCTTGAGGTACGATGTACTTAAAATCTTTTAGTACTGCGAAAATTTCTTCTTCGCTTAGTGGGTTTGGGTAATTTTTTTCAACTCTTGCAATTTCGGATGCAATTCGTCGATGCATATCATCCGGAGTCTTTTCATAAATATTTCCATAAGAGTCCTTCAACGCATACTTGTTTAACCAAACACGTGCTGCAAGCTCATCTCCATTGAAATATTGAAATGTTGCCTGAAATGCTTCTTCGGGATTAAAAGTTTCGTTCATTTCCGTTGCCTGTTGCTTATGTTCCTGTACTTCCATTAAGATCGTAAAAAAGTGTGGTTAATTATATAAATTTCTTTGCTTCATTATCAATAATTTGACCTTGCCAAACAGGCCGAATTTTGTAGTATGCAAGTTACACAAACGCATCACATCGAACAACAATAAATATAATATTTAAATGAAAGTTATCCACAGTAACATGTTAATATATTGATTTTGTGCTGTTTAATTTTTTATAAATATCAAAAAGTTATCCAAAAAGAAAATAAATCTCAATACCCACATAGGAAAACGAATTGATTTTACAAATATTTTAGTCACCGCAAAACGACCGTTAATAAAAACAATTGCAACAAAACGCGGCACCCTCAATAAACATTGAGAATTCAGAAACCAAACTAATATTCTGGTTGAATAATGATTAAATTATGGAGAGAATTTGAGCACTTGCCCCTCTTTTTGAATCAACGTAATTTTTCGATTTATCACCGGAAAATTGTCGTTCTTTTTCATGTTCGAAGTAATTATCCAATAAAATTTTCAAATCTTCATATTTTTCATAAGAATATGAAGCTCCCAATTTGATAAGATCTTTTGCCTCTTGAAATTTGTGGTAATTGGGTCCAAAAACAACAGGCAAACCAAAAGTTGCCGCCTCTAACGTATTGTGAATACCCCGACCAAAACCACCTCCTATATATGAAACATCGCCATATCTATACAAAGAAGAAAGAACGCCAATACAGTCAATCACCAAAACCTCGGCAATTTTAATTTCCTCTTTTGAGGCATTGGTATAACGAACCCAAGGCTTTTCAATCTGATCAACAATACTCTTTATATGGTTTTCATCCACCTCATGGGCAGCAATAATGTATTTGTAATTGTTTTCAGAGGTATTGATGTACTTGATCAAATTTTCTTCATCTTTTGGCCAGGTACTGCCGGCAATCAGAACCAATCTTCCCTGACTAAAACTTTCGACCTCAGGCAAAGTTTTCGATCCTGTTGCAATTGAATACACTCTATCGAATCGAGTATCACCAGCTATTGACACATTTTTTAATCCAATGCCATTTAGTAAATCTGCTGATTCCTGATTCTGCACAAAAAAATGAGTGAAAGCTAAAAGCATTCTTCTGTAAAATCTGCCCCAAGGCTTAAAAAACAATTGGTTGGGTCTGAAAATAGTAGAGAATATATAGGTTGGAATATTTCTTTTTTTCAGCTCCTTCAAGTAATGATGCCAAAACTCATACTTAATAAAGAATGCCATCTTTGGATTTACCAAATCGACAAACTTACGTGCATTGGAAGGAAAATCAGGTGGCAAATAGAAAATAAAATCTGCGCCAGCGTAATTCTTACGAACCTCGTAACCCGATGGAGAAAAAAAGGTGAGTACTATTTTATATTCCGGATGCTCCTCTTTGAACTTTTCGATGACCGGCCGGCCTTGCTCAAACTCGCCCAAAGAAGCAGAATGAAACCAAACCAGATTCTCTTCTCCTTTAATCGCCTCCTCTATTTTAGGCAATAAGTTTTTTCTGCCATCAACCCATTGCTTCGCTTTTGGATTAAAAAAAGCTGCAATTCGCACCATTAAAACATAGAATCGTATCGAAAGGTTGTAAAAGAGAACCATAATTGAAATTTGTTACTGTTAACCGGAATAGCTTCCTTATATTTATTCTCTGCAAAACTAATAATTTTAGATGTAGGATTTCGTTTAAACATCAAGCGATTTTATTTTACTGACCAGAAACAATTACTAAAAAAGACAAACTCACTTGAGATTCCAATTCCTTTTCATATTGCTGATTTTTTCTGGTTTTAAAATGCTTGGACAAACTCAAAGCAATTTAAGAAGTCAAATCGTGTACCTGAATCGTGATACAATTCAATTGGATTCGATGATGATATTGCCGGAAACCGTTAAAGTATATCAGCAAAATGAACTGGCAAACGAAGAATGGTACCAAATAATTGTTGGCAAAGGAACTTTTATTCCTTCGCAGGAACTGAAACAAAAAAGCGAATCGGTAAAAATAGAATACCGCGTATTCGATTACAACATAACAAAACCAAGATGCAGCCGGGATTTATCGCAGCTAAAGCTATCGGGAAATAACCGACCCAAACCCTTTGCTATTGATCAGTCCTATACAAGGAGAGAAGCCTTTTCGGGCGGTCAACTTGAAAAACAAGGCAATTATACCCGCGGGATTTCTTACGGCAACAATCAGGATGTGGTACTAAACTCGAACCTGAATCTGCAGCTATCGGGGAAACTAACCAATGAAGTAAGTATTTTGGCTGCAATATCCGACAACAACATCCCGATACAACCCGACGGGAACACGCAAAACATTAATGATTTTGACCGAATCTACATTCAATTGTACGACGACACCAAAGAACTCACTCTGGGCGATTATGAACTGCAATCTCCGACAGGAAAATTCATGCGTTTTTACAAAAAAGTGCAGGGTGGAAAATTCTCCGGTCTGCTGGCAAAAGGAAAAAAGAGCAATACTGAATTCAAATCGACCATTAGTGCCTCTATTGCCAAAGGAAAATTCAACAGAATGGAACTGCAGGGTTCTGAAGGAATTCAGGGACCATATCGATTGATTGGCGCCAACAACGAAAGCTATATTGTTGTGTTGGCAGGAACCGAAAAAGTTTTTGTGGATGGAAAGCTCCTGAGCCGAGGAGAACAAAACGATTACGTGATTAATTACAATACTGCAGAACTTACTTTCACAACAAAACAGCCAATCACCCGAAACTCCCGAATCATTATCGAATTTGAATACTCGGAAGAAAACTATTCGAGGTATTTGCTTTTTAACAGCAATGAGCTGAAAACCAGAACAGGAAAATTCTGGTTCAATTTCTATCACGAACAAGACAGCAAAAGTCAGTCTATCGATCAGTCGTTAAGCGATGAAAACAAACTACTGCTTAGTACTATTGGAGACAATCTGGAATTAGCCAAGGTTCCCAATGTTGAAGAAGTTGACTACTCGAACGATTTTGTTTTGTACAAAAAAATCAAGCGAAGCATTGAGAACATTGAATACGACGTTTATCAATACTCCACCAATGCCGACAGTGCCCTTTACCGCGCCAACTTTTCTTTTACTGGAGCAAATAACGGAAACTATCAGCAAGTAAATGGTACTGCCAATGGTCGGGTTTACCAATGGATTGATCCGGTAAACGGAGTTCCGCAAGGAGAATTTGAGCCCGTTGTTCAATTGATAGCTCCACAAAAACAACAGCTGTATTCCTTTGGCGGCGATGTAAACCTGACTAAAAAGCTGAATTCGAAATTCGAATTTGCGCTTAGTAATCGTGACCTGAACACCTTTTCGTCGCTTGACGATGGCGACAATCAAGGCATTGCTGTGGATTTTTCGCTGGAGAAAAATTCCAACTTTACGGATACTCTTACACTTCTGAAAACGAAACTGAGTTTTCACCATATCAACCAAAACTTTTCGGAAATTGAGCCATTCCGATCGGCAGAATTTAAACGGGACTGGAATTTACAAAATGACTTTACGGATTCTGATGAGAATTTTTATTCACTTAGCAACGTTTTTTCGAACCAAAACTGGGGACAGGCCGGATACGAATTCTCTGTTTTGAAAAAAGACAGCGATTACCAGGGAAACAAACATTCTTTGGGTTTACAGTTTTCAAAAAAGAATCTGGCAATCAATTTTACAGGAAATGCTTTGGCTACCGATCAGGAAAATATTGAAACCAAATTCTACTGGCACCAGCTTAACGCATCTTATGCACTAGGCTTTGCCAAAATTGGTGTGCAAACCGAAAGCGAAAACAATCAGTGGGAAAATAAAACCAGTCATGATCTGTTGGCAAACAGTGCTTCTTTTCATTCCTATAAAGTATACATTACCAACCTTGATTCATCCGAAAATCAATTTCAGACCTACTACCAGAAAAGAAAAGATTTTCTGCCCAAGGCAAATGACCTGAAAGCACAAAGTGAATCGCAGGACTTTGGGGCACAAGTCTGGCTGAAGAAAAACCGGAAAAATCAGTTGAAAATAGAAACGATTTACCGGAAACTATCCATTCTGGACAACAGCTACACCGACGAGAAGCCCGAAAATACTTTTTTAGGAAAACTGGAACATCAGGCACGAATTAAAAAAGGATTACTGCAAACTTCGACCTACTACGAACTGGGATCGGGTTTGGAAAGCGAAAAAGAATTTTCGTTTGTGGAGGTAAACGAAGGACAGGGAATTTATCGCTGGACGGATTACAACGGGAACGAAGTGAAAGAGATTAACGAATTTGAGGTTGCCAGTTTTAAAGACGAGGCCAATTACATTCGTGTGGGCACCAATACCAACAATTATCAAAAGGTGTTTACCAGCGAATTCCGGCAGACATTCAATTTGCGACTGAGTCAAATTAAATCGAAACAGAAGTTCGTCTCTTTTTTGAAACGATTCAACAACCGCTTTGCCTACCGTATTTCGAAAAAGAGTTTGGCAAATGATTTTAATCTGTATGCGAATCCTTTTCTGGCTCATGCTGCGAACGAAAACCTCATCACCATCAATTCGAGTTTTCAGAATACCTTTTCGTACCGTAAACCCAAATCGAAAACCAATTGGGATCTTATTCACTTAAGCAGTAACGGCAAACAATTGCTTACCCAAGGATTTGAACGCCGAAAATACATGCAGAACGGCTTTCGTTTTCAATGGAAAATTGGCGACTCGAACCAGTTGAGCAACCGGACCGATTTTGGTGAGAAGAATTTAAACAATGAATCGTTCGCCGATAAAAATTACTCTTTGCAGGAAATTAAAAACGAATTAAAGCTTCAGTTTCAGCCAACATTGGCCTTTCAGTTCGGATTGAACTACACCTACAACAGCAAGGAGAATGAATTGGCTGCCGAAAAATCGAACACACACAACATAGGCGCCGACTGCCAGTATTCTTTGGTTAAAACAGGTAAATTAATGGCAACAGTCAACTATTTACTAGTCGATTTTAATGCCGATTCGAACAGCTCGATAGCCTACGAAATGCTCGAAGGTTTTTTACCCGGCAACAACAACACCTGGAGCCTGGGCTACAACCAACAACTAAGCAAACTATTTCAATTGAGCGTTTCGTACAATGGCCGCAACAGCGAAGGCGGCAAAACCATTCATGTGGGCAGCATGGAAGTGAGGGCTTACTTTTAGGGTTTAACCTACTCCTAATGGACTTCTCCACCTTTCTACCCCTAAATCCCCTAAAGGGGACTTTCCCAAACCGCACCAGCAAGCCCCTTTAGGAGTTTGGGGTAAGCGTATGGAATTACAACTGACAATAATTGTTCTCCAGAAAGTGTAATTTGCCCGAGAATACAGAAAAGTATGCGCTGCAAGCTTGCAATATATACTTTTTCCCGGTAGAATATAGTTTGCAGGCATGTAACCGTTCCTCTACCGAAATGGGGAACTCTTTGCACGCATGCAAAGCATATTCTTTTTAATTAAAAAATGCATTTGTATATAACCCATCAACTCCTATAGAATTGTCATTCTAAATCAGTAAATTGAAAATTCTTCAAAATTTTTCGTTTATGACTCCAAAAATAAAAATCGTAGTTACCGATTTAGATGGCACGTTGCTTCCTTCTCAGGGTTGTATTAGCAAAAAAAACTACAATACACTGGTGAGTCTTCGTGATAAAGAGATTATTAGAGTGATTGCCACAGGAAGAACCCTTTATTCAGCCATGGCAGTATTGCCGGAAGATTTTCCGATTGATTACCTTATTTTTTCATCGGGAGCAGGCATTATTCAATGGAATACAAAAGAACTGATCTACTCACAGCAAATAGAAGCTGAAGAAGTTTTGGAATTATCGAAAATTTTAATCGATCATGAGATTGATTTCATGATTCTCGACCCCATCCCTTTGAATCATCAGTTCTGGTACTATCAAAGCGGAAACAAAAATTTAGATTTCGACCGGAGACTGGCACTTTACAAGCAATTTGCAACACCTGTGGGCAAACTGGAAGATACCAAACGGGATGCCTGTCAGATTTTAGCCATACTGCCCAATAAAGTAGATTGGTTTGAGGAATTAAAGACAAAATTTACAGATATTAAAATCATTCGGGCAACATCGCCACTCGATCATGAATCGATTTGGATGGAGATTTTTCCCGAGCACATTTCGAAAGGACTTGGATGCCAATGGCTTTGCAGCAAATTACAAATTAAAGCAAGCGAATCGATTGCCATAGGGAATGATTACAATGATTTTGATCTGCTGGATTGGGGTGAACACAGTTTTGTGGTAGCCAATGCTCCCAAAGAACTGCGGTTAAAATATCAGGTAACTGACAGTGTTACTGAAGATGGGTTTTCCAAAGCTGTAGAATGTACACTCGGGAAACAAACTACATCGCAGCAAGCAGCAAATCGATGTCTTTAGCCAAAATACCAAACGAATCGCCCAAACGACGATTGGTTAGAATTCCTCTGTAAATATACGTTCCATGCCGCAAGCCAACATCATGTTTAATAAACTGATGCACGCCTCCGTTGTTTCCAATTTGCAATAACAATGGCGAGCAGATATTGCTTAAGGCAAGAGAAGCCGTTCTGGCTACATGGGAAGGTACGTTGGGGACACAATAATGCAAAACACCAAACTTTTTAAATACCGGATCTTTATGTGTGGTCATCATTGAGGTTTCGAAACAACCACCCTGATCGATACTCAGATCGATAATGATTGAACCCGGTTTCATCTTTGAGACCATATCTTCGGTAACAATAAACCCGCTTACATTTTTTTCGTAACGCAATGCACCAATTACTACATCGGCCGAAGCCAATGCTTTTTCCAAAACATGAGGATGAAAAATTGATGTGAATACACGGTGCGCCAAATGATCCTCGAGTCGTCGCAAACGGTAAATAGAATCATCAAAGACCTTAACCATAGCCCCCAATCCCATAGCGGCTCTCGTTGCATATTCTGCAGCTGTTCCTGCACCCAGAACAATCACTTCGGTGGGAGTAATTCCGGTGATTCCACCCAGCATAACCCCTTTTCCTCCATGAGCTTTACTTAAATACTCACCGGCAATCATTACTGCAGAAATCCCCGCAATCTCCGACATAGACCGAACAACCGGAAAAAAATTATTCTCATCTTTAACAAGTTCCATTGCAATGGCGGTCACTTTTTTTTGCATCAATTTGCGAATATTCTCACCGCACTGACTTTTGATTTGAAGAGCGGAAAATAGAATTTGATTTCCGCGAAGCATATCAATTTCCGCATTCGAAAAGGGAGACACCTGTATCACAACATCACACTGATAAATCTCATTCTTACTGCTGACTATCTGCGCTCCGTTTTCGCTGTATTCCTTATCTGTATAATTGGATGCAAGTCCTGCACCACGCTCAATCATAACATCGTGGCCATTGCTTACCAAAACTTCTACAGACTGAGGAGTCAAACAAATACGATTTTCACCTTTTCCATCCTCGCGGGGAATACCAATGGCCAATTGTTTGCGTCGGCGTTCAACCTCTAACATTTCTTCTTTAGGCTGGTAAAACTTCTGCCCAATCGGAAAACTCCTCGATCCTTTACTAAGTGGCGCCATATAAAAATTGTAATATTAAAGAAGCTTATAACGAGTATAATTAATCTACAATTTAAACAATTTTTTATTATTATGCAGATTCCTTTAATTACCGAATGGTAATTGAGCGACTGCCATCCATTTCTTCCATAAAAAGAACCTCTACTGTATCGTTGGGTAAAATAGATTCAATTTTTTCGGGCCACTCGATAAAACACATTGCATCTCCATAGAAATAATCCTCGTAACCAAAGTCATAAGCCTCTTTAACATCCTCAATCCGATAAAAGTCGAAATGATAGATAATGTCGTCATTCGGTGTATGATATTCGTTCACAATAGAAAACGTAGGACTATTAATGGTATCCTCAATGCCCATTTCATCACAAATTGCTTTTACAAAGGTGGTTTTCCCCACACCCATAGCTCCGTAGAGAGCAAACACACGCTTTTTTCCCACTAAGGAAAGAAATTCTTTTGCTGCTGCATTAATCTCTTTCAGCGAATTAATTTTTAATACACTCATTTTCGAAAACAATTGAAATCTAACTTCTAGCGCGGATTTAATGTTATTAACGGAACTAAAATTTCCTCGAGCGAAATTCCTCCATGCTGAAAAGTATTTCGGTAATAGGAACTGTAGTAGTTAAAGTTATTTGGATAAGCTAAAAAATCCTCGCCAAATGCAAAGATATAAGAAGAACTTACATTTACCTGAGGCAGAAGTGCTTTTCGGGGATCGGTCACCTCAAAAACATGTTTTGGGTTGTAATTCAGATTCTTACCCATTTTATACCGCAAATTTGTATTTGTTTGTCTGTCGCCGATTACCTTCACGGCATTCTGAACCCGAATGGAACCATGATCGGTGGTAATGATCAGCTTTACGTTCTTTTCTGCCAGCTTCTTAATTAATTCCAACAACATGGAGTGTTCGAACCAGGAAAGAGTCAATGAACGATATGCAGACTCATCGGGAGCCAAATCTCGAATCATATCACTTTCGGTGCGGGCATGCGAGAGCATATCCACAAAATTATAGACAAAAACGCTCAACTGAGATTCCAGAATAGAGCTGATATTCTCCATTACTTTGGCGCCCATTTTTTCGTTGTTTATTTTCTCGTAATGGTAGCTTACATCCTTGTAATCACGTTTAAACTGAAATCCGATAAACTCCTCTTCGTGAATGTTCTTGCTTGATTCCTCATCCTCATGAATCCAGTGACCGGGATGTTTCTTTTGAATGTCCAAAGGCATTAAGCCTGAAAACATTGAATTTCGGGCATACTGAGTTGCCGTTGGTAAAATGGAATAATACATATCATCATCCACCACCGAATAGTAATTGTTAATTACAGGATATAAGGTTTGCCACTGATCGTAGCGCAGGTTATCAATAAGGATAAAAGCTACTTTTTGTCCTTTATCAAGCAAAGGGTAGACTTTTTCTTTGAACACAGCAGGAGTCAGCAGTGGTTTTTCTTTATTCCCGGGCTCCAGCCAGCCTAAGTAATTCTTTTTGATAAACCGGGCAAACAAATTGTTGGCTTCGTTTTTTTGCATACGAAGAATTTCATCCATCCCCGATTCTTCAATATTGGCAAGTTCCAATTCCCAGAAAACCAATTTCCGGTACATTTTCATCCAATCAGTGAAATTCCGACAATCGTTAATCTCCATTCCCAATTGACCGAAGCGCGACTGGTAAGCAATAGTTGTTTTTTCCGAAACCAATCTTTTTTTATCGATGTGCTTTTTAATGGCAAGCAATATCTGGTTCGGGTTTACAGGTTTTATCAGGTAATCAGAAATTTGCTTTCCAATTGCCTCATCCATAATGTCCTCTTCCTCACTCTTGGTGATCATGACAACCGGCAGAGCCGAATCGATGGATTTAATTTCACTCAAAGCTTCCAAACCGCTCATGCCAGGCATGTTTTCATCCAGTAAAACCAAATCGAAATGATCCCCGCGAACCATATCTATTGCATCATGAGCGTTATTGCATGATTTTACAATGTATCCTTTTCCTTCTAAAAAAATAATGTGAGGTTTTAACAGCTCAATCTCATCATCCACCCAAAGTATCGTAATATCTTTCACAAACGTTCATTTTTAGTTCAACCGGGAAATAACCAGGCTTAGTACTAGAGGTAACGAAAAATGAAACCTTTTATTTCGCAAAGTTTACTTCAGATACCACTTTTTAAAGAATTCCAGATAAATAGCTGGATCACCATCCTTCATGAAAACATCTAAATTTTCATCTGAAATCACAAAGTTTCGGTAGTTAACCTTCTCAACGGGTTCAAAAAGAATACGATTCGTGACAATCGCCCTAAAATACATCATAGCCTGCTTTTTGTTACGCATATTGGCAACTAAAAGAATATCCCGATTCTCATCCAAGGCACGAACTTCGACTTTTAAATTTTTTGTGTTGTATTTTTTAATTCCGTTCAGGAGTTGTTTTTTATTCACATTATCTGTAGAATAAACCAATGCAAAATAGTGTGGCACCTCTTCTTTGTAAGCGTATATCCCTTCCTGAACCAATTTCTCCTTTGGTTTAACTACCTCGGTTTTTTCATCATTCAGATAATTCTCTTTGAAAAAATCAAGATACGGGAACAAAGTTTTACTGATGTAGAATTTATTAAAATTCTCTTCGGTGATTACAAAGTTTCGATATTCGACATTTGCCAGTTGTTCATACACCGATTCATCTTTTATCAGATTTCTAAAATAATTCATTGCCTCGGCCTTGGAGCCAACATTATTCACAACAATCATATTCAAATCATTATCATACTGATCTCTTAAAACGGTAAAATCTTTGTCATGATTAAAAATATCAGTCCTTAATTTGCCAATATTTACTTTTCGTACCGGCACCAAAAGAATAAATTTATGGTTGCCGTCAGGATTATCAGCAAATTTTGTTGAATCCAAATTAGAGTTTACCGAAACCAGCTTATCATTCCGCCTAACAGTTATCTTGCTATCTGTCCTGCTAATATTAAAATAGCTTTTGGTATAAAAATCCAAATAACTTTCAACATCCTGATTCTTCTTGAAGATTTTAAAATTAGAGGCAGAAATCACAAAATTCCGATAATCCGCATTCTCTAAACCTGTAAAAGCGTTATCATTGGTAATTACTCCATTAAAATAATTCAAAGCATCTTCTTTATTCTCCAAGCCCTTCACCATGATCATGATTTGCTCTTTGTTTAAGGAGAGTCTATCGACTTTAAAAACGCGGTTATTGTATGCCTCCGAATTGTATTTGGAAATATTAAACAATGTTCGGTTAGGATCCACATCTTTCTTGTCAAACAACAAAACAAAATAATGCTCTTCTGTTTCAGTAAATTTATATATTGGCTTCTCTTTTACCTCTTTCTCATTTCGGGCAAGTGCTACAGCAGCCTGATCACCTTCAATCCGCCAATTTCTAAGCAACCGATTCTGTCGGGCCTGTTCCATATCCAATTCAGTATACTGCATTGGAACAGCACCATCATCAAGTCCCTTTAAAATAGCTTTTACAGTATTTGCTATTTCAGGTGTAGGTTTCGACTCAATCAACTGATTCAGTGATTGTCGAAATTGTGATATGTCTTTTGTCCGGCCAATACATAGGGCTCGTAAAAATAAAAATCGGGGGCGCAATTCACTTTCCGGATATCTCAGCAAACCTTCGTTACAGCTTTTTATTACTCTTTGGTAGTAAAAATTCTGATAATCCTCATAGGCTGCAGCATACAATTGATTTACCTTTTGACCTTCTGCTTCAATTTTAGCAAAGAAATTAGGATCGCTAAGCGCTTTGGCGTAATCACTTCCCTTAAACTCCGTTAAAATCCTATTCTTATAAACATCAGCTTTCGAAGAATTTCCCATCTTCTTATTTAATGAATAGATATGGTAGTATGCTGACAACAGATATGGATTATCTGGAAATCTCTGAATGAGTATTTCCATTGTCTCCAAAGCCTTTGCGGGATTATTCAATTTTTCCTCATATACCAATGCCGCCTGATACAAGCCCAACATGATTCGTTCATTGGACTTTTCCATTCCCCCTTTTGTAACCGGCAAATCAACCAGATAATAATCTTTCGATTTAGGATCCTTTTTAAGTGATGGATCCACAGAATTAGTTCCTGTAGTATCTTCTAATGCAAGCTCTACATCCTCAAGACTAAAAGCCGATTTATTTTTCCGTCTCCAGTTATCTTCCAATTTGCGTCGTCCCCACTTCCGTTGGAAATCTGATTTGCCCAAACCAATATTGGTAGGATTGTAAAAATACCAGTTGCCCTGACTTGTAGTGGCTCTGTTAGAGTTTCCCAACATATTATTCTGACTAAAAAAGGCTCTTTCGGAAACTGCCTCTGCTTCTTTTTGCTTTTTTTCTCTTTCCTTATCGTTGATTTTCTGAATGATTCCCTGAATCAATCTGTCTCTATCAGCAGAACTCATGGAAGCTACCCTTTGCAAACTATCTTCCCTTTCAACCAAATTAAGATTATTCACCAATTCGGTCAAATTTCCTATTCGAACTGATATTTCAGAATAGTTGGGATAATCTTTGCCCAGATATGTCATGGAACTATCGTAACACATTTGGGATTTTGGATAATTCAAATCTTCAAAATAGTAATCTCCTAATTTTAAGAATGATATTGCCTTTTGATTTTCATTGTAAACAGTTCGTTTCGTCGATTCCCAATAATTTGGTATAGCAGAAGCCATATCGCCGTCCTTCACATCCATTTCTGCAAGAGCGTAATAAATCTGATCCTGATATTCTGTATTCTTTTCATCGCGAAGCATTTTTCGCAAACTCTTACGGATTTCTTCGCCATTCTCATTTCCAGTGTATGACAATGCACTGCTGATTTTGGCATTAAATGTCATCTCATAAGATGCATTTAAGTCAATCAGTTTTTGCAAGGTTCGCAGCGAAGCGTCTGCATTTCCAAGCTTTTGATAAAGCTGTGCGGTTAGATAGTAGTATCTTGCTTTTTTATATTTAGAGTCTACAAGAACAATTGCTCTTTCCAGTTCGTCAATTGCCCTTTCATACTTTTTTTGCTGAATTGCAGTGTTTGCACGCAAAGTTGAAATGTGAAGAATAAAATCTTTAGGAAGTTTGGAATCATCCGTTAAACGGTCCAGAATTTCATTGCCGGCAATCAGCTCTCCTCTATCAATTAAACTACGGGCCAAACCCAGTTTTGCTTCCGGAATTAAATCCGATTCAGGATATTCTTTCAAAAGAAACTCAAATGCTTTTTCAGACACACGATGCTCTCCTTTGTAAAACTTTGCTTTTCCAATTAAAAGGTAACAGTCATCTATCCAATCATTGTATTCCTTCTTTTTTCTAAATTCTTTGTATTTCTCTGATTGATTGTCTTTTTTACGTTTAGGTTTACGTGTAATGGAATGTATTTTTATTGCCTTGGCGGCTTTCTCAAGCGTTCTGTCCATATCTGCAAAAGACAATGCTCTGGCAGTTGAATTCTGGTACTCAAAAACAGGAAGAAGCAAAGAATAATTCTCATTAATTCCATCTTCAATTTTCTTTTCACCTTTCTTTAGGCTTTCTTTCCCATTAAAATATACATTGTAATGTGTGGTTAATGCATGGTATTGTCTGCTTACAAATGTATTTTTCTGATTAGAACAACCAAATACAAAAAGTAAACAACAAACTCCAAAATACCCTTTCTGAAAAAATTTACTTACCAAGACTTATCGTTTTGTTAGATAACAGTTAAAACTGAGAATTTAGTATACGAAGGAACAATAAAAAGTAAAATTTCATTTACAACTTCTTCATAAACCATATGAATCAAACAGTTAATCTAAATCTGATTATAAATAGTAATACTCTCGAAATTATTAAAACTTTCTGAATATAAGCTTATTTAAGCGAAAATAAAAAAGGAGCATCAGATGCTCCCTTTTAAATCATAATATCTAATACTTTATCGAGTAATTTCTACACGCTTTGTTGGGTCTTTGTCTGCGTTTCTTTGATCAACAACTGACATCAGTTTTGCAGCCAAATCGGCGAAAGCCATACCCGTAACTGTGTCTGTATTAACAGCAGCCGGAATTCCGTTGTCGCCGCCCTCTCTAATACTCTGCACGATTGGAATTTGTCCCAATAAATCAATGCCTTTTTCTTCAGCAAGATTTTTACAACCATCTTTGCCAAAAATGTAGTATTTATTCTCTGGCAATTCAGCAGGAGTAAACCAAGCCATATTTTCAACCATTCCCAAAACAGGAACATTCACACCCGCTCCTTCGAACATGCTGATTGCTTTAACTGCATCAGCCAGGGCTACTTCCTGAGGTGTACTAACAATAACAGCACCTGTAACCGGAACTGTTTGAACCAAAGTAAGGTGAATATCACTTGTTCCCGGTGGCAAATCGATCAATACAAAATCAAGCTCGCCCCAGTTTCCTTCTTCAATCATTTGTTTTAATGCATTCGAAGCCATTGGTCCTCGCCAAACAGTTGCCTGAGCAGGATCTACAAAGAATCCGATCGACAACATTTTCACGCCAAATTTTTCATGAGGCTCAATTCTGTCTTTGTCGTCTATCTTAATTAAGCTCGGACGTGCTGCTTCAGAACCAAACATTTTAGGAACTGAAGGACCAAAAATATCTGCATCAATCAAACCAACCTTAGCACCGGCATTGGCCAAAGCTACAGCCAAATTTGAAGCTACCGTTGATTTTCCAACGCCACCTTTACCGGAAGCAATTGCAATGATATTTTTCACGTTGGGAAGAACTCCAGGCTCATCAACAATATGAACCGCTTTCACCTTGATGTTTCCTTTAATTTCTGCGTCTTTATCAACAAATTTCAAAATGGCAGAAACACAAAGTTTTTTTAAGGTAATAATATTTGGATCGTCTGATTTTTGGAAAACCAGATCAAAACCAATTTTTTTTCCTTCAATTTTAATGTTACGGACCATATCCAGGGCCATGATATCCTTATCGGAACCTGGAAACTTTACCAATCGCAAAGCATCCGTAACCTGTTTTTGAGTATAACTCATGATATATTAAATTTTAAGTCTTTGAATTATTTAAAGAATACGTACAAATGTATATATTTAGATTCTATTTAAATAGTTATCCCGCCGAGTTCTTTGAATGGATCCCAAAAAACACGATCGAAATTTTGTATTTGATCGTCGATAACCACAATGCCTTCACTTTCCAAAAGTTCCTGCATTACATTTTCACCCGGAAAGTGATGTTTTCCTGACAGCATTCCCAATCGGTTCACCACCCGATGTGCGGGCGTGTATTCTTTGTGAGCATGACACTGGTTCATAGCCCAACCTACCATTCTCGATCCTCGCGGAGAACCAACAAATCGGGCAATTGCTCCATAACTGGTTGCTCGTCCTGCGGGAATTAACCGCACTACATCGTAAATTCGGGAATACAAATCAGACATTAGCTATTCTTTTTTCTCCCTGCCAAAGCTTCGGTACCAATCCAATTCAATTTCTACATCAGGTTCAATAAACCCGGTTTTACCCTCAAGCATAAATTTATGATACTTAATGGAAATTCCCCGATTCAAAAATTGCTGCTCGTAGAATGTTCTAATGGAGAGAATTTCATCAGCTTTGCCGGAATGATACAAATCGTTGGTATCAACAAGAACTTTTAGATTGTTCTCCTCGATAACATATTTAGTGTATTCATACAAAAAGTTACTATCCGTTTTTAAATGAACAATTCCCTCTTTAGAAAGAAGATTACTATACAACTTTAAAAACCGGGTTCCTGTCAATCTCTTGCCAACTTTTTTCATTTGAGGATCAGGAAAAGTAATCCAAATTTCGGCAATTTCTCCTGCTTCAAAAATAGATTGAAGCAACTCCGCATAGGTTCTGATGAAAGCAACATTACTTAAACCATTATCGAGTGCTTCTTTTGCACCGCAATAGATACGGGCTCCCTTTATATCTATTCCAATAAAATTTTTATCCGGAAATTGTTTTGCCAAACCAACTGTATACTCACCCTTTCCACAACCAACTTCAAGAACTATAGGATTATCATTCTTAAACACATCCTTGTTCCACTTTCCCTTAAACTGATAGTTCGTTTCCCAAACTTCGTTGTGGGTTGGTTGAAAAACATTATCAAAAGACTTCATTTCAGCAAAACGCTGTAATTTATTTTTTCCCACTTTTAAAACCTCTTATATTATCTATTTTCCTTCTCAATACGAATTCCAACATTCACTATTCCCTTCAATTTCTGATCGTACATTCCCTGAACAATTTCAAACACATATTTTCCTGATCTTGGAAAAACTACTTTTTGTTTAAAAGGAACCTGTAAATCAAAAATATCACCAAATCCGCTTCCATACCAATCACCGGTTTCATCGGCTAATTCAATTTCAACTTTCTCCTCATTAAGCTCATTATCAGGAGATGTTACTCTTACAAACACCCACAAATTACTATAGGCATAATCTCCGGAATTGCGCAGATTAATGAAGATATCATTTGCATGAATCGTATCTGTTATTTCCACTTCAAAACGAAGAATATTTTCCTGATCCCATTCAAAATCAGGAATATTCTCATACTGTTCGTACACTCTGTTTGAATCACAGGAAAGTACAAGAACTCCCAGTAATAATGTGCAAAGAACCCTCAACATCTTCATGATTAGGACGGATTATTTTTTCGTGGTTTACGTCGGAATTTACGCTTCGCTTTTTTCGCTGCCGGTTTTTCCACCGAATCGAAACGGTTCAAACTATCCTGACCAACTACATTTTCGTATTCTAAAGTTTTCTTAGGCTCTGCAACAAACTCTGTTACCAATTTATTAACCTTAATGCCCTTTTTATTCTGTTTGATAATGTCTTTAACGGTATCAACCGATAGCTGAACCATATTCATGGTATTGTATTTATCATACGAATACCACATCAGCCTCTTAAAAATATCTGTTTTCTGATGGTAAGCTGTACCATCTTTTGTTTCCAACGGAATATTTGTATTCGGAAAATCTTTTTGAGCATCGATGTAACAATCCAATTCAAAATTCAAACAACATTTAAGCTTACCACATTGACCGGCTAATTTCTGCGGATTTAATGAAATCTCCTGATAACGAGCTGCATTTGTAGTTACCGACACAAAATTAGTAATCCAGGTAGAACAGCAAAGTTCTCTTCCGCAAGGACCAATACCGCCAATTCTTCCAGCCTCTTGCCTTGCTCCAATCTGACGCATTTCAATCCGAATTTTAAACTGCTCGGCAAGCACTTTAATCAATTGACGAAAATCAACCCGATCGTCGGCGATGTAGTAAAAAATTGCTTTGGTTTTATCGCCCTGATATTCTACATCACCAATCTTCATATTGAGTTTTAGCTCTGCAGACAGCTGACGGGCCTTAATCATTGTTTTGTGTTCCAGCGCAATGGCCTCATGCCATTTTTCAATATCCACCGGCTTAGCCTTTCGGTATATTTTTTTTGCCTCGTATGTTTTCGGATTCAGTTTCTGCTTTCGCATTTGCTCTACAACCAAATCTCCTGTTAGCGTAACAATTCCTATATCGTGTCCGGGTGATGCCTCTAAAGCAACAACATCGCCTCTTTGCAGTCTTAATTGATTCGAATTTGAGAAGAATCCCTTTCGGGTATTTTTAAATTTTACTTCAACGATATCCGGACATAACACACTCTCAGGAACATCACTCAACCAATCATAAACATCTAGTTTTCCATACAGAAGTCTATCATCCTTTTTATTGGAAGCACAACCTCCGCACTTCCCTTTTGGTTCCTTATTTTCTGTCATATGTATATTGATTATTAGTCGGTAACCGACCGCAAAAATAATGATTTTAATTTATAAACTTTTAAAGATACTAATTCGCCGAATTAATAGCCTCTTATGGCCTTAATAATTTAACCAGTTTCAAGCTTAGATCGAGAAAAACAATTTTAGCATTGGCATTTCTACCGATATCCGAATGAGCTTTTGAAAGCTCATCAGCAAGAATCCATACGTTTTCCTCATTGATGAAAGGCGAAAATCGCTTGGAAAAATTCATTTCCTCGCCATTCAGAAACACCATTTCAGGCTTTTTTAAATTTAAAATGAAATTCTCGCGCACCATACGAACACAATAGTTTAAAAAACTCTTTTGACGTTCCCGTCCAATCCCGGCAATTTGCTCCGACCAATCCATTATTTCCAACACCTTACGCGCATAGCTCAATCGCATAATAGTAACAAAATTCTCGAAATTAAAAGCGTTTTCATCTGAATTCTGAATCAATATCCGGGCTTTACGATAGCTGCCGCCAGCCAAACGAACCACATTGCTTAACTCGGTTCCCGATAAATTAAATTCGGATGTAAGCGCCTGCGATAAATCTCTGGATTCAATTTTTGGAACTTTTACAATCTGTGTTCTGGAAAGTATTGTCTGAAGAATTTTTTCCGGCTCTTCCGAAACCATTAAAAACAATGTTTTCTTTGGCGGTTCTTCGATCATTTTAAGCAATTTGTTGGCACAGGACCGATGCATCTTTTCCGGCAGCCAAATCACCATTATTTTGTAATCAGACTCATAAGTCTTCAGATTTAACTTGCGGATAATTTCATTACTCTCCGAAGAATATATTAAGCCCTGAGAATTGTCAACACCCAGAGTTTGGTACCATTCGCCCAAATCAAAATACGGATCACTTTCAATTTGAGATCTCCAGCTGCCAATAAAATTATCGCTCACCGGATTCGTAAAGCCTTTACCGGTTACTACCGGGAACACAAAATGTAAATCGGGATGAATTAACTTCTGGTATTTTTTGCATGATGAACAAACACCACATGAATCATTCTCCTTTTGATCCAAACAGGAAACATATTGTGCAAAGGCAATCGCCAAAGGTAATTTTCCAACTCCGGCCGGTCCAACCAATAGTTGAGCGTGACTAATTCTATTCTCTTTTACTGTTTGTATGAACTGACTCTTTACCGATTCAAGTCCAATTATATCTTTGAATTGCATGAAATTAATTTCGATTCTGTTACAGGCATCCTAATGTCATCAATCACTTAACATTGATTTCCGAGCGATCACTAAAATGCAAAATTAGCTGCAAAAACTCATTAGGCTACCCAAAGTTAAAAAAATATCAGAGTGCTTTGCTAAAAGTAATCATCTTGCAATTAAGAAGTCTCCAAATCTGACGTTTTAGCTCCTATTATTCAAATTTATTTTTTTATGCAATCGTTTCAAAACTAATGCCTCATAACACCTAACCCACTGCATTAATTACAGATACAATAGTTTCCCCTATCTTTTTTGCACTCATTTGCAGAAAAAGCTACCTTTGGATACACGAAAAAAAAACTAAAGACAATTATATCATGCAAAGTATTGACACTTACAATTTTTCAGGTAAAAAGGCTATTATCCGAGTAGATTTCAATGTGCCTTTGAACGAGCAATTCGAAATTACTGACGACACACGAATTCGTGCTGCTCTGCCTACTATCAAAAAAGTATTAGATGGTAATGGTTCTGCTATCCTGATGTCACATCTTGGTCGTCCAAAAGGTGTAGATGAGAAATTTTCATTGAAGCACATTGTTGCTCACCTTACAAAATCGATTGGTGTTGAAGTAAAATTTGCTGATGATTGTATTGGTGAAAGTGCAAAAACTATGGCTACTAATTTAAAGCCTGGTGAAGTTCTTTTATTGGAGAATCTTCGTTATTACAAAGAAGAAGAAAAAGGTGATGAAGAATTTGCTAAAAAATTAGCTGATTTAGCTGACCTTTGGATCAACGACGCATTTGGAACGGCTCACCGTGCACATGCTTCTACTGCTGTTATCGCTAAATTTTTCCCGGAAGCCAAACTTTTCGGATATGTAATGGAAGGCGAATTATCAAGCGTTGATAAGGTATTGAAAGATACCAAGCATCCGTTAACTGCCATTATGGGAGGAGCTAAAGTTTCTTCAAAAATTGAAATCATCCAAACATTAATGTCAAAAGTTGATCATTTGATTATTGGTGGTGGAATGACTTACACTTTTGTGAAAGCAATAGGTGGAACTATTGGAGACTCATTGGTTGAAGATGATAAATTAGAAATGGCCCGAGAAATTCTTCAGAAAGCAAAAGAGAACAACGTGAAACTTCACCTTGCTTCCGATGCTTTAATTGCTGATGCCTTCTCTAACGACGCCAACACTAAAGTGTGTGATGTAAATGCAATTCCTGAAGGATGGATGGGACTGGATGTTGCTGATGCAACTATCGCCAGCTTCTCAAAAGTAATTGAAGAATCAAAAACTATTCTTTGGAATGGTCCTGTTGGAGTATTCGAAATGGATACTTTCGCCAAAGGAACCAAAGCAATTGCTGATGCTATTGTAACTGCTACCGAAAAAGGAGCTTTCTCGTTAATTGGCGGTGGTGATTCTGTTGCTGCAATCAACAAATACGGTCTTGCTGACAAAGTAAGTTATGTTTCAACCGGTGGTGGTGCTTTATTAGAATACATCGAAGGAAAAGAACTTCCTGGAGTAACAGCTATCAGAGGATAATATTATTAAGATATACCTTTCCTTAGGGAAATATGTAACGCAGTTCTGTAATGGAACTGCGTTTTTTATGAAGTCATCAAAGTTAATTTATCAATCTGTCAAGCTATGTCAGGCATAATTTAGCTGTTGATGATCTTGTGCTTATATTTCCATTAACCGACAATGGTCATCAAATAATAAAACATCAGAGAAAGCAACACCTTATTTTATAAAAAATAATTTGCTTTTAAGAAGCAATGTCTTATTACAAATAAAAAAAAGCCCTTTAGGGCTTTTTTTATGACTTATTCTGAGAGGCTTTTCTTTTTCGCTGTGCTTTAAAGTATAGAATCTGACTACGCAAACTCCATAATCCTCCGGCAATAATCGCAAAAAATATCCATTGTTTTCTACCCCATCCTGCATCTCCCAAAAGACCTTTCGACAGCATCAAAACAGACATGACAACTAATAAACTTGTAACAAGTGCTGCCACGTGTCCTATTGCGGCATTCTCATTCTGAATACCTGCGGTACAAAAGTATAGTACAAGGCCAAAAAAAGTAGGAATCAAGGCTGTTAACTGCCAATCTCCTACCTCAAAGTATCTTGCTGTTATTCCAATTAATCCGGCTAATATCAGGATTATAGAATAAACCTTATTGATTTGATATGCATCTTTCATGAGCTTTATTTTTATTTAAATCAAATTAAGACACTAAAATACAAAAACTCATTAATAATCAAAACAGTTTTATCATTTGAATATTACTTACAAATTAGAATGCATAAGAAAGGCCGCCACTCCTGACAGCCTTTCTTGGACAACCTTAAAACTCAACCATGTATTGATTATCGTACCGCTATTACCAAATACTTTGAAGATTTCCAGAATTCAACTGGATCTAGAATTGTAATACCTTCAACTGTTTCAACTCCCTCAACCTTATAAGAGCTGCTTGGATGATTTGTTACAAAACTAATCTTCTTCCCAATTACAGGAATCGTAGTAACTTTGGTGATATCAATTTTTTCAAATTCACTTGTGTTAAAATCCTTGTTAAGAACTGCAGTTTTTCCAATTCCGATAAATCCACCGTCTTTGGTAATTACATTTTTCTCTTGCAGTTCTTTGCTGGTTCCAAATACATAAAAAGCAGTATTTAGTTCATTTGTTGTGTTTTCAATTACTTTAGCTTTGATTTCATTTTCAGTATTCAAAGCCAACACAGTTCCATTCAACTCGCTTACTTGTCCATTCAAGTTGTCAACTTCAATGTTCAATTTTGCTACCTTATCATTCAAAATAATTACTTCACCTTCTTTGGCTTCTAATTCTGTTTTTAAACGATCAGTTAATTTGCGTAGTTTCGAGTTTTGATACCAGCTATTATTTAATTTTTTGTCTAATTCTTCAATTTTCAATTTATTTTGTTCTAACAAATTATTGATTGAAGTTAAATCGCTTGCAATTTTTTGTTTTTGAGATTGATTAGGATTCTCAGAGTTAACTGCAATAATATTTTCCTTTTGCTTAATAATTTCAAGGTTTTCTTCAATTGCATTTAACGATCCAATGAATTCATTAATTGAAGAATCTTTTTCCTGAGCCATTACAGTTAGTTGCTGGTTTTGCTCTCTTAGTTGTTTTAACTCTTTTTGATTACATGAGATAAACATAGGAACAATTAGCAATGCTATAAGAATACGTTTCATAAATTAGTTTTTAGAGATTAGGTTTCATTATTTTGTTTGTACTATATATGTGAATATCATGCCAAGATTTTGTTTCAATACATATAATATAATTTATAATGCTAATTTAAAGATAATCAGACATAAAGATGTTTATTGCCTCTTTGAAACGAATGCACATTTTAAAATTTATAAATTGATTGTGTGGAAAATTTCCC
Source organism: Marinifilaceae bacterium (assembly GCA_016936255.1). Classification (GTDB taxonomy): domain Bacteria; phylum Bacteroidota; class Bacteroidia; order Bacteroidales; family Marinifilaceae; genus Labilibaculum. The sequence continues at coordinate 65,651 of JAFGYE010000066.1, read as the reverse complement.
CATTTTTTGGGTATAAAATCCCCAAATACATCCGGAATTCTAATAGAAAAGGCGCAATTAATTTTATAATTGACTAAAAAAAATTCTTACTAACTTTAGCTTACCAATTTTAAAATGCACGTTAAAATAAGTAGAACAATTTAAATGGTGACTGAGAATAAAAATAATATAAAGATTAAAGTTGTTTTAGGGTACATATTTGTGTTCCTGGCTATTCTTGCTTCTGTACTCATAGCCTACCAATCGTATAATAAACTCTTGGATTCTGTTATATACTTATCAAAACCAGATGCTGAGATTGCCAGAATGAACCGAATTTTAACGAATTTATCGGAAGCGGAAAATAAAATAAGAATTTACTCATTAACAAAAAAGGAACGATACCTGGCTAATTATGCCGAGAATATTATAGAAATTCAAAATGATTTGGATTCATTGAGATATTTTAGTGATGATAGCAGTAAATCATTTTTATTAATTGATTCAATGAACTATTTGTTGGAGGAACGTGCCGATAAATTAGAGAAATTTGTTGAATTAAAAAGAGCAAAAGAAAAAGAAAATCTCTCCCAAAAAGCTATGGAGGCGCTCAGTGAAGTTTCTGATGCGGCTAAAACAAAAATTAAGACTACCACAACTACCACTACTTTTTTGGATACAGTCGTTAGTCCTGCTGAAGTAAAGGAAAAGAAGAAGAAAGGATTTGTCGCCAGACTGTTTAGTGGGAAAAAGAATGAGACTAAAATAGATTCCATTGAAACTGTAATTCAACGAACACAAGTGCAGGTTGATACGAGCTATTTGCCACAAGCCGATAGTTTATTAAGAAGTTTGGAGAATATGCTGCTTACAGCTCAGGCCAAAGAACGATTGAACAGAGAGATTGTATCGAATGAAGAATTGCGGTTGGTTGAAGAAAATTCTTTAATGTGGGACAAGATTAAAATTTTATTGCGTCAGTTGGAAAAGGAAAGATTGCAGCAATTAACTCATGAATCGGATAGTGCAAAAGAAATTGCCAGTAATTCAATATTTGTGATTTCTGTGATCATTATTGTTGGATTCGTTCTGGGTATCCTGTTTATCATTTTCATTCTTACCGATATCACCAGGAGTAATTTTTATCGAAAAGAATTAATTGTTGCCAAAGGAAAAGCAGAAAAGTTGGCAAAAGTGAAAGAAGATTTTTTAGCCATAATGAGCCATGAAATAAGAACTCCTCTTAATGCCATTATTGGTTTCACAAATCAGCTAAATAAAACAAAATTAGAAGAGCATCAAGAAGGATTTGTGCGCGTTCTTAAAAACTCATCGACACATTTGCTTGGCTTGGTAAATGAAATTCTTGATTTGTCGAAAATTGAAGCTGGAAAACTACATATTGAAAATATTCTGTTTCAACCTTATTCTCTGGTTTTTGACGTATACGATATTCTGAAAATTAATGCTGAAAACAGAGACATCAATTTTACTTGGGAATACGAAGGTGATTCTCAAATTAATTTAGATAGTGATCCATTTCGGATTAAACAGATTCTATTGAATTTGGGTAGTAATGCCATAAAATTTACGTCAAAGGGGTCTGTTAGAATCAAATCATCGGTTACTCAAATCGAGAAGTACTTTATGTTCGAAGTAAATGTAATAGATACAGGAATTGGAATTGATAAGAATAAATTAGAAACGATTTTTGAAGATTTCAGCCAGGCAGATTCGTTTTCTGCAAGGAAGTATGGTGGAACAGGACTAGGTTTGGCAATTAGCAGAAGATTATCACGATTATTAGGTGGTGATTTGTATGTGGAAAGTAAGCTGGGTGAAGGATCCTGTTTTACTTTGCGAATACCATTATTAGAATCGAAAGAAGTGGCCTCTGAGTATAAAAAATCAAAGGAAGTTCCAAGTACTGATTTTTTAAAGCAAAAATCTTTTTTGGTTGCAGATGATGATCCATACAGTTTGTTACTATTAAAAACTATTTTTTCCAGCTGGGGCCTGCAGGCAGATTTTGTGGACGACGGATCTAAAGCCTTCGATTTAATCAGGCAAAAAGATTACGATCTGATTCTTACAGACATTCACATGCCGGAAATGGGTGGAATTGAGCTGTGTAAAAATATTAGAAAGCTGGAACAAACTCAAAAATCTGAAATTCCAATAATTGCTTTAACCGCAAATGTAAGAGATTCGGATTTAAAACAATATATACAATCGGGAATGACTGAGTGTCTTGTGAAACCGTTCGATGAGGCTATTCTGATGGGAATGCTTCGAGATTTATTTAGTAATGCGAAAGAAGAGAGAATTGAATTAAAAAGTTCTGACAAAACAATGTCGGATGATCTTTTCGACTTAACTCAAATCAAACAATTTACCTCCGATGATCAGGGATTAGTTAATCAGATATTGGAGCAGTTTATTGTCTCGGCAAACGAAAATGTTGATTTATTGAATAAAGCTTTGATTGATAAAAATTATCCGGCAATTGGTGAAATTGCTCATAAGATGCTTTCTTCATTTAACCAGCTTAGGGTTGTAATTGTGGTTCCTATTTTAACGCGGTTGGAAACCATTCTTCATAAAAAAGAAAATGCTGAGCTAAACCACGAAGAGATAAGAGAGTTGGTTGCAACTGTTACTGCCAACACAAATCTAGTAATAACATCTATTCAAGATGATATTCTTGCCTAATTGTATTTTTAAATATTGATTCCGTATTGTTTAATCTTATTGTATAAGGTTTTTCTGTCGATATTAAGCATCCTGGCGGCTTTCGATTTGTTATAGTTCACCTTTCGGAGCGTGGATACAATTAATTCCTTTTCGTTTGCGGCCTGAATTAATTTAAGATTGGAACCTTCCGCAACAAAACTACTATTGGCATTGTCATTTAAGATTTCATTGGGTAAACTGGTTAGTTCTACTTTCTTTTCAGGACTAAGCAAAACAGATCTTCTTATAACATTTCGAAGTTCTCGTAAATTACCGGGCCATGAATAAGATTTGAATTTTTCCAAAACCTCGGAGCTAAATCCTGTGATTTCTTTATTTAACTCATTGTTTGACAATTCGAGAAAATAATTCGAAAACAATTCAATATCTTCAATTCGGTTTCGTAAAGCAGGAACTGTAATTTTAAATTCATTTAAACGATGGTAAAGATCTTCTCTAAAATCTCCATTATTTACTGCTACTGATAAGTCTTCATTGGTTGCGACAACAATCCGCACATCAACATCAATATCTTTGTTGCTTCCAATTCTACGAACTTTACGTTCTTGCAAAGCCCTTAATAGCTTCATTTGAATTTCATAGGATAAATTCCCTATTTCGTCCAGAAACAAGGTTCCTCCCTGAGCTGATTCAAACTGACCTTCCTTATCGTTTATTGCTCCGGTAAATGAACCTTTTATATGACCGAACAGTTCGCTTCCTGCTAAATCTGTAGATAAAGCACCACAATCAACAGCAACAAAAGCCTTCTTTTTTCTTCTACTGTCAAAGTGAATTCTTCGGGCTGCAATTTCTTTTCCTGTACCGCTCTCTCCTTCAATAATAACTGACATATCTGTGGGTGCCACCAATTTAATATATTGGTCAATCTGTAAGGAATTCGGACTTTTTCCATGAACAAATTCAATCACTTCTTTGTTCTGTTTTTCTTTTGAATTTTTAGAGCTCTTAGGAACTTCTGATTTAGCAAGAGCTGAATTGATTAACAAGAGAATTTCATCTGGGTTAAGCGGTTTGGTTACATATTCAAACGCGCCCATTTTTATTGCACTCACAGCAGTTCTTATATCAGCATAAGAAGTCATAATGATAACAGGAACATGTGGATGCATTGATTTTATTTTTTGGAGAAGCTCCAATCCATCAAAATCAGGCAAACGGAAATCACTTAAAACAAGATCAAATTGATTAATCTCCAACTTTTTTAATGCTTCTCCGGCAGAAAACACTGTATCTGCATCAAAGTTTTTACGCTTCAGCAAACCTTGAAGCATCAAGCATATAGTTGGATCATCATCAATTATTAATATCTTTTTCATGCGGAACCTTACCTTTCTTAATGTGTGCTGGTTTCAATCAAAATTACATAAAAAGAGTGGATGAATGAAATGATGCCTCTCATTTTATCATTTATTAAGAAATGTATTTTATTAAGTTAATTAATAGTAGCAAAAGGTCGGATTTCAAAAAAGAGATCCGACCATTCTTTACGTTTTTTTTGAATTATTTATTTTTCTTTGAATCAGCTAATACGAAATCAAGTTGTTTGGCAATCAGATTAGCTTTAGCAACCAAAATTTCAACTTTATCTCCCAATTGATAAATTTTACGATGATTGCGTCCAACAATACAGTAGTTGTCCTCGTCGAATTCGTAAAAATCATCTTCCAACTCACGAATTGAAACCATTCCTTCGCATTTGTTTTCATCCAATTCTACGTAAAAACCCCATTCAGTAACACCTGAAATAGTTCCAACAAACTCTTGACCAATATGTTCCTGCATGAACTCCACCTGCTTGTATTTTATAGATGCCCGTTCAGCTTGTGCAGCTTTTTGTTCCATTTCACTGCAATGTCGGCAATACTCTTCGTACTTCTCTTTATTAACCGATTTAGCACCCGCAAAGTATTTTTCCAGCAATCTGTGAGCCATCATATCGGGATACCTTCTAATTGGCGATGTGAAATGTGAGTAATGATCAAAATGCAACCCGTAATGACCAATATTTACAGTAGAATATTCGGCTTTTGCCATGGAGCGAATCGCTAAAGTTTCCACCAGATTTTGAATGGTTTCACCTTTTACATCGTGCAATAAAGCGTTTAGCGAACTGGATATTGCTCCTGGATTTGTTGTCTTTAAACTGTATCCAAATTTTTGAATAAATTGATTGAAAGTATTTAATTTTTCAGGATTTGGCTGGTCATGGGTTCTGTAAACAAATGTTTTAGCCGTTTTTCCTTTTGGCACTCGCCCAATAACTTCAGCAACACGCTTGTTGGCCAAAAGCATAAATTCCTCAATCAGCTTGTTGGAATCTTTTGATTCTTTAAAATATACACGTGTCGGTTTTCCTGTTTCGTCAATTTCAAATTTTACTTCGAAACGTTCAAAATCAATTGCTCCTTTTTTGAATCTCCTTTTACGCAGCAATTTAGCCAGCTTATCCAATTCAAGAACTTCCTCACTAAAATCTCCTTTTCCAGTCTCAATAATATCCTGCGCTTCTTCATAGGTGAATCTTCGGTTCGAATTAATTACCGTTTTACCAATCCAGGTATTGATCACATCTGCATTCTCATCCATTTCGAAAACAGCAGAAAAAGTTAATTTTTCCTCATTGGGTCTCAGGGAACAAATTCCGTTCGATAAACGTTCCGGCAACATTGGTACAACTCTATCTACCAAATAAACAGAAGTTGCTCTATCAAAAGCTTCCTGTTCAATGATGCTCCCTTTTCTCACATAATGTGTAACATCAGCAATATGAACACCAATTTCCCAATTGCCATTCTCAAGTGCCCTAATAGACAGGGCATCATCAAAGTCCTTTGCATCGTGCGGATCGATGGTAAAAGTTGTAGCCTCTCTGAAGTCTCTGCGAAGAGCAATTTCTTCTTTTGTAATTTCATCAGAAATATCTTCTGCGGCCACGTTTACATTTTCAGGAAAAATATGTGGAAGATCAAACTCAGCCAGAATCGCATGCATCTCAGTGTTATTATCACCGGGTTTACCCAAAACAGTTGTAATCTGACCAACCGGATTTTTCGATTTTTTAGGCCATTCGGTTATTTGTGCAATTGCCTTATCGCCATTTTGTGCACCATTTAACTTTGCCAAAGGAATAAAAATATCGTACGGCATTTGTTTGCCCGATGAAACCAGGAATGCATAGTTTTTAGAAACATCTACGATTCCTACAAAAGTGGTTTTCTTTCTTTTAACGATTTCAACCACTTCGCCTTCGGGTTGCTTGCTTTTTTTACGTGCATACAAGGAAACTTTAACGATATCTCCATGTAAAGCTCTGTTTAAATTTGCCTGCGATACAAAAACATCTTCTTCAATTTCTTCCGAAACGATAAATGCAGATCCTCGGGCAGTCATGTCAACCTTGCCCGTTATGTTGCCGATTTTCGATTTCAATTTGTATTTTCCTGTCGAAATTTCACTTAAAACCTCTAAATCAACCATATCGCAAAGAATTCCGACTACAAGCTGCTTTGTGCCCATGTCTTTAATTCCCAATTCACTTGAAATTTGTTTGTAATTAAGTGTTTTAGTTGGGTTTTGAGCGAATATTCCATCAATTAGTTTTGAAAGACTTTGGCGGTTATGTGCTGGTTTTCCTTTTCTATGTTCTTTTTTATTTTTTTTTGACATTCTTTTAATTTTGTAATACTACTATTGGATTGATCCTGTATGAGCTTATAGTTGAAAGTAATAATAAAAAATATATTTTGATTGTTTAAAACAATATTACATGATTAAGATTTTATAATTAGTCTATAAACTGTATTTATTCTATCCAAATTCGATCAATCTCTATATAATTCTTGTTGTTATTTCCTTTTGTTGATTTTCCTTTACATTCAATGAGGAAGGTGAATGTTTTCAAGTAATCTTGCTGATGACGGCAATCGCAATTCAGGATATTGGATAGAATATTTTATGTCACAAAGATAGTGAAGGAATCTATATAGACAATAAAAAGAGTAGATTATGATTGAATATACAGTTGTATGGTCTGTTTGGACCCCATTTTTTTAAGTTGAAAAGAGTTTTATTCACGTAACTTACTCCTTAAGGAAGTCGGAAATTAGGAGTAAATTGAGTCTATCTATCAGAATTCTAAAGTTATTCGCAAGATATTTTATGGCGAGCAATAATTTTTTATAATTTTACACTCCCAATAGAATTTCGATTATATTACAGTTATGGAAAATAAGTTGTTCATTTATAATACACTAAATCGTAAAAAAGAATTGTTTGAACCCATTAATGCTCCCCATGTTGGGCTGTATGTATGTGGTCCTACGGTATATGGTGATGCACATTTGGGGCATGCCCGGCCAGCAATCACATTCGATTTGGTTTTTCGTTACTTAACGCATCTAGGATATAAAGTACGCTACGTTAGAAACATTACCGATGTAGGACATTTGGTGAATGATGCAGATGAGGGCGAAGATAAAATTGCTAAAAAGGCTCGTTTGGAACAACTGGAGCCAATGGAAATTGTTCAGTTTTTTACCGATCGCTATCACAATGATATGGCTGATTTGAATGTATTGAAGCCAAGTATCGAGCCTCGTGCATCAGGACATATTATTGAACAAATGGAAGTGATTGATAAATTATTTGCGAATGGGTTTGCTTACGAGAGTGAAGGTTCTGTCTATTTTGATGTGAAAGCATACAGCGAAAAATATGACTACGGCAAATTATCAGGAAGAAAAATTGAAGAGCTGCTCTCAAATACACGGGATTTAGAAGGACAAAGCGAAAAGAAAAATAGTTTTGACTTTGCTCTTTGGAAAAAAGCGACTCCTGAGCATATTATGCGTTGGCCTTCGAAATGGAGTGATGGATTCCCTGGCTGGCATTTGGAATGTTCTGCAATGAGTCAGAAATATCTGGGCGCTAAATTTGATATTCATGGTGGTGGATTGGATCTGCAGTTTCCGCATCACGAATGTGAAATTGCTCAATCCACAGGAGCTAACGGACACGAAGCCGTAAAATACTGGATGCATAACAACATGATCACCATCAATGGTCAGAAGATGGGTAAATCATTGGGAAATTACGTGAATTTATCTTCTATGTTTTCGGGAGAGAATGATGTACTGGAACAGGCGTACAGCCCGATGACGGTTCGCTTTTTCATGTTGCAGGCTCATTACCGCAGTCCGTTGGATTTTTCGAACGATGCGCTTCAGGCAGCAGAAAAAGGTTTTAAACGTTTAATGACAGCTGTTGCAACAATAGATAAAATACAAACATCGGATTCCTCTTCCAATTCTGTTGAGGAATTAAAAGCGAAGTGTTACGAGGCATTAAATGATGATTTTAATACACCGATATTAATTGCTCACTTGTTTGATGGCGTGAAGATGATCAATTCATTAGCTGTTGGAAAGGAAACGATTACTGCTTCTGACCTTGCTGTTTTAAAGGATTTGTATCACAATTTGGTGTTTGACGTGTTGGGCTTGAAAGATGAAGGAGATACAGGAGGGAATAATGAAATACTGGATAAAGTAGTTCGTTTGCTGCTTTCGACCCGCGATGAGGCCAAAAAGAATAAAGACTGGGCTACTGCCGATAAAATAAGAGATGAATTGACCAATTTAGGCATTGTTGTAAAAGACACCAAAGATGGTTATGAATGGGAAATCTTAAAATAATACAAACTGTCCTGACTGATCAGGGCAGTTTTTTTATTTTTTAGCTAATTTTAAAGCTTGTAATACTAAAACTAATTGTTGTTTTCACTGATCGTTTTATCCTAAAAGAATTACCATGAATACTCACTCTTTTTTATCGCTTGTTTGTTTTTTGCTGTTAGTCTCGTGTAATGGCAAGAGTGTAAACAATAATAAGTTTGCCGATAAAAACTTTGATGAGCAGACAGAAAAAACGACAGTGATTGTTAATAGTTTGCGCTTAAAACAACCGCATCGGGGTGATTTATATACCATGGGAGGAGATGTTGAAATTGAAATGACTCCCAGAAATAGGGCGGCCGGAATTGATTCTGTTCAGTTTTGGGCTGATGAGACTTTAATTGGAAGTTTGACCGATGAGCCATGGACAATGACTTGGGTTCCTGAGGATCAAAAAATGGGGAAACACGATCTGAAGGTGATGGCTTATCATGAAGACGGGACAATTGGTATTGTTTCCACATTTATAAATTTGAAAACGAATATCCCTCCTGTTGAATATTCATATGAAATAATTAATGAGTTTCCCCACGATAGAGGTGCTTATACCCAGGGATTGTTTTATCATAAAGGATTTCTATATGAGGGAACAGGGCAAAGAGGCGAATCTACTTTGCGAAAGGTAAAACTTGAAAATGGTGAGGCCCTGTCGGTTAAGAATTTAGAGCAGGAATATTTTGGCGAAGGCATTACGTTTTCCAAGGGAAAAATTATTCAATTGACCTGGAATGCAAAAAAAGTTTTTGTTGTTGATCCTGTAACTTTTGAAAAAGAGGATACTTTTGAACCCAACACGTCCAATAATCAGGGCTGGGGAATTACATCAGTTAACAATGAGTTGATTCTTTCGGATGGGACTAATGTGCTGACAGTGCTTGATGCTGACAATTATAGTTGGAAGAGAATAATTGAAGTGTATGATAATTCGGGAATGGTAACCAATTTGAATGAATTGGAATACATCGATGGAAAAATATATGCTAATGTTTGGCTTACCGACCGAATTGTAATTATAAATCCGGAAACGGGAAGAGTGGAAGGAAATTTAAATTTAGGTAAGATTTTAAAATTAGCAGACAAGAAAATATTGATAGAGGGAGATGAGGTATTGAATGGAATAGCCTGGGATTCTATTAATAATCGTTTGTTTGTTACCGGGAAAAGATGGCCTAAACTTTTTGAGATTAAAATAGATAAGAAATAAGCTCTTTTTTTCAACCTGTCCCAATAATAGTAAGTTAAAATCCCCCTGATTTTAAGCTAACTTTTCAATGATGACAAAAATTATTTTAGCTCCGGATAAATTCAAAGGCTCTCTCACCGGAATGGAATTTTGTGATGCTGTTGAGAGAGGGATCAGAAAACACACTTCTGATGTTGAGATCATCAAACTACCGTTGGCTGATGGCGGCGATGGTACGATTGAAGTCCTGAACTTCTATCTGGAAGGAGAAATGAACTCCATCGAGGTTCACGATCCGCTGCATCGAAAAATTACTGCCTTTTATTTGTATTCTGAAAAGAAGAAGACTGCTTACATTGAGATGGCAGAAGCTTCGGGAATTCGTTTACTGAAAGGCGATGAGGCAAATCCGATGCTGACAAGCACTTATGGAACCGGCGAATTAATTAAAGATGCGTTGGACAAAGGTGCAGAACACATTATTTTGGGTATTGGCGGAAGTGCAACCAACGATGCCGGTTTGGGCATGGCTCGGGCATTGGGTTATGTCTTTTTCGATGAAAATAATTGTGAGTTGAAAGGTGCCGGCCAGGATTTAATTCAACTTTATTCTATTGATCATTCAGCCGTACATCCTAGATTAAAAGAGGTGAAATTCGAAGTTGCCTGCGATGTGGATAATCCTTTGTTTGGCGAAAACGGAGCGGCTTACATCTATTCCCCGCAAAAAGGAGCCACACCCAAAATGATTCCGGAATTGGATGCCGGATTACAGCATTTTAATGAAGTGGTAAAAAAACAATTCGAGCTCGATTTACAGGAAATAAGCGGTGCAGGTGCTGCGGGTGGTTTGGGAGCAGCTTGTATTCTATTTTTAAATGCAGCCTTGAATCCGGGTATTGATTTACTAAAAAAGGAGGCCAACTTTGATGCTCTCATTAAAGGTGCTGGCTGGATAATTACCGGAGAAGGAAAATTGGATGAGCAAACATTCTCAGGAAAAGTAATTCGCGGTGTATTGGATTCCATTACTGATCAAAAACTGGCAATTTTTTGTGGATTGCTTGATTTGGATGAGGCAAGAGTAAAAGAAATGAATATCGATTGCCTGTTCGAAGTAAGCAAATATGCTGCAAGCACAGATGATTCTATAAAAAACGCAGGCATTTATCTTGAAAAAGCAGCGGAAGCTTTAGCGAAGACATACTTATAAAGAAATTAAAGCAGGTTGGTATAGGTTTTGACAGATTGCACTTTATTTTTATTGTTAAGTGCAGTCTGTTATTTTTTATTTTCAATATTCCAAGCCTGTCATACTCTGACTGGACATGCTACTTTTGTTGGTACAATAGGTTAAGCCCGAAATTCTTATATTTAAATTATGGCAAAACATTATGAAACAGGTTTTGTTGTAATTCCAGCACATGTCTGCCTGCGCCTATAATCTTAAAAAACTACTGAAATTCGTGACAAAAAATACTGATATAATGGTTAATAAGGCCATTCCCTGTTTTTCTATTGTAACGAATCAATTTAGCTCGTTTAGCTTCCATCTTATTTTTTAGAAATATTTTTTAGTTGTGCAACGGTTACTTTTGTTATGCCTTGTTTATTCTTAGATTATTAAATCCATGTTATGAGTCCAATTATTCCATTGCTAAAAAGGTAAATTGTAAATGCTAAATTGAAAATAGCTGCTAAGGCAGAATGATAATAGAATAACTTAGACATTTTTACATTTCGATTCTTGAAAATATAATAAACAGACCACAAAGAAGCCAGTGCAAAACCAATAGTCCCAATGAAAATTAATATAGAAAGTGGGCTCATATTTCCTAACAAATTAAAAGCATCTAGTTGGGTTTGTAGGCTAGTAAAGATTGCAATAGCAATTCCTACAATAATAGAGGTACTGACCATAGGCCAAAGGCAAATCCACAGTGCAATTTTGTCTTTTTTCTTACCAAAAAGATAAATAATTAGTCTTAGAAGTATAAAAACAAGCACACTTACAGGAACAATTAAAAATGCATAAAACAGAGTAAGTAATGTATACGTATAAATAGGCGATATCTTTTTTAACAAGCCCATATTTCCATTAAGAACTTCTCCTTCTATAGGGTCCTCTGTTTGAAATATTACAAACTTATCTGAGTATTCAGATACAAACTCCTTGTTCCCATCTGAATAAAATTTATTAGTATATTGCTTTCCTAGCATACTTTTCACATACAAAGTATCTTTCTGGTGCCAGAATTTATGAATGCTTTTGATTTTTTTAAAGAACTTGATGCAATCAAATTTAGAATTGACGGATATGTAATAACCCGTAAGATCCTGTGTTGATTTATAAATGTTTCTTTTACATTTAGTAATGTCTTGTGATAAATCCTTTGTTTGGTATTCTTTAATTAAATTAGATATTGAATAAATTACATTCTGATTATTATCGTTTATCATGACAGCAAAGCCCATATTATGTTCTGGTAGATAACAAAAGTCTGCATTACTGCCAGGAACACTTCCTCCGTGTCCACGATAGATAAAATTATTGTAAGGTGAAGCCAGATTTGCTAATCCATTACGTGTTAATAGCTCCGATTTTTCAGTATGTAAGCTTTCATTTTTTTCCATTCTCTGTAGACTACTCTCTGATAGCAGCTGAACACTATCTATTTTTCCTCTATTAATAAAAAAATTGAGCAAGCCAACCAGCTCTTTGGGTGAACCTGTAAGTGCTGCCGAAGGTCGATACAGAGTATGAAAATATGGCAGTGGCACCCCATTATCGTATCCTTTTGCACCTGTTTTTTGATATTGTTCAGACTCACGAAAGGTCATGTTCTTCATACCCATAGGCTTGAAGAAATATTTAGTAATATAATCTTCATACGTCATGCCCGAAACTGTTTCTACAATATAAGCTGCTATGCTAACAGCAAGATTGCTATATTGAATCCGTGTTCCTGGAACAAATTTCACCTCTCTGCCTCTCGGATAATATTCAAGTGATTCTTTCAGTGTTTTAGGTTTGGGGTCGTTATAACCTAACTCGGCCAAACTCCAATCATTTAATCCTGATGTATGTTCCAAAAGATTCTCAATTCTAATTGGATATTCAGATTCCCAAGGATTTTTTATTTCTAAATTAGGAAGTATATCTCTAACTTTATCTTTTAAATTTAAACGTCCCTCTTCCTGTAATTTTAGAATAGCTATGCCAACAAACAGTTTTGAAACTGAGCCAAGTCGAAACATGGTATTTTCATTAACATCAAGATTTTTCTCAACATCAGCTTTACCAATCCCTTTTAATAAAACTATAGAATCTCCAGAAACCATTACAACACCTGCTCCTGGAGTATTCGTTTTAATTAATATCTTCTGAATTGATCTTTGTAATTCACTTAGCGTTTGTGGCTTGTCAATATTACTACCATTCTGGGCAAAGCTTAGTGATACACTAATAAAAAGCAGCACTAAAATTGTAAATGTATTTTTTTGGATTTTCATTTTTTTATAGATGTTTTTCTTTAGTTTTTGACGTTTGGATAAATGAGGCCTAACGTCAGTCAGCCTAAAAACTGATCAAACTACTCCTTTAATACTTTCAGCGATACTTCCATTTCACTTATGTCATCTTCTTCAGGAATGTTAATTTCAACCCCTCGTAATTCATTTCTATTTAAAAAAGTAATCCAATAGTCAGGAATTTTGGTCATTTGGTTCTATTTTAAATGTTTGCTGACGTAAAAGTGTATTTACCGACCTATATAGGGCGGTAATGAACACTTATTATATTAAGTATGTGAATCTACAAAACAATAATCCGTATTCAAAGAATATCCAATACTATTTTACAGAGCATTATACACAAGGAGAGCTGGTGTTTGTGAATTTTGACGCTAGGATAGAGTACCTTTTCTTAAAATAACAAGCCAGTTATGCTCAGACTTAATTCAAGATTACAGACACAGCTATTTGTGCTAGTTAGGAGGAATGAACTCCAACACACATCTTTTGGATTGTAATTGCTTATTTCGCATTGCCCCACGAGACCGTTCTACGGATAGATGGCATTCTGCATCGCTACAGTCTATGTTTTAATTTTGAAATGACTACCTGCATAGCTGCAGATACCCTTTTTGCAATAAAATGATTACCTGTATTGTTACAGATGCCCTTTTTACAAATAAACGACTACCTGTAGTAGTTCAGGGTCTCATTTTGCGGTTAAAATGAGCTTGTACGAAATTAGGGGACGATTTTATGCTTCGGCGGCTGTCTGTACGAGCTTAGAATGCCTTTTTACGGCTCAAAACGAGATCGCAGAGTTTTACCATCTCACATTCGTTTTCCTTTTTACTCCGCAATATCAAGATTCCCTTTGTTATTCTTGAAGAAGGAATTTTTGGTGTTTCGCAGGCCGTCGTAGCTTTCCAGAATTCCCTTAACGCTGCCAACCAGCACTTTTGCTTCCACCATAATTGGAATTCGGTTGTCGTCGTTGCTTAGCCAAACGGTCATGTCTTCGCCGCCTTTAAACATGGTACCTTCAACCAAAAGGGGCGAGAATTTGAGGCATTCGAAACGTTCGCCTGAATTTGCCTTGATGGTTTCCAATCCGCGATAGCGAATATAGAGGGAGTGAATTTCGTTATCGATCAGCATCGAAATCGGAATTTTATCTCCTTTCTTGTATTTCGAGAAATCGAGATTCCGCACGTAGTAGGCCACCGATAAAATATCGAAAGTACATGGCTTGTTTTTTAACGTATCGTGCTTTACAGGCTTATCTCGTTTCTGAATTTGCGACCTAATCTGATATTTTTTGTAATCAAACCAATACTCGTGATGAGCATCGTATTTGGCTTCATGAGTTCGTCTGTCGAAGTAGAGAGGGGAAAGAGTTTTAGCGTCGGCATAGCAGGTTAATGTGTCTCTAAGCTTAAAAAACCAGTCAAATGCTTTTGTGTTTCGGCCTTCTCCTTTTATTTTGAATACCTCTTTATTTTGAAACTGGTCTGCTTTAACAGACAGTTCAACTTCACCTGCAGCAACCCAAATAAATCCCCAGTTGTAGTAACCTCTGAAAACTAATTTTTCACCCGATTGAAAAGCGAAATTTTTTACCACACATTGTGCATTCAGACCAAATGTTCCCATTAGCAGAATTAGAACCATAATTGTTCTTCTTGAAAAAATACGGTACTTAAGTGAGGCTAAAAATTTCATTCGTGAATTTTCTTGATACTTAATCCTTGACACTTGTTCCTTACTTATTAACCTTGCCAATCTTATTTTCGATTGCTTCTACTTTGGTTTTTAAGCGATTATGTTTGTTCTTCTGAATATCGATCGTTATAGTAGTATAAACACGTTCTGAATCTTCCGCTAAAAGAACATAACAGCGGTTTACAAGCGCTAAAGCTTCCGGTAACGCATCAGTCTCAATCAGCGTTCCCATTGCTGTTAGCTGGTAGCTAATACCGCTTTCGCGGATCAACTCAATAACCTGACTAACTTGTTTGCTTACGCTATCACCTTTGTCGGTTGGGAAAATAGCAAATTCCAGAAGTACTGACATATCTAATTGTTGTTTTTGGTTCTTGTTTTCTTTTTATTTTTTTCAGCATCTTTCAGTAATGCTTTTTCAAGCTTTTTCTGCCTTTTTTGCTCAAGTTCTATTAAATGCTGATTGAAATTGATTTCCGGACCATTTTCCGGAATATAAATACGATCTTCCACATCGAAATACGAACGGACTTTAATTTCTTTTCTAAAGTAATGAACCATTTCAGGCTGAAGACCTTCTTTGTAATTACCGGTGTCCCATTTACCATTGTCGTTCTCATCAACAATTAATTTAATGATATAGGTGTCAGGAGCTAAATAATCGAATATTACGGTTTGATCGGAATAAATCCTTTTTGCCTGAACAATCCCTTCACTTTTGTTGTTTTTTAATAGTTGAACAATCAGTGGTTTTTTTACATTGGATACATTCAATAATATTTTTCCGTAGTATTCTTCTTCCCGGGTTGTAATTTTCCCATTGTATTTATCGCTGTACAAACCATAAATATTTCGAAATGCGGTTGAATCAAACTCAACCTTATATTGGGTTTCTGCTTTCCAGTCAATTTTAACATGATAGCGAAGAATAGCTGCAGAATCCTGCTCTATTTTATAATCAACAGGAATTAGTATTGTGTCCTGAAGTTGATACAAATGAATACTGTCTTTATTGATTTCGGCTAGAGGTTCATTAAAATCAAGAATCACATCCTTATTTAAATCCTGCGAACTACTGGCATTCAATTTAAATCCATAGGTAGGAATTTTAATTTTTGCCTGTTTCTTTTTATTCCTCGAAGCTTTTGCTTTTTTCGGAGCCTTATAATTTAATTTAACTGTATCGGTAAAGCTTACAAGTTTACCCAACGAGTCAGTTTTCAAATATTCCAGTTTCGCCAAAAGAGTATCTCTTTGGTAAATAGTCGAATCGGTTATCCAATAGGAAAGAGTATCGTTTGTTCTATTTTTTTCAAGCAAAAACCAATTTGGATTTTCATCAACATCAATAAAATCAATCTTAAGACTATCAGTTCTTTTCGAGTTAAATTCAAAATAGATTTGTTCTCTGCGATCTCTTTTATAAGTGGTAAGGTATTGAAGAGGATTTTCTTCATCAAACATTCTAAGGTAAATATTTGACGGTTCTGTTTCCATCATTTGTCTTACTATAACGGAGTCGGCATTAATGCTGTCTAATTGTTCGTAAGTATGCATTTTTGGCGTAATAATGTCATTGCTGAAACCAATCATTTCGCCGGGGCCATTGTACAGAAAATCGCGGTTTCCATCAACAATTGCAAATAGCTTGTAGTCTCCGCTGCTTAAATTGTTCAGTTGAAAATAACCTGCCGAATCGGTTTTAGCAACATAACTTGGAATAACTGTAAAGGGCACAGAATCATTCGTATTCAAGTAAGCCATTACCATTGCTTTTTCAACCGGCAACTGATTGAAGGAATTATCTAATTTTCCTTTAATGCTTAATGAATCCAGTTGATTGCCTGTTGAGAATACAAATTGATATTCTCCCAAAGGATTCCCTTCATTATTGTCTGCAATACCTTTTCCAAAATCGAGAGTATAGGTGGTGTTTTCGCGAAGTTTCTCTTCTAGTTTCACGTAAATAGAACGACCTTTCAATTTCACCAAAGGTTTCTTTTTTAGTGGCGGGGAAATTGTGAAATTTGAACTTATATCTTTTAGCTGAACAAATTCATCAAAGAAAATTTCTACTTTTCCACCTTTAAAGTTTGTTGAATAATTTAGAGGCTTGGTTAATGTAACCTTAGGAGGCGTATGATCAAGAGGCCCTCCGGTAGGTATTCCTTTTCGTGCACAAGAATATAGTAAGGTTGAAACTGCAAATCCCAAAAGGATATAAAAAGCTATCTTTTTCAAATTGATTGGTTTTGATATTTGATTATTAGGCAACAAAATTACAAAGATTCAAAACAAAAATAAGTTAATAAAAGTAAAATGGAGGACTCCTTACAATATTCCGTGTTAAAAAGAGATAAATTTCTTGAAACAGTTGCAAATACTAAGTTCGATTTTGTGGTGCTAAGTATTGGTATAAAAGAGGTTCTGTTTGCTCTTTTGGCTGGTATTAACGGATATAAATGCGCCATTTTAACCGAAAATGATTTTCAAGAATCTTTACATCCGATCGTTGATGCTTCGGAAAGCTCTCATTCGTTGGTTCTTGCTTTTCGAAACCGCTTTCCTCATTTAATTTTGCCAGATGAATATCTGAATGTAAAACGAAATATTTCAAAATGGGAAAAAATATTTTCGGGAAGTATTCGCGATAAGGACATTTCAAAATACGAACCGACTCTTATTACAGAAGCAGATGATGCTGTTTACATTGATAAGGAATTTAAGATCTCAACAAATCGCTTGTTACTTTCTTTACTGAAAAGTGCAGTTCAACAAGGAGCTGTAATTCTAAATCATGTTACAACTGAGATTAAAAGCAACTCTGAAATTGTATGCTGCGATAAAGTAGATGCAAATTCTAAAACGTATACCATTTCCTATCAATCTTTGCTTTCCTTTTCAGCGATAAATAAAACAAAAACCAAGACCGAAATCAGGTTCTGTTTGCATAAAAAAGGCTTATTCTTAAAACGAAGTCTGAAGTTTAGTCTGGATGGAGTTTTGATAAGAATGGTTAGATATCAGGATTATTTTATGATTGTTTGCGATTCACAATCGGATAACAAGCAATTTGTTAGAATGATTCTTCAGGAAATAAACCGAATTGTGAAATGGGAGAATGAATTTAATGAAGATGATATCATCAGCTCAGAATTAGTAGCGACCACATCAAATGATTCTTTGAAAAATCACCTTACGGATTTTGCCAAAGTTGTTGAAAATAAGCTTTCCATTTCTTTGTCTCAATTGCAAAAGCAAATTTCATCAATGCCGGTTATCGATGCACAATTTGAAGGGAAAACAGAAATACAGCAGTTAATTGAATTTGGAGATTACCGTTTTGATGAGGCAAAGCAAACCGGTGTGCACCCGGTTCCTTTTAAAAATATGTTTTACCGGTTTGGTTCAGAAATAGAGGAGCTTACAGAAAAAGCTTACGAATTACGCGCTCAATTTGGACCCGGAAATGATTTGTGGGTTTACGTTCAGTTTTGGTATTTGTATCAGAATGAGATGGTTTGCTCCAAAGAAGATTATATTTCCCGAATCAGAAAATCTAAGCCTGTTTTGGACTCCGATTTGGTTGCTTCTGAAGATGTAATAAAGGAGTATTTCAATCTCTTTAATAAGAAACATGTTAAGTAACATAGTTGGAATCAATGAATACCAACATATAGGTATTGTTAAACGAATCCCGACTTTCTACTTTTGAGCCGTAATGTTAATGCCAATTTAATTCGGTAATGAACGGTTTTCGAAAAATTAAAATAGCGATTGTAAGTATACTGCTTCCGGCAATGATTTTGTTGGCGGGTAATGCTGTTTTTAATTGGCACGTTCATAGACAAGTTGATGGAACTTTAATCGTTCATGCTCATCCCTATCAAAAACCAGGGAGTTCTAACGGAACAGCAAATCATCATCATTCTTCTCATGAATGTTTTTCATTGCAGCAATTTACGAGTTTCCTGTTCTTGCTCGGCTCAGTTTTATTTATAGCTGCATTAATAGGAAAATCTTATGAAATTAGTAATGTTTACCACCTTTTTATTAAGAAAGGAATTATAAGTTCTCTTCTTGACAACAGGGCTCCGCCTGTTTTCCAGTAACACCTTTATTATTATTATTACCTGAAAAGGTCCATTTAAAATTTGAGTATGTAACTGTTTCCTGATACTGTTTGATAGTATGAGGGAGTGTTGTGTATATCAATAAATACAAACATCAAAAAAATATACCTTATAATGAGACTACTAACTCATCTAACTATTGGCATTGCTATGCTAATTAGTGTGGCATTTTCTGTTTCTGCCGAAAATATTACTTCAAGTGTAAAAGGCAAAGTGATTGACAGTAACAGCAGCAAACCCATTCCATATGCCAGTGTTTCTCTTGAAGGATCGAGCATGGGAGCAGTAACAAATTTCGACGGCGAATTTGTAATCGAGAATGTTCCTGTGGGGCATTATCATGTAATTGCTACTTGTGTGGGATACAAATTGGACAAGAAGGAATTGGAACTAAAAGGAGGAAAGAACTCTGTTCTTGAATTTAAAATAGCAGAAGATTTTATTGGCTTGGATCAGGTTGTGGTTACGGCCGATCGAAACAGAATTCAACGTAAAGATGCTCCTGTTGTAGTAAATTCTATATCTACTAAGTTGCTGGAACAAATATCATCAGCAAACCTGGCTGATGGTTTGGTTTTTTCTCCTGGTTTGCGTGTAGAGAATAATTGTAACAATTGTGGTTTTTCGCAAGTAAGAATGAATGGTTTAGAAGGACCATATACGCAGATATTAATTAACAGCAGAGCTATTTTCAGCGGATTGGCCGGAGTATACGGATTGGAACACATTCCGGCAAGTATGATTCAGCGAGTTGAGATTGTACGTGGAGGTGGTTCAGCTCTTTTTGGAGGGAATGCAATTGCCGGTACAATTAATATCATTACAAAAGATCCTGTTGCCAATACTTTTAAAGCAGGAGTGAAATATGGAGCTGTAGGTATTGGTGTTGATGGTGGTGGAGATGCTGCCAGTGATATGACTGCCGATTTTAATGCGTCAGTTGTTTCTGAAGATCATAAAAGCGGGATGTTTATTTTTGGGATGAACCGTGAGCGCGGTGATTGGGATGCGAATAAGGATGGTTATTCCGATATGGTTAAATTGAAAAATATAAGTGTCGGTTTACGTGCTTATCATCGTCTTTCAGATTTAGCCAAATTGACTTTGGAATATCATGTAGTTGATGAGTACCGAAGGGGCGGAGATCAGCTAAATTTAAAGGCTCATGAAGCTACTGTTGCCGAAGAAGTAAGTCATCGTATTAATTCAGGAAGTTTGGCCTGGGATCAATATCTTAATCAGGATCGAATCAGTAAATTGTCTGTTTATGCTTCGGGACAAAGTATCGATAGGGATAGTTACTATGGAGCTGCCACTATTTATGACGACAATGGTGCGGAATTATCTACACCAATTCCTGATTATGGTGCTTATGGTCAAACCGATGATTTGGCTGTTTCTGCCGGAGTGCAATTCTTTACAAAGTTTGATAATTTATTTTTCGCTCCTGCAGATATCACTCTTGGATTGGAGAATGTTTACAACAGTCTGAAAGATGATAAATTGGGGTATTATGATTTTACAAATAATGAATTTGTGAAAACAACCAAAATTGCCGATCAAACATCAAATACTATAGGTGCATTTGCTCAAAGTAAATGGGATTTAGGTGCTGTAAAATTTCTATTGGGTGTAAGAATGGATTCCTATGAAATTAAAAATTCTGCGGAAAATTCCAATTATTCAAATACAGTATTTAGTCCCAGAGCTAACGTGTTATTCGATATCTTTAAAGGTTCGCAATTGCGGGTTAGTTATGCAAGAGGTTTTAGAGCTCCGCAAATTTTCGATGAAGATTTACACATTGAAGCTTCAACGGCCAGAAGAATCACACACGAATTGGCTGACGATTTAACAGAAGAGAAATCAAACAGTTATACTGTATCCTGGGATTACACCAAAGCCTTTGGTAAAATGCAGACCTATTTTCTTGCAGAGGGTTTTAATACTCAGTTAATCGATCCTTTCTTTAACGAATTTAGTGAGGTAGATGCAACTGGAAACATGGTTATGCTTCGGAAAAATGCCAATGGAGCGGTTGTTCGGGGGGTAAATTTTGAATGTAAACTGGCTCCATCCTATAAGTTGGATTTCCAAATGGGACTAACCTTGCAATCCAGTAAATACGATGATGCTGTTGATCAGGGAGAGGATGAGGATACAGCCAATACTACTACTGATGATATTTTGAGAACACCAGAGCAGTATGGCTATTTTGCAATGAACTGGAAACCTCTTCATGAGTTTACTGCTACATTATCAGGATCATATACCGGACCAATGAATTTGATTCACTTAAGTGGAGGAGATGATAAATATGGAAATGAGATTCAGGAAAGTTTAGTGAAATCAGATCGTTTTATGGATTTGGGAATCAACTTTGCTTACCATTTCGATTTAGGCAGTGATGTGAAATTACAGTTTGATTTGGGGATGAAGAATATCTTTAATTCTTTTCAGGATGATTTTGATTTTGGCCCGTCCCGTGATGCAGGTTATGTATATGGACCATTAAATCCAAGAACAATCTATTTTGGTGTGAAATTGGGTAACATCCTGTAGAAGAAATCTACTTCATAAAAAAAACATAAGGTTAGTTTGGTAACGGGGCGCATTCTTTAACAAGATGTTAGCCCCCTTGTTTTGTTTGCAATTTAGAATTTTAAAATCTGGTTTGGTTATTGCAGTGGTTCAATCGGCAATAGTATTTGGTTCTGCAATGCATTGATTCTATTTATTATTGTGGAGCAGTTTGCTTTTAAACAAATAGGCGTTAGAGAATACTATTTAAAAAAAAGATAAGTAAATTTGTTCGAACTAATTAAGCAGAGTTTTTATGGCAGAGAGTAGAGGTAAAAATAAAAAAGACAACATTTATATTGGAGTGTTGGCAACTTTAGGGGTAATTCTTGTGATTTTAGCGGTAATGTATTACATGGAACATAGAGATAATAAGCGCTATATCTCCGAAATTACTACTGAGAAAATAAGTTTGGAAAATGAATTGAAATTACTTTCGCAGGATTACGATTCTTTGCAAACGAACAATGATACCTTGAATGTTCAGCTAAAAATGGAACAGGAAAAGATAAATGAACTTTTGGATCGAATGAAAGTATTTCGAAACAACTCTTATTTTGAAATTAATAAATACAAAAAAGAATTAGGAACTTTAAAAGGAGTACTAAGAGATTATATTGTTCAAATCGACTCACTAAATACACGCAACCAATTGCTTACTGCAGAAAATGTACGTGTTAAAAAGCAAATCGATTGGGTGAAAGATCGCAACACCAAACTCGAGGAATCAACCGAAACAATGAAAGAGGTAATCAGTAAAGCGGCTACTCTTACGCTTGTGGATCTTGCTTGTTATCCTATAAATAAAAAAGGCAAAGACGTGAAAAAGATTTCCAAAACGGAAAAATTAGTCACCAATTTTACCATTCAAAAAAATGTAACTGCATCAACCGGACTTAAAGCATTATTTGTTCGTATCACCCGACCAGATGAAGTTGTTTTGGGTAATCCGGAAAACCTTTTATTCGATTTTCAGAATACTAAACTTAGCTATTCTGCAACGCGGGAGATTGATTACGAAGGGGAACAGCTCGATGTTGCGGTATTCTGGGATAATGATGGAAGTCTTATTGAAGGAGAATATAAAGTAGATGTTTTCGCTGAAGGAAACCATATTGGGTCAGCTAAATTTTTGTTGAAATAACCGATAAAACTGCAGAAATAAAAAAACCATCCAGCAAAGGATGGTTTTTTTATTTTGTAAGTTTCGCCTCAGAAAATGATCATTTAAAAATAGTTCTCGATCCAAAAGCTCTGAAACCAATTGAAATCGAAACACAGCCACTTTCAATTCTCTCCGTTTTTTGATTTTCAGGTATCAATACCCGAATTACAAAATCATCGGTGCTCTCAACCATAAAATCCCACAAATTTGTGTAATCTTCATCAGCATTATCATACAATAAGTTGTAGTCGGTATCAAAAAGCTGAAATTGAATTTTACCAAGATTATCTTCTCCTTCGACTAAAATTCTATATTCCTGATCCTTATAAAAAGTAAGTTGCAATTCAGCAGTTTCACCCTCCGATAACACCGAATTATTTAATTGTCCATTAAAGGTGTAAGGCGTAAGCTTCGGGATACATTCCTTTTTGGTGTATTCGTTACACTGGGCAGGCACAATATTTGGCAATGCGAATAAGTAAAAAATAAGTAATATTGTTTTTATAGTCATTTTCATCCCAATCGTTTTTCTATAATTCGGTAATCATTTCCCTGATTTTGCTATTAATTTCTTTAATTTCTCTGATTGTTTCGTTCGAAGCAGTTAGAGTAACCTGATTTTTAATAACTGTTTTGCCGTCTTTTGTTTTAATGCTCGATGCAGAAGATTTAGTTTGCGATATTTCCTGAAATTTTGCATCCAGCTTCTTTAAGTCTGGCAAAATCTGATTTATTTTATAGTTATCTCTATATTGATTTAGTAAACCAATAAGGTTTTTCACAGAATGTTTTTGCTGTGAAATTAAGTTGACCATTTCTTTTTGAGGATTTTTTAAATCTACAATATTTGTTGCCAGATACAAAGTCTCAATCCATCCACCAAAAACAATTAAAGCCGCAACACCACCTCTTTCATTTTCTTTCAGATAACTGTCTGATTTCGTAAACGTTTCGGTAATTATTTGCAGTAAAGAATCTTGATTTTCAATATTTTCTTCCATTCTTCGGGCAGTAATTTTTTCCTGTTCTTCAGGAATGCCCAATTCGCGTGTAAATTTCTTGATTACGGCTAAATATCTTGCCGCATCCTGAAACTGTTCATAAATTCTAATGTAACTTAAATCCGCACCGTAAATACCAATGTTGATAGCCACATCCGCTTGTGACAAATAATTATCTGCATTAGAAACCGGATTCATTAAATCGGGCTGATAAGGCAGGTTCATTTTTTTTATAATCCCACTCACCTCAATCGGACTTGGCACATTGTAAAACAGAGCTTTAACCGATCTTAACTCCTTTTGTTGTGGTGCAGCCATTTCAGGCAGCTTATCAACTGAGGCTTTCTTATTCTGACAACCAAAAGTTAGCACTGATGACGTGAAAAAAAGAATGAAACAGCTTAATTTAATAGATGTTCTAAACATAGATTTATTGTTTTCTCGTGGGTTTTATTTCGTAATAAACTTAAAGTTATACTTTTAGGGAGAAATTGCAAATAAAAAGGAGATATAAGCAATTATTGAAAAAAACTCCTGAAATGAAGAAACAAAAGATATTTGCAGACGTAGAAATCAAGTTGAAACCTCACTTCAAAATATCAAAAGTTCCTTTTATAAAGGGCTTTCTGACAAATTGTTTTTTTTGAGGACGATTTTTAAGATATAACTTACCTACCCTTAAGCATTAGAAATAAATTTCGGGAATCGATATTTCAGGACAATTTTACAAAATTAATGTATTAACCGCTGATTTGTGTTTTAAATCCGGCCTCTTCTACTTTTTGCGCAATTTGCTTCAATTCTTTCATTGATATTTTCTCCAGATTATCACTTGGAGTATCCCTCGAAATAGTATAAATCATCACTTCTTTCGGTTGTATTTTTTGCAGGTGTGTAAGCCATGCATCTATTTCTTCCCTAGTAGTGTTGTCAATAACTTTACCCCCGTATTCTCCTCGAATAAAAAGGGTTTGAATGATTAAATTGCCATCAAACTTAGAAAGAAGTTCAACCAAATTATTTAGATTGAACTTTCCAACGGGCTGATCTAAATTGATAATTGTTTCCTCTGTTCCGCCATCCAGCTTTAAAATATTATCATCGACCTTATTTAAAGCATCAAATACCGACTTTTTGTGAATCATCGATGAATTGGAAAGGACAGCTATTCTTGCCTGCGGAAATACTTGATTTCGAACCTCGATTGTGTAATTAATTATTTCACCAAATTCCGGATGAAGCGTTGGTTCTCCATTTCCTGCAAAGGTAATTACATCCAAATCTTCATTATTGGCTTTCATCTGGGTCAATTTCTCGAATAGACTCTCTTTCACCTGATTTTTTGGGTGAAAATTAATTTTCTGTTCATATTGATCCGGATTCCATCCACATTCACAATAAATGCAATTAAAACTGCAGAGTTTGCAATCATTAGGCAGTAAATTAATACCTAACGAAACACCAAGTCTTCTGCTTTTTACAGGGCCGAAAATAATTTTATCGAAGAGAAAAGTAGCCATTTACACAGTTTTTATTGCGCAAATTTAGATAAATTCCTGAGTTGATCTATCAAATTGAGAAGTTAATTAGTCTTGATTAAACAAGTATTTTTATTGTGCTTGCCGCGTTGAATTTCTGATTCGGATAATCAAGATTTGTGAGTAGGTTCAGTCCTGGTTTTTTGCCAATTTCAAGACTTCCAAATCTATTTTCGATCTGCAAATGTTTTGCTCCGTTTATAGTTCCCCATTTGATCAATTCCCAAAAAGTAAGGTCCGGCAGAATTTCTTGCAGAGCTTTTAATTCCTCAAAAACAGATAGTTTCAAATGCATTCCAAGCGATCCTGTTCCAATGCAGTATCGGTTCATTTCACTTTCAGCCGGTGCAAACCCATTCAATTTTTCTACGATCATTCGATTTAGCAGAATTGATTGGTTTGGATTTAATTGCTTGTTTGATATCGGAAGTTGCAGGGAACAGTTTGATTCTACAGCATTCATGTCAGAAAAAGACAACTTCGATTTTCGCTTTTGATCAGCATGATTATTTAAAATAAAATAATCGGCTGCAGCAACAGTTCCATAAGCTTCTAATTGATTAATTCCTCTTTGTATTGTATTGGCAGTAGTATCTTTCTGGAGTAAACTCTTTTTAAGTGCTGAACCAAAGTCATCATGCAGACAATCTTCAAAATCTTTTCCTGAGAAGGATGAAAAACTGAGGAGTGTAAATACATCAACAAATCCGGGAACAATTATCCCACTGTAGAATTCCAGGTTTTGAATTTCTTTAATCTGTCCCTTCGTATCAATTATATCGACAATATAATTATTCTCATCAAGTACAATAATTCCATTTTTTAAAGGAGTCGCTATAACAGGAAAAATGTAGTTCGCCGCTATTTTTCTCATTGCAGACTCCTACGTTTTAGTTCCTCATCTTGCTCCAATTCCTTAATAACCTGCAACGAATCAGGTCTAATTTGCGGATTGAAAATCAAGATGTCCTTTATTTCGAAATGCTGAGTAAACTCAACAAGATCATTCTCCCCGACAAATAAGTTCCCACGGAGTTCTGTGTAACTCGAATCCGGATAGGACAAACTTAATTCATAAGTGTTGAATTTTAACTCTTTAGTAATTGGTTGCGGCATAAACCTTACTTTATGCTCTTCGCCTAAACTATCCTGTTTCCAAAAATAAGCCTCTATTTTGGGCTGATCAGTTTGATCATCCTTAAATATTTTAATTGAAGCTTTAATGGTGTAAATACCTTTTTCTTGAACTGGAATCGCAAAGTCAACCTGATTTTTATCTTTCTCAGGAATTCTCCAATGCTGCTTTTTTGTCCAGAGGTTTACGGTGTCTTGTTCCAGTTTTTTATTTTTAACCTCAATACGATATTGCGTTTCAAGTCGGTTAAGCGAATCGATAATTACATCGTAAATTTGAGTGAATCTTTTTGTATCGTAAGAATAAAAAGATACGCAAGAATCAAATTGCTCACGGGTAATATTATACTTCTGAAAAATAGAATTGTAGTAGTGGCTGGGACGATAATTATCTCCCGAGCGATAAATATTTTGCGATTCTAAAGTTCCATCAATAATGTGAATATCAATAAGCATTTTAGTAAATTGATCTTCATTTAGCTGAGGAGTATATTTGTTATTTTCTTTGCAGGATATCAAAAAGATGAATGCGCTACAAATAAAGAAAAATAGTATTTTATTCATGAATTGTTTCTTGTTGATCTGAAAGCAAAGATAATAAATCGAATAGAATGTACGAGCGTGATTTCTACTAGCTTATTTTTTTAATCTTTTTATACAATTCCGAAGCAAAAACAAAATCGTTTAAATCCTGATTGTCGGTATCAAATATTTCATCTTTAGATCCTTCCCATACTTTGTCCCCCTTGCTTATAAAAACAATTTTCTCTCCAATTTCCATTACTGAATTCATATCATGAGTATTAATAATGGTAGTCATATTATACTCTTTTGTAATTTCCTGAATAAGATTATCAATCAAAATAGCTGTTACAGGATCTAAACCGGAATTGGGTTCATCGCAAAAAAGATATTTTGGATTCAAAGCAATTGCCCTTGCAATGGCAACACGTTTCTGCATACCGCCACTAATTTCGGCGGGAAACAAGTGATTTGAATTCTTTATGTTTACACGGTTTAAACAAAAATTTGCACGATCTTTTTTTTCTTTTTCATTCATATCCGAAAACATATCCAAAGGAAAAAGTACATTTTCTTCAACACTCATAGAATCGAATAAAGCCCCGCCCTGAAATACCATACCCATTTCCTTTCGAATCTCTTTTCTTCCTTTCAAATTCAAGGAAGTAAAATCTCTGTCGTTATAGAAAATACTACCGGAATCAACCTCATGAAGACCGATGATGGATTTAAGTAAAACTGTTTTACCTGATCCACTTTGTCCGATTATAAGATTGGTTTTGCCAGCCTCGAAATTAATAGAGATATCATTCAATACTTTTAAGTTGGCAAATGATTTATTTACATTACTTACAGTGATCATTTTAAAAGAATTTGAGTGAGTATCACATTGGCAAGAAGAATAAGAATACTGCTGTTTACAACTGCTTTTGTACTCGCCCTACCCACTTCCAGTGCTCCTCCTTTTACGTAATATCCATAAAAGGATGGAATTGCCGTTATTATAAAGGCAAATACAGCTGTTTTTATTAGGGAATAGGTAATGTAATAAGGAATAAAAGCATATTGCACGCCATCAATATAGTCGGCTAAATTAACTGTATTTGTCAGATAACCGGCAAGTAACCCACCAGTTATTCCTACAAACACACTTAGTACGTATAGAAACGGATTAATAAAAATTGCTGCTATAATTTTGGGCAAAACCAAATGATTGGCAGAATTGATTCCCATGATTTCCAAAGCATCAATTTGTTCAGTAACCCTCATCGAACCAATTTCAGAAGCTATGTTTGAACCAACTTTTCCAGCTAATATCAAACCAACTATCGTCGATGAGAATTCAAGAATCATTGATTCTCTTGTTGTATAGCCAACCAAATAATCCGGAAGTAAAGGATTAAGCATATTGTATGCCGTCTGCAAGGTGATAACGGCCCCCATAAATAATGATATAATAACAACGATCCCAATAGAATTGATTCCGAGTTTATCAATCTCACGGATTATTTGTGAAAATAAAGTTTTGCTTTTTTCTGGTTTTGAAAATACCAAAACAAGAAATCTTGCGAATTTTCCTACGTTTTCAAACAAATTCATAGTTTTTTTGCTTTAGGATAAAATTACAAATTATTTAATTACCATCTTCCTGGAGAATTGAATCTATTGAAATTTCTATTCTTTTTTGATTTAATAAGGCTTTTCAGTATTTTAGGGTGTAATTTTACTTCTCTTGAATTCATACTTAAATAGGCATAGATTCAGATAAATATTTTCCAATGGATAAAAATAATTATTGCGTAATTATGGCTGGCGGCGTAGGCTCGCGGTTTTGGCCACTAAGTAAAAATAATAAACCCAAACAATTTCTTGATATTCTTGGTACCGGCAAGACTCTAATTCAATTGACTTATGAGCGGTTTGCATCCATTTGTCCGGCAGAGAATTTTTTTATTGTAACCAATGCTAATTACAAGGGTCTTGTTCTTCAGCAGCTCCCCAATATAAATGAAGATCAGATTTTGTTGGAGCCAATCAGAAGGAATACAGCACCTTGTATTGCTTATGCCAATCATAAAATACAAAAACGAAATCCGAATGCATCAATTATAGTGACTCCTGCAGATCATTTAATATTAAATGAGTCTAAGTTTTTAGGAGTTTTGTCGGAAGGAATTCAATTTATACAAGATGGAAATAAATTATTAACATTGGGAATTACTCCCTCGAGACCGGAAACCGGTTATGGTTATATTCAAGTTTCAAATAAAGCTGTTGATAATTATACGGATGTTTATCCTGTAAAAACATTTACAGAAAAACCACATCTTGAATTGGCAAAAATATTTCAGGAATCAGGTGAGTTTTTCTGGAATTCAGGAATATTTGTCTGGAAACTTTCGGCAATACAGGATGCGTTTAATAAATTTTTACCGGATATAAAATATTTGTTTGAGTCCATATTAGATAAACTGGACACTGGCGAAGAACAAAATTTTATTGACCAGATTTATCCAAAGTGCGAGAATATTTCTATCGATTACGGGATTCTGGAAAAGTCTGAAAGTGTATTTGTGTATTGCTCTGAATTTGGTTGGTCTGATTTGGGAACATGGGGTTCATTGTATGAACATTCCGCAAAAGACAATAACGCGAATGCCATTCAGGGAGAAAATGTTATGCTTTACGAATCAAAAAATTGCCTGGTAAATGTACCAAATGACAAATTGGTTGTTGTGCAGGGCTTAAAGGATTACATTGTTGTTGAGACTGATGATTCACTGCTCGTATGCCGTAGAAGGGATGAGCAGGAGATTAGGAAAATCGTTAATGATGTGAAAATAACAAAAGGGAAAAAATTTGTATAATAAAAAAGGACCTGTAAGGTCCTTTTTTATATCAGTATATTCTATTCTTTTTAGAATTCCCAAAGATCATGTTCAAATGTAAAAATTTCATTCTTGATTCGTTCCGCTTCAAGCATTGAGTTTAAACCTACAGTGTATTCACTAATCTGACGATTGTTGTGAACGTTTGAGATTTGTGAAATAAAACTCGAAAAATGTCTTTTTAAGAACAAATCATCAAATGAATAACGTGCCGCGTCGTTATTTGGATTAAACACTTCGTGAGAAGCAAGCAAAGGACGAACCTCAGGAAAATAAATCCAGAACAGTTTCTTCTGCTGAATACCATCTAACTCTGAATCGCCATCTTTTATGTATTCACGAATTGGACAAACTCCAATGATGCGAACCTGCAAAGTTGATGTTTGTTTGTCAAAGAACCACTGTTCTTTCACCATATATCTTTTTACATCATCTGTATGCATTTCACCGGGAAGAATTTTTTGCTCAAGTTCTCCTGTCAATCTATTGCGTTGCATGATCGTATCATTTTGAGCATCAAATTTCGAACGAATCTGATCAATGGTCATTGGAACCTTAAATTCATCATCGTTTGTCTCGTAGGCAGTTAAGCCTTCATTTTCAATTCCATACATCAAAAGATCGATTAAACTGTAGCGATCATCTTCTGGTGTTGTTGGGTAATACATAGGAAGATTCATTTTTTCCCGTAAATCCACGAATCTCCAAACTAACTTCGACCACATCACATCCGACTCACGTATATTTGAGTAAGGAATAGGTTTTCTGTTTTTAATATGATCTTTTGAGTATACACTTGTTGCATTTGTCTGTGCACTGGAATAGGAAGCACAAATCAATACAAGACCAATTATTAGTAATAAGCTTTTCTTCATCATATATAAATTTTATTACTCAATTCTAAATGAAATTGTCGGTAAGTTTCTGGTCACACCATCCGGACCAACTGCCCTAATATCTTCAATATATAGTTTCTGACTTCTTTTTAGATTTCGAAACATCTCAATTTGTTCCTTGGTAAATACATCCGATCTGGATTCCTGATCAACAGTAAAGTTTTTTACAATTGTAGAAACGGTAAAACCGGTAATCTTAAACTTCAAGTCGAAATCAAAATTATCCATGACTGCATCAACACCTGTTTGCGCCAAGAGCAGATTCTTTTTAATTTTACCTCCACTTAAACCTGCCACTTTAGCAACAGGATCTGGAATTGGTTTTACTCTAAAATCAACAGTTCGCAATGGTCTCCAACCATCCTCAAATTGTGCTTCAACCAGTACCTTTGCATTCTTAAATGCAACTTTTGGTCTTGCAATATAAGCATCTCCTTTTTTAACCAAACTACCATTGTCCATGCTGGCACGTACTCTGTCCGATGAAAATCCCGGAGCAGAAACACTTACCGGATTGTCAACACCTACATAGAATACATTCATTTTGGTAGCAGATACAACAACATTAGGCTCTGCTACAATATAACTTGATTCAAAGTCATATTTTTTGTCAATTCCTGATGGACTTGTATAAGTGATCACACCACCCCATTTCACTTCACCAACCTTATCTGCTTTTGCAGTATAAATACCCCGGCCCTCTTTGAATATTCTAATTGGACCTGTTCTATCTACTACTATTTTAGGGTTTTGTGTCGTATCAATAGCAGCAAGAAAAACCTGAGCTTCGTAGGTGTCACCTTTTAAAATATAATTCGAAGGTGAAAATACTTCTGCTCTTAATTTATTGAATTTAAAGGATTCTGCTTCAATTTGATTGAATAAATAACTCACGATATCCGATTCAGTACTGCGGATATCTGTCTGAATTTTAGAAAGAAGTGTGACTGCTCCAATTAATGGCGTATGTGAAAATTGTAGAGATTCCCAAGAATAATTAGGATCACCTTTTGTCATCTTTTTTGGTTTTTCTGTATTCAGAGTTTTCATAATTGCTTTACGCAGAGTAGAATCTTTTCCTGCAACGTGACTTAATACCAAATTACGATAGGAATCAATGGCTTCTCTTAAAATTTTACCCTTTCCTCCAATAATCATAATTTCAGGAGGCACATCCAAGTTGTCTCTACTCTCGATGTTATTCATATCGTATTCAGGACCATCTGCAGTTTTAACGATTCTATGTTTCAGAGAATCGATTAAATTGTACAATTTATTTGATTCGAATTTTATGTTGTTTGCATTATCCCAGGCATCCTGAACTTTAGCCGGGTTTGCTTCCAGGGCAATTTGGAAATCCTTGTATTTATTTTCATTTTTTTCTTCGAATGTCTGAATGGTTTTCGACAAACCATTATCTATAATCGTGAAAGCATTAAGGACTTCGTTTGATACATTTATCGCTAACATCGCTGTTAGGAATAAATACATCATCCCAATCATTTTTTGCCGTGGTGTTTCTTTACAATTCGTTGCTCCCATTTCAGCTCAGCTTGACAGTTAAATTAATTTTTCTTTCTTACATCCATGGCGCTCAGCATATTACCATAAATGGTATTAAGTGCGGCAAGGTTTTCGTTTAACTGTTCGGTTTCTTTTTTGTAAGCTTGTGCATTTTGTAGAGTTACAGTAAGAGTTTCAAGAACTTTACCCAAATCCTGATGTACAGTTTTTGAGTTTGTCATTTGTTCGTTACCTTGTTTCAATTGCAACTCATAAATTGCGTTTAGTGATGACAGGTTGTTATTCAAGGTTGACATGGAACCATTAAACGTATTGCTGTTTTCAGAAATTTTATCAAATCCGGTTTGTAAAGATTTGTCCAAATTTTGATAGGACTCTAACAACTGATTTCCTGACTCGTTTATATTTTTAGCAAAATTTTCACCTGATAAAGAGATTGTATTTGCAGTTTCTTGATAAGACTCTACTAATTTATTTCCTGACTCATTAACATTTTTAGCAAAACCTTCACCTGAACTACTAATTGTATTAGCAGTTTCCTGGTATGAATTACTTAGTTTTTGAGCTGAATTGGATAATTCTTCGGTTGATTCAGCGTATTGGTTAGAAAATTCACCAACAGAGCTTGCTGCTTTCTGTATACTTTCAATATAACCATTGGTTGCAACAGCTGCTTCTGACAGGTTTGAAAGGTTTTCTGCAGCATTGGTTAATTTTGCAAGTCCTTGACTTAAATTCGATATTTTATCCGGATGAACACTTATTTTCTCCAGAAATGATTGTAATTGTTCCAGCCCTTCAACCTGGACACCAGCTCCGGTACCACCTTCTCTTGGTTCCAATCCAATTAATTCTGGATATACTAAACTCCAGTCTGGTTGCTCGTGTGGCGGTTCAAAAGCCGAGAAGAAAAAGATAATAGCCTCCACAGTCATACCAACAGTAAGAAGTTCTCCGGCATATGGGTAATGCTGTATTTTAAATAATGCACCAATCAAAACTACGGAAGCACCCCAGCCATATACATAGCCCATAAATTTCTTCCATCTAGGAGATTGAACAAGTTCGGTAATATTCATGATCAGTTAAGTTTGAAAAGGTCTAAAATAAATAATTTACGGGTAAATATTAATTACCTAAATGAGTTCTAACACAACGGAATCCAATATAAGATTTTGCAGTATCCTGATACTCGTAAGTTCTGGTTGCACACTGCAAATAGTATCCTATATCTTTCCATGATCCTCCTCTGGTTACTTTTCTTTTTAAAGCTGGCGGATCATCTGGTAATGCATTGTATTCATAATTAGGATTCATATCGTGAGTAAACGAATAAGCCGACTCATCGTAAGCTCCTGAAGTCCATTCTGCAACATTCCCGGCCATATCGTACAATCCAAACTCATTTGGCTCATAGCTGCCAACAGGCAGGGTTACAAGACCACCATCATCTACGTAATTTCCCCGAAGAGGTTTAAAATTAGCAAGAAAACATCCTTGGTCGTTTCTTGTATAGGGTCCACCCCAAGGGTACATATTTAATGCAATGCCTCCTCTGGCTGCATATTCCCATTCTGATTCAGTAGGCAAACGATAATCCTGAACGGGATAATCACCTTCTGCTTTTAATGCAGAATTGTGAAAACGGGTTCTCCAAATAGAAAATGCAGACGCTTGCTTCCAGGAAACACCAACTACAGGATAATCATCATAACCAGGGTGCCAAAAATATTGTTTTGTCCAAGGTTCGTTATATGAGTAGGTAAAATCCTGAATCCAGCATAAGGTATCCGGATAAATATTAAGGGCTTCTTTCATGATAAAAGAAGACCGGTCTTCAATTTGTTTGCGGCCACCTTTGTAATCATCAACCATACCTTCGTATTCTCCCGTTTCATAATTGTACCGGTTTGATTTTTTTGCAGCCTGCTGAAGATCAACCCACTCGTACTGATACTTTAGTTTACGGGAATCAATTTCTTTATTTCTGAAAAATCTTTCATTAACAGGCAAATACATGTCTTCCAGAATTTCAGCATATTCTTCATTGTCCCATTCCAATCTTTCGTTCCAATTAATAAAAGGAGGATCTATTGGATTGCCATTGTCATCTTCAGCAATTAAGAACTCTTCAAATTGTTGTCCTAATAGTTCTCGTGCCATAGAATCTCTAACCCAATATACAAACTGACGATACTCATTGTTTGTAATTTCGGTTTCATCCATCCAATAAGATTCAACGGATACGGTTTTTGCCGTTGCATTAAGTGCCCAAGCAACATCCTGATCATTTGGACCTACAGTAAAGCTTCCACGTGGAATCAATACCATACCATATGGTTTAGGTTCAAACCATTTACCTCTCTGACCCGCACCGGTAAGTTCTCCGTTCCCAGTGTTTTTACCACAGCTGGTTAAGAACAATAAAACAATTACACAAAGTGTTGTAAGTAGTTTATTCATAGTGGTTTTATAAATTATACTGATTGTATAGTTTTTCTAATTAATATTATAAAAATCGTATGCTCTTATATTTTTGATGTTGTTTTTCCAATTTAGTACTGAATCGATAAGCCAATAAAAACTCATGTGATCCTCTTGCAATTTTTGAAGTTGAAATGTCATAAGCATATCCTATTTGAATACCATTATTAAACAAAACTCCTAACATTCCAACAATAGCGTCATCAACCCTATATGAAACGCCTCCCCAAATCTTTTTATTGTATCTAATGTTCGTATTTAAATCAAATTGAGATACTACGGCATCAGTTTTATAAAAAACCGAAGGTAAAACTTCCCACGATTCATTTAATTCGTATCGATATCCTGCCATTACATAATAATGGCGGGCAAGATAGGTTTCAATATTCTCATTATATCCAATATTTGGTTTGTTCAGATGGCTTACGGAAGTTCCTACATAAAAGTTGTCAGTTTTATAATAAATTCCCAGCCCTAAATCAAAAAACATTTTACTGTCATCAACAGCTAAAGAACCAAAATCTTCTTCAGGTGTTGAAAAACCATCTCCTTCGGGAACAAACCATTCCCCTTTAAGGGAATTGTTTTGAAAACCGAAACTAAACCCAATATTTAAAGA
Source organism: Marinifilaceae bacterium (assembly GCA_016936255.1). GTDB lineage: Bacteria > Bacteroidota > Bacteroidia > Bacteroidales > Marinifilaceae > Labilibaculum. The sequence goes on along the minus strand of JAFGYE010000066.1, from coordinate 30,281 downwards.
ACTTTCACCTGTTTTTTTTTGATATGCATAGCTAAAACGCATGCCGGTATTCTTTTCAAAACCTAATTTATCACTTAGTATGGTCAATCCAATTCCATGATCTGCGCCTAAAAATGCAACTGGTGAGCTTATATTAAAAACTGTAGTAACAGGGGCATTTTCGAAACCAACCCATTGTTGACGATTAATTGCTGATACAAAAATATCTTTATCTGCCCCGGCAAATGCAGGATTCACAGAGAGAATATTGAACATGTTTTGACTGAACTGCGGATCTTGCTGAGCCTTTATTAATAAGGTATAGCAAAACAAAAATATGAAGAAAATAAATTTTTTCATGCAAAATATTATGGTTCAGTAACGGTCAAAAACTGTGAGGAGTAAAGTAAATAAAAATAAATGTGCCTTACAAGTTTTATCAGAGGTTCAGGTGCATTAATCAATATTTTTTATGTTTCTATTTAAAATTTATTTTTTTTGATTGTAACATTATATTAAACATTGAGAGCACTATCTACTTCCGCAGATTAGAGATTCCTTCATTTTATTGTAAGTCTTATTTACGTGGGTTTTATTGTTTTGTTAAGAGTTTTTATAAATTTTAATTTGAAATTAACAATAATATAACATTATAGATTATTTGAATTTAATTGTAAGGCAATAAAAAAGGGCTGTCTGTATAAAAAGACACCCCTTAACTTTTTTATTATTTTTTTTTATTTTTTTGCCTTCTTTGTTACTGCAGTCTTCTTTATTGCGGCAGTTTTCTTTTTGACTGGTGCTTTTTTAGCTGTTTTCTTCTTAGGTGCCGCTTTAATAATTTTTAAGCAATCCTCATAACTCAGTGTTGTTGGATCTTCCAAATCTTTAGCCAGACGGTAATTTTCCTTTTGGTAAGAAATATAAGGCCCCCAACGACCATTAAGGATCTGCAGATCTGCATCTTCATCAAAAGACTTAATATGCTTCAATCTGTCTTTCTCCTTTTTTTCCTCTATAAGAACAATTGCTCTTTCCAAATCAATTTCCATAGGATCATCTACATCTTTCTTTAAAGAAGCAAATTTTCCATCGTGACGAACGTATGGGCCAAATCGACCAATTGCTACAACTACTTTCTTGTCTTCGTATAGGCCAAGATCTCTGGGAAGCTTAAATAAGTCGATGGCTTCCTCAAGTGTGATTGTTTCCAAGTGCTGGCCAGTACGAAGGCTTGCAAATTTTGGTGCTTCAGCCTCTTCATCATCAGAACTTTCTCCTAGTTGTGCCATTGGACCATATCTTCCAATACGCACAAGTATCACTTTTCCTGTCACCGGATCTTTGCCAAGAATTCTTTCTCCAGTTTCTCTTTCCGATTCTTCAAGAGTTTTTTCGACGTTAGCATGAAATGGATTATAGAATTTTCCAATCATTTCGTACCACACTAACTTTCCTACAGCGATATCATCGAATTCTTTTTCCACATCAGCAGTGAAATTGTAATTCATTATTGTGGTAAAGTGCTTATTTAAAAAGTCAGTAACTACCATTCCTATATCCGCAGGAAAAAGTTTTTTGTTTTCTGCTCCGGTTATCTGAGTCTTGGTTTCTTCCGATATACTATTATTAACCAGTGTTATAACCTCATAATTTCTTTCTATTCCATCACGGGATTCTTTTACAACATATCCTCGATTTTGAACAGTTGTAATTGTTGGAGCGTAAGTGGATGGCCGGCCAATTCCCAGTTCTTCTAATTTCTTCACTAAGCTGGCTTCGGTATATCTTGCAGGACGATAAGTGAAATTCTGAGTGGCATTCATCATTTCTTCGTGGAGTAAATCGCCAACCGTAACTGTAGGCAAAAGTGTTTCTTCTTCTTTCTGATTTTCATCATCTGAAGATTCCATATACACTCTAAAAAATCCGTCGAATTTAATCATTTCGCCAGATGCTATCAACTCCTTCTTGTTTGTTGAGATACCAATCTTGATATTTGTTTTTTCAAGCTTTGCGTCAGCCATCTGTGATGCAATGGTTCGCTTCCAAATTAAATTGTACAAACGAATTTCATTAGACTCTCCCGAAATTTCTTCCTTATTTAAATAAGTAGGACGAATTGCTTCGTGAGCTTCCTGCGCTCCTTTATTTTTTGTTTTATATCTTCTGATTTGGACATATTCAGAACCATGACGTCTGGTGATTTCTTCTTTAGCTGCTGTAAGTGCAGTTTCCGAAAGATTAACCGAATCGGTTCTCATGTAGGTAATGTTTCCAGCTTCATAAAGGCGTTGAGCAACAGTCATTGTTTGTGCTACCGAAAAGCCTAGTTTTCTACTTGCCTCTTGTTGCAAAGTCGATGTGGTAAATGGTGCTGCCGGTTTACGAATTGATGGTTTTTTCTCGATATCATTAACCCGGTACTCAGCATTTTTACAGCTATTTAAAAATTTAAGCGTTTCCTCTTTTGTTGAAAATCGTTTGGGAAGTTCTGCTTTAAGCTTTTTTTCATCACCATTACCATCTGTTACGGTAAGAAGAGCTATAACTTTAAAATAAGATTCAGAGGTAAAGTCAATAATTTCCCGTTCTCTTTCAACAATTAATCGTACAGCAACCGATTGTACACGTCCGGCAGATAATTGTGGTTTAACTTTTTTCCATAAAACAGGAGAAACTTCAAAACCAACCAATCTGTCTAAAATTCTTCTGGCCTGCTGCGCATTTACCAAATTTACATCAATATCACGTGGATTTTCAATAGCATTTAAAATTGCCTCTTTTGTAATCTCATGAAAAACGATACGTTTTGTATTTTCTTTTTTAAGCTTTAATACTTCATATAGGTGCCATGCAATTGCTTCTCCCTCTCGATCCTCATCAGATGCGATCCAAACCGTAGTAGCTTCTTTCGCTAATTTCTTTAATTCAGCAACTACCTTTTTTTTATCTGTAGAAACAATATAATTGGGGGTGAAATTATTCTTAATGTCAATTCCAAAATTTTTCTTCTCTAAGTCTCTAATGTGCCCAAAGCTAGACTTAACAACAAAGTTTTTGCCTAAAAACTTTTCGATGGTTTTTGCTTTTGCAGGGGACTCGACTATAACTAAATTCTCTACCATACTTGTGTCTTTACTTTGGAAAGTTTAGGTTAAAATTTTTGCAAAGTAAAACAATAAGGATGCTAACTTCAAAATTTAATGGTGATTATTTTGAAATTACCTTTTTCTTATATCTAAAATAATTCTAAATCATTAGATGATGCACCTCAATTAATTGTTCGAATAATATTTGCTATTTTTACAGCACAAATTAAATTAATTGATTTAAAATGTTAAAAAGAAACACTGAGTTTAACTCGGATACCGAACCAATTTCGAAACTGCAAATGTTTAAAAAACCACTAATTATTTTCTGGTTCGTTTTTTCGATGGGTATATTAATTGTAGTACTTTTTTTTGCCGGTATTTCAAATGGAACATTTGGCTTTATGCCTTCGTTCGAAGAATTGGAAAATCCTAAAAACAGTTTGGCTACAGAAGTGTATACTGTAGATGGAAATTTGATTGGTAAATTCTATTTTGAAAATAGATCATTTGTTGAATATCATGAATTGTCTCCATTTTTGGTAGATGCATTAATTGCTACTGAAGATGTGAGATATAAAGATCATTCGGGAATTGATGTTCGTGGTTTGGGTCGGGTAGCTAAAGGATTGGTTACTGGTGATAAAAGTGCTGGAGGAGGAAGTACAATTTCTCAACAATTGGCAAAAATGTTATTCCCCCGTGAAAGTTTCGAGAAGAAAATAGAAATTGTTTTCAGGAAATTTCGTGAATGGGTGATTGCGGTAAAGCTGGAACGAAGCTATACCAAAGAGGAAATTATGACCATGTATTTTAATAAATTTGATTTCTTGAATCTGGCAGTTGGAATTAAGTCGGCTGCAAACGTATATTTTAATACAACACCGGATTCTCTTAAGATTGAGCAAGCTGCTATGCTTGTAGGTATGGCAAAAAACCCATCATATTTTAACCCGTTGCGGCGACCTGAATTGACATTGAACCGACGCAATGTTGTTTTATCCCAAATGGTAAGATATGATTACTTATCGAAAATGGAATTTGATTCATTGAAAAACCTTCCTTTAGGAATCGATTTTCAGAAGGTGGATCACAAAAGAGGAATGGCTCCCTATTTTAGAGAGTATTTGCGTACATCTTTAACTGCAAACGAGCCATCAAGAGACAGGTATCCATCTTATGCTGATCAACAATTTATAAAAGATTCGATAGAGTGGGAAACCAATCCTTTTTATGGATGGTGCAATAAAAATGCGAAAGCAGATGGAACTCCATACAATATATATAAGGACGGACTAAAAATATATACAACCCTTGATTCCAGAATGCAGCGGTATGCCGAAGAAGCTGTTGTTGAGCATCTTGGTTTCGATTTACAGAAGGCATTTAACCGGGAGAAAGAAAATCACAAATACCCGCCTTTTTCTGACGATTTAACTAAGGAAGATGTAGATCAAAATATCGAAACTTCCATGAGAAGAAGTGAAAGATATCGTGTTTTAAAGAAAAATGGCATGAGTATGGATTCCATTCGATTGGTATTCAAAAATCCAACGAAAATGAAAATTTTTACCTGGAAGGGAGAAAGGGATACCATCTTAAGCCCTAATGATTCCATGCTTTATATGAAAGGATTTTTGCGTGCCGGATTTATGTCGATGGAACCTCAGACTGGTGAAGTACGTGCTTATGTCGGAGGGCCAAATTACGAACATTTCATGTACGACATGGTTACTATTGGGAAGCGCCAGGTGGGGTCAACCATCAAACCATTTTTATACACACTCGCAATGCAGGAGGGCTTAAGTCCTTGCGATAAGGTTCCCAATATTCCCCAGACTTTCATTTTGCCTGATGGATCTCCATGGACATCAAGAAATTCAACTAATGCCAGGGATGGTGAAATGGTGACTTTAAAATGGGGATTGGCTAATTCGGTGAATAATATATCCGGATGGGTATTGAAACAAACCACTCCTGAATCTGTTGCTGACATGGCATATAAAATGGGTATTATCAGTAAAATTGATCCGGTTCCGTCAATATATTTAGGAACCTCGGAAGTGTCTGTTTATGAAATGGTTGGCGCATACTCAACGTTTGTAAATAAAGGCGTTTACATTAAACCTAGTTTCATAACAAAAATAGAAGATCACAAAGGAAATATACTTGCTCAGTCGGTTTCCAGAAAACGCGAGGTGATGGATGAACGAACAGCTTATTTAATGACAAATCTATTGCAAGGTGTTGTTAGAAGAGGTACAGGAGTAAGATTGAGATATAAATATGGTTTGATCAATCCTATCGGAGGTAAAACCGGAACAACTCAGAATCATTCAGATGGTTGGTTCATGGGAATTACACCCGAATTAGTTTCCGGCGTATGGGTTGGCGCTGAAGATCGATCTGTTCATTTTGAAGGAATTTCGCTGGGACAGGGAGCAAATATGGCCTTACCAATTTGGGCTCTTTATATGCAGAAGGTTTATGCCGACAAGAGTTTGGGAATTACTCAGGGTGATTTTGAAAAACCCCGTGGTGTAAATGTAAATTTAGACTGTGACGAAGTTTCTAATGAATCAAATAACAACGATTTAATTGAATCTGATGAAGAAAATTTCTTTTAATGTTTTAATTGGAGGATCGATATATTTTTTTTAAAATTGTAGAGAGATTCAGGTTCCCGAAAGGGAATAATAGGGAATCCTGTTTAAAGCAGGAGCTGTCCCCGCAGCTGTAGATTCCGGTTCGGTTTACGGATCAATATTTTAAGTAATTAAACCACTGTTCTGAAGAATGGGAAGGCACTTAAGATTGGAATAAGCCAGAAGACCTACCTGAGATCATGGATTTTAGCTTTCGGTGGAAAAAGCGGGAAGATTCAGTTTATTTCTTTCTATTTCCGACGCTATTCGATTCGAACTGCCATACTCGGATCAACAAAATTCATAGTAACTGTTAAAGGCCGAAACTAACGTTTCGGCCTTATTTTTTTATCTGAAAAGGGTTTGGAATACTTCTCCAACCTTGCTGACCAAATGAATTTTTATTTTAAATTTTGAGGTGTCAAGTCCTTTGGAATTGTGCTTTGGAATAAAAATTTGCTTGAATCCTAATTTTTCAGCTTCGCCGATACGTTGATCTATTCTACTAACAGGTCTAATCTCTCCTGACAATCCAATTTCCCCGGAAAAACAGACTTCCTTAGAAATAGAAATATCTGTGCTTGATGACAAAACAGCAAGAATTACTGCCAAATCGATAGCTGGATCATTTACCTTAATTCCTCCTGCAATATTTAAAAATACATCCTTGGTCGAAAGTTTGAAGCCCGCGCGCTTTTCCAAAACGGCTAATAACATATTTAAACGACGAAGATCAAAACCTGTAGATGAACGTTGAGGCGTTCCGTAAGCTGCTGAACTAACCAAAGCTTGTATTTCTATTAGGAAAGGACGCATTCCCTCTATTGATGCAGAAATAGTCACACCACTCAGACTTTCATCTTCCTGCGACAGAAGAAGCTCTGATGGATTAGACACCTCACGGAGTCCATTGTGCTGCATTTCATAAATTCCCATTTCGGAAGTGGAGCCGAACCGATTTTTTGTAGATCGTAATATTCGGTACATGTGGTTCTGATCTCCTTCAAACTGAAGAACAGTATCCACCATATGCTCTAAAATTTTAGGCCCGGCCAAACTTCCATCTTTGGTGATGTGCCCAATTAAAATTACAGGCGTAGATGATTCTTTAGCAAATCTTAATAGTTGAGATGTACACTCTCTAATTTGTGATATGCTCCCCGGTGCTGACTCAATGGTTTCCGTCGCAAGAGTTTGAATAGAATCAATAACTATAATATCCGGAGAAGTGTTTTTCACATGAGAAAAAATATTCTCCATAGAGGTTTCGCTAACGATCAGACAGTTTTCATTATTCGAATTTATTCGATTCCCACGCAATTTTATCTGTTGGGCACTCTCCTCCCCCGACACATATAAGGTAGTATAACTTTTTAAATTCAGGGCAATTTGAAGAGCAAGTGTTGATTTACCAATTCCCGGTTCACCACCAATTAATATTAACGATCCGGGAACTAAACCGCCCCCTAAAACTCGATTTAATTCACCGTTTTTAGTGTCGAATCGGGACTCTTCAGACGAAGGTATTTCAGATATTTTTTGTGGCTTGTTTTTTTTGCCCTGTCCATTTATTCCAGCAATTACAGATACCGTTGATTTTACAACAACTTCCTCAACGAAGGAATTCCATTCTCCGCAAGAGGGGCATTTCCCTACCCATTTTGTAGATTCTACTCCACAACTCTGACAAAACCAGGCACTTTTTGTTTTTGCTTTGGTGGCCATAAATCTGAATAATTATTTATTGGTAGTTTTAATTATCTTATTAATAATACCCGTTGAAGAGAATCCTTCGATAAAATCAATTGTTTTAATTTCTCCTCCTTTGGCTTTCACAATATCGTATCCAACAATATCTTCAGCATTGTAATCGCTTCCCTTAACCAGAATATCCGGCTGAACAAAATTAATCAGCTCATAAGGGGTTTGTTCTTCAAAGTAGATTACCATATCTACAAAGCCTAATGATGCTAATAAAAAAGCTCTTGAATATTCATCAATAATGGGTCGGTCAGGACCTTTTAATTTTTGAACAGATGCATCCGTATTTATACCAATAACCAGTTTATTGCCCATAGAAGCTGCTGACGCCAAATAATCTAAATGTCCGCGGTGAACCAGATCAAAACAACCATTCGTGAAAACAATTTTATTTTCCTTGAATCTCCAGGTTTGAAGTAGGTTAAAGGCATCTTTTTTATCAGAGATAATTTTATTTTTTACAATATCAAGTTTATTCATTGGGCTGACATTTATTTTGAAGCTAATAATTTACAAGTATAGAGTATCGGAAACAAAGTATCAAGAATCATGATCAAATTGTTCAATCTCCAGCCGGAAGAAATTTTAATGATTGGATAAATATAGAATGGCAAGTCCACAAAAAAGGGCTGATCGGATAGAACAGCCCTTGTACTTATTAAATAAGGTAATTTAAATCAATTTGTTGGTAGCCGTATCAGGAAAAACCAAGCTCGGTTCCCACGATTTCGCTTCCTCAAATTCCATAGATGCATAAGAGATGATAATAACAACATCACCAACAGCACATTTTCTGGCGGCAGGGCCATTCAGGCAAATGGTTCCAGAACCTCTTTCACCACGAATAACATAGGTCTCTAATCGTTCTCCATTGTTTACGTTAACAATTTGAACTTTTTCGTTTTCAATTAAATTGGCAGCATCCATCAAGTCTTCATCAATGGTTACACTTCCAACATATTGAAGATCAGCACCAGTTACTGACGCTTTGTGAATTTTCGATTTACAAACTTCAATGTACATATCGTTTTTAACTAATATTAAAAAGTAACGTTATCTATCAGGCGGATCTTCCCAACCTGAACTGTAATACAACCAATCTTATTATTTGACTCATTCCAGTCATTAATTACCTCAAGGGTTGTATCATTAACAATTTCAAAATACTCGACAGAAAGATAAATGTTTTTATTGATTTCTTCAACAACCCATTCTTTCAACTGAGATACGCTTAATTCCGCGGCTAAGTTACGAGCTTTAAATAAAGTTTCAGAGATTTTACAAGCATTTTTTCTCTGATCTTCCGAAAGTAAAACATTCCTTGAGCTCATAGCCAAACCATCATTTTCCCTGATAATAGGGCAGGAAACAATGTTTACATTTAACTTAAGATCTTTAGTCATCTGCTTAATAACAGCTACTTGCTGAAAGTCTTTTTGTCCAAAGCAGGCATTATCAGGCCTAACGATATCGAAAAGTTTGCTCACAACCTGGGCAACGCCATTGAAATGGCCCGGACGATTTTTTCCTTCCATAACCCTATCGAGCATACCGAAATCAAAAATTCTGGTGTCAGGCTCAGGATAAATCTCGTTTACTTCCGGAATAAAAATTAAGTCTGGCTGGTAAACCGAAAGTTTCTCCAAGTCCTTTTCAATAGTTCTTGGGTAAGTCGATAAATCCTCTGGATTATTGAACTGCGTAGGGTTAACAAAAATACTAACAACCGTAATATCATTGTTTTTTACAGACGTATCGACAAGAGACAAATGCCCCTCATGAAGAGCCCCCATTGTGGGAACAAATCCGATTGTCTTTCCTTCTGCCTTAAACTTGCTGATTTTACTTTTAATCTCAGCAACAAGCTTTACTATTTCCATTCCTTGAATTGTGTCTGTAAAATCTAATTGGTTTTTATTTAAGACTGCAAATAAAATAAATAAATATAAATTGGAGAAATATTAATTGCATTTAATTGTATTGTAGGAGCTTTAAGCTTCCCTTTCGGGCAGGTATGTTAATTATTTTTACTAATTTTGCGCAGATAATCTGTATTATATTATTAGCGACTATATGGAAAAGACAAAAGTATTGTTTGTTTCACAAGAAATTACCCCTTATCTTCCTGAAACTGAAATGTCTGCAATAGGTAGATATCTACCTCAGGGAATTCAGGAAAAAGGAAAAGAGATCAGAACTTTCATGCCTAGATATGGATGTATCAACGAGAGAAGAAATCAGTTGCATGAAGTTATCCGCCTTTCGGGAATGAATTTAATAATTGATGATACAGATCATCCATTAATTATTAAGGTTGCCTCGATTCAAGCGGCTCGAATGCAAGTTTATTTTATTGATAATGAGGACTATTTTCACAGGAAAGAGATTCTATTGGATGAAAACGGAGATGCTTTTGAGGACAACGATGAAAGAGCTATTTTCTTTGCAAGAGGAGTACTTGAAACAGTTAAAAAATTGAGATGGGCACCAGATGTTGTACATTGTCAAGGTTGGTTCACGGGTTTAGTTCCTTTGTATTTGAAAAAATCATTTAATGAAGATCCATTATTTACTGACACAAAAGTAGTTTTCTCCATGTATGATGATGAATTCTCAACAAAATTCAGCAGTCAGTTTAGAGAGAAATCAATTATTGAGGGAGTAAGTCAGGAGGATGTTAGTATTTTAGAAGATGCTAGTTATGTTGCAATTCATAAATTAGCAATTGATCAGTCTGATGCCTTGATTATGGGGAGTCCTCAGATAAATGAAGAAGTGAAAGCATATGCAATTGCCTCAGGGAAACCTTTTCTGGAGTATAAAAACAAGGATGAATATGTGGTAGCTTATTCAGAACTTTACGACGAATTAGTAGCAGAATAGTTACGATTTACAATATATTCAAAAGGTGTATTTAAGCATTTGCTTACTTACACCTTATTTTTTATTCTTTAATTATACATTAAGAAGTTTGGAGAGCGTTCTAACTTATCGTATTTTTATCTGGATTTATGATAATTCAATCGTCGATGCCTGTTTTAATGCTATCTCATTACTGACAAAGCATGTATCGTTATTTTATGAATTGTTTTTTAACAAGTTTCGCGTGGTACCGAAACTGAAATATTTGTATTTATGTGTGGAATAGTTGGTTACATTGGGGATAAGCAAGCTTATCCTATACTCATTAATGGCCTGAAAAGATTAGAATACCGAGGGTATGATTCTGCTGGAGTGGCTCTTCGTACAAATCGAACTCAGGTATTTAAGTGCAAGGGAAAGGTTCAGGATCTGGAAAATCATGCAAAAGGAAATGATATTTCGGGAACCATTGGAATTGGACATACACGTTGGGCAACTCATGGGGAACCTAACGATGAAAATGCTCATCCTCATAGTTCTATGAACAATAAATTTGTAATTATTCATAATGGAATTATTGAAAACTACTCAACTTTAAAAGATAAGCTGATTAAAAGAGGATATACTTTTCAAAGTGATACCGATACTGAAGTATTAGCAAATTTGATTGAGTATATCTATTTGAAAGGTGAAGTTTCAGCAGAACTTGCTGTACGGTTGGCTTTAACAAAAGTGGTTGGAGCATATGGTTTGGTTGTTATGTGTGAAGATGAATCAGACAAATTGATTGCAGCCAGAAAAGGAAGTCCATTAGTAGTTGGAGTTGGAAACGGAGAATATTTTCTTGCTTCGGATGCCACACCTATTATTGAATACACCAACAGTGTTATCTATCTGAATGACAACGACGTCGCCATTATAAGCCGAGATGAATTGGTTTTGAAAACCATTCAGAATGACAAATTAACTCCACATATTCAACAACTGGATTTGGATATTGAGCAAATTGAAAAAAACGGATACGATCATTTCATGCTAAAAGAAATTTTCGAACAGACCAGCTCTATTCATGATACTATCCGGGGAAGAATCTCTACAGCAAATAAAGAAGTATTTTTAGGTGGAATAAATGATGTTATTCCGCAATTGGTGAATGCCCGCCGAATATTAATTATTGGATGTGGTACATCCTGGCATGCTGGAATGGTAGGTGAATACTTGTTTGAAGAATTTGCCAGAATTCCTGTTGAAGTAGAATATGCATCTGAATTCCGTTACAGAAATCCTGTGATTTTTAAGGATGACATCGTCTTGGCGATCAGTCAGAGTGGTGAAACTGCCGATACCCTGGCTGCCATTAAATTAGCTAAAGAGGCTGGAGCAACTGTTCTTGGTATTTGTAATGTAGTTGGATCAAGTATTCCCCGTGAAACTCATGCTGGTGTATATACTCATGCCGGCCCGGAAATAGGAGTGGCTTCTACAAAAGCATTTACAGCACAGGTTACCGTTCTTACCATGATGGCAATGCTTGTTGGATACCGCAAAGGATCTCTGGCCAAGGATGTATACGAAGAGCTTATAGCGGAATTTGCAAATCTTCCGGAAAAGATAAAAAGAATCCTGGATAAAGAAGATGACATTAAAGAATTATCGAAACAATACATGAATTCTACCAATGCTCTTTATTTAGGACGAGGTTTCCTATTTCCGGTAGCTTTGGAGGGAGCTCTAAAATTAAAAGAAATTTCCTACATACATGCCGAAGGATATCCTGCTGCAGAAATGAAACACGGACCAATTGCTCTTATAGATGAACAAATGCCGGTTTTTGTTGTTGCCACTAAAGATAAATCTTACGAGAAAATTGTAAGTAATATTCAGGAAGTAAAGGCAAGAAAGGGACATGTAATTGCTATTGTTACTGAAGGCGATACTGTAATTAGTAAAATGGCCGATTTCGTGGTAGAAATTCCAGAAACCTTGGAACCATTGGCACCATTGTTAACGGTTATTCCTTTCCAATTGATTTCTTATTATATCGCTGTTTACAGAGGCTGTAATGTTGATCAACCAAGAAATTTAGCTAAATCTGTTACGGTAGAGTAACCTAAGATTAAGAATTATAAAAAGAGCGATGTGATTTCTTTTACATCGCTCTTCTTTTTATCGGTTGATATATTGTTGTTCGTAGAACTTTTCGTAGTCACCCGACAGAATATTATTCATCCAGTCTGAATTTTGCAGATACCAGTCAATTGTTTTCTCAAAACCTTCTTCAAATTGAATGCTTGGCTTCCACCCTAATTCCTTTTTAATTTTTGAAGCATCAATGGCATAACGCTGATCATGACCTGCTCTGTCCTTCACAAAAGTGATCAATCTCTGAGAACTTCCCGTTTCCCGATTCAGCTTTTTATCCATAATATCACAAAGTTTTTTCACCAAATCCAGATTAGTCCATTCGTTGTCTCCTCCAATATTATAGGTCTCTCCTATTTTCCCATCATGATAAATGGAATCAATTGCTAAAGCATGATCCTCGACAAACAACCAATCTCTAATATTATCTCCCTTGCCATAAATAGGCAATGACTTAGAATTTTTAATATTATTGATTACCAGTGGAATGAGCTTTTCAGGAAACTGATTTGCACCGTAATTATTGGAGCAATTCGACAACACTACGGGAAGTTTATAGGTGTGAAAATACGCCCGCACCAAATGATCTGAGCTTGCTTTTGAGGCAGAATAAGGACTTCTCGGATCGTAAGAAGTTGCTTCGGTAAATTTCCCCGTTTTCCCTAAAGAACCGTATACTTCATCGGTGGAAATATGATAGAATTTTTTACCCTCCATATCATTAGCCCAACATTCTTTAGCCACATTAAGTAGGTTTACAGTTCCTACAATATTGGTCATAATAAAGGCCAATGGATCTGAAATTGATCTATCGACATGAGACTCTGCTGCTAAATGCAGAACGCCTTCAAATTTAAAATCTTTAAATAGGTTGGTTACGAATGCTAAGTCTGTGATATCACCTTTTATAAAAGTGTAATTTGCTTTGGAGTCGATATCCTTTAAATTTTCAAGGTTTCCAGCATAAGTAAGCGCGTCAAGGTTAATAATTTGATAATCTGGATATTTATTCACAAACAAACGTACCACATGCGAACCGATGAATCCGGCACCTCCTGTAATTAATATATTTTTTTTCACGTTCAGATAATTTTTATAATTACTTCACCTTAAAATACTCATAATATTTTCAAAGGAAAAAAATATTGAAAGCAGTTTATGTATTATTTTGATTGATTTCAAAAATACAACAATTTACTTAACAGCTTCTCTATCAAAAAGGATAAATAATTATTTTTACATTACGAAAAGCTTGGTTTATAGCCACTTAATTTTTTAAAGATAAATTCGATTTGAGTGGTATCTAATTTTGATTATATTTGTGTACTATGCTGGAAGTATCAAAATATATAAAAGACCTCTTATTTATTCACAACTGCGTAATATTACCTGGGTTTGGTGGATTTGTTGCCAATTATAGCCCTGCTAATATCGACAACAATCTGAATGTTGTTTTTCCTCCATCCAAAGCTATTGGATTTAACCGTAATTTATCAAAAAATGATGGCTTGCTGATTAATAGATTGGCTGAATCAGAAAATATAAGTTATTCAGAAGCTGAAAAATCTGTTCTGTTTTTTATTGAAGATATCCGTGTGCGAATTCAGCGTGGCGAAAGAGTTGTTTTGAATCAGGTAGGATGTTTTTACAATGACAGAAGGCATAACATGCTGTTTGAACCTTCAAAGGAGCTTAATTATTTGGTAGATGCATTTGGTTTAGAACAAATAGAGCTTCCCAGACTTTCATTATCTGCAGAAGAAAAAATTCATCCGGCAATTATATCCCAGGCTAAAGTAAGGACACTTTTTACAACAAAACGTTTGTGGTATGCTGCTGCAACTATTCCTTTTATATTGACAATAGCCTTGATTCCAATGAATTCTGAACGTTCATTTTTAAGTAATGAAGCTTCTTTGGGAATGATGGAAGGCAAGAAAGAAATTACTGAGAAAATTGTACAATTAAAACCTGTAATTTCGCCACCGGAAGAAATGGTGACATTTGAGCCTAAGCTTACTAAAGAATTGAAAATGAATGAGTTACATGAGGGAAGATTTTATTTGATATCAGGTAGCTTTACTTCAATGAAAAATGCAGAAATATTAAAACAGGAATTGATTTCTAAATCTTATCCTGCTGTGATAATTAAAAATAAAAATTTGTATTCTGTCGCGATCAATCAATTTGAGAAGAGAGCTGATGCAGATCAATTTAAAAAAAAGGTAATTGCTAAGAACTCAAAAGCTTACTGCTGGGTTCTGAAAAAATAAAGATCTAAAAAAAAAAACGCTTCCCGATGGAAAGCGTTTTTTTTAGATCTTAAATTTTGAGTTCTGAATTATCTGATTTCAGAACCTGGTTTTATTGCTTGATCCGGAGAAACGAAAGATAATTTTCCATCAGCATCTTCAGCCATCAAAATCATCCCCTGAGATTCAATTCCTTTCAATTGTTTAGGCTCCAGATTCATTAATATACTAACCTGCTTTCCAATGATTTCCTCAGGCTTGTAATGCTCTGCAATGCCCGAAACAACAGTTCTTTGATCAATTCCTGTGTCAACAGTTAATTTCAAAAGTTTTTTTGTTTTTGCTACCTTTTCAGCAGCTGTAATTGTTCCAACACGAACATCAAGCTTCATGAAATCATCGAAATTAATATTTTCTTTAACCGGCACAACTATTTTTTTCTCTGCTTCGTTAGCTGCTTTTGTAGCCAAAAGCTTGTCTACCTGAGCTTGTATTGTTTCATCTTCAATTTTTTCGAAAAGTAAAGATGCAGTATTTATTTGATGATGATCTGCAATAACATTAACACCAATATTTTTCCAGTCCAGAACTTCTATGTTTAGAAACTCACGAAGCTTGCTGGCAGTAAATGGTAAAAACGGTTCAATTAAGGTCGATAAATTAGCTGTAATCTGAAGGCTGATATTCATGATGGTTTTTACTCTTTCTTCATCTGTCTTAATCAGCTTCCAAGGTTCAGTATCTGCTAAATACTTATTTCCCAAACGCGCTAAATTCATTGCTTCTTTTAATGCTTCGCGGAAATGGTAGGTTTCAAGATTCTTCTCAACCTGTTCTTTAAAAACAGGAATCTGGGCTAATGTTTCTTTATCGAAATCGGTTAATTCTCCTTGCGCAGGAATTATTCCATTGTAGTATTTATGAGTAAGAACCAAAGCACGATTCACAAAGTTTCCTAGAATTGCTACCAGCTCGTTGTTGTTTCTTGCCTGAAAATCTTTCCAGGTAAAGTCATTATCTTTTGTTTCCGGCGCATTTGCAGTCAAAACATACCTTAGTACGTCTTGTTTATCAGGGAATTCTTTCAAATATTCATGCAGCCAAACCGCCCAATTTCTACTTGTCGAAATTTTGTCCCCTTCCAGATTTAGGAATTCGTTGGCAGGAACATTTTCTGGTAAAATATATGATCCTTCAGCCTTAAGCATAGCAGGGAAAATGATGCAATGGAATACGATATTGTCTTTTCCAATGAAATGAACCATCTTCGAATCATCAGCTTTCCAGTATTTTTCCCAGTCGGGAGTTAATTCTTTTGTGGCCGAAATATATCCAATCGGAGCATCGAACCAAACGTAAAGAACCTTTCCCTCTGCACCCTCAGCAGGAACAGGAACCCCCCAATTTAAATCGCGGGTTACTGCTCTTGGGTGCAATCCGGTATCCAACCAAGACTTACATTGTCCGTAAACATTAGGTTTCCATTCTTTATGATCTTCTAAAATCCATTTTTTTAGCTGATTCTCATATTTATCTAAAGGCAAATACCAGTGTTTGGTTTCTTTTAATTCTGGCTTATTTCCGGTAATTGATGAGGTTGGATTGATTAAATCAGTTGCATTTAGTGAAGTTCCGCAACTTTCGCATTGATCGCCATATGCACCGTCGTTATTACAATGAGGACAAGTTCCAGTAATATATCTATCGGCAAGGAATTGATTTGCAATAGCATCGTAGTATTGCTCACTTGTTTTTACGACAAATTCGCCTTTTTCGTTTAAAGTCTTAAAAAATTCAGAAGCCGTTTCGTGGTGTGTTTCTGAACTTGTTCTGGAATAAATATCAAATGTAATTCCAAACTTCTCAAATGATTCTTTTATGATATTGTGATATTTGTTCACAACATCCTGTGGAGTAACACCTTCCTTTTGCGCCTTAATAGTAATAGGTACACCGTGTTCGTCTGAACCTCCAATTAGTAGTACATCCTCTCCTTTCATTCTAAGATATCTTGTGTAAATATCTGCAGGAACATATACTCCAGCCAAATGACCAATATGAACCGGTCCATTTGCATAAGGTAAAGCCGTGGTTACAAGCGTTCTATTAAATTTCTTCATTTGTGATTATATTTTTTCTTAAGGAATTGCCTTTTATTGTTTTGAGATGAAGGATTCCTCTGTTAATTTTGTTTACTGATTATTGTTCAAAATTTTGACCCTCGGTCGAATTGTTTGCAAAGATAAGATAGAATTGGCAAAAATGTAGTTATCCATTTGTATTTTATTCTTAATTTGTTCTTACTTCAAAAAAAACTAAATAGATATGTATCAGCCGGCTGCTTTAGTAAAAGGAGATAAAATAGGAATCATCTCTCCTGCAGGAAAAATTGATCCTGAAAAGGTGGGAGTTGCTGTTGTTAAATTAGAGGATGCAGGTTACAAAGTCGTTCTGGGAAATCATGTTTTTGATGTTGAAAACCAATTTGCAGGTAGTGACATGAATCGGCTGTGTGACTTTCAACTCATGTTAGATGATCCTGAAATAAAAGCAATTCTTTGTGCCAGAGGCGGATATGGCAGTGTGCGGATATTAGAACATTTAGATTTTGATTTGTTCATTCGCAATCCAAAATGGATTATTGGATATAGCGATATCACAGTATTTCACAGCTATTTGAATAATATATTAGGAGTAGAAAGTTTACATGCAACTATGCCGGTTAATTTTTCTTCCGAAAAGGAGGAGGATAAATCAGTATCAACTCTTCTGCATTCATTAGCTGGTAATTTGGAAAATTATGAAATTTCTTCCCACGAATTAAATCGAAATGGTGTAACAGAGGGAGAATTAGTTGGGGGAAATTTATCTATTCTTTATAGTTTACGAGGAACCGTAATGGATTTTGAATCGCATGGAAAAATTCTTTTTATTGAAGATGTTGGAGAAGAATTGTATCATTTGGATAGAATGATGAAGAATTTTAAAATGGGAGGTAAATTATCAGAACTTCAGGGATTGATTGTTGGAGGGATGAGTGATATGAAGGCAGGAGATCCTGATTTTGGGAAAACTGCTTATGAAATCATTTTAGAATCCATTGAGAATTATTCTTATCCGGTTGTCTTCGATTTTCCCTCTGGTCATATTAAACAGAATTGGGCTTTGCCGTTTGGAAGATTTTTAAGGTTGGATGTAAATGAAAAAGGAGCGAAGTTTACATGGGATAAATAGTAAGGAAATAAAATAATTATGGCCGCACACAATGACTTAGGGAAATTGGGAGAAGACCTTGCTGCGAAATATCTGCTTAAAAACGGGTATAAAATTCTAGATCGTAATTGGATCTATCAAAAGAAGGAGTTGGACATTGTAGCTGTAAAAGATGATTTTTTAGTTGTTGTAGAAGTCAAATCGAGATCCACCGAATATTTTGAGCACCCAGCTGATGCCATTACACTCTCAAAAATTAAATTTTTGGTGCGTGCAACGCAGGGTTATGTAGATTTAAAAGAAATGGAGCAAGAAGTACGATTCGATGTTATCAGTGTAATAAAACAAGATTCAGAATTTATAATTGAACACATCGAAGATGCATTTAGTGCACCAGTGGATTAATCAGCAAGATATTTATCAATAGTTGCCAGAAGCTCCTCAAAACGAATAGGCTTGGACAGATAATCATCACATCCGGCATCCAATATACGTTCCTTATCACCTTCAAGTGCATAGGCCGTTTGAGCTATAATAGGAATTTCTTTATGCTTTTTTTTGATTCTGCGGGTGGCTTCACACCCATCCATTATAGGTAATCTAATATCCATTAAAATAACATCAATATCATCTGATTCTTCAATTATATCAACCGCTTCTTTCCCATTTTTCGCCCACAACAGTTTCGACTCCGTTCTACTTAGAGCCGCGTCAAAAAACATGTTATTTATCTCTTCGTCTTCAACAATGAGAATTCGTTTGTTTTTCCAATTGTACTTTTGGGCGTAGCCAGTTTCTTTCATGAGTATATATCTATCAATCGATTTTTTACTTTTCTGTGAACTAAATATACAAAATTGAGAGAAGTAAAAAAAACATTTACATCATTGTCAAAAACATTTTTGAAAAGTTTAAGAAAAGCTTTACAAATACTGTAAATACGGTTATTCCGTATATAGTAAGGATATTTATATCAGTAAAGTTGCAAGGACAACTAAAGAACCACATTTTTATTTATCTTAACATATAGAACCTTAGTCTTTTATTTAAAAATATTTATATTTATTTTCACCGTTAAAGTTGCAATCTAACAAATATATACAAATGAATATTGAGGAGTTAAGAGAGTATTGCCTTTCGAAAACAGCTGTAAGCGAAGGATTTCCATTTGATGAGGAAACCTTGGTTTTCAAGGTGCTTGATAAGATGTTTTTGCTCACAAATATAACAGGTGAGCTTCAAATGAATGTGAAGTGTGATCCCGAAAAAGCCATTGAGTTACGAGAGATACATTCGTCGGTAATACCTGGATATCATATGAATAAAAAATATTGGAATACTGTAGTAATAGATGGCAGTGTATCAGATCGACAGCTGGAACAATGGATTGATGATTCATACCATCAGGTTGTTGCTAAGATGACCAAAAAGAAACAGAATGAGCTAATGAATTTGAAATAGACCAAATAATATGTTCCTTTAAATACAATTACTAACAACAATTACTTACTAAAAACGATGAAGAAAATAGTTTTAATAATCATTATTCTTGCCATTTTTAGTGTTAATCTGACGATGGCACAGGAAACAACGAAAGAAGAAAAGGTTTATTCTACAGTGGTAGATATTCCTACAACATCAGTTAAAAATCAGCAAAGCACAGGTACTTGTTGGTGCTTTGCCGGAGTCTCGTATATAGAAACAGAGTTACTACGCTTGGGAGCTCCAGAAATTGATTTATCAGAAATGTATATTGTTCGATTGGCTTATACTCAGAAAGCCAAAAGATACTTTCGTTATCATGGCAAAGGAAACTATAGTGAAGGCGGACAAGCTCACGATGTTCTAAATGTGGTAAAAGAAAATGGATTTGTTCCGGAAAGTATTTATTCAGGAAATAAGTATGGCAGCGATTTTCATATCCACAAAGAGATGGTACAATCGACGAAAGCTATGCTGGATGAGGTTGTTAAAAACCCAAATAGAAAAATTACACCTGTTTGGGAAGAATCTGTAAATGCAGTGTTGGATACTTATATGGGGAAAACACCAAGTAATTTCGAATTGGATGGTATTGAGTATACTCCTGCTTCTTATGCAGGGAAATTTGGTTTTAATCCGAATGATTACATTGAATTAACTTCCTACAGTCATCATCCTTTTTATCAAAAGATTAATCTGGAGATTCCAGATAATTGGTCAGATGATTTGTATTATAATGTGCCCATGGATGAGATGATGTTGGTAATTAATTATGCCCTAAACAATGGGTTTTCAGTTTGCTGGGATGGAGACGTTAGCGAAAAAGGATTTTCTCATCGAAATGGTTATGCTGTTTTACCATCAGAAAAAACTGTAGACATGACTGATTCTGAAATTGCAAAGTGGGAAAAAGATCTTGCAAAAGATGAAAAAGGAAATACGAAAAAAGATATTGAGCCTGAAGTGAGTCAAGAGCTTCGTCAGTCCACTTTTGATAATTTTGAAACGACTGATGATCATTTGATGCATTTAACTGGAATCGTAAAGGATCAGCATGGAACAATATATTACAAAACAAAAAACTCTTGGGCCGAAAACAGCAATCAGTTTGGTGGCTACTTAAACATGAGTGAAGCTTATGTGAAACTTAAAACTGTTGCGATAATGATTCACAAAGATGCAGTACCAAAAGAATTGAAAAAGAAACTGGGTTTATAATCAGGATTGGTAAATAAGTGAAAGGATGTTCGTTGGACGTCCTTTTTTTGTATCTGTAATTTAAAAATTTGAATTTTATTTTCTTCGATAAAAAGTGAATTTTGGAACGTTTCCATAAAATAATTAGTTCATAATATGCATTATTCTGAAAATAATTTATAATATTGTTAGCCCTGTTTTAATATTATTAACCACCATAAACTATGAAAACCTTTGATCAAACTTTCCTGAAATTATTTAGGAATGGTAATCAGGAATCATTTAAAATCTTGTACAACAAGTATTTTGATGCATTATTTCTGTTTGGTCATAAATATATTCCGGCACAAGATGTTGTTGAAGATATAATTCAGGAAAGTTTTATTAAAATTTGGGAAAAGCGATCATCCTTTTATCATGAAGCGGCGATGCGTGCATTTTTGTACAAAACAGTTCGTAATTCATGCTTAAATCAAATTGAACATCAAAAAGTCCGTAAATCTTACGAGGGGCAATCCGATAAAAATATCTGTGATGAGGATTACTTTCTTCATAATGTGATTGAAGAAGAAGTGAGTCGAATTATTAAGGAAACAGTTCATAAATTGCCTGAATCAGCCAGATTAATTTACTTATTAAGCCTAAAGGGATTAAAAAATGCTGAAATAGCTGAAGATTTGGATATATCTATCAATACTGTTAAGACGCAAAAGCAAAGAGCAAGTAAATTTTTAAAAGAGAATTTAAAGAATTTGTTCTCGATTCTATACTTCATTTAGAATTGAGTAGAAGCGAAATATTAAAAAGGGTGGTAAAAGTTAAAACTTTTGTCACCCTTTTTTTCATGTCACCTGTTATAATAAATGTTAATCGCACACAGAAAATTGTAATATGACTAATTTACCATCTGGTTTTAAAATTGCAGATTTAATTGTAAAGAGGCTTGAGGGGAAGCTGAACGCAGAAGAAGAGCAGTTTTTGGAGAAATGGAAATACGCGAGAGAGGAAAATCTTGTGCTTTTTCATAAACTTGCTCAAAACCCGGAGAAACTGTACTTCACGAAAGAAGTAAAACTTGAAAGTGCAAATAAAGAAGATGTTTGGAGGCAAATTCAAACTAAAGTAATAAAAGACAAGCAAATTCAATTAAAGCAACAGGTAATGAAGATTGCCGCAATGCTGATTGCTGCAATAAGCGTTGGAGGCTTTTTGCTTACTATCAGCAACAACTCTGTTCACAATGAACCCGTCGCGATTTTGCCCGGTAAAAATCAAGCCATGCTGGTATTAAGTGGTGGTGAAAAATATCAGTTGAGCGAGAAAGTTAATCTGGAAGAAAAAGGTATGCAGATATCTAATAATTCTAAAGAGTTGGTATATAGTAAAGTTGCAGAAAAGGTAAGTGAGGAACAGACGTACAATACCATTATTATTCCCAAAGGTGGTGAATACAAGCTAACTCTTGCTGATGGAACCAAGATCTGGTTGAATTCAAATTCTAAATTGAGATATCCTTCTCAATTTGGCACGGGAGTACGAAAAGTACAATTGGAAGGGGAAGCCTTTTTTCAGGTGGCAAAAGATAAGGAACATCCATTTATCGTTGATGTAACGACTGCTGAGATTAAAGTTTTAGGAACGTCCTTTAATGTAAATGCATATAACGATCAGGATGAAATTTTCACCACTTTGGTAGAAGGCAAGGTTGAGGTTAAGGATGATCTTCGTGGTGTTAGTCAGGAGTTATCCCCAAATGATCAATTGTGCTTTAATAAGTTGAATGGTAAAACTTCGAAAAAAATTGTTGACACAAGATTATATACGGCTTGGAAAGATGGTCGTTTTGTTTTCGAAAACCGGAGTCTGGAGGATATAATGATTAGACTGTCACGATGGTATGATGTTGATGTATTTTTCTTGACCAATTCCATAAAACAATTAAAATACACAGGAGATGTCGCCCGCTACGATAATATTAACAGCATTCTTGATATGATAGAAGTAACCAAAAAAGTAAAATTTACAATAAAAGATCGTAGTGTTATGATCGAAGAAAATTGCAAATAAAAAAAGCCGGAGTTTGCAGCCACAAACCCCGGCAAAGTCAATAAACATTTCTTTTTGAGGAGAAATGTAGTACTAACCAAATCACATTCAAAATTATGAAAAAAAATCGGGAAAAGTCTTTTATGCAGAAAAGAAAACCATTTCTTGCAAAAAGACTCTTGCTTTTGTTTCTGGTAGTTAATGTCTTTAATTTTCAGACATTAGCAAATCTTCAGGGAGAAATTCTGGAGTTGGAAATGACAGGAGGTTCTTTAATTGAGGTTTTCGCAAAAGTTAAGGAGAAAACCAATTACACATTTCTTTACAATGTTGATGACATTAAAGAAGTAAATAACGTTACTATAAGCGCTTCGCCCAAAAGCGTTCAAACCATATTAACGGATTGTTTAAAAGATACCGGACTTACGTACGAAATTAGAGACGAGGTCATTATCATTAAGCCAGTAGCTAAACCAACTCCAGCCAGGAAGGAAATAAAACCTGTTCAAGAGGAAAAAAAGGTTGGCGGTGTTGTAACTGATAATACAGGTGTCGGGTTACCAGGTGTTTCTGTTTTTATTAAAGGTACCAGTGTTGGAACTACCACAAATATTGACGGAAAATACAACATTCAATTGCCGGATGCATCACAGACCATTTTGGTTTTCTCATTTATTGGAATGGACACCCAGGAAATCACTGTTACAAATCAAAAAGTAATAGATGTTGTTCTTGCTGCCAGTTCAGAACAAATTGATGAGGTTGTTGTGACTGGATATCAAAAGATTGATAGGAAATTATTCACCGGATCAGCAACTACAATAAAAACTGAACAAGTAAAATTGGCAGGTGTTCCTGATGCAAGTAGGGCTCTTCAGGGTGCTGTTTCAGGGGTTGAAATAGCAAATGTATCTGGTACATTTGGTGCTGCACCAGTGATTCGTATTAGAGGGAATGCTTCCATTAATGGTTCAAATAAACCACTTTGGGTAATTGATGGAGTTGTGATGGAAGATGCAGTTGAAGTATCTAATGAAGATTTAACTTCAGGAAATTTGTCTACTGTTTTGAGTTCAGCATTGGTTGGTATTAACCCTGAGGATATTGAATCTTTTCAAGTTCTTAAGGATGCGTCAGCAACAGCTTTGTATGGAGCAAGAGCCATGAATGGAGTAGTTGTAATTACAACTAAGAAAGGGAAAATTCAAAAGACAACCGTTAATTATAGTAGTAATTTTACAGTTAAAAGTAAACCATCATATTCGCAATTTGACATTATGAACTCAGGTTCGGAGATGGAGGTATATCAGGAACTGTATGAAAAAGGATGGCTTGATGTAGCCAAAGGAGCTACTGCACGATCACATGGTGCAATAGGTAAAATGTTTAATGGAATCGCAAATAGAGAGATTGCTTGGGGACCCAATGGAGGCTTGAATTATAACTATCTTCAACCTTATGCGAATGCAAATACAGATTGGTTTGATGTTCTTTTTAAGAATTCATTACAGCAACAACACTCTGTTTCTATAAATGGCGGGGATGAAAACACAAAGGTTTATGCTTCTGTTGGTTATTTAAATGATAGTGGCCAGACTATTGCTGATAATGTGAAAAATTATACTGGACAATTAAAAGCTGATTTTAAACTTTCTCCGAAATTAAGGGTTGGATTGAAATTGTCAGGGAATATTAGAGATCAACGTTTAGCAGGTTCAAAAGATCGTGAATTTAATACTATATCTGGTGTTTATGAACGTAATTTTGATATAAACCCTTTTAATTACGCATTGTACACTAGTAGAAGTATACGACCTTATGATTCCGAAGGGAATAAGGAGTACTTCAGAAGAGATTATGCGCCTTTTAATATTTTGCATGAGGTTGATCACAATTATGTTGATCTTAAAGTGAATGAGTTAATATTCCAGACAGATTTGGAGTATAAGATTAAGAAGAATTTGAAGTTTAATACAGCCGTACAAGGAAGATGGTACACCAGTAAAGCTGAACATAAAATACATGAAAATTCTAATCAAGCTGAATCTTACAGGGCAGATAATCCACTTTTTAGAGAGAATAATGTATATCTATTTGACGATGCTGATGATCCAGCTAGTTACCCGTTTTCCGTTTTGCCTAAAGGTGGATTTTTAAATACTACAGATTATTCCTTGAATAGTTACTATATGCGTAATAGTTTGGATTATTCCTTAGCTATTAACGATACTCATAATTTAAACTTTCTTTTAGGACAAGAAATTAGATATAACGATCGCGTGAAATCTTATAATGAGGGATGGGGTTATATGTATGATAAAGGTGGTATAATTGTTAGTGATCCTAATTTTATTAGATACCTGGATACTCGTGGAGATGATTATTTTTCACGAACTCCTACTCAAGGAAGATATTTAAGCTTTTTCTTAACTGGAGCATATTCTTACAAGGGAAAATATATTGTTAATGCAACGGCTAATTATGCTGGAGATAATAGAACTGGAAAATCAACCAATTCTCGTTATTTGCCAACATGGAATGTTAGTGGTGCTTGGAATATAAGCGAAGAGAATTGGTTCAACCGTGACGGGATAATCGATATGCTAAAAGTGAAAGCAACTTATGGACTTTCTGGAGATAATCCTGTTGGTGCAAGTGGTGCACTAACCTTATATGGTAAAGAGCCTTTGAGACCTACTGCAGATGATCGAGAAACTGTTTTGGATATTGAAAATCTTGAAAATGGGGAACTTACTTTCGAAAAACTTTATGAATTTAGCTCTGGAATAGAAGTAGCTTTATTAAAAAACCGGATTTATGCTGAATTTGAGTATTACAGGAGGAATTCGAAAGATCTACTTGGCATTGTAGAAACTAGTGGTGTTGGTGGTGTTAAATACAAATATGGAAATATTGGTGAAATGGAAGTTAATGGTGTGGAAGTTACCTTAAATACCAAAAACATCGAAACACCCAACTTCAAATG
Organism: Marinifilaceae bacterium; assembly: GCA_016936255.1. Classification (GTDB taxonomy): domain Bacteria; phylum Bacteroidota; class Bacteroidia; order Bacteroidales; family Marinifilaceae; genus Labilibaculum. Next base: position 4,624 of record JAFGYE010000066.1, on the reverse strand, counting down.
GTCTACTCTTTTTACTTTTAGTTACGGAAAAGATAAGATTACCAAATGGGAAAATCGAGCTAGTATTGGTAATGCTGTACAAATGTTAGGTACTAATTTAAAGGGGTATTCCAGAGGTAGTTTGTTTTCCATTCCATTCGCTGGTCTTGATTCTAATGGTGTACCAACTTTTCATGGTCCTGATGGAGAAATCACCCAATATGTTAACTTACAAGAACGTGAAGATATAGAGAAGTATTTGAAATACGAAGGGCCAACAACGCCAAAAGGGTATGGCGGTCTAACAAATACTTTTTCGTATAAAAATCTTTCTTGCAGTTTTTCTCTAGTTTATCGCTATGGTAACAAAATAAGATTGGATGATGCGTATAAAAGTTCTTATTCAGATTATTCGTCTCTTCCAGGAGAGTTAATTAATCGTTGGCAGTTTAAAGGTGATGAAAAGATCACGAATATCCCTGCTATACTTGACATATCTGAAGCTGAGAAATTAGATGAAGCCGGTTTAAATCCTTATGAATTATATAATAAATCTGATGTTAGAATTGCTGATGGTGATTTTATTAGACTGAAAGATATAAAAGTTAGCTACCAACTCCCTAAAAGTTTATTGAAAAATACTTTTGTTCAATCGGCTAATGTGAGTTTGCAAGGTTATAATTTGTGGTTGCTTTATTCTGACAAAAAGCTAAATGGAATTGATCCTGAATTTTATCAATCAGGAGGTATTTCGTTACCATTGTCAAAATCTTATACATTTTCGTTAAACGTTAAATTTTAATCTGCAATGAAATCATACATATATATATTAACCATCACAATTGGTTTGTTAGGATGGAGTTGTGACGAGTATTTAGATACAGCGCCAGATGAGCGACAAGAAATAAAGAAACTAACCGATGTCTCGGAATTGGTTGCTAACTCTTATTCTGAAGCTTCATATGTTTTTTTAGAATGGATGTCTGATAATGCAGTTGCATTGTCAAGAAATGATCAAAGCGAATGGATGACTCAGAATTTTATGTGGGAACCAGTAACTGCGAATGAAGGACAAGATACTCCACCATATTTTTGGTCACAAACTTATACTGCTATCGCCCATGCCAATCAGGCATTAGACGCTATTGATGCAGTTGAGAATACGGATGAAAATTTTAAAAAAGCCATTAAGGGTGAAGCTTTGGTCTCTAGAGCTTATAGTCACTTTTTATTAGCTAATATTTTTTGTCAGCATTACGAAGGGGCAACGGCTTCTTCTGATTTGGGAATTCCTTATATTACTGCTCCTGAAATTGAATTAATTGTAAAGTATGAAAGAGGTACTCTTCAGGAAACTTATGACAAAATAGAAAAGGATTTATTAGAAGGTATTTCTTTATTATCAGACGATTATTATGTGGGGTCGGGAAAGTACCATTTTAATAAAGGGGCTGCATATGCACTTGCTTCCCGTTTATATCTATTTAAAAAAGACTATACTAATTGTATTAAATATTCTAATTTGTTATTAGGAGATGGGCTTTTAAATTCTGTTTTTGTGAGAGATATGGATAAAGTTTATACAGGTACATCCAGTATCTCACTTGCGGATAATTTTACAGATCCTAACAGTACGCCTAATTTGCTCCTTGTGCGAAAAGAAACATTAAACGTAACCAGATCTTATAGAGGTTATCGTTCGAATGCGACAGTTATGGATGAGGTGTTTGGTACGAATAGACTCGGTTCTGATGATTTCCGTGATTCTCGATGGGGATATAGAGATGATAAACGTCCACCTAAATATGGCGAACGATTCAGATACACTACCGCTACAACAGGTTATCCATATTATATTCATCCTGAGTTAAGAGCTGAAGAAGTAATTTTAAACCGATGCGAGGCTTATGTTATGAATAATGCTGACGGAGCTACAGATAACCTTGATAAGGCTATGGCTGACTATAATATTATGGGCGCATTGTGGTACGAAAATTTCACTCCACTAACTCCGCAAATGATGATTGATGGATATGGTGCATATAATGCGGAAAACATGATGACATTTATTATAGGGGAAAGAAGAAAAGAGCTTTTCAGAGAAGGAATCAGATGGTTTGATATTAAAAGATTCAAAATGAGTATTACTCATACTTCGGTTACTGGTGAAACAAGTATTTTGCAAGCCGATGATTTACGAAAAGCAGTTCAGATACCTTCAGGTGCTATTGCGAAAGGAATTCAAGCGAATCCACGTTAATTTATTTAAAATTGCTTAATTATGAGAAGAATACTTAATTATATAAAACCGATAGGGCATGCATTGCTCTTATCTCCTCTTTTCTTCACAGCCTGTGATAATGAGGAGGATAATACACTTTTTGTTCCTCCAACGACCGTAGTCTCTAGTGACGAAATAGATATTTATTTACAGGAGAACATGTTGGTTAAACACAACACAGCTGTTCGATGGAGGTGGCAAGATAAGTACATTGACGACGATTATTCTGCAACACCTGTGAGAAGAGATGTAGTTATTCCCGTTACTAAGCTTATTGAATATTTATGGTTTGATCCATACAGTTCTGTTAGCGAAGGGGGTAAAGCATTTATAGATAAACTATTCCCGCCCGAACTGGTTTATATTGGTTCGTATATCTTTAAAGAGGATGGAAATAGACTTCTCGGTTATGCCGAGGGTGGAGCAAGAATTACACTTCTAAATCTTAATAGTTATGATTTAACTAATAAAGATTGGATGACAAATCCTGGGGGAGGAATTCTTTCAACTGTTCATCACGAATTTACTCACTTGGTGCATCAAACTTACGGAATGCCAGTTGGGTTTAATACCGTTTCAGAAAAATATAATGGCGAAGGATGGAGCAATAATGTAACTTTATCAGATGCTATTAAAATGGGTATGGTAAGGAATTATGGAACGAACAATGAATTTGAAGATTTTTGTGAACTTGTTTCTCATTTTTTAACATTACCTAAAGCTACTTTTGAAGAAGTGTTTATTAATCAGGCAAGTACAGAAGGCTTAACAGATCCCTCAGAAATTGCCAATATTAATGAACTGAATGCGGGACGATTGCTTATTGCTAAGAAGTTAAGCATTGTTGTCGACTTTTATAAAAATAAATTTGACATCGATTTGTATGCCCTTCGTGATATTATGGAAGAACGTATAAATTACGTGGTTACTAATAATGAAATCCCAGAATAATGAAAAATAAAATATTATACCTATTTATATTTATTGTTGGCGGATTAGCATCCTGTGATAAGGATAATAGTGCTGACTATATTTTCGATAAAAGCGTAAATGAACGCTTTGAGGAACTTTATACTGAATACAATACTGCTTTTCAGGCACCTGAAAATGGATGGCTAGGCTATTACAATCCCAATGGAGATACCGGTGCGTTCTCAATTTTATTAAAATTTAATGCTGATGGTTCAGTTATTATGCATTCTGATTACAAAAGTGGAAATGCAAATGACACAATCACATATAGCATTACAAAAAAGCAGGACATAACACTTACTTTTGAATCTTGGTCTGTTTTTCATGCTATTTACGAAACCAATAATAATAATTTTGGGGGCGAGTATGTCTTTAATATATCTGATGTTAGTAATGAAGAAATTACACTTGTTAGCAAAACGGATAATGGTTATAATGGTGATGATGTTACGACTCTCATATTGAAACCAGCTACTGCTGAAAATTGGGATTTAACAGACATTTATGCAAGTGCAATTAACATCGCAGGAGATGCAACCAAATCTGTTTTTAGAAACTTTAATGCTGATGGAACTCCAATAGCTTCTTTCAGTTACGATGATGATAGCAGATCCGGTACTTTATCCTACATTAAAGATGGAATTGTTGTTAGTGAGAATACGCCTATTATTGTTAAAACAAATGGGTTGTGTTTTATCAAACCAGTTATTATTGGTGATAGAACTTTAGATTGCTTTACTTATAATCCAGTGGATGGAACTTATTATGATGAGAGCGGCAGTTTGAAATTGGTTTATGATTTAGTTCCTGCTGTTCCATTAACACCTTACGCTTTTGGTACTATAAAAGATGCTGCGCGTTATAATTATATGGAAGAAAATAAATCAAGCTTAGCATTTAATAACTTCTATAAACCTTACTTGGCTAATGCATTAGCAGATCATGGAGTAACTATTCAAAAATGGTATTTTAGAAATCTTTTGCCTACTACTGGAGGTTCTTATTTTCAAATATATTTTGGATATGGAACGGGAAATTACGCTGCTAGCTACTTTTTTGATTATGAAGTGAAAGATGATGGAAAGGTATATTTCACATTAACAGGTTTGGATGGAAATGCAGAGTTTTTAGATGCTGCTTTTCAACCTTTGGTTCAAAAGATTTTTAATACGAATGGACACTATCTGGAAGCTACCGGTGGATTATTGACTTATACGAATGGAACATTTTCATTAATAAATGCTGATGACCCTTCATTGAAAATTAACTTTTATGATTTTTAAATAAACAGTTTAGTATGTAGTTAAAAGAGGATGTCTCATAACAAAGTAGACATCCTCTTTTTCATGATCTTTTGTTTTTTTGAGATTAAACTGCCTTATACTGCTTATT
>JAFGYE010000065.1 GCA_016936255.1 Marinifilaceae bacterium | reverse complement strand
CATATCTCTAAAATAAGAAATCAGTGATAAATATAAAAAACTATAAAACGAAAAAGAGACTATCTCATTTGAGACAGCCTCTTTCACATATAATGCACTAGTAATTTTCTCCTTTAATCTCAAAATATGCCTGAGGATGCTCGCATGCCGGACAATTCTTTGGTGCTTTTTTGCCCTCATGAACGTATCCACACTTTCTACAATACCACTTTTCACTTTCTTCTTTTTCGAAAACAGAATCCTCTTCCAAATTAGCCAATAGCTTTAAGTACCTCTCTTCGTGCACCTGCTCAACCTTAGCAATTAATTTAAAAGCCGAAGCTACTTTTTTGAAACCTTCCTCCTCAGCAATACGAGCAAATTCAGGATACAATTCCGTATATTCTTCATTCTCTCCGCAAGCTGCGGCTTTCAAATTCTCAGCTGTCGTTCCAACCTTTCCTGCAGGATAAGATGCAGTTATTTCCACTTCTCCTCCTTCTAAAAAGCTAAAGAATCGTTTTGCATGCTGCATTTCCTGCTCTGCCGTTTCTAAAAACAAGGCTGCAATCTGCTCATACCCTTCTGTTTTTGCCTGTTTAGCAAAATAGGTATATCTACCTCTTGCCTGAGATTCTCCTGCAAAGGCTTTCAATAAATTTTTCTCTGTTTGAGTTCCTTTAATCGATTTTTCCATTGTTTCTATTTATTGAATATAATTTCACAATACGAATATCTTGATTTTTAACAAGACACAATAAAGATTTCTGCTAAAACATCATAATTTATAATCAATAAAAAATAAGACAACTTAAAAACCTCCTTCACAAGGAATAAAACTTAAAAGTAAACACCATGCCAAAAACCTGCCTCCCATTTCAGAATTTCCTCCTTTCCAACTAATTTCAATATCAAAAACAATTATTTAAACATTAGAAAAACCTCAATATGGAATTTAAAAAATGTTTTTTTTACAACACCCCCTCATTTAAAACCTTTGCATCAAAAAAACATTCTTTTTTCGCCACTCACCCCCACAAAAGCGATTGCTTTCTTGATTTATTTTAATACTTTTGACCCAGAGCCCCATTTATAATTGGGTTAGGATAGAAATTAGTTGATTCAAGCCAACATCACCCCCTTCAAAAGAGGGGGTGAGTTAGCAAAATTCACAAAAAATCAGAAACCACATTTTATTCATATTAACTATTTACCACATTTATTAATCTAAAATCTATTACTATGTTGAAAGCAAGAAAATTTTTCGTGTTACTTATTTGCACTCTTGCAGTAACAGGAAGCCTGTTTGCACAGGAAGAATCAGGAAAAGGAGAAATTTCGTTTGGGGCAGACTTAATGAACCGATATGTATGGAGAGGAACACAGTTTTCAACAGGTCCGGTAATTCAGCCTTCTGTTGAATACAGTAACGGCGGATTCGCTCTTGGAGCCTGGGGTTCTTACGCACAAAATGGTGCTGACGGAGCTGAAGCTGATCTTTATGCATCCTACACTTTTGCGGATGATTTATTCACTGCAACTGTTACTGACTATTTTTTCCCAACTGATGGAATTGCTGTAAACAACAGCTATTTTGATTATAAAAAAGCATCTACCGGACATATCATGGAAGCTACTTTGGCTTTTAACGGGAGTGACGGATTTCCAATTAGCATTTTAGCTGCCATGAATTTCTGGGGTGCCGACCAAGATATAAATGGTGATCAGCAAAATTCACTTTATATTGAATTAGGCTACGGTTTTACTTACAAAGAAGTTGCTATTGACTTATTTGCAGGTTTTACCCCAATTGACGCAGACGAATCTAAAGGTGAATCAGGGTTTTACGGAGATACTGCAGGCTTTGTTAATATGGGATTCACTGCATCAAAAGAAATTGCAATTACCGAAAAATTCTCTTTACCTGTATCAGCTTCTGTTATCGCTAACCCAATGGCAGAAAACCTGTTCCTGGTATTTGGGGTTTCATTCTAACCACAATAACTTTCCCAAAAGAAGCTTCTTTGGAAGCTGGTAAAAAGGCAATCAGATTTTCTGATTGTCTTTTTCTATTTTATTGTCCTATACTAATTAGTAGTCAAGAAAAAATAATTCAATTAACTTTTCGAATTGTATTTCTTCATCAAAACTAAAAAAGCTGAATCAATAAATGATTCAGCTTTTTTTATATTTTATTTACCCATTATTATGGTATTCTCATAAACTTGTGCGACTGCAAGGAGATATTCCATTTTGGATTGTTCTTTACGTATTCTACAATTGGCTTTATATTGTGAACATACTGACTCCACTCCGACTGCAAATACAACAAACAATCATCTCCTACATTTTTTGATAACTCCTCAGCCCATTCAAAATCTTTTTCCAAATCGAAGATGATAACTTTCAGCTCATTTGCTTTTTCATAAGAAGATGGTACAGGCAATTTATTTCGCTTTGGCGACAAACAAATCCAATCCCACTCTCCGCTTATTTCATATGCTCCGGAAGTTTCCAGGAAATTTTCAATATTGTGCTTTTTTAATTCAGTACACAGTGGTTCCAAGTTGTACAGCGAAGGCTCTCCTCCTGTAACAACAACTGCTTTAGCAGGCGATTCAACAGCTTTTCGAACGACTTCTTCAACAGAAATAAGGCGATGTTCTGCCGGATTCCATGAAATCTTACTGTCGCACCACCGGCAACCGATATCACATCCTCCAATGCGAATAAAATAAGCTGGCTTTCCCGTGTGATATCCTTCACCTTGTATGGTATAGAAATCCTCAACCAGAGGTAAATCTGTTCCTTTATCGAATATTTCTTTGTACTTGTCTTTCAAATCGTTCTTCTTAACCAATGATAAAATCCTAATTTTTGGTTGTTCAGTAAACTGGGCTACAAAATTACACGCTTTTTAAGGATTTCAAAATCAAATAGGAATATTATTTAAACTGATTCTCGTTTAGAAAAAATGCTTTTAAATATATTCTTTAAAGACTAAATCATTATGATTAGTTTAAATTTTTCTTTAATCTTACAAAAAATAACACACAATTATACTTACAGATCAAATCACACAATGAAAAACATTAAATTCTTATTTCTCTACCTGCTTATTCTCGCGTTTGCATCTTGTTCCAAAGACAGTAATTCGCCAGATAATCCTACTGACTTTACGCCAAAGGAATTGACCGTTTTTTGTATAAATGATGCACACGGTCAATTGGATAATTTCTCAAAAATTAAACAAATCGTTGACAAAGAGAGAGAATCAACCAATGTGATCGTAGTTTCCGGTGGTGATTTGTTTTCAGGAAATCCCACTGTTGACAATCATCCTGAAAAAGGATATCCAATGATTGATGTGATGAATAAAATTGGGTTTGATGTTGCCGTTTTGGGGAATCACGAGTTTGATTACGGGCCCGAAATTCTAAAAGACAGAATGGAACAGTCCAATTTTTACTGGGTTTGTGCAAATGTAGACAAGGGAACTACAGATATTCCTGAGCCATTTGAATACAAAACCATTACCAAGGAAAATATCAAAATAACTTTTCTGGGTTTAATTGAAACCAATGGAAAAAAAGATGCAACAATCCCATCAACTCATCCATGGAGAGTTAAACAATTTCATTTCGACCGGCCTGAAGACATTGTTTCTCTTTATTCAAACGTTAAAAATGATGAGGAGTCAGATATATATATTGCTCTTAGTCACTTAGGATACAATGGCAATGACCAAATATTAGGAGATGTTCAGCTAGCCAACAACTTTCCCTATTTTGATTTAATTATTGGAGGACATAGTCACGATAAAATTAACACTAAAGTAAATGGGATACCTATTTATCAGGCTGGCAGCAATCTAAATTATCTTGGAAAGATATCAGTTACCATTGTCAACAAAAAAATAGAATCAATTACCGACGAACTTATTAATTTAAACACATATCAGGAATATGATTCTGAATTAAAAACAACAATTGATGGATACAACAATCAAGACTATTTAACAGAAGTAATCGGGGTTTCAAAAAGAGATCATAATACTAGTATGGTTGGCTGTTTTTACACGGATGCATTACGAATTCAAATGGGTGTTGATGTCTGTTTTCAGAATACTGGCGGAATTCGGTCAAACTTAAACGAAGGCGATATCACCAAAAGAGAAATTTACGAAATCACACCTTTTAGCAACGGAACAGTTATTTATGAAATGACGGTTCTTGACATTAAAAAATTCCTGGCAGGAAGTGGATCAGGCTTTTACTATTCAGGAATTCAGATTCAACAGGCTGATCAAGAAATTGAAATAAGAAATATGCAAGGGCAAAGATTATCTGATGACACAATACTAAAACTTGGACTAAACGATTACGTTCCGGCAGTATATGACAAATACTTCCCTGAATCTGGTCAAGTTCAAAACATGACAGATGCAGAAACTGTGATTTCTTATCTGCAAAATATTAACAATCAGGTGGACTATCCTGTTTGCGACCGTTACTTTAGAATGAAATAATTGTTTTACAAACAATAAAATATAAAATGATCAAGGTAATAACTTTGGTCATTTTAGTTTTTCATCAACTGCTCGTACTCCACTTTATAAATTGATTGGGGTAATTTAGTTTGCTCTGTAGAGATATACAAAGAGTCGTTTTCACCAAAAACAATACCTTCGGTTTGTGCTCTACCAAGAGGACTTAGATCTATGCGTAAACTTTTCCCTCCAAAAAAGTTGGTGCCTTCAAATTCATAAAATAAGATTATATAACTTAAATAATCTTTATAGCCTACCAACGCCAACAACTTTCCATCTGAACTGACATCAGCACCAGTAACCAACATATTTGCATTAAATTCAGCCTTTACCTTTAATTTCTGAGCTTTAATATTTTTAGATGCCGAATACAATCTGGTTTTGTAATTGGCCCAGTTTTTTGTGAAAAAGAAAAGAGAATCTCCATATGACAAAAAGGCTTCACAGTCGAAATCATGTTTTTGCAGGCGCATGGTAAAATTATCCTGATCAGCCCATTCAAAATCAATCACATCAGCATTTACCTTAGCCAATTCAGAAGCTCCCAGGTCATCTTTTTTTAGTCTTAAAACACGCAAATCTTTACGACAACCAAAATTATTACCAAAATCCCCAATATAAATGTAGTTCTGATCTGCAGCCAAGTCTTCCCAATCTATATTTTTTGCATTGGTAATTTCCACTTCTTTTTCAATTTTCCCCTTACCATTGTATGCATATAATTTCGGTTCACAATCACTATCATTGTTTATCCAAAACAAATTATTGTACCACATCAAGCCCGACTGCTCATTTACCTTAACCGACAGAGAATCAGAAACCAAAACGGGTTGATAAACAATTAAAGCATTAGAAACTTTCAATTGTTCATTAATTGATTTGTTGGAACAACACGCCCCTAAAAACAGAAATGAAAATAAACTGGAATAGAATAAATATTTCACGATATAATTAATATTAGAACATAACAAATCTGTTCAAAATAAATGAATTCTCAAAATTAGAATTAACACCAACAATTCTCCCGCTCCTATCAAGCAGTTAAAAACCTCCAAATTGATAACATTCTCTTAATGAATGTATTTTTCATTTCACAATAAGTTTACAAAATAATTATACTAAGCTAATCCTTCCCCGTAAATCAAAACCTAGTTTTGAGTGTTTAAAAATCTATGGAAAAATATCTAATAAGCTCATCAATAAATTAAAATCTTTAAAATGAAAACATTATTTATTACTTTAAATCTCTTTGTTGTATTCTTATTTTCGGTCACAAGCACTATTGCCGAAAACAATGCAATTAACGTAAAAAGAACAGCAACAATAACCGGTCGTGTTATCGATTCTGAAGACTACCCATTACCAGGGGCAACATTAGTATTAAAAGAGACAAACCAAGGTGTTGCATCAGACAATAACGGAGTTTATCGCATCAACAATATCATCCCGGGAGAATACACTCTTAAGATTTCGTACATTGGTTATGAAAGTGTTGAGAAAAAAATAGTATTTGAAGAATCAACCACCCTAACCGAAAACTTTAGTCTTTCGGAAGGTGTTGCATTGCAGGAAGTTGTGATTCAAGGACTCCTGAAAGAACAATCACGTGCTTTGAATCAGCAAAAAAGCAACGTAAACATTACCAATATAGTTTCTTCGGATCAGGTTGGGCAGTTTCCTGATAATAATATAGGGGATGCCCTAAAAAGAATACCAGGTATTAACGTGGAGTACGATCAAGGAGAAGCCCGGTTTGGTCACATTCGCGGTACTGCTTCAGAATACAATTCAGTTACCATTAATGGCGAACGTATCCCTTCTGCCGAAGCTGGAATTCGATCGGTACAGCTTGACCTTGTTCCTTCGGATATGATTCAAACTGTTGAGGTAAACAAAGTGATAACTCCGGATATGGAAGCTGATGCAATTGGTGGTTCTGTAAACCTTATCACCCGCTCGAATCCTTTTAAACAACAAATTTCTGCACGTGTTGGAACCGGATATAATTTTTTAAGTGATGATCCTCAATTAATTCTTTCGGCTCTATATGGCAACCGCTTTAAAACAGGAACACAATCAAATCTTGGTATGGTATTCTCTGCCTCATACCAGGACAATCAATTGGGATCGGACAATATTGAAACTGAGTGGGAAAAGGATGACAAGGGAGCCATTTACGCATCCGATTTTCAGATTAGAACCTATTACGTTCAGCGGATTCGCCAAAGTTATTCTTCTTCTTTTGATTACAATTTTAACCCAAATCATAAAATCGAATTCAAAGCCATTTACAATCACAGAAAAGACTGGGAGAACCGTTTTCGTTTACAATACAAAGACATTGAGCAAAAAGAAGATGGAAGTTGGATTAGCGAAGTTCGTCGCCAAACCAAAGGGGGAACCAACAAGAACCGCAGACTGGAAGATCAGCAGACAATGAACTTTGCTTTAAATGGAGAACACCACTTTGGAGCTATCGAAATTGATTGGAAAGGTAGTTATTCCAAGGCTTCTGAAGATCGCCCCAATGAACGTTACGTTACTTTACGAGCTAAAAAAGTTGCGATTACACCTAATTTATCTCTTACAAAAAAACCAGCATTTTCAGTAAACGATCCTCAATTAGCAGATTTAAGCAGCGAATTTGGCTTAAAAGAACTTACAGAACAATTTCAATACACAGAGGATATTGATAAAAATTTAAAAGTTGATATCAAATTTCCTATCCTCAGCGGAAAAAACAAGAACGCTCTTCAAACTGGTTTCAGATTAAAAAGCAAAGAGAAAAACAGAGACAACAGCTTTAATGATATTGAGCCAAATGATGAAAACGGCTTTATAAGCAATGCCTTAAATAATCAATATGATGCCAGTAAAAGTGATTTTATGGCTGGAGATTATGCTGCCGGACACTTTGCATCCAAACAATTTCTTGGAGGATTAAATTTCGATAATCAGTATAACCAAACCCGAAATGTTGAAGAGGAAGCCGGTAACTTTGAAGCAAAAGAAGATGTTTACGCCGGATATGTTCGTTTGGATCAGGATTTTGGAAAAAAACTTAAAATGATTTTTGGTCTTCGTGCAGAACAAACAAAATTAAAATATTCCGGTAGAATTTTGGATATCCCTGCTGACGGCGATCCAACGATTAGCACTACTGCAAAAGAAAAGAACGACTATACCAACATTCTTCCCAGTGTAATTGCAAAATTGTCGCTATCCGAGAATACTAAACTAAAACTAGCCTGGACAAACTCTATTTCACGCCCGAAATACTACGATTTGGTTCCGCACAGCAAAATTAAACAGGAAGATAATGAAATTGAAATAGGGAATCCTAAACTGGATCCAACCAACTCAATGAACTTTGATGTAATGGCTGAGCATTACTACTCAAATGTTGGATTACTTTCCGGCGGTTTCTTTTACAAATCGTTAAGTGATATTTCGAACACCATTGAACACAGAGATTTCAGCTACAGTGGGAAGACCTGGGACAAATTTTACCAACCTATTAATGTTGGTGATGCTGATCTTTATGGTTTTGAGTTTGCTTTTCAAAGACAATTGGATTTTCTACCTGGTTTCTTAAGTGATATGGGATTTTATGCCAACTATACCTACACTCATTCAAAAATGAAAAACGTGAACATTTCGGGTAGAGAAAATGAGGATTTATCGATAGTAGGAACACCAGAAAACAACGTTAATTTATCTTTATTTTACGAAGGTAAAAAACTAAATGTACGTGTATCATTGCAATATGCTGATGATTTTATTGATGAGTGGGGAGAATCTGCATTTTACGACAGCTACTATGATAAAGTAACACATATGGATGTAAGCGCTGGCTACAACATCAATTCCAATTTCAGCATTTTCGCATCGGTAAACAACATCTTAAACGAACCTTTACGCTACTACCAAGGAGACAAGAGTCACACCAAGCAAGCTGAATACTATGGCGCTAAAGCGAATATTGGTTTAAAAATGAATTTCTAAGCAAAAACAAATTTTATTATGCATAAAAGACCAAATACAATAATTCTACTAGGAATAACTGCATCGCTCCTAATTGCCTGTTCATGCGATCGCTCAAGCGAAGGTTCGAGAAAAGCTTCTTTACTGATTGAAAAAGTTACTGAAGCAGACGGCGAAACGGATGCACTGAAAAATAGATTGGCAACTGAAGATGCTGCTGATGATCCTGCAATATGGGTAAACCCTGACTCTCCGGAACAAAGCAGAATTATAGGTACAGATAAAAAAGGCGGTTTAGCTGTATATGATTTAGATGGCAATGAACTATTTTACTATGCAGATGGTAATATGAATAATGTTGACATCCGTCAAAATATTAAAACTGGGCAGGGTTTAATTGACATTGCAGCCTGTTCGAACCGAAGCTCAAACACTCTGAATTTCTACAGCATCGAAAAAGACGGCAGTTTACATCAATTTGAAAATGCCATTCCTGTTGAAATGAAAGATGAAGTTTATGGTTTTTGCCTGTCTAAAAATCAGGATCAACTTTACGCCTTTGTGAACAGCACTTTTGGAAATATTGAACAATGGGAAATCGTGCCGGAAGGCAAAAAGATTTCCACGAAATTGGTTCGACGACTAAAACTTGCCAGTAAAACAGAAGGAATGGTTTCCGACGACGAGGCTGGTATACTTTTTATAGGAGAGGAAGCCAAAGGAATTTGGAAAATATCAATAGATCCAAACAGTACAAAAGGATTTGAGCTTCTTTCCCAGAGTACGGTAGATAAAAATGAAAACATTTATGAGGATATCGAAGGTTTGTGCATTTACAAACAATCGAATGGATCTGGATACCTAATTGCCTCCAGTCAGGGAAACTATTCTTATGCTGTATTTGAACGCAAAACACCTCACAACTATTTAGGTAGTTTTAGAATTGATAATGGACTGATTGACGGTGTGGAAGAAACAGACGGCATTGATATCATTAACCTAAATCTTGGCGAAAAATTCCCGGCAGGGATGTTTGTTGTTCAGGATGGGTTTAATAAAAAGGATGAAAAATCAATTGCCCAGAACTTTAAAATGGTACGATGGGAAAAAATAGCAAATCTTTTCGAGCCAAAACTAAATATTGACACTCAATGCATTGCAGCTAAATAGCGGACTGTATAATCTAAAAAGAGCAGGCATTAAAAGTCTGCTCTTTATTTTTTCTTCTCCGACATCATCCTGGGCTTAAGAAACTCATACAAAAGCTTATATAGGACATCTTTATCGATTGGTTTTGATATGTATCCTTTAAAACCTTTCTCGATCATCTTCTCTCTATCTTCTTTCAAGGCATATGCAGTTTGCGCAATTATCGGAATATTTGGGTTCATCTTTAATATCCGTTTTGATGCCCTATACCCATCCATTACAGGCATTTTAACGTCCATCAATATTAAGTCAACATCTGTTTTATCTTCTATAATTTTTACAGCCTCCATTCCATTTTTTGCCCAGATCACTTTGGCAGAAGTGGGTGTTAAAATTTCATCTAACAGCATATAATTAATTTCAATATCTTCAACAACAAGAATCGTTTCGTTTTTTAATAAAGGTGGTACAAGTCCGGCTTCCAAGCTTTTAATTCTTCTAATTTGTGAATGAACCACATTTCTTAATCTAAAATAAAAAGTTGTTCCCTTATCCTTTTCTGAGGTGAGCCATAATTCTCCATCCAACAAGTTCGAAATCTCCTTACAAATTGCCAATCCTAAACCTACTCCTGACTGCATGCCCACACCAGTTTCCTCAATCTGTCTGAAAATATCAAAAATAATTTTTGTGTGCTCCGGTAAAATACCAATTCCAGTATCTGACACATAGAAGGTAATATCCGATCCTTCAACCTGATATCCATACGTAATTATTCCTGATTGTGTATATTTTATTGCGTTATTCAAAAGATTAGTTATCAATTGTATCAATTTTGTTTTATCCGAATACAAATACAGACTATCATCATCGGGAATGCATTTTAACCGCGTTGTTAAATTAAACTTATTGCTCTTATTTATCTCTGATTTTACATATTGCTGTAACGTTAAGAACAACTCAGCCAGAGAAAAATCCTCTTTTTTAACTTTAGCTTCTTTCGCCTGAAGAAGCGATACATCAAATATCGATTCGATTATTTTCAACAAATGTTGTCCACTTGATTTTATGATCTCATTGCGTTTTACTATTTTATCAATAGAAGACTTAGAGTTTACTAATCCACTAAATCCTATGATAGCATTTAAAGGGGTTCTTAATTCATGAGACATAGATGCCAAAAATGTAGATTTTAATTGGTCACTTTCCTCAGCCTTTTCTTTTGCAAATATAAGTTTCTGCTCAAATTTTTTCCGGCTGATTACACCAGCCAACACATCAGCGAAGGTATAGAGTAAATTGATGTCTTCTGAATCCCATTCTTTATCATGAAAAACGGAATCGAAGCCCACAAAACCTAATAAGGACTCATGAGATAATATTGGAAGAACTAACAGTGATTTAAGATCGGAATGAAAATTACCAATCTTTTTCTGAGTCGATTTTAATGAAAGTTTCGATAAAGGAAGATAAAGGTGTTCCCGTTGATTAAACTTCTCAATCCACCAATAGAAATTTTCAACAGCCAAATTCTGAGAAATTTCTTTCTTGGAAACAACACCATCCCGACACCATTCGTTAGTATTACTCAATGTAATTCTATTTTCCTCAAACAAAAACACATAACTTCTATCTGTATTCGTAAATTCACCAATGTTCTTTAATGCACGGTCAATCAACTGATCTACATCACTTAAAGATGAACCAATAAAATCAGCAGAAATATCAATTAGCAATTTTTCTATTTCCGTTTTATGTTTTAACCGGGCCTCTGATATCTTCCGATAACCAACATCCCGAACAATAGATTGAACGAATCTGGTCCCATTTAAATCTATTAAATTAGAATTAATCACAACTGGAATAATTTCACCCGATTTGGTTAGATGATTCGTTTCAAAAGAGACTTTTCCTTTTTTTCGCAAAGTCTCTCTTATGGTATTCATCCCCTTGTCTAACTTTTTTTCTTTTACTCTTAAATTTGCCGGAGTAAGCTGATAAAACTCTTCCCGGGAATAACCATAACGCTTAATAGCGGCGTCATTAACTTCAACAAATTTTTGAAATTTAGATTCATGCCATGGATGAACAAAAACAGCATCGTTTAAAGAATTAAAGAGTATTCTAAACTTGTTTTCACTTTGTATTAAATTCTGTTCAGCAATCTTTCTGTCGGTAATATCGGCAATATAGCCTTCAATAAATAAAGGTTTATTATTTTTATCCTTTATAGTTATTCCCTGCTCAAACACCCATTTAAGTGTCCCGCCTTTACTAATGATTCTATACTCGATTGTAAATCTTTTATTTTTTGAGCTTGCTTCATTTACAACTTGTGCAACAAAGTCCCGATCTTCGGGATATATTATATCATTGTAGGCAATATGTGAATTGTAATTAAGTTCTTCTGGCGTATAACCAGTTAAGTTTAAGCCTCCCTGACTAACGTATAACATGGTCCAAAACTCATCTGCCAAACATCTATAAACCATACCCGTAAGATTACCCATTAAAGTAGATAACCTTCTGGTGGCCTCGATGGATTTACGCTGCATTTTTTTTTGCTCTGTAATATTCCTTACAATTGCGGTAATTTCTCTATCTCCACTGCTGCTGATTCTGAACTCAAAATAACAAACGCCTCTTTCTTCGATTCTAAGCCGATAATCAAAAACCTGTACCTTTCCGGTATCTAAAGCAGCCTCCAAAGAATGCATAAACTCAAGAGTCAAATTCGCCTCAAATACTTTTCGGATATCCAAATCAATAATTGATTCTTCATTTCGGAATAATCCTTTCTCCTCTCCATGAAGATCTATCACCTTTCCATCCCTTGATATTCTTAAAATTAAATCGGGAATTGTTTCCAGCAAGGCATTTGCTTTTGCCTCACTTTCTTTCAAACGTTTCTCTGCTGCTAACCTTTCGGTAATATCTTCAAATATGGTAAAAACTTCTTCACTCAATCCAGTCTCCTTATTCATTAAAGGCGTTGCAGTAATACTAATCCAGATGTAGGCCTGCTTTTGAGGATTATATACACCAAGTATTGAATTAGTCACCTCTTTACCTGTCATCAAGGCAATTTTTGCAGGATGTGTTTCCATGGTCATTAAAGAACCATCTGCAAGGATGTTCTTTATTCTTGGTTCAAAACTTTCAATATCGAGTAAAAATTCTTTTTCAACCCCTAAAATTCTTGATGCAGAAGGATTTGCATAAATTATTTTCCCTTCCTTATTTCGAATTATTATTCCTTGATTTGTAGTATTATAAAGAAGATCAGCCCTATTAACCGCATTTGTTTTTTTAAGGCTTTTAGAGTAATGATCTCTTTCCTTTTTCAATTTACCAACTTGCTTTTCCAACTCAGTAATTCTTTCCTTGTATTCGGAAAGTAATCTTTCGAATGCATCAGGGGACATATGTTGATTGTTATCAGGCATAAATTAAGATGTTACTTAATAAAACCAAAATAGTATACCACAAGTTACTAAAACAACATCAAGAATTTATCAGAAACAGATATAAATTATTTGATTAAAAAACTGCTAGCGTATATAATACTCAGACGTTTGCTTGATTTCCTTAATTACAAATGTACTATTCAACACACCAATATTTTTAATTTTTGACAGCTTGTACCGAACAAATTCATGATACTCTTCCAGACTTTGAACATGTATTTTTAGAATAAAATCGACCTGTCCGGCAACATGATAACATTCCTGTACTTCTTGTAAATCCTGAATTTGCTCTTCAAACTCATCAATAAAAGCTTCATTGTGATATCGCATGGAAACCTGACACATTGCGGTAACAGTTCTTCCTATTCTCGTTTTATCGAGAATTGCAACATATTTTTTAATAAACCCTTGATTCTCGAGTCTTCTGATTCTCTCGTAAACCGGGGACACTGTCAGACTCAGCATCGACGCAATTTCTTTTGCTGTCTTTTTTGAATCGTTCTGAAGCAGCCTCAGAATCGTTTTATCTGTTTGATCTAAATTCTCCATATCAGAAAAAATTACTCCTTTTATAACGTTTGCACAATCACCACAAGTAAAATAAATGGCTAAAGTTTATATTTTCAATAATTATTACCTAATTATTCAGGAAATGTATGAAATAATATGGAAACAGCTTTACTTTGCTAGCAAATAAAACGGTTACACATTACAAAATACCAATTCGATAAGATCAAATGAAAAAGGATGTAATTTTAATTATTGGAGCAAACGGACAAATCGGTTCGGTTCTTACAAAAACTCTTCAAGAGAAATTTGGAAAAGATTTTGTCGTTGCCTCTGATCTAAGAAGGGATCCTAATTTCGAAGGTATTTTTGAGTTGATTGATGCTACAGATTTTGAACAAATTCAATCTGTTGTAACAAGATATGGCGTAAATCAAATTTATCATCTGGCAGCTATTTTATCGGCTAAAGGTGAACAGGCTCCATTGGCAACTTGGGACATCAATATGAAAACCCTTTTTAATGTATTGGAAGTTGCCCGATTGAATCACCTTGATAAAGTATTCTACCCAAGTTCAATTGCTGTGTTTGGCGATGAAGCCGACATGGATAACACACCACAAGATGCATTTCTGAATCCTGCAACTGTTTATGGGATCAGCAAGTCTTCAGGTGAAAACTGGGCACAATATTACTTTTTACGTTACGGACTGGATGTTCGTTCAATTCGTTATCCAGGCATTATCGGTTACCAATCTTTACCCGGTGGCGGAACAACAGATTATGCTGTAGATATTTATCACAAAGCAGTATTGAAAGAGGAATTTACTTGTTTCTTAAATGATAATTGTGAATTGCCAATGATTTTTATGGAAGATGCCATTCGTGCAACTATAGAATTGATGGATGCTCCAAAAGAATCAATAAAAGTAAGAACATCGTATAATCTTGCAGGCGTTAGTTTTTCTCCTGCTGACATGGTTGCTTCTATTCAAAAGATTTATCCCGGTTTCAAAATAAAATACGAAGCTGATTTCAGACAAGAAATTGCTTCAAAATGGCCTAACTCGATTGATGATTCGAAAGCAAAAGCAGATTGGAACTGGAAACCAGAATATGATTTGGAAGCCATGACCAGTACAATGATTGAAAAGTTAACACAACAGTACAAAAAACAACTGGAACTTGAAAATATAGGTTAACAACCGAAGTCAAACAACAACAAACACACAACAACACACTTACAAACACTAATTCGAACACCTCATTTTCCATCCGGAATTGAGGTGTTTTTTTGATGACTCAATTGAAAAAAATCCAAATACAAAAAATGCGTCCCTAAAGAACGCATTTTAAATATTTTTCAGATCTATTTCTTTAAATCATAAGCATCCGTTGTCCCTTTTTTAACAGCAGGAATACCTTCAATCATCCATTCCGGTGCTGGCTTTCCTTTCAAATAGTAATCAAAAAACTGCATGGTTCTGATAGACAAATCAACCCTGTTTGGTCTTTTTTTCAGATTGTGATCTTCATCATTATAAGACAGCAGCCAACATGGTTTTTGCAAACGACGCATCGCTACAAACAATTCAATCCCCTGATACCAGGGCACTGCACCATCATGATCATTATGCATCATTAATAAGGGAGTTTCAATTTTTGGTGCGAAGAATATTGGTGAATTCTCGATGTATTGCAATGTACTGTTCCAAAGAGTTCCTCCAATACGACTTTGAGTATGTTCATACTGAAACATTCTACTCATTCCGGTTCCCCAACGAATTCCGCCATAAGCAGATGTCATATTTGATACGGGAGCCCCGGCCATTGCACATTTATACAAGTTTGTTCTTGTTACCAAATATGCAATTTGATATCCTCCCCAGCTTTGCCCCTGTAAACCAATATTTTCCTTATCGATAAAAGAATAACGATCCATCATGCTCAAAGTTCCTGCTACGATAGAACTATATGCACTTTCGCCTGGATAGCCCACTTTATGGTAGGTTATATCAGGCATAAAAATCAGGTAATCATTACTCACACAATAGCTTGGATTAATAATAGACCAGTTAGGCTGTGGCACATGGTGACGATGCAATGCATCAGAACTTCTCTCATAAAAATAAACCAGCATTGGATATTTTTTATTTGGATCGAAATTTTCGGGTTTGTACAATAAACCCTGCAACTCCTCACCATCGCCTGAAGTCCATTTTACCAATTCAACATCGCCCCACAGGTAATTTTTCTGCTGAGGATTCGCATCCGACACTTGTTTTGGATCTGTAAACCTCATGTTATCAGTCCACAAGTTTGGATAATCTTTAAAAGTAGATCGTGTCCAAATCAACCGATTAGCTTTCTTTGCTTTCAAAGGAGTATTGAAACCAGCATCCTCAAAAACCAATTCTTCGGGTTCTTCATCTTGTTGTAAGCGATAAAAGCCTGATTTCTTAGTGAACTCATGAAATGCACTCATAAGAACCGGCTTTTTCAAATCAATAAATAGTTCTTCTTCGTCCAATTTCACGTAATCGAAGCGAATCTTGTTTCTACGGCCAAAGCTATTGGTAATATTTTCCGAACCTTTCACACCGGTAGGATCCAACTTCCAAAAATCATATCGATCACTAATAATTACATCTTTATCTCCTCTTGTCCATCCTACTATTCCATATGGATTAGGATCGCTCGGAGTATCATGAATTTCATCATAAAAATTAGCTTTAATCTTTTTTGTTAATGCAACGGTTTTACCATTCTCAATTTGATATGTATACCAGATACTATCCTGGGTTTCAAACCATATCAAGTACTTCTGAGCAGGAGAAATACTCACACGTGAATTCTTCTTTTCCAAAACCAAGTCTTTCTTTCCCGATTTTGTGTCAACCAAATAGTAATCCGAATACCAATCATCCCACGAAGTCAATTGCTGGTAAGGCAATGATGAAGATCCAAGTGCTAATTTTGAATTTCCATCATCATACAGTTTCTCCTCAGGTAAATTTTCATTTCCCAATTGCAAAACTTTATTTTCCAATGGATTATACACGGCCAACCAAGTTCTTTTCTTCTCTTTTTCGGCTTGTACTTTCTGTTGAGGCTGCAACAAAGGATCTTTCCAGTTCCATACATCAACATGATATTTTTCCTCATCAAGTAAAGTGTCTTTTGGTTCATTAAGAGGTCTGGGAGCAACTCCAAAAAACAATTTATTTCCATTTTTTGAGAAATATATTTCCCCATTTTCACTTACCGTCCAATCAGTCTGAATATCCTTACTTAAGGTATCCACTATTACTTTTGGCTGAGCATTTTCTGCATTTTGATAATACAGTGCAAAAGTTTTATTCTTGAGAGTATCAGAAGAAAAAATAAAAGAAAGCTGATCTCCATTAGGCGCTAAAGATGTTTTCAATGCAACTCCTTCCTTTTCAAAAACCGTTTTTACCTGCTCCCCAGCAGCAGTAAACCAATTCACTTTCGAAATTTGAATGCTATCCCCTTTTACCTGAACAAAAGAAACAGCATTGCCATTTTCAGATAAGGTATAATCAGAAACATTTTTGTGCCGATACTCTTTCCCTGACTGGAAATTTAAGATGACCAACTCTCCCTTTTCAATTTTTTCTTTGTCCTTACTTCCCTTCTTTCCTTGGGTTTTCTTTTCTGGTTTTTCAATTGAATCGCCAGCCAACGAATCCTTTTCCTCCTCAGGCATTTTCAATAAAAAGGCCATCCAATCACCCTTTTCTTTCGGCATCTTGAACGACTCCAATTCTGCAAAACGCAGAATACTATTCTCCTTCAAATTCCAAATCCCCAAAGAGTCTTTTGGTAAATCTTTCTTTTCAACTTTTTTCACCTTCGCTTGTCGGATGGTATCAAACTGAGCTTTAATATTAAAACTTAAAATTTCACTTTCCGGTGAAAATATCGCATGATATCCTCTGGCTGCAGAATCCAACTTCCCTGTACTTACCTGATACAAATACAGATATCCATCTCCTTTCTGAGGATTTACTTCATAAGTGATCCATTCTCCATTAGCAGATATCTGTTGATTTTTAAGGTTTTTCCAATGATCATAGTCAGCATGACTTAATGGAGTTTTATTTGTTTGTGCCATTAAGCTGCCAATAAACAGACAAAGCAATATGGCAAGTATTGATTTTTTCATTCCCTAAATTTGTTGTGTTTGTATGTATTGTTTGTTTAGTATTCTCTTTTACAAATGAACCAAGGATTTAATAGATTTTCTTTGTTGTATGATATTTCCTCTTCGGAATTTAGATGCAAAACCTTTCCTCCCGAAGCCGAAACTATTGCATGACCTGCAGCAATATCCCATTCCATTGTAGGTGCATATCTAGGGTAAACCTCTGCTTCTCCTTCAGCAATCATACACAGTTTTAAAGAGCTCCCTTTTGAGATTAACTCAACCTCATCATGCTCCTCTTGTAAATTAGAAATAAAATCTTTGGTTTCCTTACTCATATGAGAACGAGATCCAACCACACGAAGCGAATTTCGATTTTGAGAGAGTGGAAGTTTTTTTGACTGCTTTACTAATTGATCCAAATCTCCAGACCAATCCTCAATATCATCCATTCTAAATGACCCCATTTCCTTATCGGAAAAATACAATTGCTTATACACAGGCACATATATGACTCCTGCAATTGATGTTTTATTTTCTATTAGAGCAATATTCACGGTAAATTCATCATTCCTTTTTATGAATTCCTTTGTTCCATCCAGAGGATCTACAATCCAGCAATAATCCCAATTCCTCCGAATATCGTAGTCCAAATGTTCTCCTTCTTCACTTAAAACGGGTATGCCAAGTTCATCCAATATCGAAACAATTGCCTGATGCGCTCTTTGATCAGCTATGGTTAACGGGCTATCATCTGATTTTGTCTGGATTTCAAAATCTAGAGAATTATAAACTTCCAATATCTCTTTTCCAGCATTTAGGGATGCAGTTATGGCAGAAGAAAGAAGTTCTTTTCTTTTACTAAAATTCATAGGTTTTTATGCTTAACAATCCTTAAGGATTGTGGAATTATCAATTAATAAAAATAGATGTATGACAGTATCAATACAGTAACCAACATATAAATAATGGTCAAAGGGAATCCAATTTTGAAGAAATCTTTAAAGGTATACCCTCCTGGTCCGTAAACCATTAAGTTGGTTTGATAACCAATTGGAGTCATAAAATTTGCAGCCGCAGCAAATGCTACAACCAAAACAAATGGTTCTGGATTTAAATGAAGATTTAAAGCTATTGTAAGCGAAATAGGGAATACAATAGCAACGGCAGCCTTATTTGTTATATAGGCCGCAAGCACCGATGTAATCAAATAAATCCCAAATAAAACTCCGACTCTTCCTAATGGGATAAAGACTGAAATTAACAGGTCAGCAATGATCTCCGCCAATCCGGATTTTATCATGGCTGTGCCAAATGCCAAGGCAAGAGAAATAATTAAAGCCAGATTAAAATCAACCCTCGATGCAATATCCTTAGGATTAGAAATTTTCAAGGCCAGAATAACGATAATCATCACAATTAAAGTCATGAACAGAGGCACTATTTTTAAGGCTGACAAGACAACTGCCAGTACCGTTCCTCCGAGCAGCAACCATATTTTATAAGCTTCCTGCTTTCTGAATTCCTTAACTTTTGATATAAAATAAAAATCCTGAACCAGATGTGAGCGATCAACAAAATCATCTCCTCCTAAAAGCAATAATACATCACCGGCACGAAGTTTTACTTCTCCAATTTTACCACTTACACGCCCACCATTTCGATGAATACCAATTACTGCAGCATCAAAATGACCTCTAAAATTAGCCTCTTTAACTGTTTTGGATATCAAGGTTGAGTTATGAGAAATTACAATTTCAACCACCTCTATATGCTTTTTATGAGTCAGCATCCCAACCGTAGGAAGCGTTAATCCTGAATTGGGAAGCACCAAATCGGCAATGGTTTCGGTATCGCCTGCGAACAATAAACGATCGCCTTCTTCCAACCTGTATTCATGAGAAACTGCAGCAATTCTTACATCACCCCGGTTGATCTGAAAAAGGTAAAGACCTTTCAAATTTCTTAAATCAGCCTCTTCAATTGATTTTCCAATTAAACCGGAATTGGATTTGACATGCGCTTCAACAATATACTTTCGCGAATTTTCAGAAAACTCACCCAACACATCCTCTTTCTCCGGCAACCATTTCTTACTTACCAATAAAAGGTAAATCGACCCAATAAGCATCATTGGAATTCCGACATATGCAAAACTAAACATATCAAGAGAACTCATTGCAGGTATAATTTTCTGATCGATAACCATACCATTGACAATCAAGTTTGTGGATGTACCAATTAGAGTTATACATCCTCCTAATATAGCTGCGTATGATAATGGAATTAATAATTTCGATGGAGAAATATTATTGCGCTTGCTCCAATTGTGCACATATGGCATCATAACGGCAACAAGAGGTGTATTATTTAAAAAAGCTGAAAAAGCTCCCACCAGAAATATCATGCGTGCCATGAATTGCCGATAAGTAGTGGCTTTTTGAAATACCTTATCAAATAGGGTTTCAACAATACCCAAATCCCTGATAATGTCTCCAATCAACAAGAGCATTAAAATGACAAAAACCTGATCATTAGCAAATCCACCAAGTATCTCTGAAGGAGTAAGAATCCCAAAAATCCCAAGAACAACAACTCCAATCAGGAAAGTAAAAGCAGGCCCAACCCATTCTTTATAGAATGATATTAGAATAAAAACCAACACGATTAATACAACGATCGCATCAAATGAGAGCATAAATAAAGTTTTTGGATTGAGTTTAAGGTACGAAGATACAAAAATAGTATAAGTAGAAAACTCATTTTTAAATCCTTTGCACTCCAAAATTATTAAACAGTTAAAATTTATACTAATAAATCTATAAAAGCTTATCGCTGCCAGCAATCAAAACAACTAAATTTACGACATCTAAAAACAATTCAAATATGAAGAATTTCAAAACGGACAGCCTGGAGAAACAGTTTCGCAACTCTCCAATAACAATTCACGTTAAGCATCTTAAGCTTAAAACGAATGAGATTTTATCCTACTTAAACCCCGAAAAGTTTAATACCTATTGCCAAAATGGCTGCCCTAATCATTCTCAGAAATGGACCTGCCCGCCAAACTGCCCTCCCTTTACTATTTATGCTCAGGATTATCCAAATATATCACTATATCTATTTTTCACATCTCCGCATCAAATAAAAGATGGGGAAGACAAAGCTTTGCATGCTTACAATTTTATTAAAGAAGAACTTCAAACTTACCTTCGGGAAATTGAACTGACAGAGGGTAAAATGATTGCTGCTAATAGCTGTGAGCTTTGCTCTACGTGTGGGCTTGTTTTGGGAAAAGAATGTTGTATCCCTGACAAAATGCGTTACAATTTGGTTGCCTTTGGTTTTAATGTAAGCAAAATAATGACCGATCTGTTTCAGCATGAACTACAATGGGCTTCGAAAGATCAGATACCTGATTTTGTAAGCAGTGTTGGTGCTATTCTAAAAAAATAAACTCCGGTAGATTAATTGACCGGAGTTTATTTGCATGATTTTATTTCTTAGACAATTATACCAAATTAACATCAAAACATGCCTTATAAAATGTTTCTTTTCAGCTATATTTTCGTTAAAAAAGATGCATCGTAACTTGGCTATGCTTTACTTTTTTGCCTCGATACAGCTAAAAATTAATTCATTTTAATTAAAGTCTATTTTGAAATTAAATTGGTATTACACTTTTAATCTTTCTTTAAAAGGCAAAAAAGTCATGAAGTCGGCATGGTGAACAATGTAAGCTTCGGTGCTTCTTTTCACCATATTTCCTTCTCCTGCATGGGTTGCAATAATGTGGCAAACCTCGGGTGGAATACCACACTCCTCAGCCAATGAAACCCCTGAAAACGGATGACGGATGTATTTTCCATATGTGCCCTGAACTGCATTGTCTTCCTCATCCAAAACATATTCCAACAACTTACCAACATCACAAAGAATAGCTCCGGAAAGTAAAACATCCATATCCACAGGTAACTCGTCTTTAAAAAAGGAATTCATTTTTTCGCCGCTTTCTTTTGCAATATGCACTACGCATTGCTTATGATCCATAAAACTCACTTTAAGATCAGGGCCGCATAAAAGCGTAAAAGGAATCCTTAGAAGATCTTCAGCGGACAATACACTTCTTTCCAAAGCAATTTCCCATACTTTAGTCGTTTTTTCTCTTAACACCGCATCTTCAATCCAATCGAGTTCGGGCCACAATTCCTTAACTACTTTTCTCATATTCATAATCAGGATTATTGGAATGTTTCGTTTTTAACTTTTCAATAATAACATCTGCCATCTGTTGAGTGGATGCAGCACCTTTATCAATCACATCTGCGCTGCCTGTCATCCTCATCATATCATAGGTTTGTACCTTCCCCTCTTCAATCACTTCAGCAACCGCTTTTCTGATTCTTGCTGCTATTTCCTTTTCTTCCAGATACTCCAACATCATACAAGCTGATGTTACCATAGCAACAGGATTTACTATCGAAACCGGATAATCAGCATATTTGGGAGCAGAACCATGAGTTGGCTCGAATACAGCAATTCCTTCATCAGACATTTGCGCACTGCACGCAAATCCCAAACCTCCAATAAGTCCTGCAAATCCATCAGACACAATATCTCCAAACATATTACCAGCTACAATCACTCCATAATTTTCAGGATTTTTGGTTAACCACATCATTTGAGCATCAATGTTGGTGTTCCACAGTTCAATTTCAGGGAATTTTTTCTTCTGAATTTCCTGTGCCAGCCTGAACATCATTCCTGAAGTCTCGCGAATAACATTTGGTTTTTCGCAAAGCGTAACCGATTTGTATCCATTCTTTTTGGCATACTCGAAAGCAGCCATTAAAATTCTGGTGGTACCGGTTCTTGTAAAAATTCTTGTAGAAATGGATAAATCCTCCCTTGGTACACTTCCAAAATTCTTCACAAACTTAGGATGTGAAGTGAGTGCTGCATAAACCGTATTGTCGGGATTGGACCATTCTACTCCGCCGTATAAACCCTCTGTGTTCTGTCTGAAAATTACGACATCAACTATTGGTTCTTCAATAAGCCCACCTTTGCCTCTGCGGATAAAGTTTAACGGATTGCCTTTGTAGGTTTTGCAGGGCCGAATACAGATATCAAGGTTAAAATACTGACGCAAACCTACAATTGGACTTGAGTACACCAGTCCTTTGTTCTGCAATTCCGGAGCCAATTCTTTAGCTGCATCATCTTTTGGTTTGGATGTTATTGCACCAAACAATGCTATTTTATGCTTTTTGAGCAATTCAATAGTGCGCTTAGGAAGAGGGTTCCCTTCCTTACACCAAAACTCCCAGCCAATATCTCCTTCTATGTAATCTGCTTCAAATCCAGCAGCATTTAAGATTCTAATGGTTTCATTAAGTACAACATTACCTATTCCATCACCGGGCATAGCAACAATAGTTCTCCTGGTCATAAGTTTCGATTTTGTAAGTTAGTGTGATATATCTACCTTAAATATAACAAATTACAAGCATTAATCTCATGAGGAAAATCAGTGTTTATTTCAACAAAAAAAGCTCCAAAAGGAGCTTTATATCGATCATTAAATTAATATCTAATTAGGATTGCGAATGGAAACAGGAATCATAACACTTAAAATACGATCATTTTGATACGTGGTTTTTTCCACAGCCACAATAGGAATGTTCTTTTCAATATTAAAACCTTTAGAAATAGGAATTCTTAATTCGCCTACTCCTGCAGTGTTTTTCAATTCAACAAGACCTCGGGTACCAATTGGCAAAAATTTCCCATCGATTAATTTCCCCTGATAAAATTGTACTTTATTCCGCCCATTGCTCAACCGGAATTTAAGAACATATTCCTCCTTTGTTTTTAAAAGATCAATCTTCTCCACTTTAATATAAGGTTCCGACTTCTCCTTCCCTGTCTTGGCATACTCTTTCAAGCCCACACCAAGCATATCATTTTTGTATAAAAGTTCAGATTTTAATTTCCCGTTTTCCCAGAATTTCTTCTGAAATCCATTCTTTTTTCCTTTCTCGTAATTGGTTTCCCGATAAACTTTTCCATCCTTATAATACCACAAAACAACACCATGTTTCATCCCATCAACATAGGGAATATCATACTGTTTTTCGCCAGTTTTATAAAAGGTTTCACTGATACCAACTTTCTTGTTATCCTTATATTCAACGATGGATTTCAATTCCCCAGTCCCAAAATAATACTTCTTTGTTCCGTTTTTAACTTTGGGCGTTAACTGTTCGCTCACCTTATTCTCGTGTGTTTCTATTTTCTTTTCCGAAACTTTTTTAATTAAATTAACACCTCCAACAATTAAATCACAGGAAGTGATTAAAAATAGGGCACTTATTAGTAATACAATATTTTTCATTGATATTTTTTTTTGACTGTGCAAGGTAACAGGATTTCAATTTGGAAGCAATAATAATTATACTTCCTCTATTTCAGACAGTTTTCCATAGAGAACAAATGCTTCCACCTTTTCGAATCCAAGTTGTTGAATCAATTTCTTATAAGCTAAAACCTGTTTTTTGTGAATATTCTCCTTATTTTTTCCGAACTTAAAATCGATAACAATCGCTTCTTTTCCTTTGTAAATAACTCTGTCTGGCCGCTGCACTTCCCCTTTTCCCAAAAGAATATCTCTTTCATTAACCACCGTCCAATCTTTCGAAAACCATTCAGAAACAATTGGGTCATTCAATAATTCTTTAGCAAAAAGTGAAACTTCCTGAGCTTGAATCTGATCCAGTTTCCCTTCAAACTGCAACTGAATCACCGCTTTGTCAACGTCCTCTTTGTATTCGATCAGTTGAAACAGCTGATGCAGAATATTTCCTCTGCTTACCGGTGAAAAGGTCTCCACTGATTCTGCTTCCGAGAAATCAAAATAATCTGCCGAATGCGCCCGTAACTTTAACCGGTCATCGAGCAAAGAAGCAGGATACTCGCTCCTCTTCTCTTTTGTTTTTTGAGGCTCTTCGGAAACTCTGACTTTCAATTCTCCCAATTCGAAATATTTGCCTTCTTTGTTCCAATTTTGAGCTAAAGACACAATTTTATTTCCATTAAAATCAGAAGAATAATTGTCTGAATTTTCGAAGATGAACAAAAGTAAGTCTGAAATATTTCTCAAATCTCTCTTGGCCGAAAGTGGTGAATAACTAATAAAAACCTCTTCGGCTCTGGTTTGAGCAACATATAAAAGATTCAGATTATCAATGTATGACTGAAGTTTTTCAGTAAAATATTCCTGATAATAGATGGTTTCCTTCAAACTGCTGCTATATCGAACCGGAAGTACATCCAAAACATCAAAACCTTCTACTTTAGGCTGACACCATAATATATTTGTGTGCCGGGCATTGTCCAGATCCCAATTGCAAAATGGCAAAATCACCACTTTAAATTCCAAACCTTTCGACTTGTGAATCGTCATGATACGAATCGCATCCTGTTGATCTGAAACTGAAATTACTTCCTTGTCTTTTCTCTCTGCCCAATAATCCACGAAAGAATTCAAATCCGGCACATCTGTTTTTGTAAATCCCAACACCAAATCCTGAAAAGCCTCTAAAAACGGAAAGTCCTGTGGTCGATCATTCAATTTAAAAATATGAATTAATTTCTCGACTAAATCATACAAAGCCTGTCTTTTCAATTCAGGAATATTGGCCGTAAATTCATTGGGAAAAACAGATTCAAATGTATTTTCATCTTTAGAAACAGTGTACAATTTATCCTTATCTTCCAGATCCTGATTTTGAATATAAACCTGATATTCCTGCTTTAAAAACCCAAGATTTATTTTATCATCAGGATATACAAAATAGGTAAGCAAATGAGTCAGAAAACTAATAACAGAAGAATTCTTTAGGAAGAGAGAATCATTCGATATTACATCGTAATTGACTCCTTCTTTTGCATTTTCGCTTGCGCGATAAGCCATTAAAGTATCAGCAATCAGACCCCCTTCTTTTCCATTTCGCACTAAAATAGAAATGTCTCTTGCCTGATAACCCATCTCCTGAAATTGCTCAATTTTCAATGGCAAATCTTCCAACACCTTCTCAATCCAATCTGAATCATTTTCTTTCTCAATAAAATGAGCCTTTATATATCCTGGAAATTTATTTTTACTTTCAGGAAAATGCTGATAAACGTCCTGATAAGCACCTGTAATTTTTTCCTGCTCCTCTAATAATCCATCAGAAATGTCTGCAGGAATAGAGGCATTGTATTCGTTCTGCAAAATCTGCGCACCAAGCGCAAACACCGAATTATTATAATTGATCACATTTTTAGAGCTTCGCCAGTTGTAATTCAGCGTCATGCCATTCACACCAAAACCCTCAAAATCCTGATCCAATTGTTCCGATAAGATTTTCCAATCACCATTCCGCCATCTGTAAATGGATTGTTTTACATCTCCTACAACCAAAGAGTGATTCCCTTCAGCCAAAGAATTTGTCACCAAGGGGCGAAAACTCTCCCACTGCATCGACGATGTATCCTGAAATTCATCTATCATGAAATGCTTGTATACATTCCCTATTTTTTCATAAATAAAAGGCGTGTCATTATCTCCAATGATGCTTCGAAGCAAACGACCCGCATCCGAAAGAAGAAAAATATTTTCGCTCTCTGAATACTCCCTAACCTTTTTAGATAAGTCTGTAAGTATCCCTAATGTATAAATGTAGCTTAATGTTTTATCCGTTGATTTATACAACATTGACTGCTCATCGTAATGATTAACAGCCTTTTTCAACAAATCATTCAAACCAGCATTACAAGCCTCTCCAACAGCTTGTTTAGTAGAAGAACTTGCTTTTCCTGTTGTCCATTTATCAGGAGTATCGACAGCCGACCTTGCTCTGATTCCCGGCTCCATCTTTCCTCCGTCTCCCAAACCCGACAAATAGCCTGCAACTCCCGCCTTCCCGTAAGAAAACTCTGTAATATCCAGTCCGTGCTGAGTCAATATCCTCCTTGTCTCCTCTCCTATTTTATTGAAAAAAGTCTCAAACTCATCCTTTATCTCTTTTAAGATTTTACGATAATTTGTCAAGAATTTTTTATCAGAAAGTTTATCAATTAATTTATCTGAGAAATTCTTAAAGTCTTCTTTAAAAACTTCATTTCCCACTTCCAAAATTTCCTGTTTGAAATTCCAGTTTTTCCCTTCTCTGATTTTCGATTCTGCAAAATCGGTAAGCCACGATCTTAACTGCGGATCCCTGTCTACATCAGTAAAAAGTAAATCGGCAACCTCGTTCAAAACCCTGCGCTGATCCAGTTCAATATTATAACCCATTTGCAGGCCGATTTCGCGGGTAAAAGATCGTACCACTTTCTGAAAGAAACTATCAATGGTAGTAACTGAAAACCGGGAGTAATCGTG
The DNA here is from genome assembly GCA_016936255.1 of Marinifilaceae bacterium. Classification (GTDB taxonomy): domain Bacteria; phylum Bacteroidota; class Bacteroidia; order Bacteroidales; family Marinifilaceae; genus Labilibaculum. Next base: position 3,416 of record JAFGYE010000065.1, on the reverse strand, counting down.
AAGTAATCTGTTTAAAATTTCTTTTGCTCTGGAAACCAGCTCAACAGAATTCAGATTGTGTTTTTCTTTTAATTCTTTAGCATAAGGAGAATCATCAGATTTTGACAGAAGATAAATTTCTTTTACAATTCTGGACTTCATCTCATCTGTAGCTTTATTGGTAAAGGTAACAGCAAGAATACTTTTATAATTTAAGGGATCTTCAAAAACCAAATTTAGATACTCTTTGGTAAGCGTATAGGTCTTTCCTGACCCTGCTGAAGCTCGATATATGGAAAGTTCGGACATATTCTAATCTATATTTAATCCGAAAATAGTGATAATAATGATGAGGTGAGAAGCAATCTAAAAATAAAATAGTCTGCAGACTGGTTTCCACGATTAAATTACCCCCAAACATCAGAAAAACCAAGGTCGAATGCTAATAAAACCTACTCATGTCTTATCACGATTTATTTTTCATCTTCACCAACAACAAATACCGCAACATTTTAATAATCATACACGTAACTATCATTACAGGCTCTAAATAACGAACTCTCTAATTGCTGTGATTTTATCTGTATGATCTCTTAATTAGTATTGTCATGAAAAGAATTGCATATCTATTTTTCATTGTTACGATTGTTTATGGATGTTCAAGCTATTCTGCATTCAAAACTCCTGTTCCTGTTCAGGATCAAGAAAATGAAATAGCCGTAACGGATAGTGTTGAATACGAGTTACTGATTTTAGATACAGGATTCGAATCGTGGTTTGCTACGCGAAATATGATTGAAACTGCGCATTCGGACAACTATTACAAAAACTGGAATCAAATTTACGTTTTGGAGTGGAACCAATTATTTATGCAAGGGAATCCCTATATTGATAATTATATAGAATACGATCCTTTGGAGGATTACGGCCTCGAAATTAATTACAAACTGTACAATTACTTTCAATTTGTGGAAGAAAAAACAGGCATATCATTAGTTCGCAGATAAGAAAAAGCGGAAGAATCAAACAAATGATTCTTCCGCTTTATATTCATTTAACAAAGTACGCTCCCTGTTTGTCAGCTTAAAATTTGTAGGCCAATCCAATTCCTATAATTTCTTTGAACTGAATTTTTGGACCTTTGTTAACACCATCCTTATTCACATATTCAACATCATCATCGTAAACCAAAGATGTATTTATTGTTGCTGTCAGGAAATCATTCACCTTCATATTAATCATTACATCCCACAAAACATCAATATTCCCAAAGTTTTCGGAATAGTTTGTGAATAAGCCCAAGGCACTCTTCAAATTTACATTTTCAACCAAATCCTTATTCAAAGCCAACTTGGTAAAAGCACCAAATTCTGCTCTGAATTTATCTCCGGGATCAACACCAAAAGCTCCTTCATCAGATAATTCATCATCGTTAACAATGGTCATTTTACCGGTAACAGGAGAAATATAAGCCGAAAACACATCGCTTGGTTTGTAATCCATACCCAAAGAAAGAGTAATATATGCAGGTGCCAAAAAGTTGGATACTTTTACATCAGGTTCTCCTTCGGTATTTGAATAATTGTAGCCTTTTGCAAATTGAGTTTTAAAATCCAACAAAGCACTGTAATACCACTCGCCACCATTCTTGTGACCATATTTGGTTGTAAAATCAATTTTATCGATGCTTTTACGAATGCCTTGATCGCCTTGTTTTACCAAACCATATTCCAGGTTTAGAGTGTTCTCCCAACTGTTTTTTCCTTTATTATAATTCGAAAACAAATTTAGCTGCGCATTGGTTGAAATGGCATTATCACCACCACCCGACCAATTGGTAAGAGATGTTTGTGAGAATGTTAGTGATGCCAAACCTCCCTTTTTCCAATAAGAAGTATCTTGTTTCTCCTGTGCAGAAACAAATATAGCTGCGCAAATCAGCAACAAAGTAAAACTTAGTTTTTTCATCTTTTAAACTTTTTATTATTCAAATAAATACGGATTTATAAAATGGAACCCATACATAAAAACCATATCGAAGTTAATTCATTTTTACTTTCAAAAAAAACACATAACTAATTTTAGGTGTTAAATTACCAGCAATTCGTCAGGGACAATTGGCACTAAGCCAAAAATTGAATACTTTTGCTCTCTGAAAAGAAGGAGAAATTACGAATGAAGAAAAAAGTTGTAATCGGATTGTCGGGTGGAGTGGATTCCAGTGTTGCTGCGCATTTACTAATTGAGCAGGGATATGAGGTGGAAGCGCTTTTTATGCAGAACTGGAACGATACGGTTGGGTTAAAATCCGAAGAATGTCCATTTGAAGAAGATGTACTGTTTGCTCAAATGGTGGCTAAAAAATTGGGAATTCCATTTCATTTTGTGGATTTAAGTGTGGAATACCGTGCAAAAGTTATCGATTACATGTTCTCGGAATATGAAAAAGGGCATACTCCCAATCCGGATGTACTTTGTAATCGCGAAATAAAATTTGATGTATTCCTGAAAAAAGCATTGGAACTGGGAGCTGATTATGTGGCTACCGGACACTACTGCCAAAAGGAAACCATTATAAAGGATGGAAAAGAGATTCATCGGTTAATTGCCGGAGCTGATAACAATAAAGATCAGTCTTATTTCCTTTGTCAGTTATCGCAGGAACAATTGTCAAAAGCGATGTTTCCTATCGGACACATTATAAAACCTGAGGTTCGGGAAATTGCCCGTCGCGAAAAAATGGCCTCTGCCGAAAAAAAAGATTCTCAGGGCATTTGCTTTGTTGGGAAAGTTGATCTGCCTGTTTTCCTGCAGCAAAAGCTGAAGGCCATGAAGGGACAGATCATTGAAATTATGCCAGATAAGGCTGATGAGATCATTCCAAAATCAGATGCTTTGGCCGATATTTCGCAACCTTATCATTTTAAACCGGAACATGGAACTGTTGTTGGTGAACACAACGGCGCCCATTTCTTTACTGTGGGTCAAAGAAAAGGCCTAAATGTTGGAGGAAAAAAAGAGCCGTTATTTGTGATCGGAACCGATGTGGTGAAAAACATTGTTTACGTAGGCATGGGACATGGGCATCCGCTATTGGCAAGAAAAGCGCTCTTCATTCCTAAAAATGAAGTGCATTGGATTCGTGAAGATTTAATGCCGACTGAAGAATGCGAAAGAAGATACGATATCAGAATAAGATACCGACAGCCTTTGCAAAAGGGGACCATCTATTTCAAAGAAGAAGGTATTTACATTCTGTTTGATGAAGAACAACGCGCTGTTGTTTCGGGACAATTTGCTGCCTGGTACGATGAAGGAGAACTGATTGGCTCAGGAGTTATTGACTAGTCATAAAAAGAGGATGTCTCATAACAAAGTAGACATCCTCTTTTTCATGATCTTTTGTTTTTTTGAGATTAAACTGCCTTATACTGCTT
>JAFGYE010000064.1 GCA_016936255.1 Marinifilaceae bacterium | reverse complement strand
ATAAGCAGTATAAGGCAGTTTAATCTCAAAAAAACAAAAGATCATGAAAAAGAGGATGTCTACTTTGTTATGAGACATCCTCTTTTTGTTTGCTGTATGGCTTACTATCTAGCCAGAAAATCCTCATTCAAATACTGTAATAAGGCTTTCCAGTTCTCTCTGCTGTTGGCACTTTCACCTTCTTCGTGAACGTACTTATTCGAAGTTAAATCGAACACACTTCTTTCGTTTTCGTCGATATAACCAAAGCCGTTGTTGTAATCAAAATAAGCATATCCTTTCTGATCTGCGTTCAGCAAGTCTTTTCCGAAAATAAACTCATCGGCATTCATATCCAACTGAGACAAAAGGGTATTCGCCATATCAGGCTGACAGCCTAATTTGTCAATCACCAGGTTTTTTTGATTTAAGGCGCCACCTAACCACAACATGGGTATCTGATACTTTATAAAATCACTTGGTACACTTTTATCAATATATCTGGTGCCATGATCGGCAACCAATATCACTATGGTATTCTCCCAGGCCTCTGTTTGTTTAAAATCGCTGATAAATTTGCCTAAGCATTTGTCTGTATAATAAATTGAATTTAAGAATCGCTCATCTTCGCTGTTCCCTTTAATCACCTTTTCCATGGGAACATCAAAAGGTTCGTGACTGCTTAAGGTGAAAAACACTTTAAAAAATGGCTTTGTCTCTTTTTTGATATCTGTTAACAGGCAATCAAACAGATGTTCATCGTGAACACCCCATTTTGAATTGTATAAATCCTCCGGAAAATCGAACATGGTAACCAATCTCTCAAAGCCGGTATTCATGAGATATGAATTTATATTCGCAAAACGAATATCGCCGCCATAATAGAATGCTGAAGAATAATTTTGCTTCGTAAACGTCGTGCATAAACTTGGAATGCTTTGAGTTTTCTTGGTATAGGAAATAACACTGCGCTGCGGCAGGGATGGGTATCCACTTAAAAGTCCTACAATTCCAATCTTTGAACGATCACCAATTGCATAAAAATTAGAAAACAAAACGCCTTCTTGGATTAGTGCATCGAAATTAGGCGTTGCCCCCTGATATCCTCCTAACGAACCAATTGCCTTGCTTGTAAAACTCTCGAGCATCACCACCACAACATTAGGCTTCTTCCCGCGAATAACCTGCAGGCTTTCAGAATCAGAATTGCATTTTAAGCCGGCAATCGTGCTTTTCAACTGATCATCCTTTAGAAACTTAAACAACTTGCCATCCTTCCCCATCCTCTTTAAAGAATAAGAAAAATTCCATACAGGATTAACAGCAACATGGTTTGCAAAAGTGCTTTGAGAAAAATAAACAAAACCTACATTCATAGGAGCAATACCGAAACCTCCCCTTATCGGGATAATCATACCGGCAGTGATGAATAGCAATACGGGAATCCACTTGTAGTTGATTGGCTCAATTTGATTAAGTTTCCGAATTACAAATCTGCGCAGACAATAATAGGACACAGTCGCTGTAAGTATAAAAAGAGCCCACAATATTAAATGCGTTGCGATCGTAGTTGAAGCCATTGCCTCCTTTGGTGTTTTCAGGTAACTAAGAACTGTTGCATCCAAATGAAAGCCCCAATTTCTATACAATTCTAAATTAGGAATCAAAATCATGATGAAAATAAGCCCAACTGCCGCATAAATTAGCGTAAACAAGCCTTTCAGCTTTTTCGCCGGCAACCAGAAAGTCAATGTCAAAATCAATCCGCTCAAAAGAAGAATATATCCCATTAAGGATAAATCGTGACGGGCACCTGAAATAAAAGCCTGTGCTATTTCAAAAAAAGATTCACCTTCGAGTAAATCCCATTGATACAAAACAAATATGAATCGGAAAACAAAGAAAAAAGCCACCCAAAACAATCCGGCTGACAGTAAATAAAACAATCTATTTTTCATGAAATCATTCAATTAATCAACTTTAAAAAATTGCTTGCCGGTTATTTTAAGATGTAAAAAACCGACAAAAGCATTACTATAATTTGCAGACTGCCCAACAGTAGTATTTGGTGAATCCGCGCAACAGGGTGAGTTCGCTGCACCGGTTTACAAATTAAACTTGGCTTAGAATATTTTTGCAGCAATGAATACACAAAATAGGCTGATAAAGTTCCTATTAATGCGCCAACAATTATATCTCCAGGATAATGAACCCCCAAATAAATTCGCGAATAGGACACCAAAACTGCCCAAAATATTATAAATACACTTGTTGCCCGATTCTTAAACAACAAGGAAACAAACACCGCCAAGCCAAATGAATTTGATGCATGCGATGATGCAAAACCATATTTTCCACCCGTATATCCTTTTACAATATGCACTAAATGACTAAATGATGGATCTCTGGAAGGTCTGAATCGTTTAAAAATAGGTTTAAACACTCCCGAAGCAATTTGATCACTTAAAACAATTACCAGAAGTATGCTTAGGATGATTAAAGCTCCTTTTTTCCAGCCAAATGTGTTAAGAACGGTCGCAATTATAACAAAATAGAACACAAACCAAATTACTTTTCCCGATGTCAGCATCATAAAAGCATCCCAAAACGGATTGTGATGGCCATTGAAAAACAACAGCAATTCTCTATCTAAACTAAGCAACCAATCAAACATGCATCTCTATTTTATAATGTTACTATTTCATTTTCACCACTTCAATCTGTTTCAGAATTTCTACATTCAAAGTCTCGGTTAAGGCTTTGGGCTCTCCGTCCACATGATAGGTTTTAGAATTTGAATCAATTGCCAAACGGCTGGCTTTTACAAACTGCACATATTTCGAGTTCTTCAACTTTCCTAAAAACAAACAAACCACGAAATTCGGTACTACATAAAAGGGAATCTTTTTTATCAAAACCAAATCGAGCAAACCATCGTTGTAGATCGCCTTTGGAGCAATTAAAGCATTGTTCCCAAATTGCCGCGTATTGGCAATGTTGATCATATGATATTTGCCTTCAATAACAGAACCATCAACAGTTACTTTTGCTTGTATGGGTTTGTATTTTAAAAGCGCTTGAATGGTGCAATAAACATAGGTCTTAAGTCCTCGTGCAGGCATCTTTTCAAATTCTGCTGCCACATAGCTATCAAAACCTAAACCAGCCATATTACCGCATAGTTCATTGTTTATTTTTAAAACATCAATCTTTTCCGTTCCTCCTTTTAAAATCTGATCGAGTAATTTTTTAATATCACCATCAAAACCTAACTCACGGGCGAAACCATTGCCTGAACCATTAGGCAAAACAGCTAATTTTAGCTTGGGATATTTAATCAAATATTTTAGTGTTGTATTTATCGTACCATCGCCTCCGCAAATGATAAGTACTTTGTATTTCTCCGCTTTAGCATTAAGAAAAACATCAAATTCCTCCAAAGAATTGCTGATAAAATAATCTACTTTCGGAGCAAGCTCTTTAAATTTCTCAAGAATTTTACCCGAATTAGTACCGGAGTGAGGATTGATAACAAAAATGATATCCTGTAAGTTTATTTTTTCCATATCTACTATTGAAACACGGCTCTGTATCTTCTGACAGTTAGAAGCAAGCACTTACCCGTCTTAATTATTTTGTGCCAAAAATAGACAATTTATTTTAGATGCTCCTCTGCCCAGGCCAAATCCTCAGGTTTACCAAGGTCTGTCCATATTTGAGAGCTGTCTTTAAAAGCCAAAATCTTTTCATTTTTTGCCAGGCGCAAATACATATCGATAATGGAAAATTTACCTTCCTCTCTAATCAATGAAAATAGCTTCGGACTAATCACATGAATTCCACTGAAAGCGAGTGCTTCTGAATCACTCATATCCTCTCCAGTCTTCTTAATTTCACCTGTTTTACAGTTCTTCCAGCCTGTCAGCTGATTTTCCTTATTAAAATACAAATACCGGCTGCTGTTTCTTTCCCGCACAACCATACTTACCAATGCCCCGGTCAGTTTATGGAAATTGATTAGTTCAGATAAATTCAAGGAAGAAAAAACATCTACATTATAGATTAAAACGGGTGCGTCAGGAATAAATAAATCAGTGGCGTTCTTTAATCCACCTCCTGTATCCAGTAGTTCTTCTCTTTCGTCTGAAATACGAATATCAACACCAAAATTGTTATTCTTTCGAAGAAAATCTTCAATTAAATCGGCATAATGATGCACGTTAATTACAATACGGTCAACCTTAAGCTCTATTAATTTTAATATTGCTCTTTCCAAAAGTGGTTTTCCTGCCAACTCAACCAAAGCTTTTGGCTTCGAGTCGGTAAATGGTTTTAGGCGGGTGCCCAAACCTGCAGCAAAAATCATTGCATTCAACATCTTTACAAATATCAGTGAACAGTCTTATTCCTTTTTCTTTTTCGCATCACACAGACTCTTGGCTTTTTTAGCCACCCGATTGCATTTTTTGCAAACAAAATTCGCTGAATTGCATACTTTTTCGGCGTACTCCTCAGGAGATAATTTACAACGTTTACTCATATTAACTTCCTTCTATTTCTCTTTCAATGTGCCTTAAACTGATGTTCACATCGAACTTTTCCCGCAAATGTTTTGCCAAACTCTCTGCCGAAAAAACAGAACGATGTCTTCCTCCGGTACAACCAAAGTTCACCTGTAAATTTGCAAAATTTCGACTGATGTATTTATCCACACTCATGTCGACAATACTATATACCGAACCTAAGAATTCATCCATTTCGCTGTGCTCCCTGAAAAAGTCAATTACCGGCTGATCTTTCCCCGTCATCTCAACGTATTCCTGATATCTTCCCGGATTATGAATGGCTCTGCAATCGAAAACGAAACCACCTCCATTGGTTGTTTTGTCTAATGGGATTCCTCTTCGGTACGAAAAACTATTTATTTCAACATGAAGTTTTGGTTTTTCTTCCCTACCTACACTTTTCAAAAAATCAGAAGAAATAACTGCTTTTAGTGCCTTCACCAATTCAGGTAGTTCAACAGGGATATCCATTCTGCCCAATATCGTTGCCAAATTTTTTAATGCAAATGGAATCGATTTTAAAAAATGATCTTTTCGTTCATAAAAACCTCTGAATCCATAAGCTCCCATTGCCTGCATGATACGAATCAATACATATCCCTGAAAAAAAGAAGTAAATTCTTTTGGATCAACCTTCTGAATTTTTTGGATTTCTTCCAAATAAAAAGCTAACAATTCATCCCGAACATCTTGTGGCAGATCTGCCTTGGCATCGTATAGTAAAGAAGCCAAATCGTATTGCAAGGCTCCTTTTCTTCCTCCCTGATAATCGATAAACCAAGGCTCACCATTTACCAACATGATATTTCTGGATTGAAAATCCCGGTATAAAAAATAATCACGGGGAGCATCCAACAAGTAATCCGAGAATTTTTGAAAATCATTCTCAAGCAACTGCTCATCGAATGGAATTTTAGCCAACTTTAAAAAGTAATATTTAAAATAGTGCAAATCCCAAATCATAGATTGCTTATCGAAACTATCCCGAGGATAACAAACACTATAATCCAATCCATTTTCTCCTTCGAGTTGAAAACGTATCAGTTGAGAAATGATCTTTTTATAAATCTGCACCAAATCGTTGGCAAAACCTTCCCCTACTCTTAAGTGTAAAATATAATCGAACAGAGTTGTGTTGCCTAAATCTTGTAAAAGATAGATGTCCTTTTCGTTATTTTCGCAGTAAATTTCCGGAACCGAAAGACCTTTTCCTGCAAAAAATCTACTAAAACTTATAAAAGCCTTATTCTCTTTTTTATCAGCATTGAAAGCTCCTAATGCAGTTCTCTTTTCTCCTATTAACCGAATGTATTCGCGATAGGAACCTGATTGAGGTAAAATTTCCGTTTCAATTACTCTGTCATCAGCCCATTCTTCAAATAACTGAATTAGAGCAGTTTTTATTTCTTCTTTCAAATCGTATGTATTTTGATTGCCTTTGGCGTTTTCTTCTGAATACAAATCTACAAAAAGATCTTATACCGACTGATACCTGCTTAACTCCTAATCTTCCCTAACATCATAAAGTTTACTTAATAAGTATGAGTACGGATTTCAAGTTCATGCTAGGTTAAAAAAATGTAGCACAACAATACTTCCACCAATAAGGCAGGAAGCATATTTAAAACCTTTATTTTTTTTATTTCTAAAATACTAATTCCTAATCCTATGATTAAAACGCCGCCAACACCTGCCATTTCGGTGATTATGGCTTCCGGTATTACTCCCCCAAACAAGGCCGCCAACAAGGTTAATCCTCCCTGATAAATCAGCAAAGGAATTACCGAAAATAAAACTCCAACTCCCATAACTGCAGCTAAAGCCACAGCCGAAAATCCATCCATCATCGATTTAGTTAACAGCAGAGTCGGCTCCTTGCCCATTCCCTCTTCCATACTTCCCAATATTGTCATTGCTCCCAAACAGAACAGCATAAATGATGTAACAAATCCGGTTGAAAATTTATCATCCTTACTTCCTATTTTCCGTTTCAACAACTCACTCAAGTACTCAACCCGATCCTCTAAACGTAAAAACTCGCCAATTAATGATCCAACCACCAAACTGAACACCATCAGCAACAGCTCGTTCGCTTTTAGAGCCATGTTTACGCCAAGGTAAAGTGTAAAAATACCAATGGCTTGAAAAACAATTTTAAACATTCGATCGGGAATTCTGGTCCGAAACAAAAGTCCCAAACTTCCCCCTATCAATATGGCAATTACATTAACCAGTGTTCCTATCATAAAATGATTTTATTTTTGAAAAACTAAATTTAATAGAAAATCAGTAAAGTCAATGATTTGAAACAAGAAAGCTTTTAATTCCTAATTTATTATCAAATTTAAGACCTCCGTTCAGATATGACGAATCGCATTTTTCGGAAAACAGATAATCATTAACTTGCAACATCTGTGAAACACTAAAAAAACAAATTATAATCATATGAAAAAGATTTTTGTATTTACTCTTATGCTAATTGGTATCTCCTTCTCATCAATGGCTCAATATGCTGATTATTTTACGAGTGCTACTATGCGTCTGGACTATAATCATGTAGGGAATTCAGGTGAAGAACACTTCGCCTTCGATCAAATGGTAAATGATGGTGAATGGTCTGGCAGTAAAACCATACTAATCGACGAACTAAATCTGGGGAAATATTGTTTCGAAGTAAAAGATCCAATAACAGGTAAGTTGCTTTATTCCCGAGGATTTGCAAGCATCTACGGCGAATGGGAAACTACACCCGAGGCAAAAACCGAATGGGGAAGTTTTCAGGAATCACTTCGTTTTCCATGGCCGAAAAATGAAGTAGACATCACTGTATTTAAACGCAATATTAATAATGGTTTTGATCCTGTATGGATCTATAAAGTAAATCCAAAGCATTACCGTTCTTTCTGCAGCCCAGTAAAAAATCACTATAATACGATTGATATTGTTGTGAATAGTAAGCCTGAAAATCAAGTTGACATTGTTGTTTTGGGAGAAGGATACGCCAAAGAAGATATGGGTAAATTTAAAAAGGACGCACAACGTTTTGCGGAAGTTCTTTTAAGTACAGAGCCATATGCTTCCTTTAAGGATAAATTTTCGATCAGAGCTGTGGAAACACCATCTCCCGATTCAGGAGTAAATCATCCTCATCAGGATATTCATAAACGTTCGGCACTTTCGGTTACTTACGGTGCTTTCGATTCGGAACGATACGCTTTAGGTTTCGACAACAAAACAATTCGCAATGCGGCGGCCGCAGTTCCTTACGAATTTACAGCTATTTTAATGAATGATTCTATTTATGGCGGTGGCGGTATCTACAACTTGTATATCACAGCTGCTGTTGACAATGCTTTTCAGGAATATTTATTCGTACATGAATTTGGACACCATTTTGCTGATTTGGCTGATGAATACTACACTTCGGCAACGGCTTACGAAATGGATGCCAAGCATTTGGAGCCTTGGGAACTAAATGTAACTGCGAATACGAATCCTGAAACTATAAAATGGAAGGATATTGTAACACCAGACACTCCAATACCAACTCCCTGGGAAAAGGAAAAGTACGATGAACACAGCATTGCTGTTCAGAAAAAGAGAGTTGAGCTAAGAAAAGCAAAGGTTGATGAAAAAATAATGGAAAATTTCTTCATACAACAAAGATCGTGGGATGATGAGCTTTTGGCAAATATGAAATACAGCGGTAAAGTTGGTGCTTTTGAAGGAGCTCAATACAAGTCAACAGGCTTATACCGAAGCGCTCCCAATTGTATCATGTTTACCCGTCACGATAAATTTTGTCCGGCTTGTCAACGGGCTATTAAGCTGATTATCGATCAGAACACGAAGTAAAACAAAAACACAGATAAATATTAAAAGCGATTCATACTTAAATATGAATCGCTTTTATTTTGAAATGTATAAGAAATCGTTAAAATCAACACTTGCAGCTATTTTTAAAACATTATAATGTTTCGGTTTAAGCAGGTTTGCTGATTTTTTTAAGACAAATTCATTAAAATGAATGAATCAATGCTTTTTTTTTACTTATTTACTTTCTAAGTTTTACAGGCACAGTATCACATTTTGAATAGCTGTCAATTTTCTTTACTCCCAGAACATTCACCATCTGAGGTTCATAATCAGCCTTTCCTTCTCCATCAATCTGCTCCACCTTTTGTACAAAAAGATTAATTATTCCTTTGTTTTTCCACAATTCCGTATCGAACGACGGCTCCCATGATCCAACCGAAAAGTCAGTCAAATCAACCACTTTCCAATTTCCTTGTTCTGATGTATTCCCAATCGCCATTGACACCTTTGCCTCTCTTTCTTCATCTCTAAAAATCAGATAAAAGGTGGATGTTTTATGCTTTGTTTTTGCTAAAATTTGAGGTCGGGAAATAGGAATACGTTTGGTTCCGGCTCCTTTTAATGAAAACGGCGTTTTCCTAAAGTTTAAGTTAATTGTATTCCATTTACCATTACTACAATTAACTATATGGTATTGTGGAATATCAGAATTCTGCTCACGCCAATAGCTTGCAATAACCGGCTGTCCTCTTTCATCAGTTGTCATTGATGTTTGGTTTATCAGCTCGCTGTTTTGAGGTATGTGTGAGGCATATTCTGCTGTAGTTGCTGTAATGGGAAGTGAGTATTTTTGGCCTTGAGAATTCTCCCAACTTATTCCTCCATCTTTGGACCGCGCATAGCACAAATCATGATTGGAAGCCACATCAGGAGATTCGCGCCATACCCAGGAAACATGAATAATCCCTTGCTGATCGACACAAGCCTGCCAGTAAGCATTTCGCTGTCCCTCGCCGTCAATAAGGTTACTTTGCATTTGAACCCATGTTTTAGTTTTACGATCATAGAAATTCATCGCTAAATTACCTTTTCCGGATTGCCCGTCGCGAAACATGAATATGAGATTGCCATTTGGCATTCTAAAAAATTGTGGATAAGTTACATTCGTTTCATTACTACCAGTCATTTCTATTTTAGGGCCTAACTGCAACGAATAGGGCTGTATACTTTTGGCATATCGTAAAGGATTCCCATGATGATCCCAGGAAACATGAAGATAACCATCACCATCCAGCATAATACTAATGCAATTATGCGCATCGTTTACATTCCCTTTGTAAGAGGTAGTATAGGTTGTAAATTGATCCGATTTACTCTTTCTCTTCCCCAATTCTAAAAATCCTTCAGAATTATAGTAAGCTATAAACTGCATCCCGTTCTGAGTCACCAACGAATTCTGCCGAAATACAACTGCATTAACCGAATTTTTAGACCACCCCTTCGAAACCGGAATTAATTTCTGAGCACAAACATTACAACTCGCAAATAATATAAAAACACTTAATAAGGGTATATAATAACGGAACATTTAATAAGGTTTATTTGTCATTTTCAATAAAAAAGAAAAATGCAATTTACATTAAAAATCCCCGCCTATATAGATAAATCATAACAGGCAGGGCATTATTTGTATTAATTTTCGATATAAATTACCAATTCAGAAGCAGCTAAAAGAAATGCACCAACGCCAAAATTTGATGTTGAATTTTCATCAACCTGCTGACCTGGAATCGCTCTTTCACCAATAGGCTGAACATATCCTACCGTTCCATCATCCTGCAAAGCAACCGTGGTTAAATAAGCCCAGGATTTAGCAGCAACTGAGCTATATTCCTCTTTTGAAAGAATTCCATTGTTCATCCCCCATAAAAAGCCATATGTAAAAAATGCAGTTCCACTGGTTTCAGGTCCCGGAGCATGCTCTGCATCAAAAATACTGCGGGTCCAATAACCTTCTTGCTGTTGAGAATCTTTTAAAGTTGATGCCATCTTTTTATAAATATCAATAAATTCAGCTTTATGTGCATAGCTATCAGGCATATCTTGAATTATTTTTGCCAATCCGGCAAATACCCATCCATCGCCTCTTGCCCAAAAATCTTTTAATCCATTAACAGATTTGTGTTTTGGATATACATATTTTGCATCTCTAAAAAACAATCCGGTTTCTTCATCGTACATAATGCTTTGCGCATATTTAAAGTATTCGTATAACTTCTCCAGATAAAGTTCATTATTGGTCACTTTATAAAGTTTAGTCATTACTGGCATTACCATATACAAACCATCGGCCCACCACCAATAATCGTTATTTTCTGTGCTCATTTCATATTCCATTACTTCGATGGCACGGGCTATTTTTAAAGCATCCTTTTCCCCGGAAAGATTATACAAGTCGATATAGGTTTGAAAACAAATTTGCCAATCGCCAAACAACACAAATTCATCTGATTCTCCGTAAGTATATTTCCAATTCGCCTTATCATCTGATTTTGCGCCTTTCCATTCATTTTTTTGAGCCCAAGCCTCAGAATAAATTCTGTATTTCTCTTCCCCGGTAACTTTATATGCTGCAATATTGCCAGTATGGTAAGCTGCATTGTCCCAAAAAGCCCGACCATATTCTTGATGAGTCGACTGCCAATGATCGTTTACCTTTTTAATAATTGAAACGACATCATTTTTTTTAATTTTAGATAAAGTTGCTGCATTATCCTTACTCTTTGAACCTGTGGCAGAACAAGCAACAAACAATGCTGCAAGTCCTATCAGTAAAATGTTTTTACTCTTAAATTTCATAATACTTCTAAATGAATTATTCCAGATAATACAATTATCTTCTACAAAAATTTCTATTTAAAGTTGTCTCCCATATTTGCAAGCAGATATGGGAGATCAAACAATAGATTTAATTCGCCTTTTCTACGGCACTAATTGTATAGCTATAGCTATACGTATTATCCAATAATAAATATGGTTTATGCGGATAACGTCCCCAACTATCATCACCTCCTAATCCACGTTGTTTAAAATCAACATTCAGATAAACCTGATGTCGAGGAGTAACATCACTTGGATGTCTTTGTTTTTTAGTTAAACCTGAATCAAGATCTTCTACCGGATTATGAGACACTTTCACGCTTAAAGGCTGTAATCCTTTAATTTCTAATCCTATTCCCTCGTTATTTGTCAATGTCAACCACCTCACATCCGTTTTGTTTCCATTCTCCTGAGGTCTGATATAATCAACTTGCTGATCAGCTACAGTACTTGAATAGATTCCAATAAAACTTGAAGTATTTCTATCCGAATAATTTTCCCATGGACCTCTGCCATAATAACTAAACTGATCAAACTGATTGTCAAATTTTAACTGCATACCAAAGCGGGGAATTTCCGGAAGCCCCTCTCTACCTGCAATCCATTTAACATCTACTTTGATTTTGCCATCTGCATAAACGGTATAAGTTAATTGATATGGGCTTGCAACGTCGTTTAACCACAAGTCAGACTCAACCGTAACAAAATAATCAGTTTGAGTTATTTTTACATCTTTTACGGTTCTGTTTTGTCCTGCATTTCGCCATATATTTAATTTCGAAGGCATTCCATTTCCAAAATCATTATCGGTTGGAGCTCTCCAAAAATCAGGTTCAACACTTCCATTCAACAAATTTGTTTCTTTGTATTGATATCCTGACAATAAACCACTCCATTTATCAATGGTAATCTTACTATTTGAAGCTGATATAACAATCCGGTTGTTTTTGTCCTCGTAAGAGATATCTCCGGTTACTGCATGCTCTTTTTCGAAATAATCATTGCCTTTAAAAACAAATTGTTCCCTTGCAATCTCAAATCCAACAGGAATTAAAGCTTCTGCTTTTGCAGTAAAAGCATAAATATCCAATGTATATTCTACTCCTTTCGAAGAAGTTATTTTAGGAAGCTTTAATTTAACCTCCTTTGATTCCCCGGCATTTAATGAGACTTTAAACGGAGCTTCTGCACTCATCTCACCATTCTTTTTCAGTATCCATTTAAAAGCATATTCTTTTAAATTTCGAGTTAGAAATCGATTCTGAATGGTTACAATACCATTTTCAATATCCTGATTAAAAAATAATATGTCCTGATATACTTTTTTAACTTCCTCTAAACCTGGATGTGGTATTCTATCAGGAGAAACAAGACCGTTGGCACAGAAATTTTCATCATTTGTATATTTGTAACCTCCAATATCTCCACCATAAGCCCAGTAACCTCTGCCTGAATCATCTGTTGCCTGCAATCCCTGATCTACCCAATCCCAGATGAAACCACCCTGCATTTGTTTGCTTGAAGTAATAATATCAAAATACTCCTGAAAGTTCCCGTTGCTATTCCCCATTGCATGTGAATATTCACACATAATATAAGGTCGGGTTACATCAGTACGGTCAGCATATTTTTTCATACTTTCCATGCCTGGATACATTGGACAAACAATATCTGTATTCCGATTCTGCCCGGCCTGCTCAAACTGAACCAGACGGGTTGGATCTGCCTTTTTCAACCAATCGTAAATGTCATAAAAGACAGGGCCGTTTCCGCATTCGTTACCCATGCTCCAAATAATTACCGACGGATGGTTTTTATCACGTTGAAATAAACGTTCCACTCTGTCTTTATGTGCTGGCGCCCACTCTGGTGAGTATGCCGGATGTACATCTTTATTGAACCAACCTTGCCATTCTGCACCCATCGCATGAGTCTCGATATTCGCCTCATCAACTAAAAACAGTCCATACTCGTCGCATAATTTATACCATAAAGGACTTTGAGGATAATGACTCATACGCACCGCGTTAATGTTATGCTGTTTCATGAGTTTGATATCTTTCAACATCGTTTCTTTATCAACAACATGCCCATTGTATGCATTGTGTTCGTGCAAATTAACTCCACGCACCAAAACGGACTTTCCGTTAATCATTAACTGAGCATCTTTTATCTCTACATTTCTGAAACCAACTTTACACGATGCAGCTTCAATTAACTTTCCATCACGATCCGACAATGTAACTAAAAGAGTGTATAAATTTGGTCTTTCATTACTCCACAGCAACGGTTTATCCACATTGTCTTTAATCTGAATCTGTTGTTCTCTTTCACTTTTCAATTCAATTGAAGAGCTTTTCGATAGAATTTGCCTTCCTGTCTTATCAATAAGACTAATATTTACGTGAACTAACTTTGTTTCGGAAAGCTTATTGGCAAGATCAACCTCTACATCCAGTACTCCATTTTTATAATTTGCATCCAAAGCTGGTTTTGCAAAAAAGTCTGCAATACGAATTTGATCCGGACTATACATGTAAATACTTCGGTCGAAGCCGGATAGCCTCCAAAAATCCTGATCTTCCAAATAAGATCCATCACTCCATCGATAAGCCTCTATGGCTATGCTGTTTTCCCCTTTTCTTACGTATTTTGTGATATCAAACTCGGTAGGACTTTTGGTATTTTGACTGTATCCAACCTTTTGTCCGTTTACCCACACATACATAGCAGCCGCTCCACTCTCAAAATGAATATACACTCTACGGTTTTTCCATCCTTCCGGTAATGTAAAACTTCGCTTATAGCTTCCAACCGGATTATGGCTGTGATCGATAAATGGCGGATTCTTAGGAAATGGATAAGTAATATTGGTGTAAATTGGAGTACCATACCCTTTTAACTCCCAATTTCCCGGTACAGGCATCTCACCCCAAGCCGAAGTATCATATTCTTCTGTATAAAAATCCATTGGTTTGTCTTCTGGTTTATAAACCCAGTTAAATTTCCAAATTCCATTTAAAGACAAATACCAATCTGATTTTTGACAATCATCAGCAATAGCTGCCTCTTTACTTTGATAAGGCAAAAAAGTTGCTCTGGCGGCTTCCTTATTAATGCCAAAAACCCGTGGATTTTCCCAATCAAGAGTTTTCTCCTGACAATATACATTACCAACCAAAATTAAAGCTAGTAATAACAATGACCTTCGCATAGTATCGATGTTTATATTATTATTTCTTTAGTACTATCTTAAAATTAATCTCTCAATTTCCATTCTTTCTTCCATTCAATAAGAGGCTTACTATTTTCAAATTTTATTGGCAACCACACATATCTGCCATCAACATGGCATTGAGGAGTCCATCTGTCAGCCATAAAAATGAAAGTTGATTTTTCTCCGGAAACAGGTAAAACATAAGTGCTTTGCGATTCAAACGTAAACTCAGCTCCTTCTCCCCGACAAGGGTTTCCAATGGATTCCCATGGTCCCCAAATAGATGAAGCTACAGCTGAACGTGCTGCATTAGGTGCCCATCCGGTACATCCTGATGTAATTAAATAATACTTTCCCTCTTTTTTAAATAAAGCAGGTGCTTCGTTATGTCCACCCGGAAATAAACGGACATATTTCCCTGTATAATTCAAGTAATCGTCTGTCAACTCAGCAATATGAATAGTTAAGTTTTCCTCCGAAGAATAAATATGGTAAGCTTTGTCATCTTCATCCACAAACAATGTCATATCCCTCGACATTTGTCCTCCCTCAAAATCCCGTCGTACAAATAAGCCATCTTCAATAGCTCTGCGCCATTCAGGAGTCCACCATTCTTTAAAATCATCAACTGCCAATTTTGATGTTCGTTGATCTTGATTCATATTTACAGGCCATATACCAGCATTTAGTCTTAATGATTTCACAAATTTATAAGGCCCGGTAACCTGATCACTTGTTGCAATTCCAACTTGAGCTGCGCCATATCCCTGACCTTTTAACTCCAAGTGGAAATACATTATAAATTTCTTTGTCTTTTTATTAAATATCACCTTAGGACGTTCTATTGTACAGCCTGCCGTGATTGGACTTAATGTATCGTTTTTTTCAACAGATAATGCAACATCTTCATTCTTCCAATTGTACAAATCAGTTGAGGAATAACATCGCACACCAACCAATGCACAACTTGTATTGACACTTTTATGCTCTCCAAACCAATAATATTTTCCTTCATGAAACAACATGCCACCTCCATGTGCATTAATATGCTGTCCCTTATCATCTAACCACAACTCCCCTGGACGAAAAGCTTTATATTTTAAATCAGAGTTATTGGTTAATTTCTTTTTACCTGCAATTTTATTTTCAGTATATGTTGATCTCAGTACCTCATGTCTTTTTCTTTTTCCTTTTCCTTCTGGCTGAGTTTTGAATGGACTACTAAACAAAGAATCCCGCTTTAGTAAAATAGAATCACATCCCAAATCTGCATCAATAGAAAATGAAGGAAAATAGCATAAAATAAATAACATTATGATGTAAGTGTGTTGCATTTATTAAAGACAATTGAGTAATTAAATTTTAACCTTAAAAAACTTTACAAGAATTATTTTGAAAGAAGACAGACCTCCGTAAAGGTCTGTCTCAATTTACCATTATAAAAATTACTGCTATTGTTCAGCTCCCTGACCTGCTACTGTAGGCCAACCTGGGTTTTGATAAATAGGAGATGTCGAAATTGTTTCGCCATCGCTAGCTGTATTTAAAAAATGCTTTATAGAAATTGGTTCAAGATAATGAGCCTCTGTAAAATAAAGACCGTTGTAGAAATTATTATTCGATTGAACAATCTGATATGGACGTAAGTACTCACTTAAGAAAGAAGATGAAGTCGTATTCTTCTTTTCGTCAGCCTGATCTGCCAACAAAATGCCATCTTCATAATCATCCTTCATTGGGCCCCATATTTTACAACCTTCTATTTGGAATCCATTTAATTGATCCATTGCCCTCCAACGAAGTAGATCGTAATAACGCTGACCTTCTCCAATTAATTCACAACGGCGTTCGCGACGAATATTATATAATGTTGCATCAACTAAACTTCCATGTGAATAAGCTCCCCAATCGTACAGAGCCTCCTGATTCATATCTGTAGCTGCAATTGTTTTGTTATAATCCTCCTCAACACCAGCTCTTGCACGCAAAGCTCTCCAGTATGTATCTGCCTTACTATCAACACTTCCATTTTTCACATAACAAGCTTCAATGTAGATCAAATACGCTTCAGCAGCTCTGAAAATTACAGGAGCAGTGATGTCTTGCCCCAATAGCTGCATGTTATAATCCAAAGCATAACCTTTACCAAGCATATAACCTGTAGAAGTTGAATATTTTCCATCTGAACTGTAAACAACCGGTGCCATTTCAAAAGTTTCCGGAGTGGCAATATTTTTAAAAGCCTTTACTTCACCAGGAGCTTTCATGAACAATCTCCAACGCCAGTCTCTATCAATTTTTGTATCCTGAATATGATCATCACCCTGATATCCACTTCCTGCAGCATAAACAGGCAATCCATTTTGCATCAGAAAGGTATGCTCCATTTGATGGGTGTATCCTTTTTGTGCACCATGATAGATATAATGATTATAACTATGCGCTCTACCCAAATCAACTGAATAATTACGATACATCAAAACCTCACTGTAAGAAGAAGGGTCTGGTGCAGCAAACATGTTATAGTAATCATTCACAGCTTGGCTTTCACTCTCCTGAATTACTTCACTATTGTTAACAAGTCCGACAGCATCAGCCACTTCTTTTGAAGCATTCATTGCCTCAGTTAAGAAATAGTCAATTTCACCATCTAAACTTCCACTTGGAAATGCATAAGAACTATTGTAATCCTTATCAGCTCCTGGCCAAGCCGGACCATTTGGAACCATTGGAGTTCCTGCATGATATTTTAACCAGGTTGCTTCAAACAAAGCGACTCTTGCTTTTAATAAAAGTGCAGCTTTTCGCGTAATACGCACTTTTCCTCCATCTGGATTATCCTTTAATAAACCAATCGCTTTATCTAAATCTTCTAAAATAAATCTGGCAACTTCATTCCTAGGTTGTCTTTTAGATGCCATGGTAAGAGCTTCTTGATTATCAGGTAAAGTTTCCTTAATAATTGGAAAATCTCCTATTTTTCTTAATCTAAAGAAATATTCATGAGCACGTAAAAAATAACCTTCACCAACATAATGACTTACATTAGTAGTATTACCTGAAATCTCACCTGCTTCATATCTAGGAACAACGGTTTGTAAGTAATAATTCAGAGCATTAATATTGTAGAAATTCCAATCTCCTCCTGTTGCACCTACTGTCCAAACGCCAGGAACATATTTATTACTGGAACCTCGGGTTGTTTCATTATCGGTTGCTAAGTCATTAAAATAAAAGGATTCTCCACCACTTCCATAATGGCTGGGTAATCTACCTCCTTTATCATCTCTGCCTTCGTTATACTCTTTATCATCTACATAGTAATTAATCGTATATGCAGCTAAATGAGCTTCATCCCACAAATAACTCTCTGGTGAGATTTGAGAAGGTGGAGTAACATCTAAGTAATCGTTGCAACCAACCATAAATATGGTGAATGCCCCAAAAATAAGACCTTTAAATAATGTTATATAACTGTATTTTCGCATTGCTATCATTTTTAGAAGTTAACACTTAAACCAAAACTATATGTTTTCGACAATGGATAAACTGTACCTCCCTGTCTTCCAATACCAGCTGTTTCCGGATCCATCGTTTTAGATAAATTAGTAATTGTCAACAGGTTTTCTCCGGAAACATATAATCTTAAGTTTTGTAATCCTACCCGGCTAACCAATGCCTTAGGAAATGTATATCCAATTTGAAGATTTTTCAAACGCATATATGAAGCATCTTGCAGGTATCTAGTTTGAGTTTTATGGTTTTTATTATTAAAAAGCGGACGAGGGTAATATGAATCTGTGTTTAAACCCAGAGGATGATTAACATCATCACGGAAATAATCCAAATGCTCTGTCATTGCAGTAGACCACCATTGACCGCTACCTGTTGCTCCCCAAAAAACCATACTATTTTCTCCCGGATCAAAATCACGTTTCAGAACACCTTGCCAAAACATCTGCACATCAAATCCTTTCCATGCTGCATCTAAATTAATACCAGTAAGATAGCGAGGTGTATTGTTTCCAATCTTTTTCAAATCTCCCATATCATTCATGGTATTACTTCCATTATCAATTTTACCATCGCCATTAATATCTGCATACATAATATCTCCAGCAGCCCAGCTACTTCCCAAAGCAGTCTGTCCGCCATCGGTTAACGCAGCTAAATGAGCATTCATTTCATCATCCGTTTTGGCGATTCCAATGGTTGTATAACCATAAATATCACCAGTTAATTCACCACTACGATACTGACCTAAATCTCCTGTTCTATTAGGATATTTTAAAATCTTAGTTTGAGAATCAGAAATATTTAGACGAACGCCATAGCTAAAGTCACCCTTTTTATCTCTCCATTGCAATGCCAATTCCCAACCATAGGTTTTTAAATCTGTATTATTTGTTTTTGGCACACCTATACCTAAAATTGCAGGCAACTCTATACCAGGACCAACCATATTCTCCGTTTTCCTTTCAAAGTAATCAAAGGATCCGTTTAATCGGTTACTCAACATCCCAAAATCCACCCCAAAGTTCGTGGTTTTAATTTTTTCCCAAGTCAAACTTGTAGAGATTAAACCTGGTACTGAAGCCGTATTTGGTTTGGCTCCATTAATTAACCACATACCATTGGAAGCACCAGTATTAAGAGTCTGATACGTAGGATACCAATTAGTTGTATTCTGATTTGATAAAACACCATAAGACCCTCTAAGTTTTAAAGTCCCTAAATAGTCAACTAAAGGACTCCAAAAATCTTCACGAGCAATATTCCATCCCAATGAAAAAGAAGGTGTCCAAATCCATCTTTTATCAACTCTGAAACGTGAAGTACCATCATACCTCAAGTTAAATTCTGCAAGATATTTACCCTCAAAATCATAATTAACTCTACTAAAAAATCCTGCAGTTGCCCATTCCTGATATTGTCCCATCATAGAGTAATTCTCTTTGTTGGTCGTTAAATCTAAAACAGGCATATCCAAATTAACCATATCAGTGCGTTGTGCACTCATTTTACGATATTTCATTTGCTCTGACTGGAAACCCAATTTTCCAGCAAGCGTATGTTTACCGAACTCCTTCGTATAATTTGTGTAAATATTTGGGTTCAGGAATGTAGATTTATATGCATATTCATACACCTGTTCATTCCCAGGACTTGTAATAGCTTTATATGTTTGTTCCGGATCATCTTGCTTATGAGCATACACTCTTTTTTGATCCCAATGTGTCCAGTTATTATCAGTACTGATATTCATCTCCCCGATAATATTCCAATCTTTTGCAGGTGTAAATGTGGCTCTAAATTGTTGTGTCAATTTATCGTTTTGTTCCTTTTGACGTCCACCTTCCGACATGGTCTGAATGTAATTAATATCTGACATATAATAGCCGTTAGGATCTGCAACAGGTCTTACTGGTCGTGCTCTCCGTAAAATATTGTCATAAAAACCATCATTCATATTAGTAGGTCTTCCGTATTCTGCACGAACAAAACGATTTGAATAATCGATTTTAACATATTTAGACAACTCCGCAGAAATCTTTCCCGTTAAATTAAATCTATCATAACTTTCTGTGCCATAACGCATAAAGCCATCTTGCGTCATGTAATTTGAAGAAACATAATAAGTAACACCCTTGCTTCCTCCACTTATACTCATATTGTGTTCTTGTGAAGGAGACCAATGTTTATAATACTCTTTTAACCAATCTACATTACCATATGTATAGTCATAATTCCACTTACCTCCACTACCAGGATAAGCAACATCTGTGGGATCTAATTCTCCCTTATAATAACTATGTACCAAATTTTTATAATCATCACTATACAAATGCGAGTTAGATACGTTAAAATTGGCATCATCATAAAAGTTCACAAACTCCCATGAATTTTGCATATCCGGAAGTAATACCGGTGTACTGAATCTAAAACTGTTATTGTAATTAATAACAGTTTTACCTTCTTTTCCTCTCTTTGTGGTTACCAAAACTACACCAAATGGTGCACGAGAACCATAAATCGAAGATGCTGCAGCATCCTTCAATACTGATATACTTTCTATATCCTGAGGATTAATGGTATTGATATCACCCTCCATTCCATCAATTAAAATCAATGGATCTCCATTTGAATCATCGCCAATTGTTGCAATCCCTCTAATATTAATAGATTTTTTAGCATTTAATTCTCCTCCATTACCACTATTTGAGATATTTAATCCTGGAATTAAACCTTGTAAAGCCTGAACAGCATTAGCCACCGGCCTTTCTTTCAAATCTTCGGCATTGGCAGTTGCAACAGATCCGGTAACATTTACTTTCTTTTGTGTACCAAAACCAACTACAACCACCTCATCAAGCTTAGTGATATCTTCCTTAAGCGTAACATTAATTGCTGTTTTCCCTTCAGGCGAAATCGTTTGAGCAACAAAACCCAAATAAGAAAAAACCAAAGTACCATCTTGAGGAACCTCTAAAACAAAGTGACCATCAAAATCGGTAATTACACCAATAGTTGTATTTTTCACAACAACATTAACTCCAATTAAGGCTTCCCCAGAAGTATCGGTGACTTTACCTGTAATCGTTTGCATTTCTTGCGCCTGAACATTAAATGAATTAATTATCAGCATAATTAAAATAGCTGCAGAAAACAAAGGTTTTCTTCCCCCTATTTTTCTACATTTTAATAAAATATTAAATACTTCCTTCATTACGATATAGATTAGTTAATTTTTCCATTGATATTGTTTTCCAACAAAAACTTTAAACCCAAATGTTTCATCAAATAAAAATTTGGATTCCAAATAAAATTTCTTCTAAAACTGCATTCTTTCATAAGCCTCATTTCTTTATTAGGTTATTTTTAAAAATTAGGTTCCGTAAATTTGATCTTATAAATTGTAAAGAAAGTTTAGGTATCATTCTTAAAGGTTTGAATTTAAACCACCGCCCAGATTAAGCGCAAAAAGGCATGTAACGAACGATTATTCTACCTCTTTGAATGATATGTCACCCTGTGGAAAAAACTTAAATTTTGCAACCTTCAAATAAAAAATTGGTGCACTTTTTATATTAAGTTTGTGTAATAACTGGTTGAATTAAGATGTCCGTTGTTAATAGATTTTAATCACAGAGAGCTACAAAATGATCAACATTTCAAACTATAAACTGCCCAAAATAAAAATCAACAGATTAATTTTTCAAGTCATTGTCGGCCTGTTACAGTTCATTATTTTTAATGTCCAAAGTCAGAACAACATTAGGGTTTCTCAACTGCCAATAATGGATCAATTACCCTCCAATTCTGTTCATCGAATTTTTCAGGATAGCGAAGGGTATATTTGGTTTGGAACTCCCGAAGGACTGTGCAGATATGATGGCAATAGAATAAAAATTTTCAGATCAGATATTTATTCTCCAAACTTATTTGCCAGTAACGAAATTTCCTGTATCGCTGAAGACAGCAATAATAACCTTTGGATAGGAACGAATGAAGGTTTAAGTATTCTAAACAGAAACACCTATCAAATTAAAACACATCCTGATAGTATATTGCAATCGATGGCCATTCGAGATATATTAATTGACAGTGATAGTACCATTTGGGTTGGAGCATCAAATGCTGTGTACAGATACAATCCTGATTTTTCAAGAAAAAAAAGATATACGCATAATCAGAATGACTCAAAATCAATTCCTAATGGCGGAATTAATAAACTTTTTGAAGATTCATATCATAATATCTGGTTAACGCTATGGGAAGAAGGATTACATAAATATGATACGGAAAGTGATCGATTTATCCAATACCCTAAAATTGGACGTACAAACAATCCATTTAAAATATTTCAGGATAATCAGAATAATTACTGGATAGGTACCTGGAATGATGGCTTGTATAAGTTTACCCCTAATGCAAAAAATGATGATTTGTATACACAAATAACAATTCCTAAGACGAATTATTCTGAAGAAGAAGAAACCTTCTTTAGCTTTACTCAGGACGATAATGTTGAATATATTTGGTCAATGTCTCTGTCTGGATTAAGTACATATATGTATGACAAATCAGGTGATCTTATTCCTGTCAACACACAAGAATTACTTAAAAACACCAACAATATTTTTAGTGAAATTATAAAAGACAGAGATGGTAGTTTATGGATTGGAGCCTTTAGCGAAGGGGTGTTTAAAATTGATTTTGACAAACCTGCAATTAGTAATTTCCCAATAGATGTTCTTAATACCAAAAACAACATAGCCCCCTCTTTCACCTCAATATGTGTTGATAACGATAAGGATATCTGGGTAAACCAAAATAGGTTAGGTCTATTTATATATTCACCAGAAACGAAAACAATTAGATACTTCACAGAATTCGAAAAATTAAAAAACATACCGGAATTACTCAAAACGAATAACATCATCTATATTTCAAGCCTAAATGAAATATGGATAACAAATGATCAAAACACGAAAATTGTAAAAATTAAAAAAAAGGGATCTGAAATTACTTCTCTAAAAGAAAGCTTTCTAAATAATACATACAAAGCCCCTGATCAGATAAATCATATTTTTGAAGATAATAAGTCTAATATCTGGATCGGTACCAAGAACGCCTTATTTGTTCAACCAAGAGGATCTGAGAATATATTTCTGATAAATAAGAAAATCGGTTCAATAAACGAAATAACGCAGGATACAAATGATAACTTATGGATAATCTCTAATAATAAAGGAATATATAAAATAGCTATCCCGCAAATAGTAACAGAAGATGAAATTTCCAATTTAGAAATCGAAAACATTCAAAGTGAATTATTGAGTGACCATATCCAATCCATTACTGCCGATTTGAGTGAAAACATTTGGATTGGCACAAAAGAAGGTAGTTTAATTGCATACAATGCTACTGATAAATCATTTACAAACAGAACTGTAGATTGCGGATTAAAAGGAGAGGCCATTTTAGATATTATTTCAGACAAATACAATAATATTTGGATTACTACCTATAAAAGAATAATAGAATTTAATCCAAAAAACAATGCCTATTTTGTCTATTCAGCCTCTGATGGGGTTCAAATTAATTCGCATTTAAAGGGATCTTTCTGTAAAACAATAGATTCAAAATACATATATATTGGTGGAAACAGAGGATACTCACGTTTTATCCCTTCAGAAAAATTAAACTCCCCACTAACTAAAGTTCAAACAAAAATTACAGATATAAAAGTACAAAACAAATCGATCCTTAGCCAAAACAATGAGGTTGAATTCGATAGCAAAAATAACTCTCTTGTTTTAAGACCAGAGGATAAAAACATTGAAATTTATTTTTCGACTCTCGACTATATAAATGCAAAAAAAATAAAGTATGCATATAAATTGGAAGGAGTAGATAATGATTGGGTTTATCCTAAAAACGACAGACAATTTGCTGTTTACAATCAATTAAAAAAAGGACATTACACTTTCTGTATTAAAGCTACTGATGCACATAACCTATGGAGTACTAACATCACAAAACTTACGATTGACCGTAAACCGGCATACTATGAAACAAACATTGCATACCTCCTGTATTTTTTGTTTTTCACTCTAGGAATATTCCTGCTGTTCAAAATAATTCTGGGCAGAAGTAAATTGAAAAATGAAGTAAAAATCACCCAAATAGAGAAAAGCAAATCTGAGGAAATCACCCAAACAAAACTAAAATATTTTACAAATATTTCTCATGACCTGTTAACACCCTTAACGATAATAAATTGTTTGATAGATGATATTGAAACCACAGTTCAAAAAAACATGCCCGAATTTGGAATTATACGATCGAACATTGTCAGACTCAAAAGATTACTTCAGCAAATACTTGATTACAGAAAAGTGGAAGGTGGTAAAATGGAATTGCGTGTTGCAAAGGCGGACATTTCATCCTTTATAAATAATATCTGTTACAACCACTTTATACCAATGTTTGATAAAAAAAATATTCTATTTGAATTAAATTCAACACCTCAAGAAATAAGCGCCTATTTTGATGCCGATAAAATGGATAAAATCCTGTTTAATCTTCTATCAAATGCTTTTAAATATACCCCTAGAGATGGAAAAATTATTGTTGAGCTTACTCTTCTCATCAGAGAAAATACAGAATTTATTTCGATTAAAGTATCAGATACAGGCATAGGAATTCAACCCGAAGATATTGAACATATCTTTCAGCGATTTTATAATAACAAAACAACTGATGTAAGCGAAACAAATGGGATTGGCTTATCTCTGACAAAAGATTTAGTAGAACTTCATCACGGGAAAATATCCGTTAACAGCATACCAAAAACAGGTTCCACATTCTGCATAGAGATTCCTATTGATAAAAAAAGTTATACAATTGAAGAAATATATCCGGAAGCACAAAGTTTAGATTTAAATAATATAGATGATAAACTTCAGGAATATCCGGAAACATCTTCAAAAATCAGCAACATAAATATCCTGGTGGTTGAAGACAATGTTGAACTACTTAAAATAATTCAAAAACGCCTGCTCAAATCTTATAACGTATTAACGGCCCAAAATGGTTTAGAAGCTATTGAGCTTGTAAAATCAACGGATATAGATATAATTATTAGCGATGTAATGATGCCTGAAATGGATGGCCTCGAGTTGTGCCGAACACTAAAAAACAATATAGAAACAAATCATATTTCGATTATTCTTCTTACCGCCAAAAACAGCATAGATGATCGTATTGAGTGTTATAATGCCGGAGCAAATGCCTACATCTCCAAACCTTTTGAAATAAATGTGTTACAGGCACGAATCCATAATTTCACTTTGCAAAAGAAACAGCAGCAGCAGGAATTTAAATCTAATCAAGAAATAAATATCTCTTCATTAGATTATCCGTCAATGGATGAACAATTTTTAAAAAATGCCATTCTCATTATTGAAAAAAACTTAACGGAAACAGAGTTTGACATCAACTCTTTTGCCGGACAACTAAACCTATCCAAATCAACACTATATAGGAAAATTAAAACAATTACAGGATTATCGCCTATTGAATTTATTCGTAACATTAAACTAAAGCATGCCTCCAAAATGTTAAAATCAAGTCACATTAGCATTTCCGAAGTAGCATATTCTGTAGGGTTCTCGGATCCTAAATATTTTGCATCCTGCTTTAAAGCGGAGTTCAACATTACGCCAAGTGAATTTCAAAAAAAACAGTAATACCGATTGTGACTTATCCTGAAATAGTTTGACACAGAATTATGAACATTCTCCTTTTTCCTCAAACAGATGCTCTGTTCAGTTCTGAAAATGGTGTTTTCTTCTCCGTGTACCCTTGTGTCCTTTGTGGTCAGCTCTATTTAATTTCGGCTGTTAATCCCTGATTTTCAGTGTGCGGAGAACACGGAGTAGCACAGAGAGTGAATCGATTGATCCCGGTTGTCCCTAATTTGCAGGAATGCTGGCTTCTTTTTTCCTTTTAATTTACGAATTATAGAATTGTTGCTGATCTTATTAATGCATCAGCATATAAAATAACATCTATTGCGTAATAAATATTTAAGTCAGATGAATAGATTATATGATCTGCGAATTAAATTATAATATCAGCTGTAAGAATAATTATATCAGATGACATCTAATGTGTTATTTTATTCAGCAGAAGAAAGAATTTTATCATCTGATGATGTAATTTAATAAAATAATTATTGTGATGATTTAGCGGAGCACTTTAATTTATCTGCGGAAGAAAACAATTATTAAGTGAATATATAAAAACGAAACAAAATCAGACTTTCTTTGTGGTGATGGTATTCATTTAGTTCTGAGAACTCACTTTCGTTTATCCGTATACACGAGGAAAAAACAAAACCATTATTCCAGCTAAGGAATAATGGTTTTTACTGTTGTTCATCTTGTGTTTTTTCTGCTTTTATAATTTAAACCTCGTTGCTTTAGATATACTTTATAATCTTTTATCATACCCGGTTTCCCCTCTTCGGCACGAGGCAAGTACCAAAAGCCTGTAACAAGCTTTTCTTCGCCCAAATCAATTACAATCTGATGTGGAAAACCTGCTTTGGTTGTTGAGTAATTTGTATGCCATATGGTTGACTCCTGTAAATCGAATACATTGCTTGCCGTATTATTGGCCGCATCTAATTCTTCACTATCGGCGTATATTACTTTCCAATGCTGTCGCGATAAAGGTTTGCCATCTTTACCAAGAATTTCCAGTTCGGCAATGGAAGCAAAATTATCGTCTCCAAAGGAATTTAAGGCTTCCAGACAAAAGTAGCGGGTGTTCTCTTGTTTATTAAAATTAATATGCTGCCAACCATTTCCTTTTGTAAATGAAGCCTTATAAATCGGCGTCTCATTGGTTAAATCAAGAGTTTCTCCTGGTTTACGGCAGGCATAGGCTCCATTTCCTTTTAAAACATCTAATATTGGATGGCGTAATCCTTCGGTTTTAGCTTCTGTCGGCGATGCCAAATCAAAAACAATCACTTCATTATCACCTTCTTTTAACCAACATCCCGGAACGTAAAGTGTTTGCTGCGGGCCAATTTCCCAATAGCGGCCAATGGCATGACCATTCACCCAGGCCAAGCCCTTGCTCCAGTTACTCATATCCAAAAAAGTGTCTCCTTTTTTATCAACCACAAACCTTCCCTTATAAAAAGCAGGTTGTTTTTCAGAATTTGTCAGCTTGGTATAATGCTTGTTTTTAGCAAAACTGTAATCGGTAGGAATACTGTATACCTGCCAGTTTTTTAGTTCCTTTACTTCCTTATCCGATTTTATCTCAACCTTCTCTGTAATCCCTTTCCAATCGTAAATCCCTTTGCCAAAATTCATCCGTCCCATGGCCTCAACTAAAATATCAAGAACGGCACCTTCTTTTACAGGAGGCAATAAAATTGTATTTTCTCCTCTTAGCCGGCTAAGAGAAGCTATTTTTTCACCATCGATAAAAACTTGTGTCCAATCATGAGCTTCAGTTATCACTAAAGATTGCTGTTTATCCGATTTTTCAAGCTTGGTCCGGTATAAAATACTTCCCCATCCCTGATCAAAAAATTCCATTGATTTAATGTCTTCACTCATTTTTGGTTCAGGAAGATTGTCGAACAAGAGAGCTGTTTCATCCAATTCAAAAGCTGGTATGCTAATGGTTGGTATTGAATCGGGAATTTCACTTAGCAACTCACCTTCAGGCAAATATTTTTCCAGCAATTTTCTAACTTCGAAATATTTGGGAGTTGTTCTTCCTGATTCGCTAATTGGCGCATCGTAGTCGTACGATGTACAAGTTGGCGAGAAATTAGGAAAGTTGGCACCACTCCAGTGTCCGAAACTGGTTCCGCCGTGAGTCATATATAAACTAAACGAGATATTCTGATCCAACATATCCTGCATTCCGTTCACCAAATCGGCTGCACTTCGGGTTTCATGTTTTGCTCCCCAATGATCAAACCAGCCTGACCAAAATTCACTGCACATAAGAGGCGTATTAGGACGAAGCTCTTTCAGTTTTTTAAACTGCTCATTGATATTGGCTCCTGTGCCAAAATTAACGGTCCACAGCAAATCATCCAATGCATTGTTCTGGAAGTTGGAACTCCAATCGCACTGAAATAATGGGACATCATTAAATCCTGCACCTTTTACGATATCGCGGATATCTTGAATATAGGGCTTATTTGTACCAAAAGAACCGTATTCATTTTCAACCTGCACCATTAATATATTTCCACCTTTGGTAATCTGGAGATCGGCCAGCTGTTTTCCTACTTCGTTTATAAATAGTTTTGCCCTTTCCATAAAATAGGGATCCTGCTCGCGCAGCTTAATATCTTTTTTCTTAAGCAACCACCAGGGCAAACCTCCCATTTCCCATTCGGCACACACATATGGTCCGGGACGAACAATCACATACATCCCGTTCTTTTGAGCCAAACGACAAAATTCTGCCACATCATTATTTCCGGTAAAATCGTATTTACCTTCTTTAGGTTCATGAATGTTCCAGAAAACATACAGGCAAATTGTATTCATGCCTAGAGCCTTACTCATCTTGATACGTTGCTCCCAATATTCTTTCGGAATGCGGGGATAATGCATTTCGGCTGCCTTAACAACAAATGGTTTCCCATTAAGCAGAAATGTTTTATCTCCAACTTCAAATGTTCCTTCACTTTTTTGGGGCGAACAAGCATTCAGTAAGAATGTGAACAAAAGGATCGTATATAAAAACAATTTTTTCATCGTGTACAGTATTTGATAATTAAACACTCAGCAATCCATCCTTAATTAACAGCATCGATACCTGAAAGAGTTGGCTTTACTTCTTTTATACTTCCATCGGCATCAAATTCCAATTTATCAATACACACTTCGCGGTGAAATCCGCCGGCTCTTCCCATTGTGATTCCTTTCGGACGGGTAAAACGATGATATACCAAATACCACTCATCTTTGCCTGGAATTTGAATGGCTGAATTGTGTCCTGTGGCATAAATCTCCTGATCTTTATCTTGTCGGATTACAATGTTATTTTCTGGAATCGTCAATTTTCCCATCGGCGAATCTGAAGTTGCATAGCGCACTTTGTAATTCGGACTTCGGGTATCATCTTCCGACCACATAAAATAGTACGTACCATTGCGATAAATCACATAACTGCCTTCACGATAAGTGTTATCAACATTCATCAATTTTGTGGTTTTTTCGTTGATAGAAACCATATCATCATTCAGTTCGGCTGCGGCCATATAACCATTCCCCCAATACAGGTAACTTTTGCCGGTTTTTGGATCGGTAAATACATCCGGGTCAATTTCCTGCCCATTTGTAATTCCTTTTGGCTTTTTATCAATTAATGCTTTTCCACTGTCAACAAACGGCCCCGTAGGGTTATCGGCTACAGCCACACCTATTTTTTGTGCTGCAGTAAAATAATAGAAATACTTGTACTGTCCGTCAATTTTCTTTTCGACAATACAGGGCGCCCAGGCATTTCGATTGGCCCAGCTAACATCTTTTTTCAGATCGATAATAACACCTTCGTCAGTCCAGTCAACTAAATTATCGGATGAAAACACACTGAATTGATAACCCGACCAGTTATTGAAACCATCGCTGGTTGGGTAAATGTAATATTTGCCTGTTTTCTCAGAATACAGAATGTCAGGATCGGCTTTGTATCCTTCTAAAACCGGGTTGTGATCTTCCGAAACCGATACCTCGAAGCTTTGACTTTCTTTTCCATCAATTTTAAACGTGTATTTCACCGATCCTTTCGAGAAATCCTGTGACCCTTTAGGACTATAAGATATTCCTGAAAAGGCTTTGAATTCCGGATCGAAATGATTCATGTCTGCTCCGGTTTTTACAGGCAAATAGATTGTTTTATCTTCACTTTTAAAACAGACATTGTTTTTCTTCAGTAAAGGAGAATTGGCATCAACCAGTAAATCGTCGTAATTGCTGTAAGTTGATACCAGTAATTTTAATTCTTTATCAGTAATTGGCATCACCGTACCGTGTCTTGGGTGAAAGTTCATCGAAATATCCTGATCGATTACAGTAAAGTTTTTAAAATCTGTACTTTTTGTAAACTGATAACGCCCAAGTCCGTATACATCGTACATCAATATCCACTCATTGGAATTATTTAATTTAAATACACCAGAACCTTCAACATTTTCCGTTTCTCTGTCCACTCTATCTGTATTTACGAACTCATAACCTTCAGTCAATTTGTTTGAAACAGCCAATTTAATTCCAGGATCGCCACTTTCCGATTTGTGGAACAAATAAAATTCACCATCCTTTTTTATAATATCTGCATCAATACAAGCATTGTTTGTAGGATTAAAAAACAGCTGTTTGGGTGCTTCTTCCAAAGCCGTAAAATCGCTGTTGGCGTAGGCGTAATAAATTATATCAGGATCATCTCCCTGCTTCATTGAAAAATAAACCATGTATTTTTCAGTGGCTTCGTCGTAAATTGTTTGCGGTGCCCACACACGATTCACATCAGAAAACTCATTCTTGAAAGTCTCGGGAATGTTTACAACAGAACTTTCCCAATGAATTAGATCTGTTGATTTCAACAAAATCATCGCATAATTATTCCACCCCTGTTCCGGTACAAATAAGTCGGTGGCTACCATGTAAAATGTTTTTCCATCCTCTCCGCGCAAAATATGAGGATCCCGCACACCACCCGAGGTACTGATTTGTTTTGAATCAATTACTGCCTTATTGTTATTGAGAGCCCGATAGTGATAACCATCTTCGCTTACTGCAAAATGAATGGCTTCTTCGCCGGGAGCATTGCCTGTAAAATAGGCAAATAAATAGGCACTGGTATCATTTCCTGTTTTATCAGAGCTGCAGCCAAACAAGACACTGAATACAAAAAAACAGAGTCCGGAAATTAATATCATGTGCTTTTTTGGTTTTGAAAACATATATTTCAAGTTTAGATTTATTGTTTAATTTTTAGACGGCACACATAAAAAGCATTGCCCATTACCGAAAGTTTAAAGCTGTTTTTTTCAGAGCTAATGGAATAATTTCCCGGTACAATTGCCAATGGAGCAGCCAATGTGTTTTGTGAGTCAGGATTATTAGAATGCAGACAAGTTATTTTCACCTCTTTGTCTTCAAATGATTTTTTTAATCCATCCAGTTTGATATTTATTTCATGATTAACAGAAGATATATTTACCACTTTAACGATTATCTCTGAGTTTTCATGATCCAATACGGCACTTGCATACAAACTATCTTGTCCTGTAATGTTTTCATCCTTCGATTTTATTGAAAGCACGTTTGTTCCAGCATTTTTAGCATACATTTTTTGAACGTAATAGTTTGGAGTGCAAACAGCAGAAAGATTATCGAACCAGATCATATCCGGACGCCATTGCCATGCATCAACATGGGCGAATAACGGAGCGTAAGTTGCCATGTGAACAACATCCGCATTTCGCTCCAATCCTGTCATAAATGCCGCTTCAGCCAATGCTGCACGCAAATTATTTGCCTTATCCGTATCGTGTGCTGCATATTCACCGGCAAAAACTTTTGGCCCTTTTCTGTCATATGTATCATATCTCTTTGCATTCTTATAAAACCATTCAGGATTTTTGTAGTAATGCTCATCAACAAGATCAACTTTTAATTCTTTCATTTTTGGCCACAGGTATTCAAACTGCTTGCCGTCAGAAGAAGGACCGGAACCTCCAACGATCTTAATTTCAGGATGCTTTTCCCGTATTACTTTCACAAATTTCTCCAGTCGCTCTACATATACATCTCCCCATTGCTCATTGCCAATAGCAATCATTTTCAAATTAAATGGTTCGGGATGTCCCATTTCTGCCCGCATTTTTCCCCATTTAGTACTAACTTTCCCATTGGCAAATTCAATTAAATCGACAGCATCCTGAATATATGAATCAAGACTGTCAACCGCAACACACTCTTTACTTTCGTACTGACAAGCCAAACCGCAGCTTAATACAGGCAAAGGTTCTGCTCCAATATCCTCGCTAAGCAAAAAGTATTCAAAAAAGCCTAAACCGTAGCTTTGATAGTAATCCGGAAAGAAATGATATTTGAAAGTATAAAACCACCTGTTGATATTCAAAGGTCTGTTCTCAGCAGGACCAACACTATTTTTCCATTGATAACGGGTTTTTAAGGTATTTCCCTCAACAATACATCCACCAGGAAAACGTAAAACGCCCGGGTGCAAGTCATATAATGCCTGAGCAAGATCCTTGCGCAATCCATTTTCCCGACCTTTCCATGTTTCTTTCGGAAATAGAGAAATGTGGTCTACATCAACTGTTCCTGCTGTTTCCAAAATAAATCGGATTTTACCTTTTGCTTCAGTTTCCTTAGCTTTTATTGTACACGTATATTTTTTCCAGGCATTTCCTTGTACTAAAATTTCGCTCGTTCCAATTGCAGCGTTGCCGGCATTTAGTAATTCTACCTTAAATTTATTTTCATCATTGCTAATTGATCTCGCATAAAATGAAAACAAATATTCATCATACTGATGAAATCCAATGCCTGTGAAACCATTATTTTCGAGTCCGGTACCAGTTCTAAGACCTTTTTCGTTAAAACGGACATAATTTGGATTTTTATCGAAACAAGGCGATTCCTGCTGAACTTTTACATCACCAAAAGGGGTCCACCCTAAAAAGGGATGTTCAAATTCAAAAGAACGATTTTTAATCAACTCTGCATACAATCCACCATCGGCACCAAAGTTGATATCTTCGAAAAATACGCCGTACATTTCAGGCTGTATTTCTGCACCAACATTCTTTACATCAATCACAAAATTATTCTGAGCGAAGATCGAAAAACAAGGTAGAATGAAGAGTGATATAAATATCAACGGCCTTTTAATCTGTTTTTTTAATTTCATTTTAGTAAATATTATTTTTATTCTGATTTAATTCGAATGATAGAGAAGGAGTGCGCAGGTATATGATAATTAAACTGTTTATTGATAACCATTGAACTTTTTACCGGGGTGCAGTTTTCGTTGATAAGTTCACCCTTTAAAATGGTTACAACTGCTTCTGTTTTTTTTATCTGAAGTTGTTCCAAATTAATCGTTGAGTTCACTTCAACCGGCAATAGGTTAGTTAGTTTCAAAATGTAATCACCTGTTTTACTATCGTGCACCAGCGATGAAATTATTCGTTTTTTTAGTTCCTTCCGGTTATCAGACAAAGTGATTGTGGAAGGAATATATTCATCGCCTGAATTTTGACCATAAAGCTTTTGTATGTAATAATCAACTGTAGGCTTCACTTCTGTGTTGTTGAAATAAATCAGATCCGGATTCCATTGTGTATGTCCTTCTTTGGCCAGTAACGGTGCAAAAGATGTCATACTAACCACATCGCCGTTGCGTTCAACGTTACTCAGGTGCAATGCTTCGCAAAGGGCTGTTTCGATATTCATTTTACGGCCGGCTATGTGTGCTGCATATTCTCCTAAATAAACTTTGGGTTTGGAACGGTCATATTTGTCGTAATAGTTTTGATTATTTAAGAACCAGCCAGGAGACTGATAGTAGTGTTCGTCTACCATTGGAACATTTAATTTTGCAGCCAATTCCCAGCCTTCTCTGTAATCGGTACCCATATAAGTTGGGCCAACAGTACCAATCACTGTGATTTCAGGATATTTTTCCTGAATGGCTTTGAAAATCATGGTAAAACGTTCCTCGAAAATATCAGTAATCAGATCTTCATTTCCAATTCCAATGTATTTCAGATTAAAAGGCTGAGGATGTCCGGCTTCAGCTCTTCGTTTTCCCCATGTGGTATTTTTATCCCCATTGGCCCATTCAATCAGGTCGAGAATTTCCTGCATATAATCACCAATGTCGCACATTGGAATGCCGCCTTGTTGTCCGTCTCCTCCGGTTGCGGAGTTCTGACAGGGCACACCTGCAGCCAGCACCGGCAATGGTTCAGCCCCGGTATCTTCACAATACTGAAAATATTCAAAATAGCCCAAGCCTGCAGTTTGATGATACCCCCAGAT
Organism: Marinifilaceae bacterium; assembly: GCA_016936255.1. GTDB lineage: Bacteria > Bacteroidota > Bacteroidia > Bacteroidales > Marinifilaceae > Labilibaculum. The sequence continues at coordinate 32,914 of JAFGYE010000064.1, read as the reverse complement.
ATTCCGTTGCGGCATCCGGGCTTCCAGCGGGCCAATCGTGTTTTTCCAGCGATAGATGTTGTCGAGACCGTCGCCATGTGCTACACAACCACCCGGAAAACGAATGAAGCGAGGATGAATATCAGCAATTGTTTGAGCCAAATCTGCCCGCAAGCCGTTCTTTCTCCCTTTGAATGTATTCTTTGGAAAAAGAGAAACCATATCCAATGCCACTTTGCCCGTAAATTGCGGAACTATTTCCAGATGAGTTTTATCACAATCACCGTTTGCAATGATCACAAATTCCTGTTTTTTCCAATCAGCACTAATGCTTTTGCTGAAAGCTCCAGCATATACTTTCCCGTTTTCATCCACCAAACGAATCAGCAATTTACCTTTAGCCCCATTCAATCCGCGAACAAAAACAGAAAAATTGTATTTATCACCGGATTTCAGAGGAATGCCATCAAAACCTTCGTTAACCAAGGCCTCACCCTGCTTTTTAATTGATAAAACAGCGTAGTGTTTTTGATTGAAGTGGATTGGAGTGACCGTATCAATACTGAAACTGTTTTTATCACCGGTGAAATTCCATGCCGTTGTACTATTCCAATTCTTGTCATGCCCCTCTCTGTCACTAAGAGCATATTCAAATCCACGGTTTTGAATTAATTCGGCATACAAACCACCGTCGGCAGCATAATTGATGTCTTCAAAAAATATTCCAATCAATAAATCGCTAATGGACTTGCTTTTTTCCAAATCGATGGAAATTTCAGCATCCAGCGCTTTTAATGATTTGAATCGTTGAGAATCTTCACTCAGACTTTCATTTCTTTGTTGTTCATGGTACTGACTCCATTCATAATGTTTAATCAAACCATCAATTGTTTTCCATGATGTTTTTTGAATGATACCTGTTTGTTTTTCACCATCAATCATAACAACAACGCGGTCGTTTAAACGATCACTTTCGCTTCCTTCAACTGTCGTTGTATAGGTTTTAAAATCTGTAGTCGTTGTTTTATATACCTTTTGACTTCCATCCTGATCGCTCAGCCAGCTAATCAGATAATTTCCTGAACCAGTCTGAAAGGAAATTTCCGGCAAAAGAACATTGCCTTTGTCCATTACATAGGGATAGGCTTGTCTGCCCCAGGTAAATAAATCGCTGGTGGCTGCATGTGCAAACTGCCCGACTTCTTCATTTAAAGTCCAAATGCAGTGCCACTGTTCCTTCTGATCCAGAAAAACATAGGGTGTGATCAATCTTTTTTGACTTCCCCAACGTCCAAAATCACTGAAAAGGAATCTATATTCCGGACCAATGCCATGCCAGCTTTTTTTATCAGTACTCCAGGCATAATGCAATCCGTTGCTGCCGTTATTTTTAACTGTAGCATAAGAAAACACATAAGCTGAATCGGGTTCGTTAGCGAACACGGTCTGAAATAACGATAAAACAATCAAGCTCAGCAATAAATAAAATCGTTTCATAGAGTATTATGTTTCTGTCTTAAAATTATTTTACTGTCTTAATTTGAACAATCCACAAGCATGAGCAGCTAATTCACGGCCAAATGTATCCGAAGTCGTACTGATTTCTTCGCCCGTCCACAAATTAATCACCTTACAGTTTGAATTTACACCAATTTCATTTAGCTCAACAGCAACTTCCACAGGTGAATCTGAAATATTGAAAAGGGCAAGATAAATATCACCGGTAATGGAATTTTTAGAAGTAATGGCAAGCTTTCCATCCTTTTGAAAAAGCTGATGTACATTAATTCCTACGCGGTGCATTTCCAACACTTCTTTATTAGTCAGCAAGGAAAGTGTAAACTCATCATTACTTGGAAGATCACCTCCAAACATTAAGGGTGATTTGAAAATTGAGAACAAAGTCATCAGCGTGTATTGTTCGTCCTTGCTCAAACGGGTCATGCGGTCATTTCCACGTTCCCCGCGAATAGAGATGCGTCCCAATGGAATCATATCACAATCGGGCCAGGTGCCAGGTGCGATGTAAGGATACCATTTTTGACAAATATCCATTAAATGAGTGATGTGTGGCCAGGTATCCCAAACATCGTCAACCATTCTCCACATATTGGCATGATTTTGCACATGTTTCCCTGCTTCAATCGGTGTTTCTCCCGGTGAAGTGCTAAGGACAATCGGACGACCACACTGGTCAATCGCTTTTCGAATCAGTTCAATTTCCCCTTGATGATATGGGCGCGACAAGTCATCAATTTTAATAAAATCAACCCCCCATTCGGCATACAATTCAAAAATCGAGTTATAATATTCCTGTGCACCTGGTTTATCTGCTGTAATTGTATAATTGTCCTTCAACCATTTACACTGCAGTTCTGCAGAATAGACCTGATCGGCTGTAATCCCGTCTGTTCCTTTAATCGGTAATTTATTTTCCACAGCCACTTTCGGGATTCCACGCATGATATGAATCCCAAATTTTAAACCTTTATTGTGAATGTAGTTAGCTAGTTCTTTAAACCCTTTACCGTCTTTTGCTGAAGGAAACCGATTTACCGCAGGTTGGTAACGTCCGTATTCATCAATCACATAGTGTGGATCGGTTTGGTTGTATCCTCCTGCTTTGTCATTTTCGACAAACCAGCGAATGTCAACCACAATGTATTCCCAACCATAAGCTTTTAGTTTTTCTGCCATATAATCAGCATTGGCTTTCACCTCATGTTCTTCAACGGTTGGACCATAACAATCCCAACTGTTCCAACCCATAGGTGGAGTTTGTGCCCAGGATTTAAATTCGTCTTTATTGAAAGTTTTAATCGTCTTTTTAGGTTGGCAGGAAACAAAGAAAGCCAGTATAAAAATGGATAAGAAAAAAATAGATGATCTCATTTCAGTTTTGGGTTTAGGTTCTATTAAATTGTAAGGTTCAAAATAAAAGTACAAAATACGTTTTCTTCAATATCTGCACAACTTTAATTGGATGTTCTTCAGAATAAAGAAAAGAATCAATGCAAAAATCTAAATGGTACTCTGAATATGCCATATCTACAGTGTCCATTTAAGATCAATTTCCACTATTCGAAAAACAAAAAAGTCACCTAATCAAAAATAGCTACATGTAAACATATTAATATTCACAAATTCTACAAACGTTAAGAACACTTTTAAACAGATCACCAAATTCTTCTCTATCTCCATATTTCATTATTTCAACAGATAAATAATCTATATGATGAAATAATGAAGTCACCTGTTAATTTCCCAAAAGAGAATTAGACTTTAAATCAAACCCCGAAAGAAAAAACCACAGAAAAATCCTCCTGCTATACAGGCTTGTTTGGAAAATTTCTGCGGTTTGTATTCATATTAAACAATGATCTAAAGTTTTTCTGACAGAGCTTTACCGATGTATGTTACTGTTCTCACAGGAGTATTTTCTGCCAAACCAGTTCCTGAAATTGAATTCACCAAAACCAAACGAAACTGACGTTCAGACAACATGCCTGAGAATTCTCCCTTTCGGTCTGAAATACTCAATGTTTGCTGTGCGTCGTCCCATTTGAAAGAAATAGTTGAATAAGCTCCTTTTTCGTAATTGTAGTTGTCTCCTTCATCTTCATACAAAGTAAATTCACCATCAGCACCGGGATAAATACGAATCTCCAGATCGTCCCACTTTTTCTCTGATGCATATTGAACTTCAGGGCCCCATGGTAAAATAGAACCTGCTTTCACATACAATGGGATCAGATCAATTGGTGCTTCTCGGTTTATTTCCTGACCGCCAGCCAATTTCTCGCCTGTCCAAAAATCAAACCATTCAGTCCCGGCAGGCAGATAAATCCGGCGACTATCGGTTTTACTAAAATTACTGAAAACCTTATCATTATTTTTACCGGTATACATGGGTTTTATAACAGGTGCTACCAACAGAGACTGACCAAATACATATTCATCATTCAAATCAGCAACCTTTTTATCATCAGGGAAAAGCAAGGGCAGCGCATACATAAACGAACCTGAATTGCTGGTTACCTGCCAAGCTGTTGAATACAAATAAGGAAGCATTCGGTAACGCAGCTTAATCATCTTTTCAATGGCATCAAAAGCCCAATCTCCTCGTTTACCAAACTGATAAATTTCACGAGGAATATCTGTTCCATGCGAACGCATCATTGGAGTTAAGGCACCGAACTGAGCCCAACGAACATAAAGCTCCTGATATTCAGGATTTTTAGCACCACCGTCTTTATTGTATCTGCCGGCAAAGAAACCTCCAATGTCTGCATTCCAATATGGTACACCACTCAATGAGAAGTTTACGGCAGCCGGAATTTGTTTTCCCAGATTTTCCCAACTCGAACCGGTATCTCCCGACCATGAATTGGCGCCATTTCGTTGCTGTCCGGCAAATGATGAACGGGTTAAAATATACACCCGCTTTTCAGAGGTCGTTTCCCGTTGATGATCGTAAATTCCTTTGGTATGTTCCAGAGAAAAAGCATTAGACACCGATTGGTATGACCCAAGAAAAGTAGGTTCTACAAAATCGCTCTCTTTCACATTAATATGGTCAGGTTCTGTAGAATCAAGCCACCAGGCATCTGTTCCAATCGAGAATACACCCTTGTTCAAATAATCCCAATAAATATCGCGGGCTTCCAGGTTATAAACATCATAAGGTTTAACACCTCCATTGGGTGGCCAAGTATCAAAATTTATTAGCATGCCTTTCGACTCAAATTCTTTGTATTGCTTGGTTAACGGACCAAATCCCGGCCATGCAACCACCATCAGGTGACCGTTCATTCCGTGAACCTGATCAGCCATGACTTTCGGGTTAGGATATTCAATTGGTTTCCAAGTCATGGCATTCCACATACTGTCTTTGCCCCAGTATTGCCAATCCTGAATCATTCCGTCAATCGGAACCTGCAATTTTCTGTATTCTTTCAATACATTTACCAGCTCGTCCTGAGTTTTATAGCGTTCTTTGGATTGCCAATATCCAAATGTCCATAATGGCATCATGGGCGCCTGACCTGTTAAGTCTCGCATTTGTGCCACTGCCTTTGTTCCTATCCCTGAATACATGAAATAATAATCGGCACAATCACCAATTGCCTCAAACGAAGTTTCTTCATCATTATCTACAAAAGTGTTTACGGCATAATTATCCCAATAAAGAGCATAACCTTTTGAGGAATAGAAGTAAGGGATCGTAATATTCAGATTTGAATTCTTCATTTCGAGGGTTTGGCCTCTTTGCATCAGCTTGCCATTTTGAATCTGCCCAAGTCCGTAAAGTGCTTCATCATTTTCCAATGCAAAGGCTTGTTTTACCGTGAAACTGGCTTTGCCGGCATCATCAAACGGAGTAAATCTGGAACCAGCTTCTTTTTCTGTCAGCAATTCATTTCCGTTCAGGTCAGCAAATTCAATCTTACCACTTACAAGATCGAGGGTCAGCTGAAGTGCGCTGCTTTTTACAGTAATCAACTGATCTGTTTTATTTATTTCCAGTAGTTGTGCTTCCGGCGATTTAATTACCGAAAGAGATTTTTTTTCGAAATTGAAGCCTTGCTTCGATTTGATAATCCTAACAATTTCAGGTGAGAAAAACTGTACTTCAATCTCAGTTGAGTCAATTGCAGCTTTTATTCCAAATTGAGTTTTCTCATATCCGTCAGGAGCGCAAGAAGCCATCCATATTGACAAGCAAATAAAAGACAGGTAAATAATTTTTCGCATAATTTGTTTCTTTGAGTTACTATTGGTTTTTTGGTTGCAGCAGCTTGTTGGACAAACGAATTAAAAACAGATAGCGAGAAACTGTATTTAACAGATTCAGCTGAAAGTATTGCTTTAAGAGTGAATTTTTCTCGCAGAAATAACATTTCCATTACAAATATTTACCATACGACCTGTCCATTAGTTTTGATTTATTCACACTTTCAAAAAAAAGGTTTAAAATACTTTTTAATATACGAATTCCGAAAATAAATAAAAAATATAGGAAGTTGCCACACAGGGAGGTCAAATTATTGCTTATAATTTGGAGATGCGTATTATACACCATGCGACAACCAATACAGACCTTACCATTTAAATTTACAAATTGATTTTCTGAAATGTGTATTTTAGGAATTTGCAAGTTTTAAGCGAACCCATTTGTGAATTTCCCCTCATTAATCGATGTTTTTGTCGAAATGTTTTTTTATTCGACAATAAAAGTGTTATTCACCATTAAAATCTATACTTATTAATTTCGATTCATATCTATTTTAAAATTCCCGGAAATTTGATTTTAAAAAAATGAAATAGATTCCATTTGCAAATCTTGTCAGTGGTTTATTTTGTGGATCAATAAGAACCAAAAAGCGTAAGAATTAGTTCAAAAACAAAAGCCAAGATCTTAAAAAAGACCTTGGCTTAGCCTTATTAATTGATATTTTTAATACCCAGGATTATTCGGGAGTAAATTTTCATTAATATCAATGTCTCCTTGAGGTACTGGCCACAACCACCCCTTGCTTGCATTAAAGTTTATAGTAGTTATCTTAATCTGTTCGAACACCCATTTAGTTGGGTCTGCAGGGTCAGATAATTTCGATTTGTCATAACCATACACATCATGTACTAAGGATTCATCTTTCCAACGCAGCATATCTGCATACCGTGTTCCCTCCATGCAAAATTCGACTCTTCTTTCATGTCTTACTATTTCACGAAGTTGAGTTTGGTTAAGCCCGGTTCCTTCAACAGATTCAACAGCAGGCATTCCCACTCTTGCACGAACAGCATCAATCAGGTCATAAATTTCCTGATCCGTACTACCAGATTCGATTAGCGCTTCAGCACGCATCAGGCAGATGTCTGCATATCGCATCAAGATCGTATTCAGGGTACTGGTGTTGACGTCGGCAACTCCATACTCCGCATACTTACGTGGTTTGGCGCCACAAGGGTATTCAGCATAACTGGCAGGAATAAAAGTAGCATCGCCATATGTTGAACCCGGAAGAACTACAGTACTAGCAAGTCTTGGATCTCTGTTTGTATAAGGATCCTGATCGTTGTAACCGGATGTTGCATCTGTTATCGGCAACCCATTGGTCATGTAATATGAATTAATCATATCGGCTGTAATGTTCGACGTTTGCCAGGTACCCAGAACAAATGGCTCTGCCGGCCATGGTTGGGGTTGATTTGTTGTGTATTGAATATCAAAAATAACTTCACTATTATTCTCCTTGGCTTCTGTGAAAAGACCAGAGTAGTCTGAGAAAAAATCATAAACCTCAAGATCCATAACATCCTTAGCTGCTTGTGCAGCCTCATCCCATTGTTCATTATAAAGCAATATTTTTGCTTTATAGGCCAATGCTGCACCTTTAGTCGCACGTCCTACCTCAGAATAAGATTTTGGTAATACAGCGATAGCATCAGTAAAATCAGAAAGAATTTGAATAAGAACTTCACTTTTAGCATTTCGTGACACATAGGCTTCATCAAGCGTCAGCACCTCGGTTATAAGTGGCACATCTCCAAAAAAAGTAATTAAATCAGAATAGGCATAAGCTCGTAAAAATTTTGCTTCCGCCACCATCTGAGTTCGCACTTCATCGCTTACCGGAGCTGTACTGATGTCTTTCATAAATTGATTTGCCCTGGTAAGGATTTTATAATCTTGTTGCCATTTTGCATTCGGAGCCCAGCTGTTTGAATTGGTACTCCATGAGCCAATTTCATTTGAACCCTGCCATGCTGCCTGGCAATAACCGTTATCCGACATAAATTCAAACTGATAAAAATGAGTCGGTGTGGCATTTGGCTGAATGGCATTGTAAATACCCATCAGTGCCATTTTAGCCTGGGTTTCGTTTTTATAGAATGTGGTAGGGGACAACCTATCAAGAGGCGTTTTATCGAGAAAATCGTCTGAACAACCAAACAAAACTGATAAAAGAAAAAATATAGTAATGATCTTATTTGTATTTTTCATCGTTAGGATCTTTTAAAAGTTAACATTTATACCCATAGTCATCACACGAACCTGAGGAAAAGCCTCAGCTCTGGTTTGATCAACTTTTTGCTCAGGATCAAAACCTTTAAAATTCGTGATGGTAAAAGCATTTTGGATACTTCCATAAATTCGTACGGAACCTAATCCAATTCGGGAAACAATTTCAGGACTAAGGGTATACCCCAATTCAATATTCTTCAAACGGAGGTAGGATGCATCTTCCACATAGAAAGACGAATGAACATTCGTACGATATTCGTCTAAAGTTACCCGTGGCATAGTGTTGGATGGATTTTCAGGTGTCCATCTGTCTTTCCACCATGAGCCTAGATTGGCAACACCACTAAATGGCGTAGCAATTTCATAATAAAAATAGCCATCAATGCCTTGTACACCTTGAAAGAATGCACTAAAATCAAATTGTTTCCATTCCAAATTTAGGTTCAACGAATAAGTAAGATCCGGGAACTGTTTCCCAATTACTGTTCTGTCGTTATTCTGATCTACAACGCCATCGCCGTTAAGGTCTCTAAACTTAATGTCTCCCGGCTGCGCAACATAGTTTGAAACAGAAACAACACCAGGCTTTAAAGTATACGTACTTCCATCATAGTCAAAATCAGAGACCTGATAAATTCCATCCATCTTGTAGCCATAAAATGAATTAATGGCGTCCCCCACTTTTTGAGCCTTGGGAGAAGTAAGTTTCTCCGGATCCATTTTTGTAATTTTATTTACAACGTGAGATGCGTTAAACGTAGTACGGAACTTAAGACCATTTGAAAACGTTTTCCGGTAGGTTAAAGAAGCTTCAATTCCCTTATTCTGAACTTCACCGGCATTTACGAAAGGTGCATTCAATTGCATAGTCCATGGAATTTGTCGATCTAAAAGTAAACCTTTTGTTTTTTTGTCAAAATAATCAACGGTCAGTTCCATGCCATTTCTCAATGTCATATCTATACCAAAATTCAATTGTTCTGATGTTTCCCATGATAAATCTTTATTGATCATATCTTCTAAAGCCACACCTGAATATAGGGCACCTCCAAGCGAATAATCTTTACCTGACTGCAAGATATCACTCCCGTTATAATAGTTTGGTATTTTCTCATTTCCAAGCTGTCCCCAAGAGGCACGTAGCTTCAAGAAATTAAGCCAATTAGCATCTTGCATAAAATCTTCTTTCGAAATAATCCAACCTCCTGAAAAAGATGGAAACGTTCCCCACTGATTTCCTGAAGCAAATCGCGAAGATCCATCTCTTCTAATGTTAGCTTCAAACAAGTACTTGTTATCAAATACATAATTTATACGCCCGAAGTAGGATCGCAAACCAAGGTCGTAACTCCCGGCATTATTTTTCTGAGTAGCAGCATCGCCAAGATTGAGTACTCGCTGGTCATTGTTAACAAAGTTTTTTCGATAGCCACTTTGCCAATCGTAAGTAAACTCTTCTTCAGAATAACCGGCTAACAATTTTAACTCATGTTTTCCAAATATTTTGTTGTATTTCAATAAAGAAGTCAACATTGTCTGAACATCTGTATTATTACGAACATCCAAATCTGATGATTCTGTTTTTGAACTTCCGTCCTTATTTGCTAATACTACATTCGCATTAAAACGGTTCCCGTTTGATGTAACAACATTATATCCATATGTAACCTGCGCACTTAAATCTTTAGCAATTTCATATTCAGCTTCAACCTGCCCACTAAAATTATAGCGTTTCGTTTCTGCTGTACTACCAGTTTTAATTTCGGCATAAGGATTTAATTCCCCGTTTACGCTCATATACTCTCCTTCTGCGTTTTTAAGGGGATATATTGGGGCGAGTGTGGCATACCATGTAGCATTCCAAACACTGGTAGGCTCACCTTTAACACCAAGGTTACCAGCCAATTTAGTAGACAGCCTTAATTTTTTATCTTTTAAGAAAAAAGCATCTATGTTCGAACGAAAATCGGTCTTTTTGTAACTGGTTGCTACCATAATACCATCTTGATTTAAATGCCCAAGCATAAACGCGTACTGCACATTCTCATTACCACCAGACATATTTACACGATGATTCTGTGTATTTGCCTGACCATAGTACACTTTAAAATAATCAATATCAGGATACATTGGGTCATTGTGTGCTGCATACTTTTGAATATCTTCATCGGTGTAATTTGGAACACTTCCTGAATTTGCCGATGCCTCGTTACGAAGTGTGGCATATTCTACCGAATTTAAAACACTTGGCAAACGGGTTGCTTTCTGTACGCCAAAATAGCCGTTATAGCTCACTTTCATCTTGCCGGCAGTTCCTTTTTTTGTGCTAATCAAAATAACTCCATTGGCAGCCCTGTTTCCATAAATGGAAGAAGATGCTGCATCTTTTAATACTGATATTGATTCAATGTCAGTTGCATTAACATCAGACATATTGCCAGGAAATCCATCAATCAGTACCAATGGTGAATTATCAGTCCATGTTCCAACACCTCTAATGGAAATAACCGCATCATCATCTCCTGGTTTTCCTGAACTTTGCAAAGCATATACTCCAGAAACAGTACCTTGTAAAGCCAAACTGGCATTAGTCAAAGGTCTGCTTTCCATATCCCCCATCTGAACACTTCCTACGGCTCCAGTCAAATTTGCTTTTTTCTGTGTGCCATAACCAACAGCTATCACTTCATTCAACCCGATTGTTTCTTCGGTTAATGTTACATTAACGTTTGCACTTCCATCAAAAGAAATTTCCTGCGATTTCATTCCAATAAATGAATACACAAGAATTGCGTCAGCTGGAACATTTAAAAGAACATAATTTCCGTCAATATCGCTTATTGTACCGTTTGTAGTACCTTTTACAAGTACAGTTGCTCCTGGTAGTGGAATACCGGAAGAGTCTTTGATTTTTCCAGAAACTGACTTTTGCTGCAAGTTGTTTTTTTCTTTTCCCTCACTGTTCACCAGCAGGATATGACGATCGAGAATCGAATAAGAAACATCAGTATCTTCAAATAGTTTATCCAATACCTGATCAATCTTGATTTCTTCGACCTTGATATCTACCTTACGGCTAACATCAATTAAATCATTGTTATACATAAAAAAGTACTCCGAGTTACTTTCTATTTGGTCGATAACTTCTTCCACACTTACATTCTTCATGTCTAATGTGATTTTAGCCAACTGAGCGTAAGATTTAATCGCGAACGTTTGCGATATAGAAACAAATAAGATAAAAATGGTTAAACGCATAATCTTAAGCATTTTTAACAAGCCATTGTCTTCCAACAGCCTGCAGGTTTTGTTTTTTTTCATAAATTTGTAATTAATGGATTTACTACTTCTTAAAGTTAAATTCTAATTAATCGACAGGGCAGGTAGTGCAAATACCTCCCTGTTTTTTTTATAACATTGTCATAGGCATTTTTTTTGTTTTATATTTTATTTTAACCACATTTCTATTTTCTTTTTTAGGAAAGTGCTGTCTGGTTGTTGTAGTCTTTTGTGAATTTTATACTGTATGGGAGCCACAGTTGATAACATTTTGCAAATATCTTCGAGATTTTCGTCCTGAAAAGTTGCCCTGAATATTGAAGCCTTTAATGAATCGCCATGCAGAATTATTTCGGCATTATATCTTCGTTCCAGTCTTTTTGCTATTTCTGCCATAGTAGCATTCTTAAATACCAGCAATCCTTCCTTCCAACTTGTGTAGCTTTTTGCGTCAATGTTTGATTTAACAAGTTCCTTTGTTGATTTATCATACACCAATTGTTGATTAGGCTCAAGTTCCCCTTTCACACTTTCATCTTTGCCAAGCACAATTACTTTTCCTCTTTCCAGGATAACCCCGGTAGTTATATCATCATCATATGCATTCACATTAAACTGAGTACCAACCACCTCAACATTAAAATAGGGTGTCAGTACCCTAAATCCATCCGAATTGATATGCACAACATCAAACCAGGCTTCACCGGACATCTCAACTTTCCGATTCTGTGCAAAATTGACTGGATATTTAATGGAGGATCCGCTATTCAGCCATCCTTGAGTTCCATCCGGCAACTGAAATTTCACTCGTGATCCAATTGGAGAATGAATTTCAGCCCAGGATTCAATCTTTCCATGAGAATTAATTGAAACGTACGATAAAACACAAATGGTAATTAAAGCAGGAATCAATAAAACAACGGCAATTTTTGAGAATACATTGTAAAACGACTGAAAGACACTTTCTTTTATTTTGCCCGTACTGTTTATATGATCATGCAAGCGGTTCAAAATTCCATCCAAACGTTCCTTGTTATCCTCAGTCGGTTTCGTTTCATTCCACTCCTCTTCCATATGTTTCTTCAACTCTTCATGACACTCTTCATTTTTGAAATAAGAGGATATGGACAAATAGTCATTGAATGAATATTTACCCGATAAAAAGCGATTTAATTTTTCCCTATTTGTTTGCATGATATCTATAATGTCCATTTAAGCGAAAAATCCACTATCCGAAAAGGTGAAAAAATGACAAAAAAAATAAATAAAATACATATATACCTAAATGCCAGTGAATTAAATTCTCATTAAATCGAAACAAAAAAAGCAAAAAAGAGTACTCCTGCCAATTTTCTTTTAGAAAGTTCTTTTAGAATTTGCTTCTGAGCAGAAGCAAGCTGATTTTCTACGGTATTAGGAGAGATTTCAAGTTCTTCGGCAATTTGTTTAATTGAAAGCCCGTAATACTTCCTTTTGATAAAAATTTCTTTTCTCCTTTCTGGTAAAGCATCAATAACCAGCTCCACCTTTTCAAGAAAAAATTTATAATCTATGGTCTTGTCCAGATTATTTTCCTCTTTAAGCAAAGAATAAATCAAATCATCTTTAAAAGCATTATCCTTAGATTTTTTAATAAAATATTTCTTAATAATATTATAGGCTATTGTGAAAATATAAGCATTGAAAGAATGTTCAGGTTTTAAACCATCTCTTTTATCCCAAACATAAAGAAATACTTCCTGCACAACTTCCTCTGCTTCTTCTTTCGACTTTAAATACTTAACAGCAAAATTAAATAAAAGTGAAGAATACTTTTTAAACAAATCATCAAATGCATTTGCATCCCCACGCTTCATTTTTTTTACAGAAAAATAATCTATATGCTGAATTGATGAACTCATTATTTGCTGTTTTTTTTCAAAATATCGTTTTAAAGATAAAATAAAAACATACAACTCAAGGAATAGCCAAGCAAAAAAGAATCAATTCTGTGTTTTTAAAAGTATTTTAGTAACTTAATAAATAATACTATTCATTTAACTACTTTCAGACTTATGAAACACTTCCAATAATGATGAAATTGTATTTTTTATCCTTTCTGACTATTTCAATTTGCTGAAAGTAAAACCCTTGCATAGACACAGACTTAAGATATGATTATCTAATAATTATGAAAGAAGAACATTTTCAAGAGAGTTTAAACTGAATTATTTTCTATAAGTTCACAAGGAATAAGTACATTAGAAGAGGTCTTTAAAAATCCGATCATTGAATCAAAGATCTTTCCTGAAGCTTTCCTTCAGTCAATAAATAATCGGTAAATTGCCTTGCTGTTTTAGGAATAAAAGCACGTCTTCTAAAAAAAACATGTAAGGTCTTGTGATTATATTCCTTTTCAGTTTCATCAATAAATGGATTCAACTCCTCTTTTGTCTTTAACAAGCAAAGGACAACATAGAAAAGTTCATTCTATTATACGATCTTATTTTGATTTGTGGTGATTGATATCTCATTGAAATATCACTTGTGTTGGATCGTAAATCGGAAGGCAAAAAACCATAATTTTCAGTTTTTCAGGCTATTGAATATCATTTAGGCTCTGATTTTCAAAAAAAATGATTGAACTTTTGATTGAACCTAATGCCTGTACGTTTAGAAACGTCTTATAAACAGAGGGTTACCCCTCTGCTTTTTTCATATGTGCCCAGAACAAGACTCGAACTTGCACGACCATGCGGCCACCAGCCCCTCAAGCTGACGCGTCTACCAATTCCGCCACCTGGGCAAGGGCTAGCAAAATTAACAAAAAAGATACAAATGCAAAACCAAATCACACATTCATGAAATTTCTTCAAAAAATTGATCACCCTTTGTTTAATGTCCTTTGGAGATGAAATTCATTTTCTATCTTTGCCGGATATTATTACAGAACACATGGCAGAAAACAAAAAAGATTACTCCTACCTGGATAAATTGGCAGTTCAACCTGAAAAATGGAATGAATTAGACAAAAATGAATTTCAAGTGATGACATTCAGAACCTGTTTTCTTTATGGTGAAAGTCAAAACAAGAAGATGATCCCGGTTCTGTTCCAGATGTACGATCATCTTCAATTAAACACCAGCAGCGCAGAAAGAATTAAAATGCTAACTGCTTTTAGTGCTGCCATCCGAAAAAATAAACCAAAAGCGATCATGGGTTTGTTTCCTTTTATTCAAGTTGAAGAAGAAGGAGATGTTATAAGAACAGCAAGTCAATTTTTCGTGAATCTATCTGTTATATCCAATAAAGAATATAGCTCTGGAGCTAAAATTTTAATTGAACTTGTAAAAGATGCACCACAAGATCGTAAGTCTGCTTACATACTTCTTGGCCTTTTGGATATCAACAATGAAAAAATTGACAAATTGGTTTCTCTACTAAAACCAATAATTGGCAACGAGGCAAAAAGCATTTTACACAACAATGGCATTAGCTTATAAAGGTGTTTAATAATATCTTTCGCAACTGTACAATCTAAATATGTTTATTTTTGCATCTTTTAACAATTTAATTACATCGCACAAGACATATTTTTCATAGATTTGATTTATTAAAAATAAATGCTGAAATTAAAGTATCTATACTTATAGTAAATAATGACATTTATGAAGAAAATTATAAAAACATCACTGCTGCTTATTTGCTTAACCTTTTTCTATGGTGCATCAGCAATGGCGCAAAACAATTTAGAAGAAGCCTTACAAAAAGCAAAAACAGAAAACAAAACCATATTCCTTAACTTCTCTGGCTCGGATTGGTGCAGATCATGCATTCTGCTTAAAAAGACAATTTTAAATACAGATAAATTCAAAAAATTTGCAGAAGAAAAATTAGTCATTCTAGACGTAGACTTCCCTCGCTTGAAAAAGAATAAATTATCGAAAAAGCAAACTATTATTAATGAATCTTTAGCTGCCAACTACAATTCAAATGGACAATTTCCAACCATCATTCTAATGAATTCGGATGCAAAAGTTATCGGGAAAACAGGATACAAAAAAATTTCTCCTGAAGCCTACATTAAACACATCCAATCTCTTATCGCACAATAAAGCATGAAACAATTTGGCATCTTATTACTTCTAATGACGGGAGCCTTGTTTTCAGCTTCATCTCAAAATAATAAATCGTATACCGAAGTATTGTTACTAATGGGATCTCGTTTCGAAATAACAGCTGTAACAAGTGATGAAAATCAAGCCAGACTGGCCATAAAAACAGGTATTGATGAAATTAAACGAATTGAGCTCCTAATCTCATCATGGGATGCAAATTCACAAACCAGTAAAATAATTGCCAATGCTGGAATCAAACCCGTTGTGGTCGATCAGGAACTTTTCAATTTGATTCGTCGATCGATTAAAATTTCTAATCTTACCCACGGTGCTTTTGATATTAGTTACGCCTCAATGGATAAAATATGGAAATTTGACGGCAGTATGAAAAGCATGCCCGACTCAGTATCTGTTACTGCTTCAGTCTCAAAAATAAATTACAAAAACATTATTCTTGATGAAGAAAAACACAGCGTATTCCTAAAAAAAGCCGGAATGAAAATAGGCTTTGGAGCCATAGGTAAAGGATATGCTGCAAATAAGGCTCTTGAATTGATGGCGAAAATGAATTTAGACGGAGCACTTGTAAATGCATCAGGAGATTTAATTAGCTGGGGAAAAGATGAAGGTGGTAAAGATTGGAAAATTGGTATCACAAACCCCAAGAACAAAAACCAGATTTACTCCTGGTTAACAATTGGAGAAACAGCCGTTGTAACATCAGGAAACTATGAGAAGTTTGTTGAATTCAATGGTGTAAAATACAGTCATATTATCGATCCAAGAACAGGTTATCCTGTGAAGGGCTTAAGCAGTGTTACAGTTATTTGTCCCAATGCAGAACTGGCTGATGCTCTGGCAACCTCTGTTTTTGTTTTAGGAAAAGACAATGGACTTGAATTAATTAATCGGTTAAATGGTATTGAGTGCATTTTAGTCACTGATGATCAAAAACTGATTACTTCAAACAATCTAAAACTGGAATATCAGAACGACAACAAAAAAAATAATTATCAAATACAAATTGGAGAAACCAATGAAAAACAAAAGGAAAATTAACTTAGTCATCATGGGTTTATTTGCGATGATTGCAATGAACAGCTGTGTTTCAGTAGCAGCTTATCAAAAAACCTATTTAAATGATGAAGAAATGTCACTTCAGGCCAAAAAACTTGAAGTTTACGAATCAAACTTTCAGGCTTACCGAGAAGGTGCGGCAGGTGCCAATGGAGGAAAATCAGGAGGAGGATGCGGATGCAACTAAAAACTATTTTATCCCTAACATTGCTATTATCAGTAGTATTTGCAGTAAATGCCCAAACAGATAAAAACAGCATCGACGACAAACAAGAAAACAGTCGTAAAAAAGTAAAATCATCGGAAGATTACAAAGAGACCGAAGTGGATTTCCTGCTTAACTACTACGAGCAGGATGGCGATCATTCTCCTGTTACCGGCGGACAAGGAACCGAAGAATTAACTAATGTAGCCCCAAGCTTTGTGGTTCACATTCCTGTTGATTCATTATCGAGCCTGGATTTAAATTTTGGTATTGATATCTATTCCTCAGCTTCGACTGACAATATCGATTACCTTCAAACACACAAAACATCTGCTTCGAGCATGGATGCAAGAGCTCATATTAATGCATCTTATTCTCACACTTTAGCTAATTCGGGCAATGCTTACAGCGTTCTAGCCGGATTCTCGCAGGAGTTTGATGTTAGCTCATATCATGCAGGTGGTTCATACACCATCAATTCTAAAGATCAGAACAGATCTCTTACCATTGATGGATTGTATATGAGCGATAAATGGAAATTACTTTATCCTGTTGAAACAAGAGGAACATCAAAGGCGGATCTTAAAGATGATGTCCGCAATACTCTTAAATTTGGTTTATCTTACTCTCAAGTAATCAATAAACGTTCACAGGCCTTATTTTCAATGGAAGTAGTTTCACAAAGCGGACTGTTATCCACTCCATTTCACCGGGTATTTTTTGATGATACGCCCAATTATCCCAATACTCTGGCTGAACTAACTCAATACAGCAATGTTGAGAAATTAGATGATAGCAGAATAAAAATTCCAATCTCGATAAGATGGAACTACTATTTAAGCGATTTTATCCGATTAAAAACCTTCTATCGATACTATTCTGATTCATGGGGAATTTCAGCTCATACGGCAAGCATAGAACTTCCAATGACGGTAAGTCCATCGTTTATCGTTTCGCCGTTTTTTAGATATCACAATCAAACTGCTGCCGATGATTTCTATAAGTTCGGACAAGCTAGCGCTACTGCCGAATTTTATACTTCAGACTACGATTTATCAGATTTTGACAGCTACAAAGTTGGTGTAGGTTTTCAATACTCTCCCGTTATGGGAATCAGTAACTTTAAATCTCCTTTGCGGAAGAATAAAACTGCTCAGTTTAAAAGTATTGGATTAAGAACTGCATACTACGACAGAAGTGATGGTTTAAATGCCTGGTTAGTTAGTTTAGATTTTGGATTTACATTCTAACAACTGATATATTATAATGAATGAATGGACTGCTTATGGCAGTCCATTTTTTTTGATTCAAAAATACCATCCAAATTATAAGACATAAAAAACTGTTCCATATTAATGAAACAGTTCTTGCTGAGCGAGAAACGAGACTCGAACTCGCGACCCCAACCTTGGCAAGGTTGTGCTCTACCAACTGAGCTATTCTCGCATTTTCCTTTTAACAAAACACCAATTACTGAACAAAAGGATAAACTTCAATAATCATTGAGCGAGAAACGAGACTCGAACTCGCGACCCCAACCTTGGCAAGGTTGTGCTCTACCAACTGAGCTATTCTCGCATATTAATAAGAACCGTTGTTCCTACTATTAGCGTTGCAAATATAGATATTCCAATGCTTTTGACAAGAGATTTTTAAAAAAAAATATCAAAAAAAGAATACTGACACAGCTAAAAAACTGACTATTTGAGCAAAAGGAAAGAGGAAATCACCAAAAACAATTTCCTCTTTCCAATTCATTTGTCATTTTACTGACTATAAATTATCTTTTAAAAACTTATTGAATCGATTATACAAATGCAATCTTGTTTTGCCACCATATATACTATGATTCCTATTGGTATAAACCTGCATTTCAAATTGCTTATCTGCCTGCACCAAACGCTCTGTCAACTCATAAGTATTCTGAATGTGAACATTATCATCAGCCGTTCCATGGCAAAGCAAAAGCGATCCTTTCAATTTATCAACATGATTAATAGGTGAATTATCATCATATCCATTGGCATTTT
Source organism: Marinifilaceae bacterium (assembly GCA_016936255.1). GTDB lineage: Bacteria > Bacteroidota > Bacteroidia > Bacteroidales > Marinifilaceae > Labilibaculum. The sequence continues at coordinate 14,217 of JAFGYE010000064.1, read as the reverse complement.
CCTGAGGGGTTCTCATAAACCTCTCGGTATAAACAGAATCGTAATACCGCCAGTTCGTTACCGGTGCAACAGCAATTGCAGCAGCAAATACATCACTTCCCTTCTCCAAACAAAGTGTAGACATGAAACCTCCGTAACTCCATCCCCAAATAGCAATTCTATTCTCATCTGTAAAACTTTCATTGGCTAAGCTGCGGGCTGCGGAAATCTGATCGTCTGATTCCAACCTTCCCAATTGCATGTAGGTGCATTTTCTAAACATTTGTCCCCGGGCACCTGTACCTCTAGGATCCACACAAACAACAACATATCCTTCCTGAGCTAAATATTGGTACCAATCAAAACTCCATGAATTAAGAACACTTTGCGAGTTTGGCCCGCTGTATTGTGTCATTAAAACAGGATATTTTTTTGATGGATCAAAATCAAATGGCTTAATCATCCAAGCATTCAGCATCGTCATTCCATCGGCAGCAGGAAGCATTGTGAATTCTTTTGGCGAATACTGATACTCCTTTAATTTGGCAACCAACTCCTCATTGTTTTCCAAGACCCGAATCATTTTACCTTTGCTATTAAACAGACTAACAGTTTCGGGTTGAGTTATACTGGAAAAATAATTGATATAATATTTATAACCGTTGCTAAAAACAGTATTATTAGTTCCTTTATCAGGAGTGAGCATTTTTTTTGCCGTGCCATTTAATTTCACCGAATAAACATTTCTATCCATTGGCGATACTTCGGCTGATTGATAGTAGCAAACCTGATTTTTTTCATCAAATCCTATAAAATCAGTTACATCCCAATCCCCATTTGTTATTTGCTGTACTGATTTACCTGTCACCATGTCAAACAAATACAAATGATTGAATCCATCCTTTTCGTCCAAATAAATAAAATGCCTGCCATCATTTAAATAGGTTAAGAAATCAAAATTTCCTTCCTCGATGTAATACTTATTCTCTTGTGTATACATTATATTCGAACTACCGGTTCTAGCATTAGCAAGCAACAGTTCCAGTTTATTCTGATGACGATTCAATCGATAAATACTTAGCATTTTAGGATCCTGAGTCCATTTAATGCGGGGAATGTACTGATCCTTCTCCTCACCCACATCCATTCTTTTCGTAATTCGGTCTTCAATATTATAAACAAACACCTCAACCGTTGAATTCTTCTCTCCTGCTTTTGGGTATTTATAAGTATAATTTTCGGGATACAAAGCATTCTCTTTTATCTGTGGATATAAACCTTCAAATTTATTCATATTGAACATCTTCACATCGCCTTCATTAAATTTCATATAAGCAAGAAACTCACTATTGGGAGACCATTCAAAAGCCCTGTTAAATTCAAACTCTTCCTCATAAACCCAGTCAGGTGTTCCGTTTTGTATCTTATTCCATTCCCCATCCTTTGTGATTCTAATTTCAGAACCAAACAAAACATTATGAATATACAGATTATTATCACGAACAAAAGCAATCCGATTGCCATTCGGCGAAAAAGTAGCCAAACGCTGCTTTCCATTCTTCGACAAAGGAACCAACTCTCTGTTTTTAAAAGAGAACACAAAATAATCAGCAGTAAAAGAACGTCGGTATATGCGCTCCGGATTTGTCATTAACAGAATACGGCTTTCATCAGCACTAAACTCATATTCATTAATGCTCTTTATTTCCACATCTTTTATTTGATTCAAATTCAACAAAGTATCTACAACCTTGCCTGTAGCATAACTGTATTTCACAATTTTAGTACCACCTTCTTCTAATGTTGTGTAATGAATACCATCTTTCATCGATAGTAATCCTTGAACAGATTTCTGACTAAAAGTGCCGTTAAGCATCAAATCCTCCATGCTTATCTTCTGATTTTCAGTCTGTGAAAAAGACAAAAAACCAAAACACATAAGGATGCAGAAAGTTAATATCTGTCGACTTATCTTCATAATTTTAAATTTTAGTATCGGTTGTTTATTAATCTCTCAAAGATTCCACTTTTTTACAGAAAAGAAAAATTACTACTTGATAATTATTTGTTACCACGCATCATTTGTTTAATTTTACTCATTGTCATTCTTCCTTATCGGGTAAAAAGACTACTCCGCTTCCAACTGTTAAGAATAAAACCGTAAAAATTTTCAGACATTATTCTTACAATACCCAAATATTGGCAAGCAAATTCATCTGAAAATTAAGTAGAAAGTTATATCTTTGTGGATTGAATAAAAAAAACAAATTTTTAAAATTATATAATGATTAAAATTACATTTCCGGATAATTCTGTAAAAGAGTTTGAAGCAGGGATTTCTGGCCTTGGTATTGCCAGAAGTCTAAGTAACAGCCTTGCCAAAGAAGTTTTATCTATAACTGTAAATGATGAAATTTGGGATATCTCTCGTCCAATAAACGAAGACTCAAACATTAAATTACATACTTGGGATGATGCTGAAGGTAAGTATGCGTTTTGGCATAGCTCAGCTCACCTTATGGCAGAAGCATTGGAAGCATTATATCCCGGAGTGAAATTTGGTATTGGTCCGGCTATTGAAATGGGCTTTTATTACGATGTTGACTTAGGAAACGGAATGGTTCTTTCCGATAAAGATCTTCCTAAGATTGAACAAAAAATGCTCGAACTTGCTCGAAACAAGAGTGAATACAAGCGTACAGATGTTACCAAGGAAGAAGCTATTTCGTTTTTTAAAGAAAAAAACGAAGAATACAAACTGGAGTTAATCAATGATCTGGAAGACGGCACCATCAGTTTCTATAAACAAGGAAATTTTATTGACTTGTGCAGAGGACCACACTTGCCTAACACCAGCTATATTAAGGCCATCAAATTAAACTCTATTGCGGGAGCTTACTGGAGAGGTGATGAAAAACGCCCGCAGCTTACACGTGTTTACGGAATTACTTTCCCTAAAAAGAAATACCTTGATGAATACGTGATAATGATGGAAGAAGCCAAAAAACGCGACCACAGAAAACTTGGGAAAGAAATGGAACTATTCACTTTCTCTCAAAATGTGGGTCAGGGAATGCCATTGTGGTTACCAAAAGGTGCACAGTTAAGAGAAAGTTTAGAAACTTTCTTGAAACGCGTACAGAAAAAATTTGGATACGAGCAGGTTATTACTCCTCATATTGGAAACATAAACTTGTATAAAACGTCAGGTCATTACGAAAAATACGGTGAAGATTCATTTCAGGCAATTCAAACTCCTCAAGAAGGAGAAGAATATCTGCTAAAACCAATGAACTGCCCGCATCATTGCGAAATTTACAAATTCAAACCTCGTTCATATAAAGATCTGCCTGTTAGATATGCCGAATTTGGTACTGTATATCGCTACGAACAAAGTGGAGAATTGCACGGCTTAACCCGTGTTAGAAGTTTCACACAAGATGATGCTCACTTGTTCTGTACACCAGATCAATTGAAAGATGAATTCAAGAAAGTTATCGATATCATTTTCATTATCTTTAAAGCACTAAACTTTACAGACTACACTGCTCAAATATCTTTACGCGATAAAGTAAACCGGGAAAAGTATATTGGCAACGACGAAAATTGGGATAAAGCAGAACAAGCCATTATCGAAGCGGCTGAAGAAAAAGGCTTAAATACCGTTGTTGAATATGGAGAAGCGGCTTTTTATGGTCCGAAACTCGATTTCATGATTAAAGATGCAATTGGCCGTAAATGGCAGCTGGGAACCATACAAGTTGATTACAACTTACCGGAACGATTCGAGTTAGAATACGTTGGCAGTGATAATCAGAAACATCGACCTATCATGATCCACAGGGCTCCATTTGGTTCTATGGAAAGATTTGTTGCCGTTTTACTGGAGCATACTGGTGGTAAATTTCCTTTATGGTTAACACCTGAACAGGTTGTTATTATGCCAATTAGCGAAAAATATAACGATTATGCCCAAAAAGTTTTAAATTCGTTAAATAATTCCGATATTCGCGCCGTATTAGATGATCGCAATGAGAAAATCGGTCGAAAAATCCGTGACAGCGAATTGAAAAAGACCCCATACCTTATAATTGTAGGCGAAAAGGAAGCTACCGAGGGTACTGTTTCTGTTCGCAGACAAGGAGAAGGTGATTTGGGTTCTCAGAGCATTCAGGAATTTACAGATTTTATAAATAAAGAAGTAGAAGATCAAATGTCTTCTATTGAAAAATACTAACTTAATTAGGAGGACCTAGACATAGCTGGATTTCAACATAAAAACAACAGGGGGCCAAGAAAACCTCAGGAAGCTCTACACAAAATTAATAAATTAATTAGGGCACGTAGCGTTCGCGTTGTTGGAGAGAACGTAGAACCAGGAGTTTATTCTATTGCTGAAGCATTAAAATTTGCTGAGGAACAGGAATTGGACTTAATTGAAATTTCACCAAATGCCGATCCACCAGTCTGTAAGATTTCTGATTACCAAAAGTATCTTTATCAGCAGAAAAAGAAACAAAAGGAATTAAAGGCTAAAGCGGTTAAAGTTGTAGTGAAAGAAATTCGTTTCGGACCAAATACCGACGAACATGATTACAATTTTAAATTAAAGCATGCCGAAAAATTCTTAACTGAAGGTTCGAAGGTAAAGGCTTATGTTTTCTTTAAAGGTCGATCAATCCTTTTTAAAGACAAAGGTGAGATTCTTTTATTAAAATTTGCTCAGGATCTTGAAGAGCTTGGTAAAGTTGAACAACTGCCAAGATTAGAAGGAAAACGTATGACCATGTTTTTAACACCAAAGAAAAAGTAAAGTAATTTATATATAATCAATAATTAGTTGTACAATGCCTAAGATGAAAACAAATAGCAGCGCAAAGAAAAGATTTACTTTGACTGCATCTGGAAAAATCAAAAGAAAGCACGCTTTTAAAAGTCATATTTTGACTAAAAAAAGCACTAAAAGAAAGAGAAATCTTACTTACTTTGGTTCTGTAAATAAAGCAGACCAGAAAAACGTTAAGTTAATGCTTAATATGTTGTAAAAATCAGTATTTGATTTTTAAAGTTTATTAACCGGGTGATTTAGCAAAAAAGAGTCCTTAAATGGAACGCTAACATTCTAAAAACAGAAACAATGCCTAGATCAGTAAATTCTGTAGCTTCAAGAGCTAGAAGAAAAAAGATTTTAAAAGAAACCAGAGGTAACTTTGGTGCAAGAGCTAACGTTTGGACGGTAGCAAAAAACACATGGGAAAAAGGTTTGCAGTATGCATACCGTGATAGAAAAAAGAAGAAATCAAACTTCAGAGCATTGTGGATTCAGCGTATCAATGCTGCTGCCAGACTAGAAGGTTTGTCATATTCACAATTGATTGGTTTGATGCATAAAGCTAACATCGAAATTAACCGTAAGGTTCTAGCTGATTTGGCAATGAATCATCCTGAAGCATTTAAAGCTGTTGTTGGAAAAGCTCAGACAGCTAAATAACATTATAAATTATTTACTTTAGAACGGGATTGTTTTGTACAATCCCGTTTTTTTTTGTTTATCTCCTAAATCCAAATGCTTAATGGGGTCTTAATACTGATTATCGAAAAAGCATTTTCAAATAAGACAATAATCGACTCTTAGCAGTTTATTATGCCTTGGATTTATTATTTTTGAAATCATTAAACAGGAGTAAAACCATTAGCCATACAAGCTCCTAAAAAAAACACACATGAGAATAGCACTTATTGGGTACGGAAAAATGGGCAAGGAAATTGAACAAATTGCTCTAACCCGGGGCCATCAAATAGGATTAATAATTGATCAGGAAAATCAAGCCGATTTGCATACTGAGAACCTTAAAAATATTGATGTTGCAATTGAATTTACAAATCCTGATTCAGCCTTTAGCAACTATCAGATTTGCTTTGAAGCCAATGTTCCCGTTGTATCTGGCACAACAGGATGGCTGGATAAAATAGATTTAATTAAAGAAAAATGTCAGCTAGGCAGTGGCTTTTTCTATGCCTCAAATTTTAGCTTAGGAGTAAATCTGTTCTTCGAACTCAATAAAAAACTAGCGTCACTTATGGCGCCTTTCAGCGAATACAATGCCGACATGGAAGAAATTCATCATATTCACAAGTTAGATTCGCCAAGCGGAACGGCAATTACTTTAGCTGAAGGAATTATTGAGAATCATCCAAAAAAAACAAAATGGATTGAAGCCACAAGTATGAAGGAAGACGAACTTAGTATATTTGCTAAGCGACATGGTTCTGTTCCGGGCACGCACTCAATTACCTGGCATTCAGAAGTTGATGAGATCAGTATTCAACATTTGGCTTATAGTAGAAAGGGCTTTGCTCTTGGTGCTGTTTTAGCCGCAGAATTCATGCCTGAAAAGAAAGGATTTTTTGGTATGAAAGATCTTTTAAAACTATAGTTCAGCATAACATCTGAAATAAAAAAAAATATAAGTAATCATTAAAAAAAAAATGAATGAGCAGTATACTAAGAAACAAATGGTTTAAATTTTCAATCGCTCTGATCGTCTGCCTGTTGATGATTATTTGGATAGGTAATTACTGGCTAATATTAGGCCTTCCCATCCTTTTTGATGTATATATTAGTAAAAAAGTGCATTGGGCTTTCTGGAAAAAAAGAGGTGTGAAAAAACAAAGTGCAATGGTAGAATGGGTTGACGCTATTATTTTTGCAATTGTAGCTGCGACCATTATTAGAATGTTCTTTATTGAAGCATATACAATCCCTACTTCATCAATGGAGAAATCCTTACTGGTAGGAGATTATCTTTTTGTGAGCAAAGTAGCATATGGACCAAAAATTCCAAACACGCCGCTATCCTTCCCTTTTGCACATCATACAATGCCTTTAACCAAATCAACTAAATCGTATCTGGAATGGATTCAATGGCCTTACAAACGCCTTGCCGGTATCAACGAAGTGAAAAGAAACGACGTTGTTGTATTCAACTTCCCTGCCGGTGATACTATTATCGTCGGAAGAGAAAATCCAGACTACTATACAAATTTAAGAGGTTTAGGTGATCAATTTATGTCTGATGACATGAAAAAAGGACGGACTCTTCAGTCAGAGAAAAAATATATTGATATGGCACGAAAGTATCTGGCTCAAAACACAGAAATAGCCACTCGTCCGGTAGACAAACAAGAGAACTACATCAAACGATGTGTAGGACTTCCAGGAGATACGCTATTATGCATAGACGGTGAATTGCATGTTAATGGTAAACCTCAGGATAAAATTGAGGATATGCAATACAACTACGTGGTTCGCACAAATGGAACTCCTATTAATCCAAGAAAACTGGAAGAACTAAACATTGCTAAAGCAGACATCGACCATCGAGGATCTGATTACAATCTTCCTCTTTCCCTTGGTAAAGTTGAAGAATTGAAAAAACTGAGCAATGTTGTTTCAATTATTAGAAGAAATTCAACTCTAGGTATTTCTGAAGATGTTTTTCCTTTCAGTGACCATTACACATGGAACAGAGACAATTTTGGACCATTAGTAATTCCTAAAAAAGGACAAACAGTTTCCCTTAATTTAGAGACTCTTCCTTTGTACGAAAGAGCAATTAATGCTTATGAGGGGAACGATTTAAAAGTTCAGGATTCTACGATTTATATCAATGGAAAAATTGCAACGGAATTTACATTTAAAATGGATTACTATTGGATGATGGGTGACAACAGACACATGTCAGCCGATTCCAGATACTGGGGATATGTTCCTGAAGATCATATCGTAGGAAAAGCTTCATTTATATGGCTTTCATTGGATAAAGACAAAACTGCTTTCAGTAAAATCAGATGGAACAGGGTTTTTAAATGGATTCACTAATCAACTAAGACAAAAATTATATGAAAGACACACATTGCGGTGTCTTTTTCTTTTCCTTATTTTTGTAGTTCTTATCAACAGTTTCAGAATAATCTATGAAAAACTCCAAAGTCTTACTGACAACATCTTTTTTTGCCCCCATTCAATATTACTGTAAATTAATTCAATACCCAGAAATCGTGATTGAACAATGGGAACATTATTCAAAACAGTCGTACAGAAACCGATGTAATATTTATGGAGCAAATGGTATTTTACCTCTATCCGTTCCAGTTGTAAAGGCAACAAATAAAAAGGTACTTACCAAGGATGTTAAGATATCATATGATACCAATTGGCAAAAATTGCACTGGAAAGGCATTGAGTCAGCCTACAAATCTTCTCCTTTTTACGAGTATTATATTGATGATTTAGAGTGCTTCTTCATTCAAAAATGGGATTATTTACTTGAATACAACAATGAAATCCAGAAAGAAATATTCGGTATTCTTGAGATCGAACCAAATATTCAGTTCACTGAGGACTTTGTTGATTTTGGCACATCTGAATATGATGATTTCCGGGAAAAGATACACCCGAAGTCTTCAAAATTAGAAACAAACAATACATTTACAGCAAAAAAATACACCCAAGTGTTTGGAGAAAAATATGGTTTTATTGAGAATCTGAGTATTTTAGATTTAATTTTCAATTTGGGACCAGACAGTCTAAGCTATCTGGAATCAATAAATTCAAATTTGTGATCGCTTCAGAATATCAGACAGAATAAGATCATGATCAAAAGCAAGAACTGGCAATTTTTCGACAGATTGCCATTTTGCTTGCCTGGCATCATCTTCTCCTCTAACAGCCGGCAATTCATCTGACTCCATTGTTACAGTATAAACGATGGACACAGTTCTTCCCCTCGGATCACGGTCAACAGAACCATATGTTCTAAATTGTTCTAATCCGACACCAACAAAACCTGTCTCCTCTTTAAGTTCCCGATAAGCTGCCTCTTCTATATCTTCATCCATATCAACAAAACCACCAGGAAATGCCCACATATCCTGAAATGGAGGATCAGCTCTCTGAATTAGCAATATATAAAGCGAATTATTAGATTTGCAAAAAACAGCACAGTCTACAGTTAGTGCCGGCCGTGGATATTGATAAGTGTACATGATAGAATTCCGGAAATTGTTACTGAATAGAATTTACTGGTTAATAATTCTTTTAATCACTCTTAACTTATGAGTGTAACGCTTTTTATCGACATTAAATATTCCCTGATGATCTACATTATCAATGCGAACATTGCCAGAAGCATGAATAATTTTATGCCGGTCCCAAATAATACCAACATGAGTAATTTTTCCATCTTCATTATCAAAAAAAGCCAAATCACCAGGCAGGGCCTCTTCTACAAAAGTTAGAGTATCTCCAATTAAAACCTGCTGACTTGCATCCCTTGGCAAAACAATACCATTAAGCTTGTAAACAATTTGAGTTAATCCGGAACAATCTATTCCGTAAGGAGTTCTTCCTCCCCATAAATATGGGGAATTAAAATATTTTAAAGCACTTTCGATTATTGAATCACGCAAGTGCTCGGCAGAAGTATTTTCAGAAACTTTGCCCTGATAAAAATAATCCTTATCAGCAATTCGAAATGACTTCTTCTCCAAATCACAAAATGGGAATGAACTTCCAGGAACAATCAATTTATTAGAGTAATCCTGCTCCTGAAAAACCAAATTAAACGTATCATTAGCAACAACCTGAAGCTCCTTACTTAGTGTTTTAAATAGTTCTTCATCAATCGGAGTAATCATTTTGGTATCAACCCAACCTACGTAATTGTCAAACGCCAATCGAATTTTTGACCAGTTTTCGATATCTTCAAGAATCTCAAAATGCTCCCCAAATAATAATTGAGTTACCATTTCACTTCTTTCAGCCGGCTCTTTTCGGACAGGTATAATACTTAGATCGGAAATTCCGTAATTCATTTATTGTGTTATTTTAGCATACAAATCAAATATAAAGAATAAAATTATGTTTTTACATTTGGTTTCACAAAATTGCCAATAAAATAAGTCATCTAAAAGAAACAACGAATAGTTTTTAAGCACAAAATATTGCATTATTTTTATAATCAGAATTTCAAAATAAAACAGCATACAAATCGCAAACAGAAATGAATAAATACTTCAGGTGGATTCGACAGAATTTAAACAATATATACAGGTTTTTGATCACTTCGATAACCATTATTCTCATCACCCTATTGTTTCCTAATATTGGCAACTTCAAATACGAATACCAAAAAGGAAAACCATGGATGCACGAAACCTTAATTGCACCATTTGATTTTGCTCTTTTAAAAACTGAAAGTGAAATTTCGCAGGAGAAAGACAGCATATTGAACAAATTCTACCCTTTCTTTAAAAAAGATACTGCTGTAATTACAGAAATAACGAATAAATTCAATACTGATTTTGATAAGAAATTGAACCTGTTCACAAAGTCGGGTTCTTATAAAAAACTAAATAATTCGAATCAAACTACAAAAAAAGAATTCGCACAACTCAAAGAATATCTGATATCCAATCTCAATAAAATTTATGAATTTGGAATCGCAGATTTTCAAAATGAACAGAAAGAATTAGGCTACAAACGTCCAGATTTCATAAATAAATCAGTAAATAATTTAAACGAAGTTGTTCCTGTTGAAAATATATATACACCCAAAAGTGCATATCAATTTATCACGAATCAACTAAAAACAGATTTTCCTTCTTCTGCTTATCAGAGTTTTATTCAGGATTTAAACATTGACTCTTATCTTTTGCCTAATCTGTTTTACGATGCAACAATGTCTGAACAGGTTAAAGCCAGTATGTTGTCCATGGTATCCATTTCAAAAGGTATTATTGAATCTGGAACCCGGATTGTTCTTGTTGGTGATGTAATAGATGATCATACATTTCTTGTTTTAGAATCACTAAAAAAGGATTATGAAAATATTCTGGGATCGTCACAGAACCATTATTTAATCGTTATTGGACAATGCATGCTAATTATTTCATGTATTCTTTTACTGTTTCTTTATCTGCGAAATTTTAGAAAGCAAATCTTACATGACAACAAAAAACTACTCTTTATACTATTATTTGTGCTGCTATACGTTGCACTAACAACTCTTGTTCTTAAATTCACTAAAGTCAATGTCTACATCATTCCATTCGCGTTAATAACGATCGTTGTGAGAACTCTGATGGATAGTCGAACCGCTCTCTTTGTTTTTATAATAACCGTTTTGCTTACCGGATTTCTTGCCCCTAATGGCTTCGAATTTGTATTTCTTCAACTTTCAGCTGGTATTATGGCAATTTATAGCCTACCTAGATTAGAGCGCCGCGGACAGTTGGTATTAACGGGAATCATTACCTTCTTAACCTATAGCATTGTCTACTTTGCTTTTGCCATAACTCAAGAATCAAATATCGCTGACATTAAATGGATAAACTTCATGTTCTTTGCCATAAATTGCTTATCAATAACATTCTCTTACTCACTGATATACATTTTCGAAAAACTTTTTGGCTTTCTTTCTGATGTTACATTAATTGAGCTCTCGAATCAAAATCATCCGCTCTTACGCCAACTACTACAGCACTCTCCAGGAACTTTTCAGCATTGCCTGCAAGTAGCGAATTTAGCCGAAGCGGCTATCAATAAAATTGGTGGAAATCCTTTACTGGTTCGTACCGGAGCTTTATATCATGACATTGGAAAAATGAAACACCCGGCTTATTTTATTGAAAATCAATTAACAAACTCGAATCCTCATGACAAATTAGATTTTGATAAAAGTGCTCAGATTATAACTGATCATGTTAAATTTGGGGTTAAAATTGCAAAGAAACACAAGCTTCCTCAGCTAATTATAGATTTTATTGAAACCCATCATGGTGCCGGAAGAGTCCAGTATTTCTACACTTCATTTAAAAATAAATATCCTGACAAGGAAATTGATGAAGAAAAATTCACATATCCAGGTCCGGATCCTTTCACCAAAGAAACAGCAATACTAATGATGGCAGATTCCGTAGAAGCATCATCACGGAGTTTAAAAGAAAAAACGCCTGAAACGATACGGACTCTTATTGATAAAATAATTGACAAGCAAATTGCCGAAAACCGCTTCCAAAATGCTGATATAACTTTCAAAAATATCAATCAAGTCAAGGAAATTTTTACAAATGCTCTTATTAACGTTTATCATGCTCGAATTGAGTATCCCAAAGAGAATGAATAAATATTATGCCCACGTTTCTCCAATAATTTGATTTCAATCTATTTTCAATTGCCTGACAATAGATTGAAATCAAAAAAAAACAGCACCTGCAACAGAACACAAACATCTATATTTGTGACAATTAAACACAACCAAACATCTTGAATTTCATTTTTTTTCCTATTCAATTTTTTGTAACTTTTAACTAATCATATTCTTCAAATCGTTCTTAAACGACTTATCCATATTGACAAATTAAGGAAGCATTAAAATTGATATATAAGCTAATCACAGTATTTTAAATTCAAAACCCTATTGTTATGAATCGGAAACTGATATTTATATTTGGACTCATTATTTCGATCGTATTTGCTTTTTCCTGTCAACCAAAAAAAACTGAAGAGAAAGAAAAATACGACTCTGTAATGCAACGCAAATTGGCAAATTATGCAAAAGTTAAACTCTCCGCCGATTTAAGCAATCTTACTGCCAATCAAATAAAATTATTTTCTCAACTAATCAGAGTAGCAAATGCTATTGATGAAATTTATTGGTTGCAGGCATATGGTGATAAAAATCAACTCTTAAATGTGATTACTGATCCAGACATGAAGGAGTACGCAATGATCAATTACGGCCCATGGGATCGTTTAGATGGATTTGCTCCGTTCACCGATGATTTTCCTCCCCGCCCCTTAGGAATTGGTTTTTTTCCTGAAGATATAAATCAGGAAGAATTCTTCTCTTTAAAAAATGACAATAAATACAGTGCTTTTACAACACTAACCCGTACCGAAAATGGATTAATAAAGGTGTTACCTTACCACATAGCTTATCAAAACCACGTAAATAATGCTGTTTCAGCCTTAAAAAGTGCAGCCGAACTCTGCGAAACTGAAGATTTTAAGGAATACCTTTTGCAACGTGCTGAAGATTTACTTTCTGATAATTTTGAGAAAAGTGATCATTTGTGGATGAATTTGAAAGACAATCCCATCGATTTTATTGCAGGCCCTATTTCAAACACAGAAGATCATTTCATCTGGACAAAATATTCCTACGGTGCATTTATTTTATTAAGAAACAAACAATGGACTAAAGATGTTGAGAAATACTCTTTGCTACTTCCTTATTTGCAAAAAAGCCTTCCTGTATCCGATGAATATAAAAAAGAAACCCCCTCTGAATCGGCAGAAATCGTAATTTATGATGTTTTATACAATTCTGGTTATTGCAATGCAGGTAATAAACTAATTGGTTTAAACCTACCTATTGGCAACAGCATAACTACTTACGCTAAAAAATTACATTTCAAGAATGTAATGCAAGCCAAATTTGACCAGATTCTTCAACCGATTACGAATTTAGTTATAGATGAAAAACAACGCAAACACGTATTATTTAAGTCATTTTTTTTAAATACAATTTTTTATGAAATAAGCGATGGTCTTGGAATCTCACAAACCATAAATGGAAAAGGTAGTGTAAAAGAAGCTTTAAAAGAACATTACAATGTAATAAATGAATTAAAAAATGATGTTCTTCGAATGTTTTTCCTTGGACAACTTACTGATATGGGCCAGATTGATGATGTTGAACTAATGGATAATTACGTTACTTATATGGCAGATGTATTTAGATCTATTCGTTTTGGAGTGAAGGATTCACAAGGAGTTGCCAATATGATTCGGTTTTACTATTTTGAAGAAAATGAGGCCTTTAAATACAATATAAAAAGTGGTACTTACAAAGTAAATTTTTACAAAATGAAAAAGGCCATTGAGTCATTATCAAAATTAGTTCTTGAAATACAAGGGAATGGTGATTATGAAACCGCAGATAAGCTGATTAAAACCAACGGATTTATTCGTAACGAGCTGTTACAAGACTTATATCGAATCCAACGGGCAAAAATCCCTAAAGATCTTGTTTACGATCAGGGTGAAAAAATTATAATTTCGAGTAATTAATTTACATATTTAGTTAAAAAAGAGGATGTCTCATAACAAAGTAGACATCCTCTTTTTCATGATCTTTTGTTTTTTTGAGATTAAACTGCCTTATACTGCTT
>JAFGYE010000063.1 GCA_016936255.1 Marinifilaceae bacterium | reverse complement strand
CAGATAAAAATTCTCAAAGTCGCCCGTTACTTTAAATTTAATCCCTTTACATAAACAAGAACCAAAGTATTCCATTGTGTATTCCATAAGTTAAAACACGATTTTTGCAGTCAATATTTATCGAGACACTTGTTTAGCCTCAAAACCAGATTCCGGTATTTTCAATCATTTGTATTTTCCGGACTACCTCTTAATAAAATTCACATTAAAACTGTTCTATCTCCGTTTAAATTAAGCAGCAGAGCAGAGCCTTACAGCCTGCCCCCTTATTTTTTGAGCCTAAAGATACAAATTGCGGATAAACGTTTGGTGTGAATAAACTTTTCCAAAAAGGCGAACTTTGATAAAGATGCTGCAACACTTTGTTGAACGCCTCAACTATTTTTCTTCAAAAAATCTTGATTAATTACACAGCCCTGAATTCGGTGTGGGTTTAGTTTAATCCCGCCTAAGGCGGGACTGAATCTTGCAGACCGCTCAAAGTCCTGTTAATTAGCGGTTCGGGCTTTAATTCATTTTGTTAATTCCATATCCCATTCATTTCAGTCAGAATTATTGGATTTTTGTCTGTTACCACAATGGTATGTTCATGCTGTGCCATATATCCACCCCTGTCGCCAACCAATGTCCACCCATCATTCAGTGTATCAGCATAAGTTGATACTGTTGAAATAAAAGTTTCTATAGCAACTACAGAGTTTTTCTTAAATCTTCTTTGGTCATATCGGTTTCTGCAATTAAGCAATTCATCTGGCTGTTCGTGAAGGCTTCTGCCAATTCCATGTCCTCCTAAATTCTTAATCACTTTGAAACCTCTCTTTTTTGCTTCGCTTTCCATTAAGTGTCCAATGTCTGCAATTCGCACTCCACCTTTTATGTTGTCAATTGCTTTCTTTAAAATGAGCTTCGAAACATCTACTAATTTTTGATGTTGATTGATATCTTCTCCAAGAACAAATGAGCCACCATTGTCTGCCCAAAATCCATTCAATTCAGCTGAAACATCAATATTTATTAAATCACCTATTTTCAAAATTCTCTTGTCAGAGGGAATCCCATGACAAAATTCATTATTGATACTTATACAATTGTAGCCCGGAAAACCATAAGTAAGTTTAGGTGCTGATTTGGCTCCAAACCCGGCAAGTATCTTTGCCCCGTATTCATCAAGTTCTTTTGTTGTGATGCCAGGTTGAGCAAATTTTGTCATTTCTTTTAATGTGTAAGCAACAGCTTCGCTTGCTTTTTGCATTCCAATCAATTCTTTTTTTGTTGTTATTGTCATATCTGTACTTTTATTATTCCAACTAAACATTTTTAAAGAGAGGTTGTTTTCAGCCTGACCGCGCAGAGCAGAGCCTGATAGCCTGCACCCTTTCTTTTTATACCTAAAGATACAAATTGCGGATAAACCAGCCTGTGAATAAACTTTTCCAAAGTTGCAACTTATGGAAAAGATGCTCATTCAGCGGCTTTCTCTGTTCCGCACGATAAAATTACCGGAGATGGACCACCGAAAGAATTTGTGCGTGAGCAGGGGTTTGCGCAAAAGGTTCCAGGATTTTGGACTTTAAAATACTATATAACAGGGAGTATCTGTTACTTCTGTTTCACCACTAACCAAATCAATTTTTCCTTTAATACACGAATTTTCTTCATTTTCATATTCTGCCCAGGCCTCAAGCATCAAGTTACCCGTAGTTTCATCAACATAAATATTGCTTACGCATAAGGTATTAACGTTTGCATCTTCAATTAGCCGGTTTAGTGCCTCATCCATTGAAAAGAAATTAATTTCTGAGCCTGACACAAAACCTATTCGCGAATAAAAGCGATTTTGGTTAACCGAGAACTTTATATCATTCCCGGATAAATATTCATTTCTGGGTAATTCAGGGTAAAGATTGCTTCCATCGTTAATTTTTATCATAAACTTATCGCAACCATAAGCTATGGCCCAGTCCATTTGAATTTTGTAGCAAATGCGGAATGAAACTCCCTCATTCCAATCATCTGTATAGGACTGACAGAGGATGACATGTTCATCAAAAAAAGAATCACTCAAATTGTTTTTTTCTTTGAAAAGTTCTTTCCAAATATCTAAATAATTCGTGCAGATTTCGGAGGTGCAAATTGAATCAATTTTGTAATAATTAAGATAATCATATGCGTTTCCCTGAATGCATGTAACGGTCCTTTCGTGTTTGTCTTTTTCACACGACCAGACTGATAGTATTAAAAGAACACTGATAAAAACAATTCGATTGTACATGATTTCTGTTTTTATCAAAAGATGCCATTCATGATAAAATAGTTGCGTATTTGAATAAACTTTTCCAAAAAGGCGAACTTTGGAAAAGATGCTGCAACACCGCTGCCGTTAATCCCGTAATTTCGCGAGTTTCAGATGGAGCATTGTTTGGCGGCAGAACCTTACTTGTTGGCACCTGTTTATTATATTCTTATAATTATTGATTAATTTTCCTCCCTTTATATTTAAGAAGATAAAGCTGAATAATGATTCCGTTTTTAAATTT
>JAFGYE010000062.1 GCA_016936255.1 Marinifilaceae bacterium | reverse complement strand
TCTCAGCTTGCGAAAGGGCATTTTTGCTTACTTCAGAATCTGCAAAAACGGAACTTCTAGGTATGAGAATTTGGTCTTTTATGCCTCTAGGATTCGCAAAATGGGCTTTCGGTTTGTACATTTCGCATCCTTGATTCAAAGTTTCCCGCCCCAAAAATCTCATTTCCGAATCATTCATCAATCAAAGCTCACATCCCCATGTCAACCTCGCCCCGTATCACAATCGTATCGGGTGAATACATCCCATTGTAGTGCACAATGATCTCCTTTCGGAACATGCCCGGAAATTCGGTATCGTAGGTTACACCAATACGGCCTTTCTCACTCGGAGCAATGGGCTTTTGGGGCCATTGAGGCACCGTGCACCCACAGCTCGTTTCAACTCGATAAATAACAAGTGGCTCGTTGCCGTTATTGACAAAACCGATGTCAACGGCCTTGGGTTTCTTACTCTCGAGCATCCCCATATCAAGTTCGGTTTTTTCAAACTCAATGGTGGTTAACGGTTGTGGCTTGTTGATTTGCTTACAACCTAGAAGAATTAAAGCGAGAATGATAATTTGCCTAAAATAAACCATCACTCTTATAAACTTATATTTGACCAATGATGATGAATACTGATTGATAAAAAATCTCATTTTTCTGAATTAATATTTTTAAGGTACTGCTTATACTCTTCAGGCGAAAATGGTGCACCAATGAATAACACTTTATTATTCTGATCGACAAGGAATGTTAGATATTCAGGTATATTACTCAATTTATTAACGACCCTAAATCTTTCGTTTACATCTAATAGAACTGGAAATGGGAGCTTAGCATCTTTATTAATTTCTTGAAAATCTTTAGGAGATGAATACACATAACAAAAAAAACCTATATTTTCATCTCCTTCAAATTTATATAAATGTTGTTTCCACAATACAACCTTCTCCCAGCAAGGATGGCAATATACATTGCCATAAGTAATAATTTTATATCTAAAACTTTTTCTAAAATATAAGCTATCCCCAGAATTATCTAAGATTACTTGATCCAACATCAAACGAATTGAATCACCAATTTGCAATGTTAAATGATCTTTCGTTTTAGTCTGAGTGCAAGACAAAAACAAAGCCAATAACAAAACAACCCACATCACAATCACATTTCGTCTCATTTGTCAACTAAATACTTGTTTAAATCATATCGGACAATCTGTGGAATACCGGTTGTTTCATCTACCCGCAGGGCATACAGGAAGTTGCCCGAACTGTCGAATTCCAGCGATGCTTTTACTGGCTTATCTAGCTTGAGCTTTGCAACAGGGTTCCCCTTCTAATCTGAAACAAGAATATAATCGAACTCATTTTCAACGCCGGTCTTCATGCTCTCAAAAAAATCATACTTCGAGAACGTGAAAAATATATTTTTTTCGTTGGCGACTAGGTCGCCTGCTCCGACCATCATTCCACGCCCATTTTGAGAAACAATGGGCTTGCCATCTTTATAACCCGCCTCACCAATCTCTGGCTTATTCCAAATAATGCTATGGATTTCATTCAGTTTATTATTTGCAATCGAAAAACCAGCATGATAAACATATGCAATCAAATCAGCATCTTTCTTTTCAAAACAATAAGTTGGACCAAAGACATAGCCAAGTTGACAATTGTCGATTTCATCGTTGAAATTTACTGATGGGAAATGCCCACCTTCTCTAATAAACTTACCATTCATATCATAAACATTGAAGGCACCAAACTTAAATTGACCACTTGCAACGATTTGATTATCATACAACAAACATTGATCAACCTGACTTCCACGATCTGTAGATTCAAATATAAATGTCCGATCAGGTGAATTATCCAAATTGTAAATCTTTTGTATGGAAAACACTTGACTTTGACGAGTGGGCACATCAATCGCCAAGACCGAATCATTACTCCAAGGGAACAATCGAGCCCCTAAAAATTCGCCTGGCCCTTTGCCCTTTTTTAGAAACTTGCCCAAATAACGACGCTCATTCAAATCGAAAACCGAGAAAATATTGTCATCCATCTTCATTAGCTCATCCACAATCAAAAGGTTGCCAAAAATTTGAATACTAAATGGGTTTAGCAACATAGGCTCATTTTGCATAAAGACCTCACCAACAATCGGAATTTCATCGCCATAAAGATCAAGTACTTCACTCATTGTCAATATCTTCGTTTCTTGATTTCTTTTACAAGACATCGCTAAAAAAATAAGCATCAATAACGATAACACAAACTTCTTCATTTTCAAACAGTTTTAATTATTAAAAATAGATTGGACCATAATGATAGGGACTACCAAATAAATCACAATTTCCGGCTTGAATTTTACAGCATTGATAAAATCCCATATTCAATTCATTACAAATAATATTTGCAGCTTGTGCTCTTTTAACCAAGCTAACCCCTTGAATTTTTGAGTCTGATTTACTTTGAAATCCCACATGGTTGAAAGTAGTGGCCAATACCACAACTACAACAAAAGACAATGTCAAAATTTTTCTTTTCATTTCCTTTAATTTTTTAATTACATTCTGATTTTCTGAAGCCTCAGAAAAAATCTGAAGCTTCAGAATCTCAAATTTAAAAATAGATTGGCCCATAATAATATGCACCACCACCTGCATTGCAATTTCCGGATTGAATTTTACAGCATTGATATAATCCCATATACAATTCAGCACAAATATTTGCAGCTTTTGCTTTTTTAACCAAGCTAATTTCTTGAATTTCTGAGCCTGATTTACTTTGAACTCCCACATAGTTGAAAGTAGTAGCCAATGCCACCACCACAACAAAAGACAATGTCAAAATTTTTCTTTTCATTTTTGAATTTTTTTATTTATTAAAACTATTTAGCACCTCAATACTCTTCATTGAGATGATTTTCATTCAATCACTTCCTTCGAATAATCTAAACAAAATAGACCAAAATCAAATCACACTGGCTTAAACACATATTACTCAATAATTAGGAAACTTATTGGAATATGTCAGACATCTTTAAAATTCATCGTGTAAAATTTCTTGCATCTCATCTTTGATCTCCTTAATAGCTGTCGATTCCACTTTTACATCCTTACTCAAAACCGACTTCGCCATTTCAACCGCTTTCGCCTGCTGTCCCGATTCATCATACAACTTGGCCAATAAATACAAGGGATAAAACTTCACGGGCGCCATGTGGCTTGCCTGCCAATAGTGGCTCTCAGCAAGTTCGCACTTTTTCATTCCTTTATAGCTATCACCCATTGCCGTATACAAAATGGTATTGGGTTGATATTTTCTAGCCTGCTCCAATACTTCTATGGCCTTGGTATGATTTTCGGCTATACTCAAGGCTTTTCCATAGTTTATCAGGAACTCCCCGTTATTTCGCAGCATCGGATAGGCACGCTCATAATCTTCAAGGCAATCGGAATAGAGGTTGTAGTTGTACAAATCGAAAGCATCTTTCCAAGTCTTGTATGCACCTTGCAATTCCTGAATGCGTGGTGTGACCCAAACCAATAGTGTGAGTGTTGCGATTGAAACCGGTAGCCTCAACAAAACAGATTGAACCGCTTTTCTTTGGGCATGCAGAGACATTGTAAAAACAGGACGAACCATGCCTGCCAACAACGCCAAACACAAAAAAACGGTGAATTTGATCGGCAAAATTTCGCTTGGATAGGCAAAAAGACCAAACACCCCAATCGAAAGCAAGGAGGCGCGGAGGATTGTTTCTGATTTCAGATTCTTAGTTTCAGGTTTCAAGTTACAGGTTTCAGGTTCGGTTAGCTTGGAACCTGAAACCTGTAACCTAAAATTCCGCAACGGAGTAAAGAACACTGAAAAAACGATGCCCGTTGCGAGAAGTATACCAATAAGTCCATTCTCTGCCCACACATGGAGCGGTTCATTAAATGCATATTGGTTATCGTCGGCCACTAACTCGAACTTGCTGTTTGGATGCTCCCGAAAATAGTCGGCTTGATAATCCATGTAATGTGCTTTAAACCGATCGTGTCCCACACCCAGAATCGGATAATCCGCGATAAAATGAGCCGCTACCTTCCAAATAAGCATGCGCCCATCGGCCGAGTCTTTTTTATAATGGTAGAGACCCCAGCTCCCCACAGCAAAGGCGACCAGCAACAATGCTACCCATACGCCGTTCCGAATTTGAACGGATCGATTGAAAAATTTGAAACACTGTGCTTGACCATTTCTCAGTTTGAAATACTGAATTAGGTTGAATTTATGCCATACCAAAAAAACTACACCTGCAATGGCTCCCAACCATGCCGCACGCGATCGGGCCGCCGGAAGGACGAGCAAAATGGAGAGAAGGGTAATGAGACCAAGAGATTTGAGAATTACAGGCTGAAGATTCGGAATCAACGATTTTAGATCAGCGAATAATGACTTTGTTTTAATATTGACTAATTGTTCTTTGATACTTTTTAACTGCTTTTCGTATTTTTTGCGATCAAACATCCAGTACAAGCCCAACGCAATGGAAAGAATTCCACACAAGTAACCCGCGAAAGGGCCTGGATTGAAAAAGCTGCCCGTCAGTTTAAAAATCCCGTGATGCGATGAGAAATAGCCCCACAGTTGCAAATTGCCATAAACAGCTTGCACGGCTCCCCCCATACAAATCGCGACCATCAACAGAATTGGATTCATTGGTTTGAAAGCCCGAACGATGAAGTAAAAAGCACAAAGTCCCAACAATTCAAAATATCCCAATGAAAAGGAACGAACATCGTGGAACACATATTTATTTAAAGTTACCCAACCCACAAAAGCCACAAGTAACAAATCGATGATTGTGATTTTAAGTTGTGCTTCCCGATTCCGAAATAGAAAACCGATGGCACTAAACCCAACCAACACCAACAAACCATAGAAAAACCCGAACGACTTAGCCGTTTGGATCCCAAACATCAGATCGGAACTGTTGGCCAACGGAAGCAGAATGACCAAACCGGCCACCAACAACTCCACAAAAGGTATTTTCAAAAGTTTGGTTCGTTGCATTTGTTTATATTTTCGACCACAAGTAAGAACTGATTCTCAAACCCACCAAATATTTTGTCATCCACTTTCCGAAACGTAGGTTTTAACCATTCGAAATGGGGGTTTCAGCTTGCAAATGGGCTTTTTTGCTTGTTTCGGAATTTGCAGAATTAGAACTTCTAGGCATGAGAAAATTGTTGTTTTGCTCTGTCGGATTCGTGAAAATGGGCTTTCCTTCAATTATTTTGTATTTTGCCATTTATGATTCTGTATACGAATAATGTCCGTGCATGTTTTCTATCGAGAACATAGTGACTTTTTTCTTTCGGGCATCGTCTTGATAGTATTCCAAATCCTTCACATTAAGATTGCTTAAAACAGCCTAGGGATAGTTATTTCTTCAAGTTTGATAGTTTTTTCAAAGTTTTTTCAAAATCTGGGATAGTCGGATTGCTTACTGAGATTATCTCATCTTTATCATTAATCACAAAAGCAATAAGCCCATAATTTTTAAATTTGTTTTCAGTATCGATAAATACTGGAATCGGGAAATTAAAATGCTCCAATCCCCCAACAATAAAATCTTTGTCTGACGAACTAAAGTAAAAGATAAAGCCCACTTCGGGATATTTCTCAATGTATGGAATCCACCTTTTGATTTCCGAAATACCTGACGATCTCAAATAGACCACTGATTTTACGCGTTTAGTAAAAGGGTCCGATTTAAAGAATATAGAATCATTCCATGTAATCATTTCCCTATCTGTCGGCAATTCCAATATTTCTGGGACCTTCTTACAGCTAAATGCAAATGAAATAAGAATATATACAACTAGAATTAAAATCTTATTCATGAATTGGTTCGACATTTTCATAATAGTTTGATATGAGTTGATCTATTACTTCAAATCCCTTAATCTCAACATACGGCACAAAACATCCTTGATCAGGCTCATAAAGAGCAAATAATAGATTAGACTTCAAAATGTTTAGCGAATTGTCTTCAAAATTGACAATACTGAAGCTCAAATTGTTTTCTTCTGAATAGACTTTTAAATTCCTCACATATCGTTCATTACTAAAGATTACAAGGTGCAAATTATACTTTCTTGACGTCTCAAGAAATTGTTTAAACCGAATATTAAAACAATTCCAACATGCATCTTTTGGGATAAAGACTAGGAAAAATCCTTTCCTATTTTGCAAATCAATTGAATCAATTGTGAAATCAATCTTCTTTTTTAAGATTTCAACTTTAGACTGAATCTTAAAATTTAAAGATTGATTCTCTATGAAACTATCATTCAACACTTCTATTTCCTTTTTAAAATTCAATAGATCATTTGATCTATCCACCTTCAGCCTTAGAAATGTAAAAACATTTACAAGAAGTAGGATAACAAAAAAACAGCTTAATAGTATTCTATTCTTCATGAGTTGATATTTTGCAAAAAAATAAAATTGGGTTGTCATTTTCTGCAACATTTTCCAATATTTGCTTATTGCTAATTGGAAGCTTATCGAATTCAGATATATTTTTCATTATATCAACTGGGTAGACCACGTATACCAATTCGTCATTTTTTGTTATAGAAACCATATTCTTCAAGGGAAATGAATTGCTTTCATTAAATGTATTAGACGTCATATTCATATTAAACTTATCAAACAAGACATGATGTATTTTGGTATCCGTGTTTTTCTTTTGCTCAATTATCTCAAATGCAGAAAACCGTTTATTTTCAAAATAATTTTTCACACATGCAAAACCCCTATTGTCAATCAGCTCAAATCCTTTATGTATATTTAATTTATAGAATTTATTTGGAATATTTAACTTTCCAAAATCAAGAACAAATTTTTTAGCGAACAAATTGTTTTTGTACTCATATGTACAATTGAAGAAACTCTCTTTAAAGTATAAAAGAGAGTCTAATCTGAAAAAATTGTTTTCATATAAAGGCAGATTTATTTGAGTATTGTTCTCCAAATAAGGCTTCATATTTTTCCCACTTATGTCACTTGTATAAATACGATACGGATGAAGTACTTTATTAAAACCTGTGTAAAACACATAAGATGATCCAATTTTTTCAAAAGAAGTTACACCTAGATTAAAAGTTCTTGAATAAATAAAAGTTCCGTTTTTGTTGAAGCCAGTAATTTGTGATATTGTTCCAGCACCCGAAAGAACCTCAATTGTGTCACCAGATACAATAAAGTCAACTAGGTTGATATATTCTTGTGGGCCTTTCCCCTGCAACCCAATTTTATTTTCAAAACGACCATCACTATTGAAATAAAATATACTCTTATGACCTTCTAGATCAGCAATGTATATCTCATTGTTGTCTAGTTTAATTTTAAGTCTATCTCCAAGAAAGTTATCTTTTCGGGTTTCTAAAGGAATCAATTTTATTGAACTGAATGAGATATTTTTCTTGGCAGAATGTAAAACATCTAAACACAACAAATTCCTATCTTCCTTATTATCCCTATTACAAGAAAGCAATAGAGTAGCTAAGACTATAAGAGCCAACTTTATTCTCATGGTTTATTCTTAAGTATTTTATTATCCAAAATATCTTTTGTATTTATAAAATCAAACAAGAGAGCTGTATCATGAGCTCTCTTGATGCAAACTTTAATAATCTTTTAAACAGGCATATAACCGACAAGACTCTGCTGTGTAACGTGTAGTACATGCATAATTTATCGAACTTCCGCAATATGCCATCGTTTGGTATTTGTATTTAGCATCATACTCTGGTGCAGCATTAGCTATGTGTCCCATTTGAATTAAGGTAATATCCAAATTATTGTTTGAATTTTGTTTTGATATCGAAACATTAAATACAAACAATACTCCCAACGTGAAAATTGCAATAATTGATGCGATTTTATTTTTCATTTTAATGACTTTTATTTTTATGAAAATGTTAAAAAACACAAGTTCTCCTTGAAGGATTTGACAGTCTAATACCAATGTTTAGAATAGTCAATTTGAATTCATTTACGTTCGCATAAAATACCTCCTTTCTGATTTGTCCCCCACTATTATTGGCTTCGTGGCAAATAGACTTGGTTACAAGCAGAAGAACCAACAATTCCTTTCGCGAGCGAGTGAGGTTGTCCATTTCACTTGGCCTGTTATCTGGTTTCATGAAACTTCGGGTTTTGCTAATTCTAGTTCGTTGCATTTCTTTATATTTTCGACGACAAGTTAGAATCGATTATCAAACCCTCCAAGCTTTTTTTCATCCACTTTCCGAAAGGGGGGTGCTAGCCACCCGAAAAGGGGGTCTCAGCTTGCGAAAGGGCTTTTGGGCTTTTGCTGTTTTGCATTTTTTAGTACTATTCAAGATTAAAAAAGGCTCCAAAAATGCTCAAAAATTCGCAAAAGCGTGACCGAGCCAATTTTATCTACTTCCATACCGAATTAAAATAGCCTTTCTCGCGTACCCTACCGGTTGATCCATCCCAAACCTTGAAATCATACCAGCCGTAATTGGATACATCATCGAAAAAACCTGATTCCTCCGCGCCAAGCGCAATATACTGGGAATTGTTGTATCCAATAACGGCTATATACCTGCTTGGATTCAACGGATTGGGATAAACCATGTAATAACACAGGCTCTCTCCGGCGACCTCGGTATCGCGTATCTTGACAACAGTTGGTGCAACCGTTAATGGAATCCGATTGGCAAGCCTTGCAAATACCCTGTTGGATTTGGGGCTGCCCAACAAAACCAGATGCGATGTGGCAATATCGTTGTCCGAAACCTCAGAATCCTTTTTTATCTGGCAATGCGTAAAATAT
>JAFGYE010000061.1 GCA_016936255.1 Marinifilaceae bacterium | reverse complement strand
GCTTGAAATTAATGAATTTCAGGCTTTTTTGTTTTTGGACTTTCCCAAAACTTCCTGAAATTAACATTGATACTTGTTTTTAAGGTGACCAAATCGAGACCTTTTAATTTAGAAGTCCTACAGGTCTCACTTATGGTCATAACTACTTCATTACTTTGCAGGTATACGCAGAGTTTTGCAGAATGATAACTCTCGATTTATCCTGAAATTTGTAACCAAAAAAGGATAGATTATGAATAGAATGACAATTAATCTCGTTTTGAAAGCTTCGAAAAAGAATTCGGCAGGTGAAAATCCTATTTATGCAAGGGTTGTCATCGACGGTAACAGGTTGGAATTAAGTGCAAAAAAATGGATTGATCCATTGAAATGGGATAAATACAGGCAGGAAGTTAAGGGGAGATCAGAAGCTGCCAGAACAGCGAATCAGTACCTTACTGATTTTACCAATGGTATTCAAACAGCATTTAACATGCTTAAAGAAACCAATGAAACTGTTACCATTAAATTGCTAAAGGACGAACTTCAGGGTAACAGTAAATCCGAAAAATGGCTTGTTAAAGTATTCGAAGAAAACAATGCTTTAAGTGCGATGGAAAAAAGTAAGTATTCTGATAGCACCCTCAGACAGTATTCTACTACTCTGCAACGTTTAAAAGAATTTATTGCTAAAGAGTATGGTTCCAGCGATATAAAGATAAAGGTTCTGGATCAGCTATTTATTCGCAAATTTGATCTCTTTTTACGGCTTGATTATGCGATAGAGGACAATACGGTGGCCAAATACCTAAAACAGCTTAAAAAGGTCATCCATTATGCTATGTCAATGAAGTACATCCTACATGATCCGTTCTATGGTTATAAAATCAAAACTGTTAAGAACACTCGCCAATACCTTACCCAAGAGGAACTGGCTAGGATTGAAAATCATCACTTTAAAATTGAAAGGCTTGAAAGGGTACGAGACCTGTTCATTTTTGTGTGCTATACTGGATTAGCCTACTCTGATTTAAAGGATTTAACCGCTGACCAGATTACAATGGGAATAGATGGGAAGAACTGGCTCACCTATAAAAGGAACAAAACAGGTGTAGAGGCAAAGTTCCCACTATTAACGCCAGCACAACGTATTTTGGATAAATATGCTAATGACCCGGAATGTGTTTCAAATGGGCTACTGTTACCTGTGCGTAGTAATCAGAAGTTGAACAGTTATTTGTCTGAGATTGAAGATGTATGTGGCATTAAGAAGCACATTACCATGCATATAGGCCGTCACACTTTTGCCAGTTCTGTAACTTTGGCGAATAATATCCCAATCGAAACTGTGAGCAAGATGCTTGGCCATTCCGATATAAAAACTACACAAATATATGCTAAAGTTGTTGATACAAAAGTATCAGAAGACATGAAAAAGTTAGATGAGAAGATTAGGAAAACAGGGTAATAACAAAATTTTTGCTAAATTTCCATCATGCAAAAAGAATGGGAATCATATGAAGAGTTTTATAGTAGGCTAATAACTTATACCATACCTACTCTTGATTGCCCATTCATATTCTATGAGACTTACGCAAAGGAAGGAAAACAGTTATTACTGGAAATAATTGGACTTAATGGGAATCAAATGTATGACTCTAATAATGAATCATTTACATTTTTTACATCGGAGGGTGAAGAGAAAGTAATCCAAGCGGCTGAACATTTTGGTAAAGAGATATTTATCATTGAAAAACAGACACTTTATCTAATTACAAACTATCTTAATAGCACAAATACTCAAATTACTTATGAGTTAAGAAGTATTTTTTTGAATAAGGTCTTAAATGATTGTTTGAATCTGGTTATTCGTAATTGGAAATCTGATGATACAGCTATTCTTGTTTTAAATTCAATACGAAAAATAGGTAATGAAGTTATACGTAATTACCAATCTGTATTTCCTGATTTAGTCCTTAGTTTTATAGATTTAAATCATCATCTATTAAAAGGTTATAAAGGTAATTCAAAGACAAAACCTACATCAGTTAAAAGAAGCCCCAAATCATTTAAGTTTAAGCAACGATATGCAGATTTGCGTATTAATGAAATGAGGAAATATCTTATTAATAAAAACTACATTGCAAAGACTTCAAAAAATACATTCAAATCAGTTTTCAGGGGTGTTCCTATCACTAAGGAAGATAAAATTAACTGGACATCTGATAAAAAGACAGAATTGCATTATTTCTTGATTTTACTTAAAGCTGAAATTGAAAATCCTGATAATATAGGTACTCCACAATTATGGAGTATTGCAAAGGATGTTTTTCTATTTAATGGAGAGCAACTTGGTGATATACGTAATAACAGAACTTGCAAAAAATTTCCAAATTTGGACGACGCATTCAAAATATTGAAAAATGGCAGTATTTTGTAAATTTTTCCCTACATACACGAATACTCACTTTATTATTTCTATTGATTTTTTGTAAGTTTTATCTTTATGTAAATCTTATAATTAAGAGTCGAAACCTACACGGTTCTCATAAATTCATACACACTTTTCTTTTATTGAATTATATTCTTCATTCACAATGTTTATTGCGCTTATCCCGACAAAAAAGAGCGGGTATAGGTTTAACCTCTTATGTGAAAAATATATGAAAGAGGAAGCAAAAAACGAGTTTACTGAACTCGATCAAAACGGTAGAGATAAACAAATGAGGTGGCTACGCAGCCGTGATGTGAGAAAACTATTAGGAGTGCGTGATAGCACGTTGCAGCAAATGAGAATCCGGGGGGATTTCCCGGCGTACAAGCTTGGAGGAATATGGTACTACCTCGAAGATGATATCAACGATGCTATATTGAAAGGTAAAATCTGTAACAATTAAACTATGGATTACCAGGTGAAACTTGAGCTCCAACGTCAAAACAAGGTGCTGAGGAACCTCCTGAAATGGATGGAGGCTATGGAAAAAAAAATGAATCCGGCAGAAAAACTGCTTGATGGGACTGACGTGATGAAACTCTTTGGTGTTTCTGAGCGGACACTTGCCCAATGGCGCAAGGACAATGTAATCGATTTCGTGAAAATTGGGAATGTTGTTCGGTATTCGCAAGGTGCAATTAATGAGATGATTAAAAGAAATGATGGCAAATTATCAAAAACTAAAAAATGGGATTTACAACGAAACTAATTATTACGAATAACAACAGTTATAAACCAGCTCCTACGACTTATAGCTTCCGTCAGGTTGCTGAAATCTTGGATTTAGGAGTTGGTAGAAATAAGCTGATGGAGCTACTTCGTGAAGCAGGTATCCTGAATCATAAGGGAATACCATATGAGAAATATGTAAGCGACGGATATTTCAGCTTTCGCGAAAAAATGAGTTACAAATACTCCTTTCCGGCAGCTTCTGTTGTAGGCAAAAAAGGGCTGGAATTTATTAAAGAACAGTTGAAGAATTTTTAAATTAAAATGAAAGAAGCAAAAATTGAATTTTGGGACAGCGAGGGGAAGATAGTACCCTCCTCCCTTTATGATTTCTTCGGGGAACAAGGTATTGGAAAATATTACCCCGATGTGGAAAACTGGAAAAAACCGCACATGTTGTTGTGCGAGTAGCGGGAAATGTTGTTTCCACGGTAAACACCAACTTCCTAATTAGGATGGCACTTGACCATATTAATGAGCAAATAACTGATGGCACAATACGTGAACGTATTTTAAATTCGTTTCACAGGAGTACATCACTTTTCAGCGATCGGAACCAAATGTTGTTACCAGAACTGAAATTGGATTTCCTTACCGACACAAAGAAAGCAGCTTTCTTTTTCTTTAAGAATGGAATTGTTAAAGTTACTGCAACTGGTATCTCGTTGCACAATTATGGTGACTTCGAACAATTTATTTGGGAAGAAAGCATTATAAACCATGACTTTAGTTTTGCAGACGATACCATTCTTGATAAAGACAGTGAATTCAATAAGTTTTTAACGGATTTAACGGTCGTTGAAGATATTAACCATGCTAGTAATCGGTTACAATCACTTAAATCTGCAATGGGATATCTGATCCATCGGCACAAGGATGGTAAAACAAACAAAGCAATAATCCTAATGGATGTCTTTGTTGACGGGTATCCCAATGGAGGTAGTGGAAAAACTTTGCTGGCTCGGTCGCTTGCAAAAGTACGTGTCCAATCTTTGTTAAACGGAAAGATTTATGATAGGAAAGAATGGTTTAGCCTATCTGCGATAGACCTCAATTCAGACATCGTTTTATTTGATGACGTCGATAAGAATTTTGATTTTGAATCAATTTTCAACATGATGACTTCTGGCCTTGAAGTTCGTATACCAAGGAAAGGGCACTTTTTTATCCCTCACGAGAAATCGCCAAAGGTGATAATTTCAACAAATTATGCGATATCCGGTGATAGCGACTCTTATCGTCGACGGAAATTTGAATTTGAGGTGTCCGCTACGTATAATGCTGATTATACACCTAATGAGCGTTTTGGACATATGTTGTTTGATGATTGGTCTACTACGCAGTGGAACTACTTTTACAACACCTTGCTTTCATGTGTTAAACTGTATCTGAGCAAAGGATTGTTGAAGTCTGAACCAATTAATATTCAGTTTACCAAGATTGTAAATGACACTTCCGAAGATTTCGTAGAATATGCTGAGGAGAATTTCGAAACCGG
>JAFGYE010000060.1 GCA_016936255.1 Marinifilaceae bacterium | reverse complement strand
GAATCATTATTTATGCTAAATTTGTATATTTAACATTTTCAACGACCTTTCGGTGGGTGTGGTCATGCTCATGCAGGGCACACACACATGGTATAGTGCATGCGGGTTTCAGAGGTTTTTGAAGGTACGTGGCTCGTAAAAAAGTCAGTTGTAACTTGAAAGTTTATCGCTTCGTAATCCCGCACGACACCATACCATCACCGTTAGCATTTATTGGAAAAATACAAAATCACCCAAAAAAGTAGAAGATGAGTAATCAAATTGACGAACGAATAAAAATTGCAAAGAATTTCAAATCGCCATATAACTGGGAAGGGAACCCCCTTGAAAAAAGAGAAAAGACGCTCAGAAGAGCTGGATTCTTGGATTATGGCTTTGTAATGATATTACTTTCTGTCCTTATTGTTGCATCTGCAATGTCTGCTTTTAAAATTGATCCGTTTATAAGCAAATGGCATAATGCAGGATTATTAGTTTTAATGACAATGGCATTTTCAATAAGAGCTCCATTTTCATATATCGAATTAATGCTTCATCAGCATATCAACAAAATAAAAACGCTTGAGATTGAGTTTGACGAAAAACTAAATGCTGAATTTGAGAATATCGTAGCGCGATTCAACAAAAGGAAAAAATATATTTATCTGACAGGTATTCCTTTAATCTTAATTGGCATAGCTGCTTTTTTGCAAGTTTTTGATGAAAATCCGTATTGGACTAAATTTCCACCTTTGGTACTTGTTATAAGTTTATACCTAATAGCACGGATTAATTACGATATTTTGAAACTGAAGAGAATTTTAGGAAGAGTTATTAATGCAATTTGATAAGAATAAAACCAACAAAATGCTAACAAAAGCTAAATTTCATGGGCGGT
The DNA here is from genome assembly GCA_016936255.1 of Marinifilaceae bacterium. Classification (GTDB taxonomy): domain Bacteria; phylum Bacteroidota; class Bacteroidia; order Bacteroidales; family Marinifilaceae; genus Labilibaculum. The sequence goes on along the minus strand of JAFGYE010000060.1, from coordinate 38,825 downwards.
GATGCGCAGTTATTAAGTTTAGTTCAATTAAGAAACCCCCCGCTAGTGCGCGATTTTATCGCGTTCCTTTATACTGGGAAAGAAGACAATTATTATTGTGTGGTAAGTAATAAAAAGAATAAGTTTTCCATTTTATGCATCCTTAAAAACCGCTGTATTTAAAATTGAATTGAGAAGTTTAATGAGTTTTTAGACAGACTGCCGTTAATCCCAATGTACCGGGAAAAGCATAGCACTATTACAAACCCCCAGCAAGCATAAACGATATGAAAAAAAAGAACTGGATAATCAGAGTCGGAATATTTTTGATTATTTTCTGTATTCCATTTTTTCTATTGATAGCTATAATTCCCTTCCTCGAAATGGAAGCTACAACCAAAATTACAATCTCAACCATATCTCTGATTATTGGCGAAGTGCTGTTTTGGCTTGGAGGAATAATGGTGGGAAAAGAGCTTTTCAGCAAATACAAAACCTACCTGAACCCTAAAAACTGGTTTAAAAAAGCAGATCAAAACAAGGAATCAGAATGATATTTTGATGACAGCCGTAAAAACTCTATCCCCTCCATTTTAGGTAGGAGATTCATAATTCAACACTACAAAATCGACAATTTTTGCTGCCAGGCTCGCCGTATGCATGTCCCTGTCGAGCGAAGGATTTAACTCGGCAATATCAAAAGCAATTACCTTCTTGCTTGCGAATAGGAAACTCAGCAATTTAAACACAAAATAGGGGGTAAAACCCAATGGCGAGGGCGCACTTACACCAGGCGCATAGGCCGACGAAAAGCCATCCATATCGATGGTGATGTACAGATAATCGTTATTGGCAATTATGGGTGCCAGTTTGTTTTTAAGGCTTTCCATTTCCATAGCTGATGATTCACAATCGTAATTAATCGAATAGTTGATGTGCTCTCTTTTTGCAATATCGAACAATTCTTTGGTGTTGGATTGCTGCTGAATGCCAATGGCATAATAATCTACCAGACCGCCCTTTTCGTGGCACTCCGAAACAATCTGATTGAAAGGAGTTCCGGAATTTCCTCTCCCCTCTACCGGGCGAAGATCAAAATGCGCATCGAAATTAATAATTCCCACTTTTCGTTTTTGAGTCTCCTTAACGGCATCGCGTATTCCCATAAAATGTGCGTAAGACATATCGTGTCCGCCACCAATGCCAATCGGAAATATTTGCTGTTTAATTAAGTCGGAGATTGCATGGGAAAATAGTGTCTGACAAGCTTCCATATCATCATCGCTGCAGACAATATTGCCGGCATCAATCACACGTTTGGACTCGAAGTGGATCGGCAGTTTTGCCAATCGGTCGCGAATCGCCTTAGGTCCTTCGTGCGCTCCCATTCTTCCCCGGTTCCGGCGCACTCCCTCATCGCACACATAACCCAAAATGGCAATATCGATCTTTGAATCATCAGACTGCTGATTCAATTCATCCCAGTTTACAAATTCAATTTGCTGGTGCCAATACTGTTTTCCCATGTCTGGATTTGACTTGCGTCCCTCCCAGTATCCTTTTTCAGCAGGCCTGTATTCAGCATTTATCAAATCATTATCTCTTCTTTCCACAATTTATTATATATGAAATTGGTTCAGGAAACACCTGAACCAATTCTATTTTTTATCTAAAAACGATTTTTAAAAAAGATCAGTCAGCAGGTTGTCATCTACCAGATTGGGAACGGTTACCTTTAAATCAGGTGTGCGTTCCATTTCCCGTTTAATGGCAAACATCGCTTCCTTATTTCTTGCCCAGCTGCGTCGGGCAATGCCGTTGTTTACATCGTAAAACAACATGTTTTTCAGGCGGGCATCAGCTTCACGTGTTCCATCGAGCAACATCCCGAATCCACCATTGGTAACCTCTCCCCAGCCTACGCCGCCGCCATTGTGAATCGACACCCAGGTTGCACCTCTAAAGCTGTCACCAATCACATTCTGAATGGCCATATCAGCAGTAAACTTGCTGCCGTCGTAAATATTGGAAGTTTCGCGGTAAGGAGAATCTGTTCCACTCACATCGTGATGATCGCGGCCCAAAACCACCGGACCTATTTTACCGGCTGCAATTGCATTGTTGAATGCTTCAGCAATCTTAGCACGTCCTTCGGCATCGGCATATAAAATGCGCGCCTGCGAACCAACTACCATTTTGTTCTTCTTGGCATCCTTAATCCAGGTAATGTTATCCTGCATCTGCAATTGAATTTCTTCCGGAGAACTTTCCATGATTTCCTGCAGCACATTCATGGCTATTTCATCGGTCTGATCCAAATCTTCAGCTCGTCCCGAAGCACAAACCCAACGGAAAGGTCCAAAACCATAATCGAAGCACATTGGGCCTAAAATATCCTGAACGTATGATTTATATTTAAAATCAATTCCATTTTCAGCCATGATATCCGCACCAGCGCGGGAAGCTTCCAATAAAAATGCATTCCCGTAATCGAAGAAATACGTTCCCTTTGCCGTATGATTGTTAATAGAAGCAGCATGGCGGCGTAATGTTGCCTGCACTTTTTCTTTAAACAACTCCGGCTCTTCACGAATCAATCTGTTCGATTCTTCATAGGAAGTATCCACAGGATAATATCCACCTGTCCATGGAATGTGCAATGATGTTTGATCGGAACCAATATGAATGAAGATATTCTCCTTATCGAAACGCTCCCAAACATCAACTACATTACCAATAAATGCAATGGAAACCACCTCGTTGGTCTCCTGTGCTTTTCGTACACGGGCAACCAATTCATCCATCGAATCAATCAAAACATCAACCCACCCCTGCTCGTGACGTTTTTTGGCTGCTTTGGGATTCACTTCGGCCGCTACGGTAATACAACCGGCAATATTTCCGGCCTTTGGCTGCGCACCACTCATTCCACCCAATCCGGCAGTTAAAAAAATCTTTCCTGAAGGAGTTTCTCCCTTTTTCAGGATTTTACGAAAAGCATTCATCACAGTAATGGTTGTACCGTGAACAATTCCCTGCGGACCAATGTACATAAACGATCCTGCTGTCATTTGACCATATTGAGATACACCCAGCGCATTAAATTTTTCCCAGTCATCTGGTTTGGAGTAGTTAGGAACAACCATACCATTGGTAACCACCACTCTTGGAGCTCCTTTCGAAGAAGGAAACAATCCCATTGGATGGCCTGAATACAGATTCAAAGTCTGCTCGTCGGTCATGGTCGCCAAATACTGCATGGTAAGCAGGTACTGCGCCCAATTCTGAAAAACAGCTCCATTACCGCCGTAAGTAATCAACTCCTCGGGATGCTGAGCTACTGCAGGATTCAAATTGTTCTGCATCATCAGCATGATACCTGCAGCCTGTATTGATTTAGCCGGATATTCCTGAATCGGGCGGGCATACATTTTGTATTCCGGCTTAAACCGATACATGTAAATGCGTCCAAAATCGAGTAATTCCTGAGCAAATTCAACAGCTAACTCTTTGTGCCATTCTTTAGGAAAATAACGCAGAGCATTACGAATCGCCAACTGCTTTTCCTCTACCGATAAAATGTCTTTCCTTTTGGGAGCTCTGTTGGCATCCTTCGGATATGCTTTTTTTGCAGGTAATTCGGCTGGAATCCCCTGCAATATTTGTTCTTGAAATGTCATACTTTCGATTTTACTATTTCACAATAAAAGCTCTGGTCTTCACAAAATCAATCATTGCGTAGATATCATCTTTCAACACACGGTCATCTTCCAGTTTATCTACTTTACTTCTGATAATTTTGAAATTTTCTGTCATGATATCTGAAAAATGATTTGGACTTCTGAATTCCAATGCCTGAGCAGCATACATCAATTCAATGGCAAATATTTTCTCGATATTTCCCAAAATCTGATTGAATTTTCGTCCCGAAATACTTCCCATCGAAACGTGATCTTCCTGTCCTAATGAAGTTGGAACACTATCTGCTGACGGAGGAAAACAAAGTGATTTATTCTCAGTAACCAGTGCGGCGGTAGTATATTGAGGAATCATAAATCCTGAATTTAATCCACCACTTGCAGTCAGCAAACGAGGCAATCCAAATTTACCTTCCAACAGCAAATAACATCTTCTGTCGGCAATATTACCAAGCTCCGATGCAGCTATCGAACAGTAATCCAAAGCCATCGCCAAAGGCTGTCCGTGGAAGTTACCCCCCGAAATAGCTTCTGTATCGCTTAATACAATTGGATTATCAGTCACCGAATTCATTTCGATTTCGGCCAACTCATTCAAATGATACCATGCATTTCTGGATGCACCATGAACCTGAGGAATACAACGTAACGAATATGGATCCTGAACACGTTCACAATCAATATGACCCGCTAAATTTTCTGAGTTTTCCAACAGCATACGCATGCGTTCCGCCACTTTGATATTTCCTTTAAACGGACGAATAGCATGCAATTCCGGCTTGAAAGGAGCTGCACTTCCCTGAAAACCTTCCAGACTCATTGCACCTGCAACATCAGCCAAATCAAGAAGATATTCCATTTTATACAAACCACGTATGGTGTGAGCCAAAATAAACTGAGTCCCGTTAATCAAACCCAAACCTTCTTTTGCTTCCAAACGAATAGCCTTCAGTCCATGCTTTGCCAATACTTCTTTGGCAGGAACAATATCTTTGCCGATCCAAAATTCACCTTCCCCTAAAAGAGGTAAAAATAAATGCGACAAAGGAGCTAAATCGCCCGAAGCACCAACAGAACCTTGTTCCGGAACAACCGGAATCAAATCATTTTCAATAAAAAATAAAATACGTTCAATCACTTCCAACCGAACACCCGAAAAACCCTGCGCCAATGCTTGTACCTTACAAATCATCATGATTTTAGATAGCTCTTTACCAATAGGATTTCCAACACCTACAGCATGAGTTATCAGCAAGTTTTCCTGCAATTTACTGGTTTCTTCCGGCGAAATCTGAGTATCACACAAAGGGCCAAAACCGGTATTGATTCCATAGTAAGCTTTATTGGACTTCGCCATTGTTTCTACCTTGGCTCTGCAGGCATTCACTTTACTGACAGCTTCTGCAGTTAATCCCGCTTTTAGCTCTCCCCGAGCAATTTGTATCGTCTTATCAACATTTAGTCGATCAATTCCGTATTTAAACATAGTTCAAGTAGATTTATTTTTTATTACAAAGTTATTCGTAATTTTGATACCCAACAAGACTATTATTGTCATCATTTAATAACCATGAGTAATCAAATAGAGTTCAGACATTACAAGTATTTCCTTGCTTTAGCCGAAGATCTTCATTTTAGAAAAGCAGCAGAAAGCTTGTTTATATCACAACCCGGATTAAGCCGGCAGATTAAACAAATGGAAGAAATTCTTGGAATTAGCTTGTTCGAGCGCCACAACCGAAAAGTAAAACTTACTATGGCTGGCCTATACCTGCAAAAGGAATTAACCAATAACTTTAAACGTTTGGATGAAATTATAAACCATGCTAAATTGTTGCATGACGGCTTGAATGGCAATTTGAATCTCGGCTATGTTGGTTCTGCCATGCAGGATGTGATCCCTGAACTATTATTAAAATTTAAGCAAACCCATCCAAATGTTCTTTTCAGTTTAAAAGAAATGGACAACAACAAACAAATCCAGGCACTGCTTAATCATGAAATTGATGTTGGTTTTGTGAGAATGGAACGAGTGCCCAGAGGATTAAGCATTCAATCCGTTTTCGAAGATACATTTTCCTTAGTTCTTCCTAAAGATCACCCAATTAACGAATCGAACTTCACGAATTTGTCTCAATTTAAAAATGATTCGTTCATCTTTTTTGATGCTTCGTACAGTGAATCGTATTTTGAAAAAGTAATGCAAATTTTCGATGAAAGTGGTTTTGCACCATTGATTTCGCATAACACGGTTAATGCCAGTTCGATATACCGGCTGGTAGAAAATAAATTTGGTGTTTCAATTGTACCAACTTCTCTGAAATTAGGCTACGACATGGGAATTAAATTTATTGAATTGAATAAAATACCTCAGAGAACAACCTTGCGGGCTGTCTGGAACAACAAAAATACCAATCCAATATTAAATGACTTTCGTACTATGATTGATGACAAAATGATGAATAAGTAAGTTTATCAAGACTAAAAGCACCTATTTCTTTGGTAAAAATATCGCGTCAAAATTTGTCTTTACAAAATTATACTGACCTTATAACCGGGGTAAATTGTCTTCTATTAAAATTTCACAAACCAAGGAATTAATAGAATAGATAAAAAAAGCGAAGCTACTTCTCAATCAGAACATTAAAATATGTACTTTTGCGACTGTTTTGCGAAAAAGCAAGAAGAAGTGTCCTTAAAAAAACACTTTACATATATCAATTAAGAATTTTAGAAAGAGCCTGTATGAAGCGAGTTAATGCGTACAAAAAATTATTTAATGTTGATCAGGATACTGATCTTAAGAAATTAAAATCAACTTATCGAAATTTGGTTAAAGAGTGGCATCCTGATAAATTTCAATCTGATGATGAAAAATTTGCTGAAGCAGAAATCAAAAGCCGCGAGATTATTGATGCTTATCACTTTTTAGTGAGTATTGCTCCGGAGACAATTGAAGCAAACCTGGAAGAATATACTTCAACAACTACCGAATCGGGCATTGCTGATTACAAACACAAAGGCTTGTTGCTTGAAATCTCTTTCACCGATGGAACTACTTATGAATATTTTGGCGTTCCAAAAAACGTATTCAATAAATTCATCAATTCAGATAAGCAGTATCGCTTTGCCAAAAGAAGCATTTTCAACTCTTACCTGTACCGAAAGTCAAAAAAGGACGCTGCAGCAGCCTAAAGAATATATGATCAATAAAAACCCCAAGCTCAAAAAGCCTGGGGTTTTTATTTTTCAATCCTCCCAAAACCAATCAACTGGTTTTTAACCATCCGGTAATGCTTAAGCGTGGCTGATTACTGAGCAAAACTTCATGCTCTAGTTCACTGCTCTTAAAAAAAACACATTTGCCGTTAAGCGGAGAAATACACTGATTGTGATCCGAATGGTAAATGCACAATTCGCCGCCATCACCCGGCTTCCAATCCAGATTTAAATACATGATCATAGTGAAAGCTCTTCCCTTATTATTCACAAACTGATCGAGATGCTTTTTATAGAAAGTTCCTTTTTCGTAAAGAGCATAATGAAATTCATATCCGGTAATGCCTGTATAGCAAGTCTGATTTAAATAAGCTACAAAACGATCTATTAAATCAAAAAAACAGTCTTCGTGTTCATCATGATGTTTTCGATCGAGCCAATGTATTTTATCGCTGCGAATTAATTGATTGTGAACTAAATCAGTATTATTTCCAATCCCGGCAGGCAGCATCTGTTTTTGCGACAACAATCCTAATAAATTGCTTTTAAGCTGAGAGGCTAGAGTTTCATTCAGGAAATTATCTGCCAGGCCAACATTATTTTCTAAATAAGTCCTGACCAAATCATCAAATGTTGTATTCAATTGAATTGATTAATATGTATGCGGAACGAATCCGCTGAACTGCAAGGTAGATTATTAAACTGAGACCATAAGCTGGTTCTTCAACATTTAAGGAAAGGCAATATTCTTGTCCAAAATAAATTTACTTAACGGTTTACAAATCGAATATTATTGATAAATTTAAAAACAAATAGATTTTAGTTATCAAAAAAATTGTATTTATGAGCTTTGGCGGATCAGTTCAAGCAATGATAATCTCGATAAGGAATAATGCGAGACCTAAAAAAAACATCTTCCGATCGAGAAAAAAAGATCATGTAAACCTGCACTCTGAAGAAAGTAGTTTGGAGTACAAAACTGTATCTGAAACCGAATTAAAGCAAATCAAGAAAAAGATAAGGGCAAATGCCCTTAAAGAAAATCGAAAACTAAAAATTTGGGTGCTTATAATAAGCATACCAATTCTAATTGGAATCTATTTCATAGTTCAAAATCGAATTGACAATTTTCATGAAGAAAAAAGAATCGAAGCAATTGAAAAACAAAAAACAATTGATGAAATTGAACTTACAAAGGAAAATAAAATACTTTATCTCCTAAAGGATGGAACTAAGTGGTTAAACGCTGGACATTATAAAAATGCCAAAACTCAATATTACAAAGCCTATAAGATAGAATCTGAAGATTATCGAATTAATTATGCAAATGCCAAAGCTTACGTTTTAGATTGTATCGAAAACAATGTCAGATGCATAACTGCCGAAGGAATGGTAAAAGGATTAAAAGAAAAGTATGGTGATAAAGCTGAAATATTGGATTTGGAACAGCTTCTAATGCAAAAATAGGCTTATATCCGATCTCACTTTATTTACATACCAAATAGTCTTATTTTTATAAAAAAACACTAAAAATGAAAACAAACCTACTCGAAAACTTCACAAAAATCAACGAATATTTCTCTCCCAAAGTGATTGGAGAAGTAAATGATTCTTACGTTAAAATTGCTAAAATAAAAGGCAACGAACTACCTTGGCACGATCATAAAAATGAAGATGAACTGTTCTATATCATTGAAGGTTGCCTTTTAATGGAAGTTGAAAATTCAGAACCATTCACAATGAATACAGGAGATATGTACATTGTTAAGAAAGGCACTCAGCATCGGGTATCCGCAAAGGAAGAATGCAAAATCATGCTGATTGAAAACAAAACTACGTCTCATACAGGAGATGTTGAATCTGCAATAACTAAAAATATTGAGGATCAGCTGAAATAGAAGACTATTCATACTGAGAATCATTCCTCAATTTTATTTTTCGCAACGATGTCTTTCGACCTAAAATTGCTTCTAAATTCTATATCTTTATTCATAAATAATAAGCTGGTTGAGGAATATGGTGCAAATTCGAAAGTTTTTTCTAGCAACTTTACTAATAACAGGCCTTATCCTGAATGCATCAGCACAGGATAATGCGATAGTTAACAAAATAAGATTCACAGGACTCGATACGCTGCACAAGGAAATTCTTCTAAAGCAGATGAATACCAAAGCCAGACCTTTTACCGGGAAATTAACTTTTTGGAAAAAAACCACCCGATTTTCCAGTTTCACATTTGATGAAGATCTACTTCAACTGAAAAAATATTATCAGAAGAATGGCTTTTTAGATGTATCAATTACATCCGATCTTCAGCCTGACAAAAGAAACAAAAAACTTGACATCCTAATTCACATCCGTAAAGGAACTCCTATTTCCATTGGTGAAATCAACTATTCCTTAACCGGGACTGAAGCAAACATGCAAATTTTAGAATCTGTAAAAACAGTTCTTCCCCTTAAAACCGGAAACCTGTTTCAAGATGAAAAAATCATAGCTTCCGAAAATTTAATCCGCGAAAAATTCAATCGTGCAGGATATCCTTTTGTTAGGGTGAAAAAAAGCATCCGTTTAAATGAAAAACTACATGCTGCAAATATTAATTTCACTGTAAGTCCTGGAAATAAAAGTTATTTTGGTGAAATTAACCTGGAAGGAAATTCAGTAATCAACAAAGCATATATCCTTAAACATGTTGAAATCAGTAAAGGTGAAGTCTTTTCTCAGGTAAAAATTGAAAAGACTCAGGAAGAATTATTCGACATGAATCTATTCCGTTACGTAACCATTCGGGCAATGATGGATAGTGTAAATCATGATTCTGTGCCAATTGCCATTCATATAAAGGAGCTTCCCCGCTGGTCCGTTAAAATTGGTGCAGGATATGGAACTGAAGACAAAATCAGGACATCCATTCTATTCAAACGATTAAATTTTTTAGGTGGAGGAAGAACTCTGTCGATTAAAGGACAGCATTCCTACTTCACTCCGCTTAGTATCGAAAGTAAATTTATACAACCCGATGTTTGGAGCAAAAATCTTGATCTTATTTTGAATCCGTTCTTCTCACGAGAACGAGAAGAAAGTTATGACGTAGACAGATTGGGAACTTTGGTTACTTTCCAGAAGGAATTGACGAAAAAATCTGCCGCTTATATTTCCTACACATTTGGTAAGGATAAGGTGGATATATCAAAAAGTAAAGACTCCTTATCAATTGAGGATGCCGGCAAACTGAATCACAATAAGTCAGGCGTAACATTGGGCTACAACCGAAATACGACCAATGATATTTTTTCTCCTGAAAGAGGATGGAAATATGAAGGAACGGTGACCTATATGGGACTTGGTTTCAATTCTCAATTTCATTACTATAAAATTATGACAGAAGTTGACTATTTCCACTCACTGTGGAAGAATGTTGTTTTTGCCGGAAAATTAAAAAATGGAATTATCGAACCTACCCAAGGCGATTCTCAAAGTCCTATTGAAGATCGTTTTTTAATGGGAGGAGCACTATCCTTGCGTGGCTGGGGCCGTAATCAGATCTCTCCAAAAAACGAAGCAGGAAGTAAACTGGGTGGAAACAGCATGATGGAAGCCAGTGCTGAAATAAGATTTCCATTGTACGGTATCTTTTCAGGCACAGCCTTTACGGATTTTGGAAATTCATGGTTAAACTCATGGGAATTCAAACTAAACCAGCTAAACTACGATGCAGGCTTAGGCCTACGTGTGAAAACACCTGTTGGTCCTATTCGTTTGGATTTTGCAAGCCCATTATTCGAGGGGAAATTCAGAACCCAATTCTTTATTACTATTGGTCATGCATTTTAATGTGAAATTAAATTATTGAAGGAATGAAACGATTTTTAAAAACAGCAGGTATTGCAAGTGCAGGAGTAATTATTCTCCTGGCGATTCTGCTTTTTCTCCTTTCAACCGGACTTTTCAATAATTGGATTTCGGAAACTGTGTGCCGGATAGCCAGTCAGCAACTAAATGCAGAGCTTACGATAGAAAAAATTGAAGGCAACCCTCTCTCCCATCTTCTTGTGAAGAAAATTGATTTGGAACAAAACAACAGTAAGCTGATTACTCTCGATGAACTGGAAATAAAATACACCCTTTGGAAGATTGTTGGAAAAAAACTGGAAATTACATCTCTGAAATTAAATGGAACCTCGGTTTTCTTACAACAAGACAAGGATAATTTATGGAACCTCGAAAAACTGATTCCTGGGGCAGAAAATTCAGAAACTGAAGTTCCTTCGAGTCCCTTTTCATGGGAAATAGAATTGGCAGATGTATCTACGAAGAATTTTGAGGCCAAAATCGTGGTGAATGACAGTACACAATTAATTCCACAGAATGTGAAATTTGATGCTTCTCTCAGTTTCAAATTCGCAGCTGATTTTATGAATATTGATCTGCACAAACTTGAAGTAAGCACACAAAAACCATCTCTGCAAATTAAAGACTTACATTTTCAGGCAAGTTTAATTGATTCGGTATTTAGCTGGACCAATTTTGAACTTCAACTTCCTAAATCTACACTCAGCTCTGCAGGTAAGGTTCCTTTCAATCAACTGCTTGGTTCCGAAATTTCGTTTCATGCAAATCCCTTCGATTTTGAAGATGTAAACGAATGGATCCCTTCAATTTATGGCAAACCCAACATAAATCTTGAAATACTCAAAAAAGAAAATACCAGACAAATAGACTTCTCTATCAAACAACAGAATCAGATTTTTAAAATACTGGGGGAAATTAAAGACATTAACAGCTTGCCAAGTTTTCATTTCACAATGGAAATTGATAGTTTAAACGGTGAATACTGGACTCATAATGATGATCTTAAATCAAATATAAAAGGTGAATTTGAGATCAATGGAAATGGATTGAATTTCGAGGAAAACTCAATTCATGCCAAGGCTAAATTCACCGATTTAAAATATAAGAATTACGAATTGGATGATTTTATTCTTCTTATTGACAAAGACAAAAAAGAACTCGATGCAAATTTAAAAGCAAGTACTCTTTTCGGAAAGTTAGATTCCAAAATTCACATCGAAAACATCTCTGAATTTGCAACTTACAGTTCCGAACTGAAAATTCGCAATTTGGATTTGAGCAAACTAAGCAGGAATAAGAATTTAAAATCAGACATTAACATCGAATTACAGGCAGTTGGCAAGGGCTTTATCCTTGGTGACCTGCAAACAAAACTTCATTTAGAATCAACAAAATCAGTCCTTTTCAATCAGCCAATCACAAATTTAAATGCCAACATTGTTATCAACAAAAAAGAATATCTAATTAATGATATCCATTTTGAAACGCCCTACTTAAAGGCTATTCTTTCGGGAAAGGGAAACATGGCCGAAAACAATCTTATTCATTTAGAGCTAAAATCAAATAACCTAAACGCACCGCTTATCGCGCTAGGCTTTAAACCCGTCGATTTTAACGGGGAAATTACAAGTGACTTATGCGGACCTTTTAATGCTTTGGATTTTAAAAGCGATATCAATATCGCACATGCCGGAATCGACTCACTCATTTTGCAAAATTTCAAAGCTAAGCTTCATTCGCGCTTTTCGGGGGATGAACTGTTGGCAAATATGGATTCGGTCGGGAAAAAAGACACAAATACAGATGCCTTTTTAAATAACATCTATCTAAGTGCAAAAGCAAGTGCAGATTATATTGCATTTGAAAAGTACTATATGGCTAATACCAACTTAACTTTTGAGAAAAACCAAGAAAACAGTAGTGGTAACATTACTTCCTCCACAGTTTTAGGAAATCTGAAAACCAAATACTCTATCGAAAACCTGTTCTCGGTTCCCGCATATAAAATAGAAAGCAACTTGAAAAACATTGATCTTTCCAAGATCACAAAAAACAAAAAGCTCCGTTCCGATTTGAACTTTGAAATAGTTGCAGCAGGGAATGGGATTCAACCCAAATCAATGAATGCTGATCTGGAAATTCAATCGAACGGATCATCTATATTTGATTTGCCTCTTGAAAAATTTAAAGCAGAAATAAACTATAAGAAGGGAAAATATCAGGTAAACGGATTTCATATAGAAACGCCCTTTGCTTTCGCCGATTTAACGGGCAAAGGAAACTGGGAAAAGAACAATCTGCTCGAATTAAATATCAAAACTACTGACATTCAGCAGCTCATCTCTGCCTTAGGAACCGACAAATTACAACTTGTTGGACAACTAAAAGCTGAAATTAAAGGTCCGGCCGATTCTCTGCAAATATCCTCTTCGGTGAATGTAACTGAATTGAAACTCGATACCATCAGCATCAACAAAATAACAGCTGATGCTGAAATCCATTTTGCAGATTCAACATATTCCGGATTCATGAACCTTTTGGTAAGTGACTCTAAAATACAGAATTTTAGTCTTCAGGAACTTCATTTTAAAAGTAAGTTCAATCAGCAGAAAGCAGTTAATTCGTTCTCCTTTTTTGCCAGCGATTCTTTACATGGTAAAATTCTATCCGAACTTAAAATCAATAATAACCCCAGCATTTCCTTTCAGGATATACAATTAAATTTAAACAATCAGATTTGGAAGGGAGGCAACGATTCCAACTACATTAAATTTAGGCAGGATTCTATTGAAATAAACCAATTTGAACTTAGCTCGCAGCAAAGTGCATTAAAAGCAAATGGAATATTTGCTTTTAAAGGAACTGAAGATTTGCATCTTGAAATTCAGAATCTTAACCTGATCAACATTTCAGAACTGCATTTTTTGCCCTATCAGATATCAGGAAAAGTGAATGCTTTGCTCGACATTGCCGGAACAGCAAACAAACCAATTATTAAATCTATTCTCACTATTGATAATCCGGAAATTGACAGTCTGCGATTTAGCAAATTCCAATCTGACATCAACTATACAAACGAAAAACTTCGTTTTGAGACATATCTTGATGGTTGTTCGTCACGACTTATCAACGCAGAATTTGAACTTCCTCTGCACTTTTCATTTACTGAAAAGTTTGTGCTTCCCAAGGAAGACAATCCCATCCATGCCATTGTAAAAATCGATCAACTCGATATCAATAAATTCAATCGTTTTATTCCAACAACAGGAATTGAAGCTAAAGGTTTGCTAAGCATACAACTCAATGTTGATAACACCATTAACAATCCTCACATTAGTGGTTATCTAAATTTTGGCAAGGGTGCTTTTCAATATAAAAAACTGGGAATGAATTACAGTGGTATCGAAATGCGCAGTCGCCTGGCAAACAACTATTTTTATCTCGACAGCCTTCTCATAAATTCCGGAAAAGGAAAATTGCAGCTGAAAGGATCGGCTGAAATGAAATCACTGGTTGATACTGAATTAAAAAGCATTAATCTGGATGTAAAAGGAGAAAACTTCAAAGCCTTCGACTCCGAACTAATAAAGGCTGTTATCAATACAAATCTTAGCCTGAGCGGTTCCCCTGAAAACCCTACCTTCAAAGGAAAAGTCACAATTCTAAACTCAAACCTAAATACCGATATATTCCTAAAAGAATTCAATCGTGTTTATGATGATTCCAACCAACCACTCTTGGTTACTGCACGGAAAAATGCAGAAAATGAAGAAATAAAGTACACTATAAAAAAGAATTCAGCACAAAAAGATTTCCCTTCAATTTATAAAAACCTGAAGGGGAATTTCGACATCGAGATTCCCAGAAACACCTGGATAAAAGGCAAAAACATGAATTTTGAACTGGCCGGAAATCTACAAGCGATCAAAGAAGATGAACAGATAGACATTTTCGGAACTATGAACGTAAAAAGAGGATTTTATAAAATTTACGGACGAAGACTTGAATTTGAAGAAGGTGAAGTCACTTTAACAGGTGGAGCAACTCTAAATCCGATTGTCAATTTCAAAGTTGCCTACAAATTCCGCGATCCGGATAATCAATTGCGAAAACTTAGCGTAAATGTAACTGGACGAATTTATGAACCCGAAGTTAAATTTTTTCTTGACGATACCTCCATCGAAGAAAAAGACGCCATTTCTTATCTGATATTCAACAAAAGCACGAACCAACTTGATACGAGAGAAAATACATCAATGAAGAGTAGTAATATGGATATCGCTAAGGATTTTGCAATCGGCCAATTCTCGAATGTACTTAAGGATGCCTTACAATCATCACTTGGTTTGGATGTGATTGAAATTTCGGGAAAAAGTGGTTGGACGCAAGGCAGTGTATCGGTTGGTAAATACATAACAAACAATTTGTACCTGAATTACGAACGAACATTTGCCATCGATAAAAAAGATAAGATTATTGAACCGGAAAAAATTTCAATGGAATATCAATTTTACCGCTCTCTTTTTTTACAGGCGACCAATCAGAGTGCGAATTCCGGTTTTGATTTCATTATCAAATGGACCTGGAAATAAGTTGGAATTCGAAACCTGTTAATTCGGTAAATAAAAGTAGATACCCAAGCCATTTGTAAATAGAATATTTCCATACAAAGAATGCTCCAAAAAAACTGCGTTTAACGATTTGTTGCGAAGATAGGTAAAGGAAAAAATAAGACTGCCAGCAAAGGTAAAAATCAAAGCCATCCAGTTTCTAAAAATAATGTGAGCCATGGAAAAACAAACCGCATTTATCAACAGCAGCAATAATGGATTTCTAAAAAGAAGTTTATACCGATAAAAAAAGAATGCCCGGTAAATGAATTCCTGTGTGTATGCTGACCAAATAGGATAAGTGAAAATTACAGCAAGCCAAATCCAAAAATTATTCCTCGGAAGGTAAAAAAATACATCTCCCCTAAAAATATAAACCCATATTGAGGTAATAAACAGCAATACAAATCCTTTCAATAAAAATTCCTGCCATGGATAGTCACGCTTAATTCGAAAAATACCACGGTCAAAATTTTTATCCCTAAAAACAATAAAGAGACAATAGAGAAATACAATAACCAGTGGCACAGCTTTATGAACCGGTATAAGCTCGTAAAAATACAAGACAGGAAGTACCAGAAACATAAAAATCATTTCTAACCACAGGTATAATTTTTTCATCTCACTATCCACTAAAAATTTGAAAACAATAGAAAACCAATTGAAATAAGGAGGACTCCTTATTAAGACTCGTTCTATTTAATTTACAATTTTTAGATGGATTTTGTTTCAAAAACTTTGGTGAAATTTAGGAACGGTGGATTTTTATTGACTAACGAAATTATAGGGTTAATAAATCCAAAAAAATGACAATAAAAAGCCTTTTTTAATTGATTTATCTAACTCAAAAATAGACAAATACCTACAACTCGCTACAACTGCCAGCTAGAATTCTTTTCTTTGCGCTTTTCTTGCAGCAATAATTAGTAAATAACCCGCAATTACGGGTCCGTAAGACACAAAATAATATCCTTTGATGTTGAACCAATGGAAATAGGTTCCCAGAGTAATGATTCCACCAATTATCATTAAAGTCCATCCCATCAAACGTAATTCCCGAGCCTTAAACTTCCCTTTCTTCTTCACTTCACCTCTCAACATCCGATCATCAATTGCGCGTACAATATCCTTAATCAGATCTTCTTCGATATTCTTTTCTACTAATTCTTTACGGATTTGGGAAAAATCCATTCCCTCTATTTTTTTCTGGTGATACAAATCGACCAACTCTTTAAAATCCATTTTTATAATATCTTTTGTGATGTATAAAACTACTTACAATTGAACGAATATTCAACCTAACACAGGAAAATATTTTGATGCAATATCACCTCTCATCGTCATTTGAAAGGGCAATACAGTTCTCCAAAAACATAGAAGATAAATTAATCTGTCTTTATATTTATTTCATTTCACACTCTCTCAAAAACATATAAATATCTCTTATCATCCTTGTCTTTACCTTCAAAAAACAATGATTATCACCATTTCCTTTTTCGTTTGAAAATAGACTGCCGTAAGCCAGAAACTCTTCTTTTTTATTTTTGGACACATCCTAAATTGAAACAGATTCTTCAGGAACGCTCCTTTGCCTGTAATACCAATTTAATTTCAAATGAACCAATAAACGATGCTATGAAATTATTTCTTTTGAATTTCTGCTTCATAAAAAAAGCAGACTTCCTATTATAAGAAGTCTGCTGAAATATAAATTATTAATCTCTTATTCTATTTGTATATTTCCTTTTTTGCCGCAAGCAAAGTATTCTGTAACAAGGAAACAATTGTCATTGGACCAACGCCACCCGGAACAGGAGTTATGAAGGATGCTTTAGGAGCAACTTCATCAAACTTCACATCGCCCAACAGCTTCCAGCCCGACTTTGTTTTATCAGATTTTACTCGGTGAATTCCAACATCGATAATAACAGCGCCTTCTTTTACCATATCACCTGTTAAAAACTCTTTCATTCCCAAAGCAACAATCACGATATCCGCCTGGCGGGTAATTTCTGCAATGTTCTTAGTTCTGCTGTGGCAAAGTGTAACTGTACAATCGCCATACTCAGCTTTACGCGACATTAAAACACTCATTGGAGTACCTACAATGTTGCTTCGGCCAATAACAACGCAATTTTTACCTGATGTCTGAATTTTATATCTTTTCATCAACTCAACAATTCCTGCCGGAGTTGCCGGCAAATAGGTAGGAAGGCTCGATACCATTTTACCAACATTCATAGGATGAAATCCATCAACATCTTTTTCGGGACGTATGGTTTCAATCACTTTCGATTCTGAAATATGTTTTGGCAATGGCAATTGAACAATCAATCCGTCGATATCATCGTCGTCATTCACTTTTCTGATTTCTGCAAGCAATTCTTCCTCGGTAATGTCCTCTTCGAAACGAAACTCTGAAGATTTAAAACCTACCATATGACAAGCTTTCACTTTTGCAGCCACATAAGTTTCACTGGCTCCGTCGTGTCCAACAATCATAGCAGCCAAATGAGGAGTTTTTCCTCCAGCCTTTTTGATTAGTTCTACTTCGGCAGCAATTTCCTGCTTCACCTCTGCTGAGATTTTTTTTCCGTCGATTAATTCCATGGTTGTATCGTTTTGCGGTATAAAAAATGCCTGACCAAGTGGCCAAGCATTTCTATTTGTAAGTTTATTATCTTCGGCCTCCCATATTCCCCATCATTCGGGACATGTTTCCGCCTTTTGTCATCATTTTCATTAATTTCCGCGTTTCGTCAAATTGTTTGATTAAACGATTCACGTCCTGAATGGTAGAACCACTACCATCGGCAATCCTCTTTCTTCTTGATCCGTTAATTAGCCCCGGATCTTCTCTCTCTGCCGGAGTCATCGAAAATATAATTGCTTCAACACCTTTAAAAGCGTCATCATCAATATCAACATTCTTAAGTGCTTTTCCAACACCAGGAATCATAGAAGCCAAATCTTTCAGATTACCCATTTTCTTAATCTGCGAAATCTGAGACAGGAAATCGTTGAAGTTAAATTGGTTCTTGGCAATTTTCTTCTGAAGTTTTCTAGCTTCGTCAGCATCAAATTGATCCTGGGCACGTTCTACAAGCGAAACAATATCACCCATACCCAAAATACGATCGGCCATACGACTGGGATGGAAAACATCAAGAGCTTCCATTTTCTCGCCTGTACCAACAAATTTGATTGGCTTGTTAACAATTGAACGAATTGAAAGCGCAGCTCCACCACGTGTATCACCATCCAATTTCGTTAAAACAACACCATCAAAATCCAAACGCTCGTTAAATTCTTTAGCTGTATTCACCGCATCCTGACCGGTCATGGAATCGACAACAAACAGAATCTCGGAAGGATCAATAGCTTTTTTAACAGCCTCAATTTCCTTCATCATTTCCTCATCGATAGCCAAACGACCAGCTGTATCGACAATCACCAAATCGTTTCCGTTTGCTTTTGCCTGCTTAATGGCATCCTGAGCAATCTTAACAGGGTTCTTGCTCTCAATATCTGTATATACAGGAACTCCAATTTGTTCTCCTAATACTTTCAGCTGTTCGATCGCTGCAGGACGATATACATCACAAGCAACCAACAATGGATTCTTAGAACGTTTTGTTTTCAGAAGATTTGCCAGTTTACCTGAAAAGGTGGTTTTACCCGAACCCTGCAAACCAGCAATTAATATTACAGCAGGTTTTCCCTGAATATTTATATCAACCTGTGTACTCCCCATTAATTCAGCCAACTCATCGTGAACGATTTTCACCATTAACTGATTCGGCTTCAATGAGGTTAGTACATTCTGACCTAATGCTTTTTCTTTTACTGTATTGGTAAAGGACTTGGCTATACTAAAGTTTACATCGGCATCCAAAAGGGCACGTCTCACATCTTTCAATGTTTCTGCTACATTGATTTCAGTAATTTTTCCTTGCCCCTTTAATATTTGGAAGGATCGCTCAAGTCGTTCGTTAAGATTTTCAAACATTATTATACAGATTTATATTTCACTGCAAAATTAAAAAAATCTACTTAGCGATAAAGGCTATACGATAGAAATATGGATAATTTCGTCAATGATTTTTCATTTTTTTTAGAAATCGTAAAAAAACAACACATTTTAAAATAAAAAAAGAGCGAATTCCAAAAATGAAATTCGCTCTTCAATAACAAATATATTTTTACATTCTCTCGGGAACACCAATTCCCAAAAGTTCCATTCCACTTTTTATAATCTGAGCAATCTGTTTGGAAAGCACCATACGAAACGCTCTTAATTCTACATTTTCCTCTTTAGCAATTGGAAAATCGTGATAAAATTGATTGTATTCTTTCACCAAATCATATATGTAATTGGCAATTTGTGCAGGACTTGTTGTGTCTCCGGCTTCTTTAATAATAACCGGATAACTGGCAATCATTTGAATTAAATTTGATTCTTTCTCAGAAATTTCAATCTCTGTATTCGCGAATTCAGGAAATTCAATTCCTTCCTCAACAGTCTTTTTCAAAACCGATTGAATTCGAGCGTATGTATACTGAATAAATGGCCCGGTATTCCCGTTAAAATCAATTGATTCTTTAGGATTAAACATCATATTCTTCTTAGGATCAACCTTAAGAATAAAATATTTCAATGCTCCCATAGCAACTTTGTTGTACACGTCCTCAGCCTCTTCGGTAGAATACCCCTGTAATTTACCCAATTCATTTGAAGTGTCGCGGGCTGTATTTACCATTTCATCCATTAACTCATCCGCATCAACAACAGTTCCTTCTCGGGATTTCATTTTACCTTCCGGCAATTCAACCATACCATACGACAGATGCTGAATTTTATTACTCCACTCATATCCCAGCTTACCTAAAACCAGCGACAACACCTGGAAATGATAATTTTGTTCATTACCTACAACATAAATATGCTCATCGATACTGAATTCGTTGAATCGTTCGTAAGCTGTACCAATATCCTGAGTCATATAAACAGAGGTTCCATCATCACGTAACAATAGTTTATGATCCAATCCGTCTGCCTCAAGGTTAGCCCAAACAGAACCAGTATCTTTACGGTACAAAACTCCTTCTTCCAAGCCTCTTTCAACAATTGCTTTTCCTTTCTTATAGGTTTCCGATTCGAAATAAACTTTATCGAAATCAACGCCCATTTTTTTATAAGTAACATCGAAACCAGCCAAAACCCAATCGTTCATCTTTCTCCACAAAGCAACAACTTCCTTGTCACCCGCTTCCCATTTCACCAACATCTCCTGAGCTTCCAACAACAAAGGAGCTTGTTTTTTAGCTTCATCAGCATCCATTCCATTGGCTACTAATGTTTCAATTTCTTTTTTGTATTCCTGATCGAATTTCACATAGTACTTGCCAACCAAATGATCTCCTTTTAAACCAGTTGATTCAGGAGTTTCACCTTCACCAAAACGCAGCCACGCAAGCATCGATTTACAGATATGAATCCCCCTGTCGTTCACCAAATTTACTTTGATTACTTCGTAACCATTTGCTTTTAAAATTTGAGCAACAGAATACCCCAATAAATTATTTCGAATATGCCCTAAGTGCAACGGCTTGTTAGTGTTTGGCGAAGAATACTCGATCATCACTTTTTTAGCACCTGCCTCTAATTTTTTAAAGCCATAGTTTTCCGTTTGAAAAGCAGCATTCAGTACTGATATCCAATAAGAGCTGTCAATAAGCAAATTCAGAAATCCTTTTACAACATTAAAAGCAGTAACCGCTTCAATATTTTCCTGAAGAAAAACACCAAGATCATTGGCTGTAGCTTCCGGTGATTTTTTTGAAAAGCGCAAAAAAGGAAATACAACTACAGTTAAATCACCTTCAAATTCACGTCTTGTTTTTTGAATTTGAACTGTTTCATTATCAATCACCTGACCATAAAAACTATTTACGGCCTCTACAATCTTACCCTTTATAATGCTTTCAATACTCATCTGAAAATTCTTTATTTCGAATTCAACTATTTACATACTATATCTTCTGCCGGATCAAAAAGAACTTTCAGCCAGCATTGCCTTTCCATGCATTAACCGACCCAAAAATCACTCTATAATCCGAATGCGCAAAGATAATACGAATAAAATAAATAGTTCCCTACATTTAGAAAAAAGTCATTCATAACCATGTTTATGGAATCCCTCAAATAGCCTCATCTATTTAACTTTTCATAAGCTAACATTACTTATCTTTGAAAAAACACATACAAAGAGTCCCTTTTATTTAATACTATTTGACTCGTTTTTATTGTACAGATAGCAAAACAACAAAACTTTTTATTTAAAGTTATAACAGTTACTTGCACGAATCCTCAAGCCAAAAAGAATGAAAAACGTACTACTTATTCTACTTTCATTAATCATCACCTTTCCTGTTAAAGCTACATTCCAATCAGAAAAAATAGATTTTAAAATAAAAAACTCAAATCTTGATCGAGTAATTGAAATTGCTCAATCCAACTTCAATTCAAATAATGCTGAAGCTTTAAAATTAAGCATGCTGGCCGCAGAAAAAGCACTTGAATTTGAAAACATGAAACAATATGCAAACGCTAATGAATTATTAGGCCGAATACATTCATATCAAGGAGAATTGAAAAAAGCAAAAACCTGTCTTGATGCTTCTTTTGAATATTGGAAAAACATGAGAGACACTCTTAGAATGAGTTTTTGCTATGGTTATTTAGGCGATATAAACTATTCAATATGTAAATATGATACCGCAGAATTGTTTTACCAAAAAGGATTTGAATTTAAAAAACTTACCAAGGATAGTATTAACTTCAGTTTTAGCTACAATGCCATTGGAAATATAAAACTGGAAAATTGCAAATACAATGAAGCCCTGGAAAATTACAAAAAGGCATTAAAGTTAAATATACGCTTCAAGAGCATTTCCGGTATTTGCTACACTCACAATGCATTAGGCAATGCTTATTTTGAAATTAATGATCTTAAATCATCAAAAAAACATTTCGAAGAAGCTCTGAAAATTGGTAAAGAGAATCATCTCGACAAAAATATTGCATATACCTTAAACCAGCTGGCAAAACTAAACAACAGATTAAGCAATAGATCCACAGCCATCGATTTATATAATGAATCCTTACAAATCAGCGAAAAATTGTTGTCGAAAAATGGATTGGGACTATCTTACATGGGGATTGGTGAGGTCTATCAAGCTCTCATGCAAAATGACAAAGCACTGGAATATCATCATAAAGCGCTAAAACTTTTTGAAGAGCTTGGATCTCAAAAAAACATTGCGAATTGCTATATAAACATTGGTATGGTTTTGTATGAAATGAAGGATCATGCCATGGCTCGGGAAAAATTTCAAAAATCAATAGAAATTAACGAACGAATCGGTTATTTAAAAGGTGTGGCCAATGCTTATCGCAAAATCGGAAACACCTACTATCAAGAAAAAAACTACCCTATTAGTCTTACCAACTATAATAAATCACTTACCATTCAAAAAAAAATCGGCAATTTAAAAGGGATCGCATCCTGTTATACAAACATTGGTTTAATTCACATAAAAAGAGATAGTAGTGATTTAGCAATGGATGTTTTCAACAAGGCAATTGTCATTAATATGGGTATTAATAACATTGGTGGTGTTGCATCAACTTACAATAATTTGGGTGAATTATATAAGACTAAAAACAACCACAAACTGGCAATTCAATATCTGTTAAAAAGCTTTGATATAGCCTCTGAAATTGGCCGAAAAACTCTCATGGCTGAGTGTGTGAAAAATTTATCAGAGATCTATTCATCCGATAAAAATTATAAACAATCCTTGCACTATTACCAATTGTATTTTGATTTGTACAACCAAATGTACAATGCACAAATGGAAAATAGAATTGGTTGGATTCAAATGCAAAACGAAAGAGAAAAACGAGTAACTCTGGAAAAAATTTTCGCCAATGAAAAATCAATCGAAAAAGAAAAATTAAATAAACAATCCCTTATCAATTCATTTTTAATAGTAATTGTAGTTCTCATTCTGCTCTCAACAACATTAATTTACAGACTTTACCTTGCTGTAAAAAAGGCAAATAAGAAATTAACCAACGAAATTACGGTTCGAAAAAAAGCAGAATTACAGCTAGAGGAGAATCATCGAAATCTTGAAAATCTCGTAAAAATACGGACGATTGAATTAATTAAAGCAAAAGAAAAAGCAGAACAATCGGATCAATTAAAATCCTCCTTTTTAGCGAATATGTCTCATGAAATTAGAACTCCAATGAATGCTATTATTGGGTTTTCTAAACTGCTGACGATGACCAATTCTTCAAAAAAACAAAACCATTACACTTCAATTATTTATGAGAACGGACATATTTTACTCACTCTTGTCAACGATATCATGGATATTTCGATGATTGAATCAAAACAGTTGAAAATTAAAAAATCAAATTTCAAAGTTTATCCAATGCTTGAAGAATTAAAAAGCATTTTCGATGAGCTTAAATATGCTGACAAAAAGAATCATATTGAATTTACCATTCACTACAATGATATACCTAAAGATCTGACAATTAACTCCGACCGGGTTCGAATAAAACAAATTCTAATAAACCTCCTGCGAAACGCTTTAAAATTCACAAAATCGGGTCATATTGATTTTGGCATCGAATTAATTGAAAACAAAATACGCTTCTTTATTAACGACTCAGGCATTGGTATTCCGTACGAAGATCAATCTTTAATTTATGATCGATTTAGACAGGCAAGTAATAATTCTGCAGAGCACGGAGGCACAGGTCTGGGACTAACAATTTCAAAGAGTTTGGTTGAATTACTAAATGGTAGTATTTGGTTTACATCGAAACCGAATGTAGGAAGCCAATTTTATGTGGATCTTCCTTTCCAATCAAATCCCATTAAGATAAGTTCCGAAACTTCAGAAGACGATAAGGAAACAGATTTTACCGGAAAAAAAATATTAGTAGCAGAAGATAAAAAATCAAATTTCCTTTACATTAAAGAAGTACTCCGAAAGACAAATGCAGAAGTAACCTGGACAAAAGATGGGGCTGAAACAGTTGAGCAGTTTAAATTAAATCATTTTGACTTGGTATTGATGGACATTCAATTACCAAAAATTGACGGATACGAGGTTACTAAGAAAATAAAGCTGCAAAACCCACATGTGCCTGTAATTGTTCAAACTGAATTTAACCATCAGAATGAAGAGCAAAAACGTTCAGAATCGGGCTTTGATGACTTCATAATAAAACCCTATACCGGGAGTAAACTTCTTCGTATCATATCACAGAATCTATCTTAAAATGTTCTTTACCAACTCTCAAATGCTTGATTCCACTCATTATTATTTTTGATAATAAAAAATCCCCCCCATGAAAAAAGCAATTCTACCATTATTTATTATCATCACTCTAATAGTAAGCAGTTTTATTTTATATCCTGATGCAGAAAACAAATCTGATTATGCAATTGTAATTCATGGCGGAGCCGGAACTATACTGCGTAAGGATTTCACTCCTGAAAAGGAAACACAGTATAAAAAAGTACTTCAAGAGGCTCTCCAAATTGGTGATTCCATATTAAGAAATGGCGGAAGCAGCCTTGATGCGGTTGAAAAAACAATTCGCATTCTAGAAAACTCGCCCCTGTTTAATGCCGGTAAAGGTGCAGTATTTACCAATTCCGGAAAGAACGAACTTGATGCCTCAATTATGTGGGGAAAAGATTTAAACGCAGGAGCAGTAGCTGGCGTTGATGATATAAAAAATCCTATTAGTGCAGCCAGAAAAGTCATGGAAAATTCAGAACATGTAATGCTGAGCGGCCACGGTGCTTCTGAATTTGCTAAAACACAAGGTCTGGAAATAGTTGACCAGAGTTATTTTTTCACACAAAACAGATGGGATCACCTGCAGGAGATCCTTAAAAAAGAGAAAGAAATGACTCCGGAAGATCGTCACGGTACAGTTGGATGCGTAGCTTTGGATAAGGATGGAAACCTGACGGCCGGAACGTCTACGGGAGGTATGACGAATAAGCGTTTCGGGCGTATCGGAGACTCTCCCATTATTGGTGCAGGTACTTATGCCAACAATGCAAGCTGTGCAGTTTCATGCACTGGTCACGGCGAATTTTTTATTCGATTAGGTGTTGCTAAAGATATTTCATCGATGATGGAATACCAAAATATTAGTTTGGAAGAGGCCAGCAACAAAGTTATTGATAAATTGACTAAAATTGGAGGAACCGGTGGAATAATCGGCCTTGATAAAAACGGCAATATTGTAATGAAAATGAATACGGATGGTATGTACAGAGCTTATTCCAATTCAAAGGGGGAAACTGAGATATTGATCTATAAATAAGAATAATTTATTTTGCGGAATGAATATTTCAAGCTAAATTAAACTTAGTCAACAATCACACAAAAAAAATTAAGCTATGAAGATAAACCTTAACGGAAAATGGAAAAATCAGTACAATTCAGAAATGGATTTAACTGTTACAAAAAATCGTGTAAGTGGAACATTTCAAACTGCAATAGGACAACCCAAATTCGAAGAGAAATTTGAAATAACAGGAAAAATCAATGCCAATGTTATAGCATTTATGGTAGATTTTGAAAAGTACGGATCTATAGCTTGTTGGACCGGTCGTTTTGAATTGGACGAGATGGGGCCAGTTATTCACACCATGTGGCATTTGTCGCAAAGTGAAGGCGGTGAAGAAGAACAACTTGCCAAAGCAATTCTTACCGGAGTGGGAACTTTCAGAAAACCATAAGATAAATTAAGGGGCTAATTAATTAGCCCCTTAATTTATTCTTATTATTAGATTGCAACATCTAAATTATCAATTTTACCAAGTAGATCATGTGTTGAATCTAACAAATCATCGTATATCGACTTGTAATGATTCTTGATTTCTTTTGCTGTTTTACCACTTGCTTTCTCATTAACACGTGCAATATACTCATTTCGTGATGCCGCAGCTTCATTCATAATAACATACACCTCTTCTGACTTTTCTCTTCCAAAGAAATTCAAATGAATGATACCTCTCATTAGTATCTCATTCGTTAGGAAATTTATGTCTTTTTTAAAGTTTCTTCTGCTTGCCATAATTACAATTTTAGAATTTGATGATCGCTAAATTACTAAAAATACCAAGAGTATGCATTCCAAAATTTATAATTCACACACATCTATTTTATAATCTTAAAATCATTGCAATTGGTGAGTAAAAAAAGTTTATTTGTAATTGCAAATCTACATTAAGAAAAGAGGCTGTTGATATATGAGTGAGTGTTTCCGTTATATTTTTCTAAAAAATGAAAAAGCAAAACCTGCTAAAGATTTTAATGATAAAATCTTTCTGCAGGGAATAAGCCTGTATGAAGTTATTCGGGTCGTATCTGGAAAAGCTTTATTTCTTGAATCTCATTTCCAACGATTAACCAATTCAGCAGCTTATCTTGAACAAAGCCTTTGGTTAAACCTGAATGAAATTAAAGCAAGTATTTCTAATTTAATTGCATTAAACGATTCCCAAAACGGCAATATCAAATTAGTATTTCATATCGAAGGCGAAAATAAAACTTTTCTGGCCTACTTTATTCAACATTATTATCCCACCGAAAATCAGTATAGGAATGGTGTTAGAACTCTTGTTCATCAGGCCGATCGACCTAAACCGAATGCAAAAGTATACAACCACTCCCTTCGTTCTGCAACTAATGATTTAATTAAAGAGGCTGAAATTTTTGAAGTATTGCTTCTAAACTCTATGGGAAACATTACTGAAGGAAGCAGGTCTAATCTTTTTTTTATTAAAAACGATGAATTGCATACAGCATTGGATACAGATGTTTTACACGGAATCATTCGCAGCAAAGTAATTGAAGCTGCTGAAGAACTTAAAATCCCTGTCCGAAAACACTCAATTAAATATGATGATTTACCAAGTTTTCAGGCGGCTTTTTTAACCGGAACATCAATACTGATTTTACCAATAAAAAGAATTAATTCAATTAGTTACTCAAGCTCTCATAAGATAATTGGAAAGTTGTCTGAAGTTCTTCGAACTAAAATTAGTGAATATTTGAAGTAGACATCTTATTGTTTAGGAAATCCGATCTCCACTTTAGTCCCACTTGGAAATCCATTTTCATCCATCAAATCTTCAATAAAATATTCATATACCCGACCATTACTCAGAACTTTATTCAATAATTTAATTCTGTCCTTTGTAATAATCATTGTTTTATGATGGATTTTAATATTAGAATCCTCGTGCAGGCTTTTGGTCTTTTTGCGCCCAACACCATTATCTTTAATAATGCATCGCAAATAACCATCGTGTTCAATCTCGAAATTCACATCAAGATCTCCCTTTGTCTCCGCTCCTGCTAACCCGTATCTTATTGCATTTTCCAAAAATGGCTGTATCAGCATTGGTGGCAATTTAGACTGATAAGGATTGATTGCCGTATTTACAGTTATTTTGTATGAAAATTTATTAGAAAACCGCATTTGTTCCAACTTCAAATAGAGTTGTAAATAAGCAATTTCATCGGATAAAGAAATAAAATCCTTATTTGCATTTTCAATCTTCTTTCTCAACACATCCGAAAAATCAGAAAGATATTCCAATGCACTCTCTTTTTTCTCTCCCAAAATATAACTCTGTATTGAATTCAAAGAATTAAAAATAAAATGTGGATCCAATTGATTTTGTAATGATTTCATTTTAAGACCTATAACCCTATTGAACTGTTTGGTTCTTGCTTTTTCTCTTTTTCTAATAAAATAGGCATAACACCACATAGCAACATAAACAATTCCTCCTAAAACCAAGCCCGACAATATGATAAACCA
This sequence comes from Marinifilaceae bacterium, assembly GCA_016936255.1. Taxonomy (GTDB): domain Bacteria; phylum Bacteroidota; class Bacteroidia; order Bacteroidales; family Marinifilaceae; genus Labilibaculum. Next base: position 10,527 of record JAFGYE010000060.1, on the reverse strand, counting down.
CCACATTCTATACCACGGAGTCTTCACAACAATATCAAAAGAAAAAGGAATAATAACACCTTCGCTTAAATGTTTCGCTTCTACTTTTAAGGTATAATTTCCACTTGGCAAATGAGAAAATACAGCCTCTGAAGAATTGCTCCAATTTGACCATCTCTCATCAAATCCATCCAATAAATATCGAAACCGAACATTTGATATATTTTGGCAAAAATCTAATCCAAACGCAAAAGCTAAATCATTCTCATCATATTTTAATTCAATAGGTGAAATTGGAGAATTAGTCCATACATCTGCCTGCGATCCTGCTGGTCTCCAATCCTCATCATGAATCCTAATTGATTTAATACTAATTTTACTCTCAAAATGCTTTCTATTCCCAGTATTTGTCTCGATTTTCAGTAGTCTGTTCTTTGTCTTAACCCAAATATTCTGATCCTTATCAATAACTGACTGTTCTCCCGACTGATCAAAATACCCATCTTTCGAGTTCCAAAATTTAAATTTCAGCTCTGAATTTTTCAACCATGAACTGTACTCGAAACGATGCACTCCCAAATTCGTTCCACACCACAATGAGCCATCCTGTAAATATTGAATACCATGAATTGAGGTCCCTACCAATCCATTCAAACCAGTAATGGAGTCAATAAGAACCAAGCCACTTGATTTACTTTTTATTTTGTAAATTAAACCATTGTTTCCACTGGCAATAATTGTAGAATCCGGCAATACCAGTATGTCATTTAATACATTGTGAATATTCGAATTCTTTCTGTTAAAAATCCTAAATTCATTATTTTTAAATTGAACAATCCCCTTTTGTCGGGTTGAGATCCATATCGACGAGTTCTTCGCAACCATTTTACTTACACCAATGCGGGCCGACTTTGGAAATTTCAATATCGGTTTTTGTGAATCCAATCCGCTTTTAGTATAAAACTTAAATTGATTCTGCCAGAAACAAAGCAATTCGTCATCCTCTGTAAACACAAAATTCTTAGCGGGAGTAATTCCAATATATTTTAACTGAAAGTTATCTACATTAAGGGTGAAAAAACCCCTACTCGTTGATATCCATACTAATTCATCCTTATCTGTCCCCAATTTATAAATTGAGAAATCTTTGAGGCACTTAAATTCCCTATCAGACAGTGAGCAGAAATCATTAACTATTAAACGATGCTGAACCTGAGAAGCTTGAAAAATACTAATTTCATTTTTACTTGCCACAATTATATTTCCTCTCCGATCACAAACCAAATCCTTCAAAAGAGTATTTTTAAATCCAAGCAGGTCAGAATCGAGGTAGGTGAACTTTGAATTTTGCAATTGAATTAAACCTTGATTGTGTGTGCCAATCCATAAATCATCGTATCCTTTTCTTAAAAAAATAGAATGAATCACGCATTCATCCAACATTTTTTTATCTGACAAATCGGACAATAAATCACCACGAAGCCTTATCAATTTTTGTTTCTCTATTTCTTTTTCAAAATATCTCAACAAATAAAATTTTTGGGTTTCATTCCCCTCAACCTCAACAACATCACAAACTAATTTCTTTTTTGTTTTCGTTATAAGAGTAAACGGCTTACCAGATTCCAAAAGATTTCTGAGCTCAGTATTACTGTTTTGATAACCAATTTGAACTACGGGTAAATTTGCTTCGATATGATATTCCAGAACCTTGCCCGACTCGATTTCAAATTCAACATTCTCTTTTTGGGAGACACTATTTACAACAAATTTATTTTGAAATTGCCGAATCTTAAAAACGGATTTGTTCCATAAATTTCCAACCCGTTTCAATTTGGAGTTTTGCTCTTTATATACAAAAACCCCATCTGATGATCCCACAATTAAATTATCACTTGCTGCATTTTTCGCAAGACATGCAATATCGCTCTCTTCCGACACGGAATCCAACGGAAAGACTGAAAGCCTTTTACCATCAAATTTACAAAGGCCAACACCCTGTGCCGCAAACCATAAATTCCCCTTTTTGTCTTCACAAATTGAATTAATTCTTTCTCCCTGAAGTCTTGATAGTTCTTTTCTAAACTTAATTTCCTCACCAATAAATTCAAATAGTCCTACATCTGTAGCAAGCCAAACCAAACCTCTGGAATCTTCGAAAATATCAAGTATAATATTACTGGGAAGACCTTCAGACATTGAAAAATTCCTTGTTGACTGCAAATATGCTTTTACGCACATTGGCATCCCAACAAAAAATAACATTGTTAAGAATAATACTCTTCGGCTGAAAATCATTCTGCAATAATAGTAAATAAGTATAAATTAAAAATGTGTCAAATGTGTCAAGTACAATTGCAGCCATTTATTTGCTGCGAAACAGCATTAAACACGCTTAAATAATTACTTTAAAGATATTCTATCCACCGCAGAACGAACCCAAACTATAAATTTGCTTATCTACTATGATTCTGAATTACTAATAACAAGTGTGATTTTGTAAAAATTAAAGATAAAAAATTAACAATTTTTATTTTATTACGTATTTGGTTTATGAAAACATTTTAAAACATAAAAAGACTCAATTTTAAATTGAATTTATAAACCATTCATATAAATTCACTTCTTTTGTTCTCTATAATTACCAATTGAGAAAAATTATTTTATGAAATATACTTTTACTGCAACAAATTTAGGGAAGCTTTGTGAAGAGTATTCTGAGAATCAAAATTTTGTTCTCAACACACTCCCCCGTTTAAAAATTCTTCATGCAATAAAAAAAGACCTAAATACAATTACTAATTTGGAATGGAACATAGAATACAGTCCTGCTAATGTGAATATGAACAGGGTAATAATCCACTATCAAAATCAAGCATGTAAAGATTTCAATTTCTTTTATGAGATTCCGCTTTCCTTAAATTTTGAACTACGGGTCTTTCTTTCCAACTCATCCATTCATTTTATTGATTTGTACAATTTCCTTCTTGAAAAGAAAATTTTGATCAAAGATCAATTTTCGATAAAAGCGGCTTTCCATACAATTCCACATTTCGTAATCAACAAAAAAACGAAACGTTACGACATAAGTATTATCAATAAACATTCTAACAGTTATAAATTTAACGAAAACTTAATTGATGAAAATGTGAAAAATGATATTCAATCCGGATTTGAAATATTTAATCCAATTTTTGACCAAATAATAGAACAATTCAAAATTTGAGTTAATTTTAGAATATGAATTTAAGGCCTTTAAAACAGAAACAAAATAATCTTAGTGTTAGCAGAGCCTACTTTCTGCTATTTCTTGTATTAACGGTAAGCTTTCTTGTTGGAATAGGAGGCATTTGGATCTATAAAGAAATCTCAAAATTCACAATTGAATCAGAAGCTCTTAGAATTAAATCCATCGCTCAACAAAAGAAATTGTTGATAAGCAAAACAGAAGAGTGCACTAATTTTATTAATTATCAAAATGCTCAGGCCGAAAACAGAATTAAAAACAGACTTAAAAGCCTTGTTAATCAAGCACATGCTATTGCATCAAATATTTACAAACAGAACAAAGGGAAAATCTCCGATCAGAAAATAAAACAAATAATTAAGCAGGCTATTTCTCCCATTCGTTTCTCGAATGATAAAGGATACGTTTTTATTAACACTTTAGCTGGAAAAGGGATTTTGTATCCTTTCTCAAAAGAAAAGGAGGGGCAAAACCTGATTGATTTTCAGGATCTGAACAAAAATTATCTCATTAAGAATGAAATCAACTTAATGATGTATCAAGATGAAGCTTACACTAAATATGAAAATCCGAATAAGATAAAAAACAAATACAACGCTTACACAAAGGTGTCATATATCAAGAAATTCACACCTTACAATTGGTACTTTGGAAGTTTTTCTTTTTTAGATGACTTGGAAGAAGAAAACCAAAAAGAAGCATTAAATAGAATTAACCAAATAAGCCTTGGTGATGACAATTCTTTCTTTGTATATAAAAAAGATGGAACCTGTCTGCTTCATAATAACAATGAAAGTATTGGGAAAAACTATCGAGACTATAAAAATATTCTTCGTAGAAATAATGTTGCAAACATATTATCGCAAGCAGAAGTTAATGGGAAAGGTTTCGTTGAATATCAAGATCCATCTATAGAAAAGGGAACGAAGGTTTCGTATATCGTAACAATTGACGATTGGGACTGGGTGATTGGAGCAGGTATCTACACAAGAGATATTGACGCAAACATTCAAACAGCCCATATTGAATTGCGGGAAACAGTTTTAAAATATATTTATCAAATTATTATTTTAATTGTAATTGCCATTCTAGCCTTCTATTTCACGTCTAAATTTATTTCAAAAAAGATGAATCGAAACTTCGTTTCATTCAATAATTTCTTCCGTAAAGCATCCACACAATCCATTAAAATTAATCCTGATGAATTATATTTCCCGGAATTTCGGGATATGTCAAAAACAATTAACAGAATGATTGACGTTCGTAGTCAGAAGGAAAAAGAATTAGAAATTGCTAAAGAACGTGCGGAGGAATCTGATCGTTTAAAATCTTCCTTTCTTGCCAACATGTCTCATGAAATACGTACTCCAATGAATGCTATTATCGGATTCTCGGAGTTGTTGCAGGAAGATGATATCCCTTATGACACCAGAAAACAATTTTTCAGTCATATCAGAAATAGTGGAAATTCCTTACTAAATTTAATTAATGATATAATCGATTTTTCAAAAATTGAATCCGGAGAGCTAAAAATCTCCAGAACAATTTTTAATTTAAATCAGCTTTTTGATGAATTACACCAGACTTTCGAAAAAATTAAAACGGGCAAAGGAAAAGATCATATTAAACTTCAGTTCTTAAAAGGATTAAGTGATGAGCAATCTGTTATTTACACTGATCCCTTTCGTCTAAAACAAATTATCACAAATCTTATTGAAAATTCGTTAAAATTCACCGAAAAAGGCAGTGTTATAGTTTCGTATCAATTGAATGAAGATGAAATAATCTTTTCGATAAGAGATACTGGGATTGGAATATCGAAAGACAAGCAAGAGGTTATTTTTAACCAATTCAGACAAGCAGATGATTCCCATGCTCGAAAATATGGAGGAACTGGCTTGGGACTTTCCATATCAAAAAAACTGGTAAAACTTTTGAATGGTAAAATGTGGCTGGAATCTACTGTAGATGTTGGCAGCAGCTTTTTCATCAGCATCCCTTATCAAAAAGAGAAGACTCCTGCAGTAAATTCAACATCAAATGAAGATTCTGATTTCAATAAAAATTTAGCAGGAAAAAAGATTTTGATCGTGGATGATTATAAGGTAAATCTCACCGTCTTGGAAAAAATGCTTAAAACAACAGGAGCTGAACTCATCGTAGCAAAAAATGGAGAGATAGCTGTTGATTATTGCACAAAAAACCATTTTGATCTGATTCTATTAGACCTGCAAATGCCAAATTTAAATGGCTACGACACATTTAAACTAATTAAAAAAGATAGTCCGGACACAAAAATAATTGCTCAAACGGCCTATGACTTAGCCAATGAAAAAGAACAGGTTCTTAAGTCAGGATTTGATGGCTTCATTGCCAAACCAATTATCAAACAAGAATTAATTGAAATTATCCACAAGATAATTTAATGAAAGTCTAGAATTTCGGACACTTAATTCTACCAATTTGTCTTCGACGCCTAAGATTTTTTTCCATAGAACCTGACGATTTATTTTTAAATCTCATTAAAAAAGAAATTTCGTGAGCTCCTGTGTTTGTGTGTATTAATTTAGAAACCGTTTTATCGTAACTATAGGAAACCTGCCACCAATCACGAATAATTCCTAATTGCAGGATTATTGCATCGTATTCCAACTCCAAATTATCCCTGTACCACATTCCGTAAATAACAGAACCTTTTGAGAGATATAAGCCGTAATTTAGCTGTCTGTTAGTCCCTTGTTGTTGAAGCAAAAAATTAGGAGCTAAACTAAAATCAGCTCGATGCAAACCATTTCGGAAAACCGGCACGTTAACGCCACAATGCAAAGTGTATTTTCTTGGCAACTTAGAATAGTCGCTTTCATCTTTAAAAGTTTCGTTTGGTTCGGTTATATGATGAGCTGCAAAACCAACAAACCAATTTTTATAAGATGCTATCATCCCTGTGGAAAAATCGAAATAATTCCTGCTTAAGTGATCAATAACCCCTTCACCGGTAAAAGGATTTATCAGTCCATTGATATAAAATTCATCAGTTTGATCCGGATAAGTAAAATTAGTATCATCCAACTTTCTTTGAATAAATGAAACCTGAAAGCCTGTTTTTATCAAGAAATCACGGGACACCCGAAGTGTGTAGGAGTACATCCCACTTGCCGTTGTGGTACTAATTGTTCCATCGCCTTGTTCATCCTGCATAATCTGAAGTCCAAAACCACCGCCAAGCGCATTTACATATTGGTCGTAAGCTACGCTGTAACTTATGTACGCTGAGTTTAACTCAGGCCACTGATTTCTGTATCCAAATGAAATTCTGGGATCGAAATCGGAACCGGCAAATGCCGGATTCAAATAAATTTTATTCGCATAGAACTGAGAGAACTCTACATCTTGTGAAAACAGATTTAAAGAATTCAATAATAGCATAACAACACCTACTATTTTCAATTCGTTTCTCATTATCTAAATAAGGTTACAGTACCGTGAGCCCGTTCTTTCCCACCATAAAAAATCATCCAAACATATACGCCAATTTCAGCTTCTTCTCCTTTATAGATTCCGTTCCAGCCATCGTATTTCAACTCATTATTACTAACAACATCTTTTCGCAACTCAAACACCTGCTCACCCCATCGAGAATAAATATACAATTCAAAATCGGTAACTACACCTTTAAAAACAGGATAAAATATCTCATTTGGGCCTTTCCCGTTTGGTGTAAAAACATTTGGAACAACCATTTTAGGTTGTAATAATTTCACTGGTGCTGCTGATTGTGCAACACAACCAAAATCATTCATTACCTGAACAGAATAGTCGCCGGGTTCTTCAACCTCAATACTTCTCCAATCTGATCCTGTGCTCCAATAGTAAGAAGAATAACCCGAACCAGCATCTATCGTAACAGTCTGACCTTTGTAAAAGCTTAAGGTATCTGCAGCCAAACTTAACTCAGGACTAGGATAAACCTCTACATGCAAGGTATCTGTGCCCATTATACCGTATACATCCCAAACACTTACGATATAATTGCCCGATTGGTTCACATTAATTGTTCTTGTTGTTTCACCAGTACTCCATTGATACCTTTCCCAGTGCCCTGGATCCAGCATAAGAGAGGTTCCCTGACAAATACCGGCATTCCCCCCCAAATTTATTTTTGGAACGGGATTCACAGCTACTTTCACTTTCCCATTGCCTCTGCAACCGTTCATATCTACAACGTTCACAGCATACACTCCATCTCGATCCACCTTTAAAAATTGTGAGCTTTCCTGATTGTTCCATTCATACTGAACATATCCGCTACCTGCATCTAATAAAAGAGTAGTTCCCTCTGCAATTATGGTATCGCGTCCCAAATAAACATTCGGATTCTCGTGTACAAATATTCGAATCTCATCATTACCAACACAACCAAAATCATCAGTGGCTTTCAATGTAAATTCACCCTCCTCGTATACATAAATTTCTTTTGTTTGTCCGCCGGGAATCCATTCTGAATGATAACCATCCGGCGCTTCAATAATCAACTCTTCACCTGCACAAATAAACAAGTCAGGCCCCAGATCAACTATAGGAAGATCATGAACAACTACATTTACAGAATCGTAACCAATACACCCATTCAAATCTCGAACCTCAACAGAATAAACACCACTGCTGTAGGCCAATCTTGTCTGAGTTGTAATTCCATCATTCCATAAGAAGCTTTCTCCATCACCTATATCCAACATCACAGATTCTCCAAAACACATATCAATCTGATTTGGAAGAGAATTAATTGGCAGATGAATTATTTCTACATGCACACTATCGGAGCCTAAACATCCATTCTCATTTATAATATTTAAAGTGTACCATCCAGTATCTCCAGCTTTGATCGAATAATTTGTTTCGCCCACTAGCTGAGAACCATCCTTATTCCATTGATACGAATATCCTGTTGCAACAGGACCTTCTATATATGTTGAATCTCCATAACAAACCAAATTTGTTGAGTAAGATAAATTAAAATCAAAAGCCGGATAAAAATTTACTGCAATACTATCCGTTGCAACACATCCGTTCGCATCTGTAAAATCAACAAAGTAATTATTTGCATCAGATACTGTAATTGTTTGAGTAGTTTCACCGGTAGACCATAAATAACTGCCAATTTGAGTTCCCGCATCAAGAACTACAAAATCTCCATCGCAATGTGTTTGATCCGCTCCCAAATCTAATGTTGGATTTGCATGGATGGTTGCATTGGCATCATCTGTTGCTGAACAGCCGTTGACATCTGTTACTGTTACGCTGTAATTTCCACTTGTCGAAACGGTGATTGCCTGAGTTGTTTCTCCTGTAGACCATAAATAAGTTGATCCTGCATTGCCTGCATCAAAAGTAATTGTACCTCCGGCACAGGTTTCCTGATCAATTCCTAAATCAACAACTGGATTCGGGTGTATTGTTGCATTGGCATCATCCGAAGCGGAACAGCCGTTGGCATCAGTCACAACTACTGAATAATTGCCTGAAGTGGAAACAGTGATTGTCTGTGCACTTTCACCTGTATTCCATAAATAAGTGGCACCAACATTTCCGGCATCAAAAGTAATTGTACCTCCGGCACAGGTCTGCTGATCGACTCCCAAATTGGCGGTTGGATTCAGGTGTATGGTTGCGTTGGCATCATCTGTAGCCGAACAGCCGTTGACATCAGTTACTGTTACGCTGTAGTTTCCACTTGTCGAAACGGTTATTCCCTGAGTTGTTTCTCCGGTAGACCATAAATAGGTTGAACCTGAGTTGCCTGCGTCAAAAGTAATTGTACCTCCGGCACAGGTTTCCTGATCTGCTCCCAAATTGACAGTTGAGTTCGGATGTATTGTTGCATTGGCATCATCCGAAGCGGAACAGCCGTTGGCATCAGTGATTGTTACGCTGTAATTGCCTGAAGTAGAAACTGTAATCGTCTGTGTGGTTTCACCGGTACTCCATAAATAAGTTGATCCTGCGTTGCCTACATCAAATGTGATCGTATTTCCTGAGCAAGTCTGCTGATCTGCTCCCAAATTGACAGTCGGGTTCGGGTGTATGGTTGCATTGGCATCATCCGTAGCTGAACAGCCGTTGGCGTCAGTCACAACTACTGAATAATTGCCACTTGTTGAAACAGTGATTGTCTGAGTGGTTTCTCCAGTACTCCATAAATAAGTTGATCCTGCATTGCCTGCATCAAATGTAATGGTGCCTCCGGCACAGGTTTCTTGATCTGCTCCCAAATTAACTGTTGGGTTGGCATGAATAGTTGCATTGGCATCGTCTGTTGCTGAACAGCCGTTGGTATCAGTGATTGTTACACTGTAATTTCCACTTGTCGAAACGGTTATTGCCTGAGTTGTTTCTCCGGTAGACCATAAATAAGTTGATCCTGCATTGCCTGCATCAAAAGTAATTGTACCTCCGGAACAGGTTTCCTGATCAATTCCTAAATCAACAACCGGATTCGCATGAATGGTAGCATTCACATCATCTGTTGCTGAACAGCCGTTGGCATCTGTTACAGTTACGCTGTAGTTTCCTGAAGTAGAAATTGTAATCGTCTGTGTGGTTTCTCCTGTATTCCATAAATAGGTTGATCCTGCATTACCTGCATCAAATGTGATCGTATTTCCAAAACAAGTTTCCTGATCTGCCCCAAGGTTTACCGTTGGGTTTGCATGAATCGTTGCGTTGGCATCATCCGTAGCGGAACAGCCGTTAGCGTCAGTCACAACTACTGAATAATTACCACTCGTTGAAACTGTTATTGCCTGAGTTGTTTCTCCGGTAGACCATAAATAGGTTGAACCTGCGTTGCCTGCGTCAAATGTGATCGCATTTCCTGAGCAAGTTTCCTGATCTGCTCCCAAATTAACTGTTGGCTTCGGATTTATTGTTGCATTGGCATCATCCAAAGCGGAACAGCCGTTGGCATCAGTTACTGTTACGCTGTAATTTCCTGAAGTAGAAACACTGATTGCCTGAGTGGTTTCGCCGGTACTCCACAAATAAGTTAATCCTACATTGCCTGCATCTAAAGTGATGGTGCCTCCGGCACAGGTTTCCTGATCAATTCCTAAACCAACAACTGGATTTGCATGGATGCTTGCATTGGCATCATCCGAAGCCGAACAGCCGTTGGCATCTGTTACAGTTACGCTGTAATTTCCGGAAGTGGAAACTGTAATCGTCTGTGTGGTTTCTCCTGTATTCCATAAATAAGTTGATCCTACATTGCCTGCATCAAAAGTGATGGTGCCTCCGGCACAGGT
>JAFGYE010000008.1 GCA_016936255.1 Marinifilaceae bacterium | reverse complement strand
CTTCTAATGTCCAACGTCTTTTCATACCCTAAATTTAACTGTTTTAAATCTGAAATTTTACTCCAGTCTTTTTAGGGGCTAAACTAGTATATGACAGTTTCATGATGGGATACACGTATTCTGAATTGCATTTTTTTTCGCTGTGACTATTTAAATAGTTGCACAACTATAAAAATAGTCATACATTAGCACCATGAAAGAATTAACAAAGGCGGAAGAACAAGTCATGCAATATTTATGGAAGCTGGAAAAAGCTTTTCTTAAAGATATTATTGAGGAATTTCCAAATCCAAGACCGGCATATACAACAATATCAACTGTGGTTCGGGTTTTGGTAAAAAAGGGAATAATCGGTTTTACAACTTATGGGAAAGTAAATCAGTACTATCCATTAATCTCTAAAAGAGCTTACACTCGTGCGTTTATGAAAGGAGTAATGAAGAGTTTCTTTAACGATTCGGTTGGAGGATTTACTTCCTTTTTTACTCGCGAACAGGATTTATCACTTTCGGAATTGGAGGAAATGAGAGCTCTAATTGAGGAACAAATTCATAATAAGAAGAAAAATGGCTGAGTTTGGAATTTATTTGCTGGAATCCAGTATTTGTTTGACTGGATTTTATTTCATGTACAAATTATTTTTGTCCGGAGATACTTTTGCTGCCAGAAACAGGTACTACCTTCTGTTTGTCACATTTCTTTCGTTGATTATTCCTCTGTTAAGTTTCTCGATACAGACTGAAAATTTTTCTGCAGCAAACAAATTTGTGTGGGAATTTGAGCAGTCATTTCAAACAGAGATTTTGCAATCAAATGAATTGGAGCCAGGAACACCTTTATTTTCTATGATTTCAGTTGTATGGATTTTGTATTTTTTAGGAGTTTCTGTTTCTTTTTTTCGGATTGCTAAACATGTATTTCATCTCTTTAAATTAATAAAAGCCAATGAAATAAGAATTTATAATGGTTTAAAAATTGTATCGGTAAACGAAAATTCTTCGCCGTATTCTTTCTTTGGGTACATATTTTTGAATCAACAAATACTTACCGAATCGGAACAAGAACATGTTCTTTTACACGAATCCATACATGCCAGACAATTTCATTCTCTCGACCTATTGTTTGTTGAGTTAGTGAAAATGGTTTTATGGTTTAATCCTTTCATTTATTTAATAAATCGATCATTGATCGAAATGCATGAATACCTGGCCGATCGGGAATGTTTTAATGAAGGAATTGACAAGGTGTATTATCAAACCTTACTACTAAGAAATGTAGAACGTCAAATGATGTTTGCTTTAACCAGTTCCTTTAATTCATCGTTAACTTTAAAAAGAATTAAAATGATCAAAAAAATAGATACATCTAAATTAGCACATCTTAAAATTATTTTGGTAATCCCAGTGGTTTTAATCAGTTTATTAAGTTTTAGCTTTTCAGAATCAATCCCACGATTGTCAGAGGGGAATTTTGATAATTTTTATCCGCTGGAATTGCTTGCATTTCCATTAAAACCAGGCGATCAAATTTACATTTCTTCCGGTTACGGAGAACGAATTCATCCGATTACCAAAAAGAAAGGATTTCATAATGGAATGGATATTGCCGCGCCAAAAGGAACATCAGTTCTTTCCGTTTCGGATGGGATTGTTACTAAGGTGAACAACCAATTTGTACAAGGAAAAGGATATGGTCGTTTTGTAATTGTAGATCATCAGAATGGGTTTTCCAGTTTGTATTCTCAGATGGATTCCTATTCTGTAAAAGAAGGCCAGAAGATATCAAAAGGAGATCTTGTTGGAACAATTGGAACATCAGGTTTAACAACTGGCCCTCATTTGCATTTTGAGCTTAAAAAGGATGGAAAACTTGTAAATCCGGCAGACTTTTTTGAAAAGGATTTGTCTGCTTATCAGCAATAAAAAAAGGGGATCGAATGATCCCCCTTTTCTATTATCTCTTGTTTTTTTCTATTTTTTCCATAATTATTTCCTGTACAGGCCGGTTCTCAATTTTTGAATCCAGCCACGAAATGATATCCAAATATAAAAATGCTCTTTTCTCGAAAGGATCATTAACCCATTTTTGCAAATCAATTCTCGATTTTTTCAATTCATCCTTCAATTGATCAGGACTTATTGAGCTTAGTTTTCTTAGGAAACGAAGGATGTATTTCTGCACTTCCTGTAAATCTTCCATTTTAGCCAGAAAACGATAGGTCGATCGTATCTGATATTCTAATAGTTCTGTATTTTCCAGTTCGTAGTGGCTAATCAGATTTAAAATTCTGCCAAAACAATGAATATCGCCACGAAGCGTAGTATCCTTTACATCTGAAATTCGATTTAAATATTTAATTGCCTCTTTGTATTGTCCATTGCCGAAATACAAACAAGCAATTTTATAGTAGAAAACCAAGGCGCGGTGATTGTCCATTCCAAATTTATTCTCTTCAAGAAAACTTTCAATTTTTGGAATTAAATGTATCCCTTTATTAAAAGTCCCATCCATAAAATGCCTGTTGATACGATGAGTATACAGAAACATTTGTAAGAGTATGTTTAAATTTGAATTGTGCTGGAATTGTTCTTCATTCTCCAGTTTTCTCAATAAACGCAAGTTCTTTTTAAATGTAGTTACATGATTTGTATAGAAGAGAGCTACCAAAACGTTGTTAAGTCCTTTCAAATACAAATCGGTATGGATGTGAATCATTTCCGGGTTGCTTTGAAAGAGGTCAACCCATTTTTGAGCATATTTGTAGCACATTAAGAAATCCTGAACGATTAAGTAATACCATACGTAGGATTGGTACAGGTACAATTTTTCAAAGAAACTTAAGGAGGGTATATCATAAGGATGCAGATTGGTGTTGAAAAATTCTTTCACCATCAACAAATCTTTCTCGTTTCGCACATATCCTACTTTAAGGTATAAGCCATACAGTCGGATCGACATGTTCGAAAAGAATACAACCCCATCCATAATTTTACTGATTTCGGTTGCTTCGCGTGTAATTTCTTCGGCTCTGTTTTCAATACTTTTAGTAACGTATTGCGATTCTATTAACTTTTCGAATTGTATAATTTCAAATACCAGAATATTTTTCTTGTTTTTTCGAGCCAAGGCTTTTGTTTTGTCTAGTATCCTTAAGCTTTGCTGATACAAGCCTTTATTGTATAAAACTTTTGCATGATCAATCTGTTCACGAATACTGATGCTGATATCATGATTAATCTGCGTTAATCGCAGGCTTGTAAGAAGTTGTTTGTATAAGTGTGCCTTTAAATTAGGAAGCTGAGATTGTTTTATTTCTTTTGCTTTTTTTAAAATGATGGTCTCATTGTAGTCATCCATTTTATCCAAAACATCGAAAAGCTGCAAAAATTTGGTCTCCTTTTCGCTGCTAATTCTATTGGCATATAATTTAAAATTTCGTTTCTCCGATTTCGAAATCGATTTAATTAATTGAAACAGAGGGTCTATTTGTTGTTTAGGCATTGTAAAAGATGTGTAAGTTAACTGTTTGGTAAACAGTGTAATTTTCAATATTCATTTTGCTTGAACTTCGTAGTTTGCATTAAAAAACGATTTTCGTAATCTCAATTCATGAGCTACATTTGAATCATCAAATCAGGAGAATGATTCAATTAAATAATCTTGAAACGGAATATGAATACAACAAATCTGTTATCAAAATTAACAAAATCCGAGAAACTAGAAACAGTTATCGGATTAAATCAAGCTCTTGAATGTATTGGAGTCGATCAAATTAACAAAAATATCAGCCGAAATCAGGCTATTGAAATTGGAAATGTGATTGTTGATAAATTTGCTTGTGTAATGAATTTAACCAAATTGGTGGAATCCATTAAAGAAGTGGTTTCGGTTGAAGAATTGGAGGCATTTAGAAATGAATTATCAGGCAAACTAAATTCTGTTGTTACAAATACAACGAAAGCTCCGATTCATCAGAAACGTATGGCTGCTTTAAAGAGTAGTTTTGAGGAAATTTCTGGTGACAACGTACTTTGAAAACCATTTGTAGTTGTTAATTCAATTGCAATTTTTTAGAGAGTTGGTAACACTATCCCCCTTGTGTTATTAATGATCTAACTATTAACCAAACATGAAGAATACTAAGTTGTGATGGTTCTGTGAGGAAATGAACGATTTCTTTTTGGCTTGTTAGTAAATATTTACGAATGATCCAATCCGTTAGAATTAGTAGTTTAAAAGTAAGTTAGGTGTGATTATACTTTTTTGAGAAACATTCCATGCTTAATCGGATCTCTTAGATTCTTCTTGTTATTATTTAGACCATCTTTTTGATTATGTTTTAATATTAGTTGTGATAACCGGCAAGATTCTTCTTGTCCGGTTTTTTTTATGGAATGTTTTGAGTAATCAACTACCATTTAAATTGTGATTTTAAAATACAGACGTATTGAAGTAGGTACTGTTTCTGTATAGATACTGATCGAATTGATCTGATCCAATGGTATTTTCTCGTACGATTCGTAGGTGATATTGTTGCGGTCTAGAATATTATGGAACAAAACTCCAAGTTCGCATTTTGTCTTTTTAGGATAGAACTTGTAGATAAGAGCGGCATCAAGTCTGGTGTAATCTGGTTCTGCAACAATTTTGTTTCGGCTTGAATAAATAGGAAAGCCTGATCCGTAAATATAATTTGCTGAAATGTAAAATGGTTTTAAAGCCAGTAAGCCTGCTGTTTTTATTTCATGGCGCTGATCATGCAGTGCTCTGCGATATTCATTGGTATTAAAATAATCGAAATTTTCGAGAGTTTTGCTTAAGGTGTAAGAGATCCATAAGGTATGATCGCCCAGATCCTTTTTGGCAAAAATATCCAACCCGTAACTTTTGCTTTTACCCAAAGATATATTGCCTTCTTGCCGGTATTTGTAATATCGTGTATGTCCGTCTGTTTTTTTATAATATCCCTCAACGCTAAATGTAAATCCATTGTTGTTGTAAGATCCTCCGGCAACATGATGAACTGATTCCAACACGGGAATGTCTTTTTCATTGGCACCGACCCAAATGTAACGGAAATCTCCGGTTTCACTTACGACAGAACTTTTTGTAATGAATTGTTTGTACAAACCCCAGGCTCCATTGATCGCAACTCTCTCGGAAAGTTTTAGACTAAGAGAGATTCGGGGCTCCCAATAAACTTTTTTCAGATTGATTGGATAATTGGCCAGAAACCCTGCTTTTATGGAAACACCGCTGCTAATATTCAGATTGTTTTGAAAATAGCAGCCAATCCGGTCTGCTTTGGATTTTATGTGCAGGATATTGATGTCTAGTGAGTCTTCCTTTAAATTAACTTCATTGTTGATGTAATTAATTCCAGTCTCGAAATTCTGATCTTCCGCAAAAATAAATGAATTTTTAAGTGTCGCTCTGTATTCTAAAATGCTGTTTTTTGATTTGTCATCTCTTCTGAAAAACTCTTCGTCGGTACGAATTCTCGAGATAGACACCACATCGCTGGTTTTGGTGTTTAATTCAGATCGGGAAACGGATAGCGAGCTGGTGTTGCCATTTCTCCATACTTTTCCGTAGTTAACAGAACCACCAAATTGATCATTGCCCTCGAATTTGTGTTTTTTCGCATTTGTATACGATTCTGTTGTAATATCGTATGAGTAGCGATCTTGCCCGGTCATTAAGCTAAGCGAGAAATTATCTCCGTTTTCCCAATTGCTTGTAAATTTAAAATTGAGATCATGAAATTTATAATCAGGAGCTACATCTAAATCAACAGCAGAGGAGGCATCATTTCCCTGAATTAAAGATTGCCCTAAGCCTTGTCCCTGAAGATCTGCGTTCGATGAAGCATACTTTATCTGTTCATCTTTAAATAGATTGTAATAGGTTTGCCGGAAAGCCAATAGCAGAGAGGAGCGTTTACCAATAGGCTGCTCGTAGGAGCCACTTGCCGTAATATTATTTAAGGTTAGATTTAAAGTGGGCTTAAGCCGACTGCCATTTTTGCCTGTAATGTGCACAATTCCTCCAACCCGATCGCCGTAACGGGCATCAAAACCACCTTTTAAAACTTCAATATTTTTTACGACCAAAGGATTCACTGCACCAATATCTTCATAAACATTTTTTAGTCCCCAAAGGGTGATGTTATCAAATAGTACCTGACTTTCACCTTCGTAAGATCCCCAAATAATCAGGTCATTTTTTTGTTCGCCTGCAGCAAGAATACCTGGTTGTAACCGAAGCAATTCAAACACAGAATTGTCGTTATTGGTAGGTAAAAAGCCCGCGATTTTATGATTTAATTTTAAATTTCCTGCTTGATTGCCCATTTTAATAAATGTCTGAACAATTTTATCGGTAACGGTTATTTCAGGTAAGTCGGTGCTGGCTGCACTTAGCAGAATATTTTGGTTTGGTCCCTGATCCACAAGAGTATCGTGAATAAAGTATCCCAAATGGGAAGCTAAAATTCGAAAAGTACTGTCTAATTCAGATGTAAATGAAAAATTTCCCCGCTCATCTGTAGCCATTGGCGAATCGTTAATGGTTAGGTGAGAGAAAGGAAGTGGCTCAAGGCTTTCCTTGTCTAGAATTTGACCGAAAATTCGATATTGAGTAATTTTCTCTTCCGGAAAAATCAAGTATACTTCATTTGATTTTTGGTAATTAAGAGGAAGTTTTCGCAACAGAAAGTCTATTGTTTTATCTTTCGAAGAAAACGATTTATCGAGATTTACGATATACGTGGAAAGTAAATCATTGTTAAAGGAAAGTTGAAAATCATATTGATCCCTTAGATCAATCAATACCTCGCTCAAAGCTTTTTTGTTGGCAGTAACTGTAATTTTTTGAGCAGAAATATTTGAAAAAACCAATCCTAATAATAGAAAGATGATGATTCGTTTCACTTATTGGGCATTAGAGGTTATGATGTAATTGTTGTTGGGTCCTTTTACAAATTTTAATCCAAGAGGCATGCATACATTATGAAGTGCCGTTTCTACAGATTTTTCTTTGCCAAACTTCCCGGTATAAATTAAATCAAATTTCCCCTTTTCTACAATTTTAATATCATACTGTAATTCTATTTCTTCGAAAACCAATTGCAATGGGGTTTTAGTAAATAGGAATAAATTGTTGCGCCATGATATTTTATCCTCGGTGTTTTTACATTTCTGAAGCTCTATTTTGCCATTCTTGGTAACGAAGGCGTGGTCGTTTGGCAGTAAAAGAATTTTGTCGGATGTAAGAGTCGAAACGACTTTAACTTTTCCGGTGTAACAGGTTACTTTGTATTGATTTCCGCGGGCATATATATTAAAACTTGTGCCTAAGATATAAGTTTTCCCATAGTTAGAGGCAATTTCGAATTTGCTTCCTTTTGTAATTGTAAAGAATGCTTCGCCTTCAAATTTCACTTTTCTCGAAAATTTCCACCAGTAGGGTTTGTAGGATATGCTTGAGTTAGCGTTTAAATCTACTATTGATTGATCGGGGAGATTTACACTTAAGTGCTCTCCTTTGGGACAATGAATTGTTTTTGTGTAAAGATTAATGAAACCGGTGAATCCCAAGAGGATTAAAATACAAGCAGCAACGGTATATTTCATCCACTGCATTTTTATCACCTTAGCAGGAGTAACCGGAGCAGAGATTTTCTTCGAAAGCTCTTTCCAAACATCCTCTTTGGATTTTGAATAAGTGACTTCGATTTTCGGAAGTGAATTGATAAAATCCATGTCCGGCTTGAGTTCGTTATGTTGGTTGTCGTTTTTCATTTATCTTCCTAATGCATTTCTTAAATACGAAAGTGCGTATGACATTCTTTTTTCAACAGCTTTAACGCTTAATTCTAATCGATCGGCAATTTCCTGATATTTTAAACCTTCCATTCTGCTCATTAAAAAAACAGTTCGTTGTTTTTCCGAGAGTTCATCCAGTGCTGTTTCATATTTTGTTGTAAGTTCCTGATATGCCAGTTGATCTTCAGGTGAGTGATTGTCAATAGCAGGTTCTAACTTTACAAGGTATTTTTGGGCTACTTTTTCTCTTCTGTATTTACTGATGAAAAGATCGCCTGCAATTTTGTAAAGTAATGATCGTAAAGGTTTCTCATCGAATTCTAGATTTTTCTCCCACAATTTCATGAAACTATCTTGCGCAATATCAGTGGCCAGTTCTTCATCCCGGGAACGGTAGTAAATGTAGTTCCGGATTGAATCGAAATGGTTGTCAAATAAGAGTTTAAATTCTTCCTGTGTCAAGGCTCGGGGATTGGTTTAAGGTAAAAATAAGCTTTTTCAGTGAATTTGGTGCAGAGTATGAAAGCAATGCTCTGCACCAGTTTTGTTGATTCAAATTTACTATTTATCCCTAAGTCTTAGGTGTTTGCCAATTTCAATTTCTTCTGTTACTGTTTCACCGGCATCATTGGTATATGAGTAAGTTGCGATGTTATCGCATTCTCCGTCACCATAATCAAGTCTTGCAAATTCAACCTGATTTTGGGTAAAGATGACCAAACCACTAACAATTACCCGGCAGGTTCCAATTCGAACCAAAGGATTTTCTTCATCAATTGTTTTTGAATATTCATTTTGCTCCGAATCCACGCAAGTAATTGAACCTCTGATTTCAATTTTATCATCGCTTACATCCCATTTTGTATCCAATCCTGATACCCATTCCTTGGTTCTGTTTTCTGAACGGAAAAGAGTCGTTTCATCAGGGAATGTGAATGTTAATTCACTGGTATAGGCAAACATTTTTGATACTCCTTGTTCGCCGGTGTACTCAATTCGTTTCCAGCCGTTGATAGCAATACCATCAATTACCAAGTCTAAGGTGATTTCACGAACGGCACCGTCAGTGCATGGAGCAGCGGTTAGCACAATAACAATAGTACCACTAATAACACGATCGTTGTTAAGAACAGTAGAATCGCCATAATTAATGGTAATTGTCATTGGGAAACGACTAACTTCACCAAATTCAATTGATACATCAGGCAATTGATCGGTTTTGTATCGATTCCAAAGTTGGAAGAATTGACAGTAACGGTCTGCAATGGCGCATTTTGTAGAAGTGGTAGCTTCATCAAATGATTCTTGGGCAAATGAGAATAAATCAGTTTCATAATCTACCGATTCCATAACATTTTCAGTTGCCTCTTCCGAAGTAACTACTGTCTTGATCGTGTTGTTCAATTCAACCTGATCTTCGTTTAATAAATCAATTACATCTTCGCTCTTATCACAAGAGAAAAATACAACTGCTAAACTTACTACTAGTAAAAAAGAAAACTTTTTCATGATTCTAATTTTTTATGATTTTACATTTAAGTTTTATGAGCTCGCTTACTTGTGAACCGATAAATGAAAAAAATACCCTACCTGAAACGAAATGTTTTTTGCTTATTTACAATATCTAAAAATGGAAGTATATGAAAGGGCTATATTTAGTGAGTTTTGTTTGACGTGGGATGGTTAGAGATCGATTGATTTGTTGATGATTATTCAGTCAAACCAAATTCTTATTATTCCAAGGATTTGAATATCTTTGCGGATTCAGTTAGGGATTTAATAATTGCCAACTACGAATAGATAAAAAACGTTCGTAATTTGTAATTGACAATTCGTAATTTATAATTCTTAATTCGTTATTGATAAGATGAAGAACATACGTAATTTTTGTATCATAGCCCATATCGACCATGGGAAAAGCACCCTGGCCGACCGCTTGCTGGACGTGACCCACACCATTACCGATCGTGAGAAACAAGCTCAGGTATTGGATGATATGGATTTAGAACGCGAACGTGGAATTACCATTAAGAGTCATGCCATACAGATGGATTATGAGTTGAATGGTGAGAAGTACGTATTGAATTTAATTGACACTCCTGGTCACGTTGATTTTTCTTATGAAGTTTCACGGTCGATAGCAGCCTGCGAAGGTGCATTGCTGATTGTTGATGCAACTCAGGGAATTCAGGCGCAAACCATTTCCAATTTGTATCTGGCCATTGAGAACGATTTGGAGATCATTCCGATTTTAAATAAAATAGATTTACCCAATGCAAATCCCGAGGATGTAAAAGATCAGATTGTGGATTTGTTAGGCTGCGATGTGGATGATATTCTTTCGGCAAGTGGAAAAACCGGCGAGGGAGTACCTGAAATACTGGAGGCAATTGTAGCACGGGTGCCTGCACCTACCGGCGATCCTGAAGCTCCTTTGCAGGCTCTTATTTTCGATTCGGAATTCAATTCGTTTCGGGGAATTGTTGCCTATATCCGTGTGATGAACGGGGAAATAAAGAAAGGCGACACCGTTAAATTTGTAAATACAAAAAAAGAATACCAGGCTGATGAGATTGGTGTTCTGCGATTAACCCAAGAGCCAAGAGCATCTCTTAAAACAGGTGATGTTGGTTATATTATTTCGGGAATTAAAACTTCAACCGAAGTAAAAGTTGGAGATACCATAACACACAAAGAAAATCCATGTAAAGAGGGTATCGATGGTTTTGCCGAAGTAAAACCAATGGTATTTGCCGGGGTTTATCCTATCGATTCAGAGGATTACGAAGATTTACGTGCATCGATGGAAAAATTAAGGCTGAATGATGCTTCTCTTACTTTTGAGCCGGAATCATCAATGGCGCTTGGTTTTGGTTTCCGTTGCGGATTTTTGGGTATGCTGCACATGGAAATTATTCAGGAGCGTTTGGATCGTGAATTCGATATGAACGTAATTACTACGGTTCCCAACGTTTCGTATATTGCTCATACTAAGAAAGGCGATAAATTCGAAATGCACAATCCGTCGGACATGCCGGATCCCAATTCATTGGATTTTATCGAGGAGCCATTTATCAGAGCACAAATTATTACCAAGTCGGAATATACCGGGTCTATTATGAATCTTTGCATGAGTAAACGGGGAATAATGACCAATCAGCAATACCTGACCAGTGATAGAGTAGAGTTGACCTACGAAATGCCGTTGGGAGAGATTGTGTTCGATTTTTACGATAAATTAAAAAGTATTTCGAAAGGATATGCTTCTTTCGATTATTTTCTGATTGGTGTCCGGCCAGCCAAATTGGTGAAGTTGGATATTCTTTTGAATGGTGAAGGAGTGGATGCTTTGTCTACTTTAATTCACTTCGATAATGCCCAGTCGTTTGGCCGGCGCATGTGTGAGAAATTGAAGGAATTAATTCCCCGTCAGCAATTTGATATTGCCATTCAGGGAGCCATCGGAGCCAAAATTATTTCCCGCGAAACGGTAAAGGCTGTTCGTAAAGATGTTACTGCAAAATGTTATGGTGGTGATATTACACGTAAGCGTAAGCTTTTGGAGAAGCAAAAGAAGGGAAAGAAAAAGATGAAACAGATCGGTAATGTGGAAGTTCCGCAAAAAGCTTTCCTTGCTGTGTTAAAACTGGACTAAATAATTATGAGTTATGAATTAGAAATGATGAATAATTCTGACCAATAAATTTTTAAAAAGCTGTTCTACTCTTAGGACAGCTTTTTTTTGTCTCTCGTTATCTGTGTTTATCATTTCTTTCATAAATAATCTGCGTCACATTTTAACCTTTCCTTAACTATTTTTAGCTAAAGCTTAACTGCTTTTGATTATGGTATTGTAATGCCTTATTTTTTTTAAGGTGATAGAGAATTGAATGACGGGAGTCTGTAATCTTAGCTCGAAAAAGGAACTGTAAATTTTCTTATATTTATGTCCGGTAACAAATTCGCATACGAAACAAATAATGGACATTAAGCCGATGCAAATCATTAATAGAAAGTATCCATTTTCTATTTTAAATACAAAACACCTTTTTCTTACAGGAATTGCAGTAAGTGCGATTCTGTATATTTTTCAACCTTTTGGATTTCATAGTTATGAAAAGAATAAAATTATTGCTTCACTAGGATTTGGGCTGATTACATTAGTCTGTCTGCTTTTTAGTAATAGTTTGGCCAAAAAACAACTTCATCTAATTTTCAATAAAAAGTGGACTATCCTTAAAGAAATAGGATACATACTTTTTGTCTTGATATTAATCTCAGCATCAAACTTATATTACTTATCATTAATTGTTGATGGCTTTCAGGTAGGTGTATCGTCTTTTATTTACACATTATCGTTAACAAGTGCAATTGGTATTTTTCCAATTACCGGGATCGTTTTAATTCGTTACAATAGCACTCTTAAATACAATTTGAACAAGATCATTCAAGAGGGACGCAGCTCCGAAGCTATGCAGAATAGTGCAGTCACTTTTGAAAACACAAACAAAACAGAGCCGGATTTTACAATTGGGATAAATAATTTTCTTTTTTTAGAAGCAATTAAGAACCACGTTCATATTTATTATTTAGAGGATGGATTGGTGAAAACAACCAGCATTAGGAACACTCTTACCAATATTGAAAAGCAAGTAAATAATGATGCTGTTTTCCAATGTCACCGCTCTTTTCTTATTAATTTAAATCAGATAAAGACGGCAAAAGGAAATTCGAACGGATATAAAATTCACCTAAAAGATTATGAGCCAACAATACCTGTTTCGAGAAAATATGTTCCGGAATTTCAAAAAATAATTTACTAGTGATAAGGATGATGCATTCAAATTAATCCATCATCCAATCTTTAAGTTTGAACGAATCGGTTTAAATTACTCTTGGCCTGGACAATTTTTCTGAGCCGTTTTTAATTGTTGCATTCCCCAGTTAGGATCCAATTTGGTTTTTGGCGTAAAAGCTGAAAACATCAATTCTATTTTTTTTAAATCCTCACAAAAAGAAGATTGATCGGCACCCGTAAATTGAGCCATTTTGTTTTTGAAAAGACACAACAGAAGAGCCGGCCTTGGGTTTTTCCCATTATAAGCTATGGCTTTGCTGTAAGCCGAAATAACTTCTTTGTAATAAACCTGCCCGTTTTGAGCTGGGTTTTGAGCAATTAATGCCAGGTAGTAGTAGCCTTCCAAGGTGTAAACTTCCGATAAATTCGCTGATTTGTTTTGTTTTAAACTTTCAATTTTAAGCAATGCCTCTTTTAGCAGTACCTTTTGTTTTTCGATTGGTGTGGAGAAAGATACCTTCAAATCAAGGAAAGCAATGTAATAATTAGTCAACCATTCTTCTGGAAATATGGTTTCCAATCTTTTTATTTCATTCACAACGGAGAGAATGTCTGCTTCATTTTGTGTTGCTACTAATTTGGAAAGACTGCTTCCCAAAATTTGGTAGAATTCAGATTTTGTACCTTCCCCGGCAACAATATTGTTTTTGCTCCATGTTTGATTAGTTAACACCATTAATAAAACGAGTGCTGCGCATAACTTTTTCATATTCTTAAGTATTAAATGATTAAAATTGCTTTTTACAGATAGTTAGAAACTTGATACATCATAGGCTGTGTCGCTTTTAAGCGATATAAAAATGCCCACGTAATAGAATTGTTTTCTGGAGTTTATTATTGGTTTACGCTTGTAAATTCCCTCAGTATTCGGAGCGTTGGAATAAGTATATCCATATACATTTTCGCGTCCTAAAACATTGGTGACTGATGAGTATAGAATTACATTCTTACTTAAAAGAAAGGTCATGTTGCAATCCAAACTATGGTATTCAGGAGCTTTTGAATTGATAAAACCTGCTTTGTTTGGGTTGTTGTAAGGTCTTCCACTGGCATAGGAATGGCTTACGCCAACATAAGCTTTTAAAGCAGGAATGGAATACCTTAGTGAGATGCTGGCGTTGTGTTTTGTTGAAAATAAAGGCGCCGATTCAATAGTGTACTCATTAAATAATCTTTTTGAGTCGTTATACGAGAAGGCCAAAGTGTATTTCATTCGCAGAGAACTGCTTTCCCCGGATAAATAAGTGTCTATTCCTTTGCTGTTTCCATATCCCGATGAGGAATAGACATCATTTTGTAACAAGCCCAATCCTTCGTATCTTTTTTTGTACAATTCCACTTTTAAAACGGTTCCCCCGAGCTCGTATGAACCGCTTAAAATATAATGCATGCAGGATTCTTGTCTTCCAATGTTATTTTTTGAGAACATCACATCGTCTTCCTGTTCCTGAAAGTATTTTCCAACAATTGCAGATGCTTGAAAACCATCATTGATGTAGTTCAATGAAAGTCGGGGAGCTAAATTCCAACTGTTTAGCAGTTCAGAATACTCCAATCTTGCAGAAGCATTTGCGTACAAGTATTTTTTCAATTTAAACTGATTGTCTATATAACCTGCATATAAATTGCGTTGTAAATCATTATTCATCAAAAGGACCGACGAGTTGTCTTCATAAGTTTGGCTGTGGTTTTTTAAATAAGCTTCTAAGCCTCCGTGTAGTTTATAAAATTTAGAGATGCTTTTTTCAATTTTTGCTTTCGCATGAAGTTCACTTTCGTGATCGGTAAATGCATCACCAACCAAATTTGTATTTTTATATTTGTTTGATGCGTAGGAGTAAGCAGTCCCAAAAAATAAATGATAATTGTTCTTTGTTCGGGTTACGAAAGTGGAGTTGATGTAGTAATTGTCTCGGGTTAAGTCAAAATTTCGGGTTGGGGAATTATTTAGATCATCGGTTATGGTTCTAATAAAAGCTGTTCTGTCAACTCCTAAATACAATTTATGAACAGAGTTCCTTCCTAATTGTGATCTGATCTGCACTTCACCGGCTAATGATCTGTAATCCTTTTTCCATTGATAGTCATCTGGAAATACTTTGCTGTAAAGACCCTTGTTGGTGTAATTCACATTGGCCGAAACAGATGCCTTTTTCCAGGCATAAGTACCACCACCACCAATGCTCAATGGCGATGCATTTACGCCAAATTTTGTACTTGAGGCTACATCTTTTGTTTCCATAGGCAAAACGGATGACAAAGCCTGACCATATTCAGAGTCATATCCTCCTAACGATAAGTTGATACCTTTGAACAGGAAGGGAGAAAATCTCGACCGTACAGGAGTGTTCTGCGCTGTTGAGGTATATGGAAACAAAACATGCATTCCATCAATAAAAGTCTGACTTTCCCGGGTTTCTCCTCCGCGAACATAAAGTTTACCATCTTCACCTACTTTTTGAGTTCCCGGAAGAGTTTGCAGGGCTCCGTAAATGTCACCATTCGAACTCCCTGTCAAAACCACATCAAGAGCATTCATTTTTTTCACCGTACGGCTTTTCCCAATACTAAATGTGCTTGCAGTAACTACAATCTCATCTAGGCCAAGTTCTTCCTGCTTCATGATAATAATCAGATCTTTTAAATTGGTAATTAGATCCATCTTTTCATGTGTTTGATATCCCAGACAACTCACCACTAAAACTTGTTTGCCATTCGATGTGCTTTCAAATTGGAAGAAACCTTCAGTATCTGTTGAGGCTCCTTCAACTGTTCCTTTTATATAAACATTGGCACCAATTAAAGCTTGTTTGTTTTCATCGAGTACTTTTCCACTAATCAGTGTCTGAGCACTTAGGCTAAATAAACTTAGCAGTAAAAATCCTGTCAGGTAAATCGACTTTTTCATTTGTATCGTGATTAAAATCATTTTGTTTTCGATACAAGTATACATCCCCAATCAGGTACTTTTCAAATGTTTGGGATTCATATCTAAGATTAGGGACTAATGACTATTGCTTGTGATCGGCGAATAGGTTTTGTGACGAATAACTAAGCTGTAAAGGCTATTTATTAAGGGATTTATCACGAGAGGATATCAGTGGAATTTAGTGAATTAATTCTTTTTTTCTCTTTAAGTAATAGGAATGATTTATTGTTGTATTCTTCCTAATCAGACAGATCGTGGAACTATTGTTTGGATGTAGTAAACAAGTCCCCTTTAGGGGATTTAGGGGTGAAAAGAGAAATGTGACATTATATTGTTTTCAGACTTAAAACCATATTATCAGAAAAAAAGGACACAAAAAAAGAGGCTGTCTCAAATGAGATAGTCTCTTTTTCGTTTTATAGTTTTTTATATTTATCACTGATTTCTTATTTTAGAGAT
>JAFGYE010000059.1 GCA_016936255.1 Marinifilaceae bacterium | reverse complement strand
GCCGATGGTACTGCCGAAAGGTGGGAGAGTAGGTCGACGCCGACTTTTAAAAGAGTCTTGTTCCAATGAGAATGAGACTCTTTTTTTGTTATATGTGTAAATTTTTATTGTAATTTTTTAAAGTCAGAATCAATTTCAATTCAGGGCAGTCCCAAATATTCTCTTCTTTAACTCTCTCTAAGGTTTTTTAACCTATATTTTGAATCAATCCATTCAACTTAATAACAGTTTGTTTATCTTTGTTGGCTATGAAACAATTCTTTCTATTTGTAACAATTTTGATTTGTCTTAATTCTTATGCCCAAGTGTATGATGGTGGTCCTGGTGATCCTCAAAGAGATAAACTTGGAAATAGAGATAAATTAAGAAAGGAAGGTAACGAACTTGACAGTTTGGGATATAATAGTGTGAAATCTGTTATTAAGAGTTGGAAACTTACTGATTTTGCTTCAAAAAGAGAGTTTGTTGAGTTGGATACAGTTTTGGGTTTTCAACATAATTACAATCCAATATTTAGAAATAGTATCTCGAATACTTATTTGGGCAATTTAGGTTCTCCATATATTTCTAATATTTATAGAGATCGTAATATCAATGAACAGTTCTTATCGTTTTCTACTTATAGAAACTACATGCTTAAACCGGAAGATGTAGTATTCTACAACACAACCACACCTTTTACAAGTGTTTATTATGAAACAGGTGGACCTAAGGGACAAGCGGAGAATTTATTGAGAGTGTTGCAAACGCAGAATATAAATCCTAACTGGAATGTAGGAGTTAGTTATAACTTAATTTCCAGTGATGGACAGTATCAAAATCAGAAAACAAAATTGTATGATTTTAGCTTTTTTTCATCTTATAAAAAAGAAAGGTACGGTTTAGATTTCGTTTTGAATCAAAATAGTCTAAGTAATGAGGAAAACGGAGGTTTGTCTTTAGATACAGACTTAACTGAAAAAAGTGAGGATTCGGAAAATTTAAAAGTCCGGCTTGATGATGCTAAAAGTAAATTGACCAATTTTAACTTTTTTATGAATCATTCCTATGGTATTGGTGAAGAAAGAGAAGTTATTCAAGAGAAGGATACAACTTATTCTTATCCTATTAATTTCATTTACAATTTTACCTTTGAATCGGATAGTAGGAGATACAAGGAAACGATAATCGATAATTCTTTTTATTCAAATTACTTTTTTGATTCAAAGTATACGTTTGATAAAGTTGAATATTCAAACCTTAGAAATACCTTTCAGCTTGTATTTAATGAAAATAAAAACAAGTGGATTCGTTTAGGTGCCAGGTTTGGAATTATAAGTGATTTTGGAAAGTATAACTCCAGGTTGGCAGTAAATGAAGTTTCCTTTCATCAAAATGATACGAAAATACATAACAATCAACTTCTTGCAAGTTTATTTAGTTCAGCAGGTTCATTCTTAAGTTGGAATGCGACAGGAAAGTATGTATTCGAAGGATATAAGCAAAACGATTTTGAGCTGAAGTATGAATTAACAAAATGGATTGGAAAAAAAGATTCAATTCATCATGGTGTATCTGTTCTTGCTAAATTAAATTCTAAAACACCTGATTTTTTTCTTTCTAAGTATTATGGAAATAACCAGCAGTGGAATTTGAATTTGGATAAGATTACAGAATTAGAGCTTGGAATTGAATATTTTAATGAGAAAAGGAATTTAAAAATAGGTGGGCAAATTAACCAAATAGATAATTATACTTATTTTGGACTGGATGCTATTCCCGAACAAACAGGTACAGGAATTACGGTATTGACCGGATATTTGGAAAAAAGATTCAAATTGGGAAACTTTTATCTAAACCAAAAGTTAGTTGGTCAAAAAGGATCTGAGGATAAAATTTTACCATTACCAACTTTTTCAATCTATAGTAATAATTATTATAAAAATACATTTTTTAAAGGCGCACTGGGGCTTCAAGTAGGATTTGCCGTGCATTACAATACAGCATTTTTTGCTCCTGATTATATGCCATCAACAGGACAGTTTTTTTTACAGGATCAGAAAGAAATTGGTGATTATCCTAAGGTTGATGTGTACTTTAATTTTAGAATTAAACGTACTCGTATATTTGTTATGTATGAGCATATGAATGCGTCGATAGGCAGTAAAAATTATTTTGTTGCTCCACACTACCCTCTCAATCCAGCCATGTTAAAATATGGACTAATCTGGACTTTTTACAATTAAGGATTTATTATAAAAACCAAGAACTGGAATCAAATATTTCTAGGTTGAAAATCTGATTTTTTCTAATTTTTAATTAGGAAAGGAAAAAGTTATGTCTGGAATCAAATATTTAAAATTATTTATCCCCGTGATTTTCATGGTCTTTCTTCAGACTTGTAATCAAAACCGTAAGATGGTAGGATTGCAAATTGAGGAAAAACCAGTTGTGGAGTTAAAGCATGTAAAGCTTCGTGGTAAGTTACGTGTAGTTACAGATTACAATTCTACCAACTACTTTGTATACAAGGGGCATACGATGGGGTTTCAATATGAAATGCTGGAAGCTTTGGCAAAACACCTGGGAGTTAAGTTGGAGTTGACTGTAAACAATGATTTGGTATCTGCTTTTGCCTCCTTAGAACGAGGTGATGTAGATCTATTAGGAATGAATTTAACTGTGACTTCTGATCGCATGGAAAACTTTAATTTCACGATTCCGCATAGTCAGTCACGACAGGTGTTAATTCAGCGAAGTCCTATTAATGATTCTACTGGTTTCATTAGAAACAAGTCTGAATTAGGAGGTAAGCGAATTCATGTACAAGCAGGATCATCATTTCAAGAGCATTTGCTAAGACTCTCTAATGAAATGGAAATGCCTGTTGATATTGTGGTCGTTGAAATGTTGGAGGTGGAGGAACTGATATCTATGGTTGCTAGTGGTGAGATTGATTATACTATTGCAGATGAAAATGTTGCAATGGTTAATTCTTCATATTATTCGGGTATCGAGTTTAAGACAAATGTGAGTTTGCCGCAGAACCTGGCATGGGCCTTGCGAAAAGGAGCGAATCATTTAACTCATGATGTTAATATGTGGTTAATGGATTTTCAAAAAACGAAAGAATACAGAAGAATTTACCAACGATATTTTAGGAGCAGCCGTATCGAAGAGATGATGCAAAGTGAATACTTTACGGTAAAAAGTGGTAAGATTTCGGACTTTGATGATCTACTTAAGGAAAAGGCGAAGCTAATAGATTGGGATTGGAGATTGCTGTCGGCATTGATCTCTCAGGAATCTAATTTCGATCCTAAGGCGCAGTCGTGGGTTGGTGCTTTTGGTTTAATGCAATTGATGCCCGAAACAGCTTATAGATACGATGTTGATTCACTTTCTTCTCCTATTGAGAATGTTGATGCCGGAGTTAGGCATTTAAAATATTTAAAAGGGAAATTGGATGAGACTCTGTCTGACAGGACGGATGAGTTGAAATTTTTACTTGCATCTTATAATGTTGGATTAGGACATGTGCTGGATGCAAGACGTTTGGCTGAAAAGAATGGTAAAAATCCTGATCAATGGAAGGGAAGTGTTGACTATTATTTATTGAATAAATCGAAGCCGGAATTTTTTAATGATCCAGTTGTAAAATATGGTTATTGCCGTGGTTCGGAGCCTTATCAGTACGTGAATAAAATTTTGGAACGTTATAATAATTACCAAAACATTGTATTACTGAATTAGTCCGGCTCGAAGAAACATCTCTCTTAATTCGGATAAAATCATGGCAGTAGCTCCCCAAATTTTGTGTTCTTTTGCTTGAAAATAAGGAGCGTGTATTTCAAATCCATTTTTGTTAATGGTGAAATCGCTAATGTTCTCTTTTCCTAATAATTGAGATACAGGCATTTCTATTATTTCCTCAACTTCAAATTTGTTCAATTTAAATTCAGGTCTTTTTTCGCAGTAGCCTAATACAGGCAAAACCATAAAATTGCTGACCGGAATATAAAGTTCTGTTAAGAAGCCTAATATTTTTATTTTTTTGCAGTCGACACCAAGCTCTTCATTTGTTTCGCGGATTGCAGTTATTGTTCTGTTTGGATCACTTTCTTCATATTTTCCTCCGGGTAAACTAATTTGGCCACTATGACTGTTGTTTCCTGTCGTTCTTTTCATGAAGGGAATATACATTTGACCATCGTTTGGATAAAATAGAAGTAATACACTGCTATCCCGGGCAATACTAGGATCACTTGTTTTAAGGGCATGATCCCGAATTGACGGGGACATTAGGTTTTGAGCCTCGAAACCAGGTAATCCATTATTTAGTTCATTGTTTACTATACTGGTAAATTGTTCAAGGTCAAATATTGTTTCTAAATTACTCATAAAGGCTTTTTTCTAATGGTACTTAAAGATAAGAATAATGTTTCCCTCTAGTAAGGAAAAATTATTAATCTTTTTTTGATCAGCAAAAAGAAACCCCGAAAAAGATCGGGGTTTAAACTATTTTCTAAAATTTTTAACAAATTGTTCTACTTCCGGAACTCCACCCTGATAGAGAAGATATCCATTATAAGGTTCTCTTTTGGTCGTTTCGTCGTTTATGGGTTTTTGCATAATGTCAATTACCTCTTGTCGGTTGGAAGTTTGGCCAAGAGTCCAACCCAATTTAATATAGGCGGCTTCGGGCAGCATATTATCAAGAGGAACAATTCCCATTGAGAGTAGATCTCGTCCTGTATCGTAAACAAACATGTGAGTGTAACCCCAAAGAGTTTGAACGGTCATGAATATATGAACTCCTTTTTCAACTGCTCTTTTTAAGGCTGGGTAAACCGGTTTGTTAACATGACCAAGTCCTGTACCTGCAATAATTATTCCTTTGTATCCGCAGTCAACTAAGGCATCGATAATATCGGGTTGCATATTTGGATAGTAGTATAGAATAGTAACTTTTTCTTCGAAGTAAGGAAGGATTTTTACGTTTCGATCTTTTCGTCGGTGATTGTACTGTTTTTTAATCGGTTTAACTCCTTTTCGGGTAACTGTAGCTAAAGGAGTATCGCCAAGAGTCCGGAAGGTGGATCGATAGCTCGAATGCATTTTTCGTACTCTGGTTCCCCGATGTAAAAATCCGTATTCATCTGAAGTTGGGCCAAACATACAAACCATTACTTCTGCAATATCACCATGCCCGGCAGCCACTGCTGAGTGCATTAAGTTTAAAGCGGCATCTGATGACGGTCGATCTGATGATCGCTGAGAGCCTACTAAAACAATCGGAACGGGGGAGTTTTGAACCATATACGTTAATGCGGCCGCAGTATGATGCAATGTATCTGTTCCATGAGCGATGATAATTCCATCAATTCCATTTTCAATCTCTTTGCCAATTGCAATAGCTAATGAAATGTATTGTTTCGGCCCCATATTTTCACTGAATACAGCAAAAACCTTTTCGGTAGATAGATTACATATATCAGCCAATTCAGGAACAGAACCATAAAGTTCTCCTGGCGAAAAGGCCGGAATAACAGCTCCGGTTCTATAATCTAACCGGGATGCGATTGTTCCTCCGGTTCCAAACAGCTTTACAGCTGGTTGTCCATTTGTATAAGGAAATTCTTTTTCGGGAACTTTATAATTGGCTTTTTTGTATCCGGTTTCCTTCATTTCTTTTATGGTTGTAACATTTATCCCAATGTTGTAACCGGTTATTATTTTAAGCACAATGTGCTGATCATCATCATTTTCTGCTCTCGGTAGAATTGTTCCGTCGAATTCGCCTCGGGTGGTAACAATATGTGTTTTACCCCATACCCGGACACTATATTTTTTTAGGGTCTCAAGAGCCATCCCTTTATATCCTTGAAAAATATCTTCCATTAGTTAAGTCGTTTGTCGATGTTTACTCTTAATTCTCTTAATTCAATATTCCCAATTGCCTGACGATGCAATTGTCCCATGATCCAGTGACTGGCATTCTCATTGTGCTCTGATGGATGTAAGTCTTTAAATTTTTCTTCCAGAAAATCAATTGGGGCTATTAATTCGGCCAGACTTCTTTTTTTAAACTTTAAGTTGATTAACATGGAGGCAAAATCCATACTTGGATTTTGGTAGAGGATAGGGAGCAGGTAGCGGGCAATGTTTGGATGTAATTCCTGTTCATGAATAAATTTGAATAGTCCAACTAATTTTCGATAATTGAATTCGGGATGGATGCTATATTTTCCAATGATGTTTTTATAAGTGTGGCCAAAAAATATTGAGATGCTTTTAGGGTCGAATTGAAATCTGTCAGCTATTTCTTTAATAATTGGATACAGATCTTTACTGAGAATAAAATGATGGGAATCTTTAGGTACCCCCCATTCATTCATTTGATTAATTCGCTCACAAATATCATTTGGTAAATCTTTACCAAGATTATTGATGTATTCATCCGATAAAGGAATGGGGGCAGAGTCTGTATCCGGATACATTCGATCGGCACCCGGAAGAACTCTCTCGAAGATTGTTGTTCCATCGGGCAACGATTTGCGTGTTTCGTTTGGGACACCATCAAAAACCATTTTACAACGTTCTTTTATTGTTTCGATTGCTGTAGGGATATCTTCTTTCGCTCCCCAAATAATTAATTGTGCATCATTTGAATTTGATTCTAATCTGGTAAGTATTTTACCAAAATCTTCTTTTGACAGCAATTCTTCGTCTTGCTCTGAATGCAATAAATTGGGATGTTCGATACAGGCAATTACTTTTAAACGCTGGGCAATTTCATCGGCAAAGTTTTGACCTGGCTGGGTAAAATGCGATAGTAATCCTTTAAATTCAGGAAGGTTAACAGCAATAATCTGATGTTCTTTTTCTTTGCATTCAATTAAAGGGGAATATGTGAAATTATAGTCGTGATAATCTAACTCCAGTGTGTGAATGCTCCAATTTTCTTTTTGAATCCGTTCGATTAATAGTTTTCTGATATTTAGCAAAGCCCATTGTCTGAAAGCTTCATTGTGTGAAAGTTCCGGAATCCATTTGTTGTGAGCAACTCCTTTAATTTCGACTCTCGATCCGCCTTTGCAACTAACATTTACGTCTTCGCGGCCTGCTCCCATTCCCGTGCGAACCAATCCGGTGCTTCTGTTTAAAAAACGGATGTATTCTGCAGCTTCCCGTAATTCATCAGGAGTGTTTAGTTCGGGGGCGGTAACTGTTTCTATGAGTGGTGTTCCAAGACGGTCTGTCTTATAATATCGCTCATGTCCAATGTCTGAAATTTCACGGCAAGAGTCTTCTTCGATGCTTAATTGTATCAGATTTACTTTTTTATTGCTTAGTTGAATTTGTCCGTTTACACCTAAAATTGCGGTTCGCTGAAAGCCTGTAGGTATACTTCCATCCAAATATTGTTTTCGGGTAATATGTACTTCACCTACGATATTTAATTTGCACAAAAGTGAGATTCGAAGGGCAATTCCCAGAGCTTCCTGATTAATTCTAAAGGGAGGTGTATCATCAATTTCGTAGGTGCAGGCTGTTTCGTTGTTGATACGATAAATAATGTTTTTCCGGGTTTTAAACTCCATTAGTGCAGTGCCGTCATATCCGCCAAGTTCGCTCATTGCTGGGCGCATATGTCTTATGATCTCTGCATCGTAAGCTCCGTTTTTGTGAAAAACACCACTGGGACAGTGACAAAACAATTTTTCCTTTGTGTCAAGTTGCTGGTGAACTTCCAGTCCGGACATGAAACCAATTCGACGATAATCTTCCTCGGTAGCTTGCTTGCGCGGGATATAACCGATTTGCTCTTTGGTTTGGAGATAGTTTTTGTTGGGTGTGAATATACCATTCATTGGGTTAGTTTTTAGTAACCCCAAAAAATACTAATAATCTGTTGTTTAAGAAATGATTTAATTCAGGTTTGCTCCTTGTTTTAATGAATTCTGATTTGGAAACTAGGGGGTAAACGGCAATCTGATTTTAAAGCCTTTACTTTCAATATCTGCTTTTATTTTTGCTCCAATTGCTTGTCCCCACGACATTCCGGCCTGCATGCTTTCGGTGGTGATTTTTGGTAATTTTTGAGCGATTCTTTTTCCTGCAACTGATTCGTAAAACTCAATCATGGCCAATACATCATCGTGAGAAAGGTTCTGTCGGTAAATTGGCAGAAGCATTTTGATCAAATCATTAACCGAAGTATTCACGAATTCAACTTCTGCCTTGTCCCAATATTCTTTGGGAATATTTGATTCCTGATTTCGGAGCTGAATAATCATCGCTTTAATTGATTCCTGATAGCTGGCTTGTGATCCATTTATTTGAAACAAATATTTCAAATCTTTTTCGTAGGTATTGGTTTCTTGCCCTGAAGAGGCGAATGTGGATGCCGAAACGGTAAGAAATAAAAACAATACTATATTTTTCATGGTTTTTTAATTTGCTGAGAGTTTTTTTATTTAGTTAATTGAAGACGATCAAGTATTTTGGAAACTATGATTTTCCTTTTGGGAGCATCATCAGAATTTTTAATATCGATATTAATTGCGAAAAAATATACATTCTCTCCTTTTTCAAGATAGCCAACATACCATCCAATTTGCTTGTTTATTCTTGCTGCCCATCCTGTTTTCGCTCTGATTGTATAATCAGGAGTCTGTTCAACAATCATTATTTTTTTCACAATTTCTTGATTTTTTTGCGAAAATGGAAGTTGGTTAAAATATAATTTTTGTAAAAAATCAATTTGTTGGTTTGGGCTGATTCTAATGTCTCCGCTCAACCAGAAAACATCGATTCCTCCGTTTATATTTTTATTGCCGTAATCTGATACCTCTACCCAATGTTTCATTCTTTCTTCGCCGATTCTTCGAGCCAGTTCCTGATAAAACCAAACGGCGGAATATTTTAATCCGCTTTCCAAATTTTGATCCCTATTCCAATTATCATATCCGCGAACGATGCTATCCCATTTAATAATTTCTTTTTCATCTTTAATTGCCCCGGTTTCCAAGGCAATCATCGAATTAATTATTTTGAATGTGGAAGCCGGAAGAAATGCAGAATCTAATCGTTCTGCATTGAAGCTGAGTTTTTCATCATTTTTCAGATCATAAATTGCAAAACAGCCGTTGATTTTTTCTGATTTGAAAATACGTTCTAAATCGGAAGAT
The DNA here is from genome assembly GCA_016936255.1 of Marinifilaceae bacterium. Classification (GTDB taxonomy): domain Bacteria; phylum Bacteroidota; class Bacteroidia; order Bacteroidales; family Marinifilaceae; genus Labilibaculum. Next base: position 17,221 of record JAFGYE010000059.1, on the reverse strand, counting down.
GAGTATTTGTTTAAAATTGAAGTTGGCTGCGTTGAACAAGCAAAAAGTGCAAATAATAAAGAAAATGAAAGTAAGGTTTTCATGATAAACTAGTTTACAGTTGATACAATGTTTTGTTTTTTGTAGATCATCCAGAATAATGCAATACCAAGAGAACAAAGAATTGTCGCAATAATTGATCCTTCCAAACCAAATTGACCTCCGGTAAGAATTTCATTCCCTTGAATACTTTGTGATATTAGAGAGGAGGAACTGGTTCCGCTAACTTCGAATCCGAAAATTGGTCCCTGAAAAAAATTCCAGCTAAAATGAAGGGCCAAAGGAAACCACAGATTTTTAGTGAAGATATAGCCAATTCCCAAGAGTAATCCTGCAAGGAAAATATTTGTAATACCAACAAGTGAAACATTAGGATTCATTAGATGAAGAGCCATAAATATCAATGATGATGAAATTAAGGCAATATATTTATTCATGGAATCCATGAAATTTCGAAGAAGATACCCTCTTACAAATACTTCCTCGTTAATTGAAACTAAAATAAACAATACTACAGATTGAGCTAATCCGGTTAAATTAAAAGTAATGGATTCAAATGTTAAATTTCCGGAAAAATACAGAATCAAACTGCCTGCTCCCATCATAATAAAACCTGCCAGTAATCCGTAAAGGATATCTTTTGTTCGATTTTGAAAGGACAATCCCAGATCAATCATTTTTTTTCGATCGATAAAACGGGTAAACAGCCAAATCAACAACAGCGTTCCAATTGTTCCAAAAAATTGAATTACTAAGAATGAGGAAGTAGAATTATCTGCCTGATTTTGTAGTATTTCCAAAAGATCTTTGTTCGACGCAAGAGCCAATACAAAAGTACCCATAAGCTGAAAAATTCCGGTAAATATTATAAAAGGAAGAAGAATTAAAATGGCTCTAAGCCATCCTCTTTTAATTGCCGGGGCTTTGGATGTTGGGTTCATTAATCTGGATTTTGGTTCGAGAGGATAAAATTAACAAAATCCTGATATTATGAAAGGGTAAAATAAGTTACCCTTAGTTTATTGTGACATAAAAAAGGGCTGTCCGGAAAGAACAACCCATTATTTTTTTGATTAAATACCTAAACGATACCCTGTGCAATCATCGCATTGGCAACTTTTACGAATCCGCCAATATTTGCACCATTTACGTAATTTACAAATCCATTGGAAGATTTTCCATACTTAACACATGTGGAGTGTATATCTTTCATGATTCGTTGAAGCTGATTGTCAACTTCCTCACGGGTCCAGCTTAAACGCATCGCGTTTTGAGACATTTCTAAGCCAGAAACAGCAACACCACCGGCATTGGCCGCTTTGCCGGGACCATACAGAATTTCATTTTTAATGTAAATATCTACAGCTTCGGGAGTAGAAGGCATATTGGCACCTTCCGAAACGCAAATGCAACCATTATCAATTAAGATTTTCGCTTCTTCAGCATTTATTTCATTTTGTGTAGCACTTGGTAAAGCAACATCACACTTCACACCCCAAGGTCTGGCATTTGGATAATAGGCAACATTGTATTTCCTGGCATATTCCTCGATTCTACCTCGTTTAATATTTTTAAGTCTCATCACGTAAGTGAGTTTTTCCCCATCAATTCCAGCCGGATCGTGAATAAAGCCTGAAGAATCGGATAAGGTGACTACTTTACCGCCTAATTCATTCACTTTTTCGACCGTAAACTGAGCAACATTTCCCGAACCGGAAACTGTTACGATCTTTCCTTTTAAACTGTCATTTTTAGTCTTTAACATTTCTTCGGCAAAATATACATTACCGTATCCTGTTGCTTCCGGACGAATAAGGCTTCCCCCCCATTCGGCACCTTTACCGGTTAAAACACCTGTAAATTCATTGCGTATTCGTTTATATTGACCAAATAGATAACCAATTTCTCTGCCTCCAACACCTATATCTCCGGCAGGAACATCAGTGTTTGGCCCAATGTGCTTGCAAAGTTCGGTCATAAAACTTTGGCAGAACCGCATCACTTCATTATCCGATTTTTGTTTCGGATCAAAGTCTGAGCCTCCTTTCCCACCTCCCATTGGGAGTGTGGTTAAGCTGTTTTTAAAAACTTGTTCGAATGCAAGAAATTTTAGAATACCAAGGTTTACCGTTGGGTGGAAACGCAATCCACCTTTGTAGGGGCCAATTGCACTGTTCATCTCAATACGGTATCCGCGGTTCACCTGAATTTCCCCTTTGTCATCAACCCAAGGAACCCTGAAAATTATAATTCTTTCAGGCTCTGAAATCCTCTCCAAAATTTTAGCTGTTTTGTACTTTGGGTTTTCCTCTAAAAAAGGAAGTAATGACTCCACCACTTCGTGAACAGCCTGATGAAATTCAATTTCTCCTGGTGTTCTACTTTTTAATTTGTCCATAAATTCCTTGCTGGAAGGAGCCTTTAACATAGTTGTCATGGTAATTAATGTTTAAGTTAGACATGAATTATACTGGGTGTGAATGAACGTGACCGCTAATACCAGCGATCATATTTAAAGGTAAAAAAGAAATCCCTCAAGGTCAAGGGCTTAGGTTTCACTTAAATTGTTTAAATTTAAAAGAGCCTACAAACAGTAGCCAAATCACTACGATCTTTTTACAATTTTTAATGCATCTACGTAAGTAAACCGAAAATGTATGGAATCAAATCCGGGTAAAGAGCAGGGAATCAATAAGATTATAGCCGAAAATATAGAGCGGTTAAAAGAACTTTCCGCAATTAATCAAACCACAGGTATTATCAAGGAAGGAAAATCCATTGAGGATACTTTACAGCAAATCTGCTTTATTCTTCCTAAAGCATGGCAATATCCCGAGTTTACGGTTGCCCGTATTGTATTTGACGGACAAGAATACCTCAGCCCCGGATTTCGTCTCTCGCAATGGACACTAACACAGGAATTTTTAACGATTAATAATCGAAGCGGAAGAATTGAGGTTTGTTATGTAAAAAAATTCCCAGCACAAGATGAAGGCCCATTTTTGAAAGAAGAAAGGCACTTGATTGAGAATATTGGGAATATTATTGTTGGTTATATCAATAGCGAAACGGGAAAGGAACTGCTTAGTCGGAAAAGGAAAATTGATCCTGAGAAGAAGGAAATAATAGGTCCTTATGTTCCGGTTACAAATCGAAAATTATTACAGGATTTTTTGAATAAGAACAATGCTGATCGGGATATTTATCATGATTTAATGCCATTTAAAGTAAAGGAAATATTGTTGGTTGCGAACCTGTATGATGCTTATTGTATTGAGCGTGAAGGGCGTTTTTCAGAACAAATTTCCAGCGAATATCATCAGCTTAACTTAACATCAATGCCTCGGGTTACAGGTGTTTCTAATTTGGAAGAAGCCATGGAACAATTACATTCCAAGCATTTTGATATGATTATATTAATGGTTGGAGTGGATAAAAAAACACCAATAATTTTAAGTGAGCATATTAAAAAGGAATTTCCGTACATATCCATTTTTTTATTGCTGAATAACGATGCCGATATTGCCATGTTTGAAGAACAACGGGCTGAACTAAAAAGTGTAGATAAAATATTTGTGTGGAATGGCGAGTCGCAGGTTTTCTTTGCCATGATTAAGAGTTTGGAAGATAAGGTAAATGTAGAAAATGACACTAAGATTGGTTTGGCTCGGGTAATTTTATTGGTTGAAGATTCGGCAAAGTATTATTCGAGATATATGCCAATGCTTTATCAGAGTGTTTTGGCGCAAACCCAGCGAATAATAGATGATGTGAGCACCGATGCTCAGTATAAAATACTTCGCTTGCGAGCGCGACCTAAAATATTATTGGCTTCGAATTACGAAGAGGCAATGAATATTTATTATCGGTTTAGGGAGTATTTGTTGTGTTTAATTTCGGATGTGAAGTTTAAAAAAGATGGAATATTTTTAGATGATGCGGGAATTAGTTTGGTAAAAGAAATTAAAGATGAATATCCGAATATGCCGGTTATATTGCAATCTTCTGATGTTTCGAATGCCAGCCATGCTTTTAAGCTGAAGGCTAGTTTTATCGATAAAAACTCTGAAACGCTTAGAGGGGATATTCGTTTGTTTATTCGTCAGTTTCTGGGTTTTGGCGATTTTGTTTATAAGGATGCTGAAGGAAAGGAAATTGCTACGGCAAAATCTTTAAAAGAATTTGAGGAGTATTTGTATCATATTCCCGCTGAATCATTGGTTTATCATGCTCAGAAAAATCATTTCTCATTATGGTTAATGGCTAGGGGAGAAATCCGGGTTGCAAAAATGATTGCTCCCTATCACATCACCGATTTTAAATCTGCTGAAGATGTGCGGGATTATTTAATTAATGTAATTCAAAATTACAGGAACGAAAAAAATAAGGGAAAGGTTGTGGAGTTTAATGCCGATTTTGCTCTTAATTCCAACAATATAGTCACCTTATCTACCGGTTCGTTAGGTGGAAAAGGGCGAGGATTGGCTTTCATTAACTCCATGCTTTTTAATCTAAATTTGAGCCGGTTTGTTCCCGGAATAAATATAAAGGCACCTATGACTGCAGTAATTGGTGTCGATGAATACGAATCATTCTTAGATCGAAATAACCTTTTAGACCGAATTAAGGATATGGATGATTTTGAACAAATTCAGAGGGTATTTCTGGATGCGGAATTAACGCAGCGTCTGGTTCAAAAAATAAGAATCATTCTGAAGAATTTTGAGCAACCACTGGCGATCCGATCTTCCGGATTGTTTGAAGATTCATTACTTCAGCCTGTAGCAGGGGTTTTTCAAACTTATCTTGTGCCTAATAATCATCCCGATTTAAATACGAGGGTTAAGCAGGTAACTGACGCAGTAAAATTGGTTTATTCCTCCATTTTTTCCAATGATGCAAGGCTGAATGTTTCGGCCATGAATTATAAAATTGATGAAGAAAAAATGGCTGTAGTCATTCAGGAAGTAGTGGGCAATCAGTATGGATCGACTTTTTATCCCCACATTTCGGGTGTAGCTCAATCGTATAATTATTATCCCTTTGGGCACATGAAACCTGAAGAAGGGTACGCTGTGATAGGTGTTGGTTTGGGTAAATATGTTGTAGATGGTGAAAAGGCATTTCGGTTTTCTCCTGTTTTCCCAACCATTGAGAATAACAGTGCAAAAGATCAATTTAAAAACTCGCAGGTAGAATTTTATGCTGTTGACCTCAACAAAAAAGATTTGGATCTTATGGAGGGCGATACGGCAGGATTAATTCGTCTGGATATTGATGAAGCAGAAGAACATGGTAATTTGGTGCATTGTGCCTCTGTTTATAATTCCATGAGTGATACAATTAGTCCCGGTTTGGATATTATGGGACCAAGAATCATCAATTTCGCAAATATTTTAAAATATAACTACATACCACTGGCAAAAACGATTGAACTTGTTTTGGATATTATAAAAGAAGCAATGGGCTCACCGATTGAGATAGAGTTTGCAGTCGATTTAACGAAAGATAAAGAAGGGAAGGCTTCGTTTTATCTTCTGCAGATTAAACCTTTGGTTGGTAATATAGATGATTACCATATTGATTTGAATGAAATTGACAGAAGCAAGCTTTTGATGATTTCTGAAATGAGTATGGGAAACGGATTGGTAGATGATATTGTTGATGTTGTTTATGTTGTGCCCGAATTATTCAAAAAAGATTTGACTCTTGAGATTGCGGATACCATCTCAAAAATTAATCATGAAATGAGAGAAAAAAACAAACGTTTTGTATTGATTGGTCCAGGGCGTTGGGGCACCCGCGACCGATGGATTGGAATTCCCGTAAAATGGAACGACATCTCTTTCTCGAAATTAATTGTTGAGACCAGCTTCGACGACTATCCTTTGGAGGCATCATCCGGATCTCACTTTTTTCACAATGTAACCTCAATGAATATTGGCTACAGCTCCATTCACCACCATTCTGAAACATCTTTTATTGATTATCAAACACTTAAAAAGCAGAAATTAGTTGGGGAGTATGGCGCCGTTCGTCACGTTCAGTTTAAAAAACCATTAAGTGTTAAATTGGATGGTAAAAAACGACTGGCTGTTGTGAGTTGGGAATGATATTTAAAAATGAATGGAAATGCCTAAAGCCAGATTCCATATGTCATAAAACTTAATATAGTCTGTTCTTATGCTTTCTAAAAGGTAATTGTCTACTGTACCTATTTCGGTATAAAAATCAATTCCTTTAATTATTTTATAAGGAAGAGGGTGGTAAACCATAGCTCCGACAAAAGGAGCAAAATGTATTTTATTCTGAAAATAATAATCATTGGGGAAGTAGTTGGGCAAATTTCGGTAGGTATTGTGGGTTGAACCAAAATTGATACTTAAGCCTGCTGTTGGAGCAACCACAAAATCACCAATGTGAAATTGCTTAATAAGAAATGTGTTCTTAAAAGCAACCGTATTTAGAGTATGAACATGAGAATGCATAGATGTACTTCCATACATTAAAGAAAGACGATACCAGTCTTTTGCAAGATGGTAGGTAATTCCGGCAGAAAGAAAGCCAATATTACCTGCGTATTGAATTTTTGCATCACGAGGTAAATACCACTTTCTTTTTATAGTATCAGTTTGATCTTCGTAAAGAGTACTTCCAAAGGCTGATAGGCTAAAACAGCAGATGCACGCTAAAATGGGTAAAATATGTTTTTTCATTAAAATGCGATGTTTTCAATTGAATAATTGCCATTATCAATAGTAATTACCTGATAGTGATTATCGGCAATATCACCTCCAACCAGAAAATCTGTTTTGCCATATTTTTTGCCATGATAAAAGCTGTGAGTATGGCCATGTATGGAGAGTTTAATGTTGTTATTTTCCAGAATTTGATTTAGCATTGAATCTTCTCCGTCATACTGATCCGCATAAGGTGGAATGTGTGAAACCGGAATCACCAGATTGGCACTGCCGTCATTCTTTAAATTCTCATTGAACCAATCAAAATCAGGATTTGTGTTTTTCCGTTCCCATACAATATTATCAAACATTACAAATTTGCAGCCTTTGTAAGTAAATGTGTAATTGTTTTCACCAAAGGAGGTATGGTATAATCTTTCGCCATTTGATAAGTAGTCGTGATTCCCGATTACTGTAAAAAAAGGAACGTTCAGCCTGGATATTATTTCGTTAAACCATGTAAATTCTTTGTGAAGAGCACTTAAGGTTAAATCACCACCATGTATTACGAAATCAATATCATCTCTTGCATTTAGAGCAGCAACAGCATCCTCAAATTCATCATAAAATGTGTGAGTGTCTGTGATAAAAGCGAATTTGAAAGTTTCATTATTATCAGTGTCGGTAATTTTTATTTTATCCAGATTTTTAGAAGTTAAATCTCTGAATTTACTCTCAACTTTATTATCATATGGACTGTATTCATAAGGCAGACTGCATCCTGGGAATACCCCCAAAATAGCAGACAGGCATACCAGTCCGTTGGTTTTTATAAAATCACGTCGGATCATATCAGTTCGTTTTATTCTATTTAGAATAAATTCAAAAAAATTAGTGTGGGGCAAAGATATTATACAAAAAGGAAGAAGATAAAAGTTATAACAATTCTTAACTTTTTTAACAATTCAAAGCATTTTAGCTACGTGAAGAAGCGATTTGTTAATCAAATTTAATCGCCTTTGCAGGAGTTATTTTTGTAATTAAATAGGAGGGAACAAGCAACATCGAAACTGTAACAATTAAACTGCCAATATTCAGAAGAATAATGTGAGTGATTTTAAGATTGATTGGTACGGTATCTACATAATAGTTGGTTGGATCTAAAGGAATGATTTCAAAAAAGTATTGCAGTAAACACACAGAGATTCCAATAATATTACCCCATAATAATCCTTGTCCGATAAGCATGGCAGACTGGTAAAGAAATATTTTACGAATCGACCAGTTTTCTGTTCCCAGTGCTTTTAAAATTCCAATCATATTGGTCTTTTCCAGAATAATGATTAAAAGACCCGAAACCATATTAAAGCCGGCAACAAGTATCATTAAGCTTAAAATGATCCATACGTTCATATCAAGCATGTCTAACCAGCTAAATATTTGCGGGTATTTACGAACAATGCTCCTAACTTTTAATCCGGCGCCATCATCGGTAAATGATGCTGCTGTAATGCCTTTTATCTGTTGTTCAATAAGATCTAAATCGTCAAAATCATCAATAAATATTTCGTAGCCGCTAACCAGATTATTATTCCAGTCGTTTAGTTTCTGAATGTGTTGTATGTCGCAAATAAGGAATAGTTTATCGAATTCTTCCATTCCGGTATTGTATATTCCGGCAAGGGTAAAGCTTCTTACTCTGGGAGGTTGCTGTATAAAATAAACCGATAATTTGTCACCTACTTTCAATTGAAGAAGTTTCGAGAGTTTTTCCGAAATCAAAATATCGTTACTTTTGGTGCTGTCGGTGAGTTGAATGGTTTTCCCTTCCACCAAATGGTTTTTAAAAAAACTCCAATCGTAATCTTTACCTATTCCGTTTAAAACAATTCCTTGTATATCCGATTTTGTTTTAAGAATACCCGGTTTAGTTGCAAAGGATTGTACGTGCAAAACTCCGGGTATTTTTTCAATGCTGCTTACGGAGATTGCATTTTTTTCGATGGGGAGAGTTTCAAACGACGAGTTGTTATCGTAATTTGCAATTTGGATATGAGAACCAAACCCAATAACCTTATTGGTAATTTCAGATTTGAAACCAGTAACAATAGCTACAGCCAATATCATTACCGAAATACCAAGAGCGATGCTTATTTTGGCAATACTAATAATAGGATGAGATATATTACCATCGCCTTTTTTGCTGATGGTAATTTTCTTGGCTATAAAAAGTTCTAGATTCAAATTGAGGTTCTTTTTAAAGATTAATACAAAAGTAGTAATTTCGGGTTTACAGATGTGAAAAATTAGTTAAATGAGAAAAATAAAACAATTGATACCTTATTGGGTACTGAGTACATGCTTTTTGTTTGTGGTAAGCATAACATCTTGTGCACAAAAACGATTAGATTCGTTAATAACCGGAGCCGAAAATTTCACAGAATACATACCTCTTCTTAAAGAGAAAAAAGTGGCAGTAGTTGCCAATCAATCCTCATTGGTGAATGGTGAACATTTGGTTGATGTATTGCTGGCAAAAGACATATACATTACCCGAATCTTTAGTCCCGAACATGGCTTTAGAGGAAATGCTGATGCCGGCGAAAAAATTACCAATGGCATAGATGTAAAAACAGGATTGCCAATTGTTTCATTATACGGAAAGCATTATAAACCTTCCGTTGTTGATTTGAATGATGTTGATGTTGTGGTTTTTGATATTCAGGATGTTGGTGTTCGCTTTTACACATACATATCTACACTTCATTATGTGATGGAAGCTTGCGCCGAGCAGGGAAAAAAGGTAATTGTTCTCGATCGTCCAAATCCCAACGGCCATTATATAGATGGGCCTGTTCTGGAAATGAAATACAGTTCCTTTGTTGGAATGCATCCGGTGCCTGTGGTTTATGGCATGTCTATAGGTGAATATGCCCAAATGATTAATGGGGAAAAATGGCTGGACAATAAGGAGCAATGCGAATTAATTGTGATTCCGTTTAAAAATTGGAATCGGGATAATTCATATCTGCTTCCGGTAAAGCCTTCACCCAATTTGCCAAATCATTTGTCGGTTATTTTATATCCATCCCTGTGTTTTTTTGAAGGTACCGTTGTAAGTGCTGGTCGTGGTACTGATCATCCTTTTCAAGTTTACGGGCATCCGTCTTTTTCTCATGGCGATTTTGAGTTCACACCAAGAAGTATTCCGGGAGCAAGTAAATATCCAAAGTTTGAAGGTGAGAAATGTGTTGCTTACGATTTAAGAAAAATTAATGCGGATGATTTCCGAAAGAAGAAAAAGTTGGATTTGTCTTTTTTATTAAATGCTTATTGTGAATTGAAAGCGAAGCCTGATTTTTTCAATTCTTTTTTTGAAAATCTTGCTGGAACTGCAAATCTGAGAATACAAATTGAAAACTCCTTATCGGAAGAACAAATTAGAGCCAGTTGGGAAAAGGATCGAAAAGATTTTATGGCAATTCGAGCGAAGTACCTGATTTATTCTGATTTTGCAGAAGAGTAAATGGAAAAAGAAACAGAAGCATCGGAGTGAAAGGAAAATTGTATCGACTAGGTTGCAAATCCGATGATCTGTTTCTGAGGGATTCTTTTATTTGTGGCTGAATTTGTATTCGTCCTTAACAAGAGCAAGTTTACAAAAGAGAAATTGGAGAAGTATAAACTGGTTATTAATTATGTGTTAATTGCTATTTATTTTTTGAGGTTTAGGAGCAGAAATTAACAATAGAATAGCTTGAAATTAATTTAGATTTTCTCAAAATAATAAGTAAATTTAAAGGAGTGTTCAATAAATAAAATATTTAAAATGGCATTTACCTTGCAAATTAATGATAAAGCTCCTGATTTTGATCTGATAGCTACTGATGGAATTCGATATAAATTAAACGATTTTAAATCATCTAAACTTTTAGTTGTTTTTTTTACTTGTAATCATTGTCCGTATGTGATCGGTTCCGATGAAGATACCAGAGTGATAGCAGACAAATACATTCCGAATGGAGTCGAATTTGTGGGGATTAATTCTAATTCTGCAAATACTTATGAGGAAGATGATTACGATCATATGGTAACTCGAATGGAAGAGAATGATTTTCCATGGGTTTATTTGTACGATGAAACACAAGAGGTGGCAATGGCATACGGTGCATTGAGAACACCCCATTTTTATTTGTTTAACGAAGCACGCAAATTAATTTATACAGGCAGAGCAGTCGATAATCCCAAAGATACGTCCAAAGTTACTTCCAGAGATTTGGAGAGAGCTATAGATGAATATTTGGCTGGAAAAGAAATTTCTGTTCCGGTAACCAACCCAATTGGCTGCAACGTAAAATGGGATGGGAAAGATAAACATTGGATGCCTGCAGATGCTTGTGATTTGTTGTAGTTTTGTTGTCAATAAGCCGTTATGTATATATATAATGGCTTTTTTTATTGAAAACAGTATACTTAAGTGAGTAAAGAAGAATTTTTAATGGCATTTGAAAATATTAAAATTGGTTTTTAAACCGATTTTTTAGATATTCAACCCCGATATGAAGGAGCTTGAATTAATACATAATCTGAATGATGGAAATAGAATAGTTTTTAATCAGCTATTTAAAAAGTATTATTCAGGGCTTTGTTCGTTTGCTTCAAATTATATTTCAAATCAAGATTTAATAGAGGATTTTGTGCAAGAATCCTTTATAAAACTTTGGGAAAAAAGAAAATCCATTGAATCTATTAGTGCCATGAAAGGCTTTTTGCATGTTGTTATTCGAAACAAGTGTCTCAATCATATTCGTGATTCAAAAAAAATATTTTTACTGGCAGATGAAGAATACAAACAACTTTTATCTGAAGATTTTTTTCTGGAAAAAATTATAGAAGAGGAGTATTATTCTCAGTTATACCAACTTATAAAAACTTTACCTCCGCGAACTCAAGAAGTTTTAAGTTTGAGTATGAGGGGGTTAAATCAATCGGAGATATCGGAAGAATTAGATATCGAAATAAGTACTGTTAAAAGCCACAAGAAGCTTGCTTACAAAACATTAAGAAGAGGTTTTGAAGTTTTCGTTTTTGCGATGATGTTGAATTAATTCTTCATTGTTTGGCTTATTCAGACAAACTTAGAAAAATTCTTTTTTTTAATATCATTTTCTACTCCCCCTTCCATTCGTTTTTCGTGTTATATATTTAGTAATAGGGAAAAAATGGAAAAATTTAGTAAGGAGTTTAGGGTTGGTGAATTACTTTTCAAGCAAAGAATTGAAAGTTTATCACCTGTGGAGGAGATTGAGTTGAGTACTTGGTTAGAAAGCGATAATAAAAATGAATTGTTCGCGAATAATTTATTATCGGATGAAGATTTAGCAGAACAAATCTCAAAAAGAAAAAGCGTAAGAACTAATTCAGCTCTACAAAAGGTAAATGAAAAGATTGATTCTGCGAAAACCCGTCGCTTAGTTATGAATTTCTTAAAATATGCAGCCGTAATTTTTCTGCCAATTGCAGCTGTTTGGTTTGTAAGTTCCACTTATAACCAAAGTTTACTTGTACAGGAAACCCTAATCGAACCAGGTAGCCCGAAAGCAGTTTTAATGCTTGCAGACGGATCCAGTGTTGATTTGGGTGCTCAAAAAAATAAATCCATTCAGTTTGAGAATGAGGTTGTTGCTAAGAATGTCAATAGTAATCTTATTTACAGTCAATTGAATGAGAATAATCAAGAACAAAATTTAATTGAAAAATTCAATACATTACTCACTCCGTTAAAAGGTGAATATTCAACTACCTTGAGTGATGGGACAAAAGTTTGGCTGAATTCTTCTTCTTCCCTTCGGTATCCAGTACGATTTTCAAAAAATATACGTAAAGTGTACTTGTTGGGAGAGGCATATTTTGAGGTGGCGAAAAATGAGACAAAGCCTTTTTACATTGTTTTGGAAAACGGAATGGAAATTAGAGTATTAGGAACCAAATTCAATATCATGTCATATGGAGATGAAGATTTGGTTGAAACGACACTATTGGAAGGGAAAGTGCAAGTGACGTCCAAAAATATCAACGGATGTGAACAGAAAAATATTTTAATTCCTAATCAGCAATTCTCCTTTAACAAAGAATCGAAAAAATCAGAAGTTAAATTTGTGGATGCTTCCATTTATGCGGCATGGAAAGATGGTTTGTTTATTTTTGAAAATGAAAAACTTGGAGTTTTCATGAGAAAGCTGGAACGTTGGTATGGCTGTGGAATTGTTTATGAGAATGAAGAATTAAGGAACATTAGTTTTACAGGTGAAATAAAAAAGTATGAAGATTTCTCTTCAGTATTGAAAATTTTAAAGCTAACTGAAGATATTGATTTTACTGTTGAAGGGAATGTGATTTACGTAAAAAAAGGACTAAAATAAAAATCGGAAAATGCGCTAACATTTTCCGATCCTAAATCAATTTTCCTGTCATGATTAGGATTCATGCAGGAATGTATTAAATGTATCATTTAACGAATCAAAACTATGAAAAAATCATGGAGAATGAAAACCTTTCTTTCCGGAAGGTGGAGAAAAATTCTACTAATTATGAAGTTGACCTGTTTATTCATGCTATTAAGTGTGTTTCAACTTACGGCAAGTGTAAGTGCTCAGAATGTTCGCATGGATGTGGATTTTGAAGATGTGTCTTTGTCCGAGGTCTTTCGAGAGGTGAGAAAATTAAGCGGATTTAATTTTCTGTACAATGCTGAGGAAATCAATAGTAAGGAGAACCTGAGCATTGAGATGAAAAATGCTACTCTTGAAGAGGTGCTTGAAGAATGCATTAAAGGAAGAGGTTTAAAGTATAATATTCAGGACAGTACTATTGTATTGTCAACGGCACCTGAGCAAATACTTCGGGAAAGCAATGTTCAGGAAAAGAAAATTCTAAATGGATCTGTAACCGATAAGGATGGATTTCCTTTGCCTGGAGTTTCGGTAGTTGTAAAGGGAACAACAAGAGGAGTTATTACCGATGTAGATGGTAATTTTAATCTTGATGTTAAAGGCGATAATATTATTCTGCTTTTTTCATTTGTAGGAATGAAAACACAAGAAGTTTCGGTTGGAGAACTTTCTTCTCTTGAAATTGTTTTGGAGCAGGATAATTTGGGAATGGAGGAAGTTGTTGTCATTGGTTATGGTCAGATAAAAAAGGAGGATGCAACAGGCTCTGTTGTGGCATTGGGAGAGAAGGATTTTAATCAGGGAACTACAAGTTCACCACAAGATTTAATAATGGGAAAAGTTGCTGGAGTTAATCTTGTTAGCGCAGGAGGACAGCCAGGATCAGATGTTAGAATCCGAATTAGAGGTGGTTCTTCAATGTCTGCGAGTAATGATCCACTTATTGTGATAGATGGAGTACCTATTGACAATAGAAGTATTTCAGGGATGAGTAACATTCTGAGCTCTATAAATCCAAGTGATATTGCATCATTTTCTGTTCTTAAAGATGCTTCATCGACTGCAATTTACGGTTCAAGAGCATCAAATGGTGTAATTATTATCAATACTAAAAAAGCTAAAAAAGGGCAAAAGTTAAGTGTAGATTATGGCTCAAGGTTTTCTATTGGTGAAGTTGTGAAAACGTTTGATCTGTTAAATGGAGACGAATTCAGAGATATCATTAATAGCAGACACGCTTCTGATTCCGATGTTGATAAAGCAATACGCAATCGTTTGGGAGGTGAGGATACCAATTGGCAGGATGAAATCTATCAAAATAGTTTCAGTCAAGACCACAATCTCAGTATTGCAGGATCTGTAAAAGATATTCCTGTAAGAGCTTCTATAGGATACACCGATCAGGAAGGTGTTCTTAAAACTTCCGGGATGAAAAGAAAGACCTATACTTTTAACATGAATCCAAGTTTATTTGATAATCATTTAAAGTTGAATATCGGCTTAAAGGGAATGGATATTGATAATCGATTTGCAGATTCAGGTGCAATTGGGGCCGCAATTCGTTTCGATCCAACCCAGCCAGTTAGAAGTTCTGCTCCCGAATTCGATCAGTTCGGAGGATACTATACATGGATGCTTAATGGAACCAAGAATATTAATGGAACGAATAATCCTGTTTCTATGCTTGAGCAAGCGCGTGATAAATCAGATGTTAATCGAATTATCGGTGATTTTAAATTAGATTATAAAGTGCATGGCTTACCGGAGTTAAGTATTAATATGGTGACAGGTATTGATTATACCAAAAGTGATGGGAAAGATATTGTTGATGATAAGGCTGCTTTCGCATCCAACGATAATTCGGAATTGATTAGGACATACAATCATGATCTTAAAAATGAACTTTTTGATTTCTATTTGAATTACAACAAGGAATTTAAAAGTATTGATAGTAGAATTGATGCTATGGCAGGGTATGAGTGGCAGCATTTCAAGAGTAAATCAGATCAAACTGTAATACGAAGAAATGTAACAGATCCCTCTTTTAGTGCTGATGAGACAGAAAATTATTTAGTATCGTTTTTTGGTCGTTTAAACTATACTTTCAAAGAAAAGTACTTGCTCACTCTAACAGTTCGTCGAGATGGTTCAAGCCGCTTTCATAAAGATGAAAGATGGGGAACTTTTCCATCACTGGCTTTTGCATGGAAAATCAAAAATGAAAATTTTCTCAAAAACTCTAATCTGGTAAGTAGTTTAAATATGCGGCTGGGATATGGAGTTACAGGACAGCAATCTTTATCTGGTAATGATTATCCATATATGGGAATTTATACCAAAAGTGATGAATTCAGACAATATCAGTTTGGATCAGAATTCGTTTATACACTGCGTCCCAATGGATATGATGAGGCGTTAAAGTGGGAGGAAACTACAACTTACAATTTTGGATTGGATTATGGATTCTTTAATAATCGTGTTTATGGTAGTCTTGATGTTTATTTTAAGGAAACCGAAGATTTAATTAATACCATTCCCGTTCCAACAGGAACCAATTTTACAGATTTATTGACAACAAATGTTGGAGCATTAGAAAATAGAGGTGTTGAGTTTTCCATCAACACATTGCTTGTGGCTAAAGAAAATTTTAGTTGGGATTTAGGCTTTAATATCACATACAACAAGAATGAAATAACCAAGCTTACTAACTACGATGATCCAAATTATAGAGGCGTTGAGACTGGTGGAATTAGTGGTGTTGGTGTTGGGAATAATATTCAGATCCACTCAGTTGGTCAAGCCCTTAATACTTTTTTTGTCTATAAACAAAATTACGATCAAGCGGGTAAACCAATTGAGGGTGACTATGTTGATTTGAATAATGATGGAGAAATTAATACAAGTGACCGATACTTTGGTGGAAGTCCGGATCCTGAAGTTTTCATGGGAATTTCATCAAGCATAAATTATAAAAACTGGGATTTCAGCTTCAATGGCCGGGCAAGTTTTGGTAACGATGTTTATAACAATAATGCTTTGGGTGCGCGTTATCAGGAAATGGTAGTTAACGATTATTTAACCAATTTGCCTTCATCGATTAAGCATACACAATTCGAAAATGCGCAGCAATTTTCAGATTTTTTTGTGGAGGATGGAAGCTTCTTTAAAATGGATAATATATCACTTGGGTACAGCTTTAAGAAATTAAAAATGTTTAAAGAAGATGTTGACCTAAGATTGTATTCCAGTATTCAAAATGTATTTACGATTACTGGTTACGATGGACTTGATCCTGAAATTACCAATGGGATTGATAACAATGTTTATCCAAGACCAAGAACATTTTTGTTTGGTGTTAACATGAAGTTTTAATCTTAAATTTTGGAAAAATGAATAAGAAATATTTAAAATCAATATATATAATCGGATTATATCTATTCACTTTTTTTGTGACATCTTGTACCGATGATTTGAATACAGTGCCATTGGATAAAGACATTCAAATTGAAATAAGCAGCGATGAGGATTTCAAGCAATTAATGGCGAAGTGTTATGCCAATTTAATCCTTGGAGGGCAAACGGGAAGTGATAGAGACATCAGTAGATTAGATGTTAATTTCTCATCTTATCTGAGGTTGCTTTTTAACATGCAGGAATTAACAACAGATGAGGCTATTTGTGCGTGGAATGATGGAAACCTACCAGATTTGCATGATATGGATTGGAATGCACAAAATGAATTTATTACCGCAATTTACAGTCGAATAAATTTGGGCGTTTCATACTGCAACAAGCTTATCCAGCAAATTGGAGATAATCCAAAATATACTGGATATTTGCTTGAAGCAAGAGTATTAAGAGCATTGTCCTATTGGCATATGTTAGATATGTTTGGAACAGCTCCGTTTGTTACTGAAGCTGATCCCATAGGTTCTTTCTTTTTTCCGGAACAAGCTTCAAGTGAGGATTTGTTTGAGTATTTGGAAACAGAACTTAAAGCCATCGAAAATGAATTGCCTGAACCTGGAGCCAATCAGTATGGACGGGCAG
>JAFGYE010000058.1 GCA_016936255.1 Marinifilaceae bacterium | reverse complement strand
TTCATATCTCTAAAATAAGAAATCAGTGATAAATATAAAAAACTATAAAACGAAAAAGAGACTATCTCATTTGAGACAGCCTCTTTCTTTTTACAGGATAACTCATCCTAATTCCAACCCGAAGCCAAATCCTTTTCAATATTTAAAAGCAAATAAAAAAAAGACCTAGGCTTAAAAATAAGGGGTGCATTACAAAAATACAATCGTATAAAATTAACACACCCCAAATTCAATTAGGTTATATTTATATTTTATACTATTTTTACCAGCCAAGCGTAATATTTGACGGACTACAATCCATAATCACACCAACCGGATTTTGTACATTTTATAAATCATTATTGTGATGAAAAACAGTAAAAAATGGCTTTATGCCTTATTGCTGCTTATTGTAGTGGCTATTGTCGGAGTATTTGTCCCTAGTGTTAAATTGGGAGTTGATGATCCAAATATTGTTTCGGGCGATGTAGCATGGATGCTAACTTCAACCGCCCTGGTTCTTCTTATGACTCCCGGACTTGCATTTTTTTATGGTGGCATGGTGGATCCCAGAAACATCATATCAACAATTCTTCAAAGTTTTGTTGCAATGGGAATTGTAAGTATGATATGGGTTGTTATTGGATTCAGCTTGGCTTTTGGAGACAGCATTGGTCCGGAAGGCTTTGGATTGGTTGGAAACCCACTAACTTTCCTAATGTTTAAGAATGTAGGAGGCTACACCCACCCAGAAATGTCGCCAACCATTCCATTTGCTCTTTTTGCACTTTTCCAGTTAAAATTTGCAATTATCACACCCGCTTTAATCACAGGATCTTTTGCTGGAAGGGTAAGATTTAGAGCATATATGATTTTCATAAGCCTTTTCACGATATTTATATATGCTCCGCTTGCACACTGGACCTGGCATCCAAACGGATTTCTTCGCAACATGGGAGTATTGGATTTTGCAGGAGGTACTGTTGTTCATATGTCTGCAGGATTCGCAGCACTTGCAGGAGCCATGTTTCTCGGAAAAAGAACAAAATCGAAGTACAACGAGAAACGTTCCAACATTCCATTCGTGCTTCTTGGTGCAGGAATGCTTTGGTTCGGTTGGTTTGGATTCAATGCAGGATCAGCCCTGGAAGCCTCATCTACAGCAGTATTAGCCTTACTAAATACAAATACAGCATCGGCAGCAGCCATGCTGACCTGGATTTTTCTTGATGGTGCCCGAGGACACAAGCCATCAGGATTAGGAGCTGCAATTGGTTTGGTTGTTGGACTTGTAGCCATTACTCCTGCCGCAGGATTTGTAACTGTCGGAGCATCCATTACTATTGGTGTAATAGCATCTATCGTAAGCAATTACGCAATCACCTTACAAGGCAAAACATCTCTGGATGATACCCTTGATGTATTTCCGGCACACGGAATGGGAGGAATCACGGGAATGATTTTAACCGCTGTATTTGCTCATGATGTTGGACTAATACATGGAGAAGTCAAAACTTTTTTAATGCACATCATTGCATTGGTAATTGTTGGAGTCTTTACTTTCGGAGGATCCTACATCCTATATTGGATAACAAACAGATTTGTTACACTTAGAGTTTCGGAATACTCTGAAGCCAAAGGTTTGGATATATCACAACACGATGAATCCTATTCATTTGCATATAAAGAATAAAGAACACCATAAAAAAGTCCCGCAGCATTCGCTGCGGGACTACCCCATTTAAAAACCTAATCTTCTTTCGAATATTAAAGTGAAAACTACATTTTGGCAGATGTTTTCACGAAATCCAATAAAATTACATGCAATGAATGTAATCATTTACAATCGCCATAATCTTATCGACATTACCCAGAATACGGTCATTTAACCCATTATCTTCATATAACTTAAGTTTTTTCACAACGGCATCAAGTCTTCCTTTTGGAAAAATACCGTTTTGCTCAAAAATCTCTCTTTGCTCAAGCAAACAATCTGCACTCTCCCAACAGCAAGTTGGCAATTGCTTCAAACCATCTAATTTTTCTTTATAATGCGGTGCAAAAATATCTACATCTGCATACAATTCATTAGCTACCTGCAAGCCATCTTCCATCTTCAATCCGTATTGACCTGCTACAATCAAACCAGCCATCAATGAATATATATCTGCAGAACCATCCGGAACTCTAAACTCAAAAGTTTGCTTGCTTGAAAAATCTCTTGCATCAGCCGGCTCGAATGGATTCACACTCTTAATCATATCTGTGGTACCTACCCAACCAAGAGGAACCCGCACCAAAACAGAGCGATTACGGTCTCCCCAACAAACGTAAGTCGGAGCCTCCTGATGTGGAACCAAACGCAAATAAGAAGTCGGAATCGTATTTCCAAAAGCCGTTAATGCTCCTGACAACTTCAAAATACCAGCAATCATTCTCTTAGCGGTATCACTCAGCTTTCCATTTTCGATACAGATATTTTTGCCATCTTTCTCAACCAACATATGAATATGCAACCCACTGCCAGCCTTACCAACGGTAATTTTTGGAGCCCAGCTCACCAATGCTTTCTCACGAGCAGCCAACATTCTCACAATCCATTTTGCAACAACCAACTGATCAACGGCATCCTCTGCCTCAACCGGCAAAAATTCAATTTCATGCTGCTCATAACCATCATCACCAGATGAGAAATTCCCAACCTCTGAGTGTCCGTATTTTATTTTCCCTCCGCATTGAGCAATTAAAACCATTGCTTCACGTCTTAAACCTTCCCATTTGGTAAAAGGTTGAGAACTGTGATATCCTTTTTGATCAACGTCGGGATATAATGTATGATTTGAACTTTTAATATAATACTCGAGCTCACCCATTGCCTTAAAAGTAAGTCCTGTAGTATTTTTAAAGTTATCATGTGCCTTTTTTAGAATGTACTCAGGAGCACTTTCCATTGGTTTTCCTTCGGCCGTATAAAACGAACAAAGAATATCCAAACATGGAACTTCAGAAAACGGATTCACAAATGCCGTTTTAAATCTAGGAATCACATATAAATCACTTGAACCTGCTCCTATATAAGAGAACAAACTTGATCCATCAACACGCTCGCCGGAAGATAGAATGCTATCCAAATGATTTTTACCGGTAATAATAAAGTTTAAGGTTTTCAGTTTTCCATCCTCAGCAACGTAACGGAAATTAATCATCTTAATTCCATTCTCTGCTATATATCTTATCAGGTCCTCTTTTGTGAACTCGCAGCTTGGTTTTTGAAGGAATTGAACCAACTTATTTGGATCCATTAAATATTCATCCCTTGTCATAATACGCCTGTTTTAAATTGTGTTGTTGCTATCATTTGTTATTGAGGGATAAAATAGCTTAGTTTCAACTGAATATCCAAGCGGAAATCAAAATTTAGAACACACAACCAAAAAAGCACATAAAGCCAATAAAATCAATGCTTACAGACGATAAAGTCGATTGATTTAGCCAAGCCAAAACCTGTTTTACAGCAGTTTTTCGAAATCGTTTTCGGGCAACGAAAATAAGATTTTTAGCACACCCCCCTAAAAAATGCATACACAAGCAAATTATCTTATATTTCTCCCCTTCTTACTCCCTGAATTGATCAGGTATAAATTCAAAAGAAAAACAAGCCGTAAGAAAACACCCCTTTCTCAATAGCCCTAGCCTCAAAACGTCATTTTTTAAACGAGAAGTGTGCAGTTTTGTAAATTTTAAGACCATTTTTAGTCAATTTTACAAACTGCACCCCTGTATTTTTTATTCTTTTAAATCAAATCCATTTCAATACTGTTTAATAAGTTTCGTATACTTAACCTTTCTTTTAAAATCTCAACGATAAATGTATTCCGACAGGAGCACTCACCAACCTAAACCCATTTCTATGCTTCACAAAATACATATCTCCATTTGTGTAATATTCATTTCCATGATGCAAAACCCTATGACAGTTATCAGGTACATAAGAGAAATACAAAGAATTTGGTGCATCAACTGCAACGTATCCCACTTCAGGATAGAATCTATAATAATATCCATCAGAGAAGTAGTAATCTCCGTAACTATGTCGGATTACAACAGGAGCAACAGCAAATCTTAAAACTACATTTCCATAACGCTCATGACGATAACAATTGTGTCCATGATCATTGTAAAAGTTTCTGTAACGTTGATTGGCATGAACCATTTTTGGATAATTGTAACTTCTGCAGCGATCACCTGAGGAATGATAAGATTTGTATGCATGTAATCCACTGTTGTGATTCCGATCCCAACGCTTATTGCCGTTTACATGTCCATTTTTATATTGACTGGAATACCCTTTCGTACTCCGTTCTTTGTGATATTTTGTATTTTGCTTTTTCGAAGTGTCATTTCTTTTCTGATCTGAGTACTCCGAATAATGACTCTTGTTGTATTTCTCATTTCGATCAGCATCTTTCAAACGGGTTGATTTATTTCGTTCTTCGTAACGGGTCTTCTCATTTTGCTGCGATCTGCGCTGAGCTGAAACACTTGTAGTAGAAATTGCGATTGCTGAAACCAATACTATACTGGCTGTCAACTTATATAATACAGACTTTCTCATGGCATTTAGTTTTTAATGTGGAAGCCAAATAACCCTTTCGTGTATGATGAAATTTAAATACTCAATTTACACTCTTGAATGGCTTTCAATATTGTCATCCTATGGTAGGGATGAATCTTATACAACTCAAGTACCGGTATACTTTGACTGAATAATTGCAAAGCCTGTGCCAAAAATGAAAAAAACACCAATCTTCAGTAAAATTGGTGCTTTCAGCCTCCTTAATTCAAATTAACCGGCTCTTTAATCTGATGCCTTTTTGAAGCCCTATCCGTAAAACTTCGTTTATCCGGTCGAATTAAAACCCGCAGCGACTGATCCGAAGTCCAATAATTCCAAACCCAGTTGATTAAAATGAAAAATCGATTTTTCACACCAACAATTGCCATTAAATGCACAAACAACCACAGTATCCAAGCCAAAAAACCCTGTGTTTTAATTCCAGGCAGATCAGCAACAGCCAAATTCTTTCCTATTGTCGCCAAAGATCCCCTATCCTTATAATGAAAAGGTTTTATGCTTTTTCCCTGTTGAATATTTATGAGGTTTTTACCCAAAACACCAGCCTGCTGCAAACCAACCTGTGCAACCTGTGGGTGACCATTCTGATATTCCCCCTCTTTTTGCAAAGCCAAATCGCCCAAAGCATACACATTGTTTAAACCGCTTACCTTATTATACATGTCAACACGAAGTCTTCCTCCACGACTTGCGGCAATCTCCGAAATACCCTTAATGGAATTAGCCACAACCCCCGCAGCCCAAACCAAAGCGTATGAGAAAAACTCCTCTCCATCAGCCAAACTAATTTTAAGTCCGTCGTAATCGGCAACCCGAGCCTCCGTTTTTACAATTACCCCTAACTTCTCTAAGTAAGTTTTCGCTTTCGCTGATGCTTTCTCCGACATGCCGCTCAACAATCGATCTGACGCTTCGAACAAATACACATTCATTAAAGAAAAATCAAGCTCCGGGTAATCCTTTGGCAGGATTTCATTTTTCATTTCGGCCAAAGCACCCGCCAATTCAACACCGGTAGGACCACCTCCCACTAATACTATATTCATGTAGTTAGCCGCCTTTTTCGGATCCGATTCATTCAACGCCTTTTCGTAGTTACGCAAAATTGAATTGCGCAAAAAAATGGCTTCGGACACCGATTTCATAGGAATACCAAACTCCTCGATGTTCTTATTCCCGAAATAATTGGTATCCACACCGGTAGCCAATACCAAATGATCGTATTTCAACGACCCCAGACTTGTATATACCTCCTGCACATTTGGATTCACCTCCAACAATTCAGCCATTCGAAAATGCACATTTTTCCGCTTCTGAAAAATCTTCCGCAAGGGAAAAGCAATAGAACTTGGCTCCAAACCAGAGGTTGCCACCTGATAAAACAAAGGCTGAAACTGATGAAAATTGTTTTTATCAATTAATACCACCTGATATTTTGTTTTCACCAGTTTCCGTGCAAGTTTTAAACCTGCAAAACCACCACCAATAATTACAATTCTGGTTTTTCCATTTTCAGGGATATGCTTAATCGTATCCATATTTTTTTAATCTTTTAGTATTCAAATTAGACTATTCAGCCACTATTCCCCTCATCCAAATTTTATTTTGGATTTTCGGACTCTTTTATCCTCTACAAAATAAAGAATTATTTCTCTAATAAGCTAATTGAACAGAAACTACAACCGTTTGCAACGGAAAATATATTTTGCGAACGGGTTAAAACCCATTTGCAAGGATCAAAAAACATGCGGAAAACTCATACTTTTTAACCTCAGGCAAAAAAAAAATCTCTTTCACTTCTTCGGAATTTTTCGATAATCGACTCTTGCAATATCTTGCTTCAATCGCTTACCGGGACGAAAAGCAATCGTACTTTTCTTAATCCGATGTCGTGTTACCAGTTCTTCCGAATCTACCCCTTCGGCCGAAATATGAAGAGAAAATGTACCCAAATCTCCCAATTCAACACTCCTGTTATCTTTCAGCAACTGAGGAATTAATTGAGTAAATGCCTCTAAAACGCCAATCACATCCGACCTGTTAAAGGAAGACATGTCTGAAATCCGTTCTGCTATATCCCTTAAATTTTCCTTCCGTCGGTTAGCTACCCGAGGATAATACATTTCAGTTTTACCATTTTTACTCAATGGTGTTTTTATTTTCACTGCTTTATAGAAGACTGCCATATGCTGATAATTTGAATTGTCCCTTACTACAAGTTGATTCTTTCCTAATGAGAATATCTAACTTACATCTACAAGTTAATCATTTTTGATGTACATGAAAAATAATTTTAATGTACATGAAAATATAGTTTGATGTATATTAAACTTTCAACTTATAGTTATAGGATGATCGACTTAAGGGGAGAAGATTGTCTGATATACCCTAAGAAATGATCAAGCAATAGGCACACAACAAAAAATGCCGTTCCAAATGAATGAAACGGCATTAATACAATAGAGTATACTTCTCTTATTTCATACTGGCAATTCGCTCTTCTAAAACTTTGATTTTAGCTTCGGCATCGGCCATTTTCTTTTTCTCGATTTCGATGACTTTAGCCGGCGCATTGTTAACAAAACGCTCGTTGCTCATTTTCTTTTGAACCGAAATCAGGAAACCTTTGGTATATTTCAACTCTTCTTCCATTTTCTTCAATTCTTCCTCAACGTCGACCAAGTCGCCCAAAGGAATAAAATATTCAACTGCATTTACGATGAACGACATTGCACCAGTCATTTCTCCATTTGCTACAGTAATATCGGTAAAATTACACATTTTAGCCACCACACAATCGAAAGAAGCATCGTAATTGTCTCCCTTCAATTTATAATTCATTTCTAAAACTTCTTTAAAAGCGATATTTTTTTGCTTACGGATATTACGAACAGCAACAATCACTTCTTTTACCTGCTCGAACTTGGCTAACAAATTAGCGTCATAAGAATCTGGCTTATGCATCACTGAAACCATAATGCTGTCCTCATCGGTACGATCGGCAAGTAACTGCCAGATTTCCTCTGTTAAGAAAGGCATGAATGGGTGGAGTAGCTGCATCAACTTCTCGAAAAGAGCTACGGTTGAATCGAAAGTTTTCCTGTCGATTGGCTGCTGATAAGCTGGTTTCACCATTTCCAAATACCATGATGAGAACTCATCGCGGAATAAGGTGTAAACAGTCATTAATGCTTCGCTGATGCGATATTGCCTGAACTGCTCATCCAAAGCTTCCATGGTATTGTTTAAACGTGCATGGAAAACCTCTGTTGCCAATCGGGCATATTCAGGTTGCTCGATATCGGCAACTTCCCAACCTTTTACCAAACGGAATGCATTCCAGATCTTGGTAGTAAAATTACGTCCTTGTTCAGGTAGGTTCTCGTTGAAGAGCAAATCGCCTCCGGCAGGAGAACACAACAGCATTCCAACACGAACCCCGTCTGCTCCATATTTAGCAATTAAGTCTAACGGATCAGGTGAGTTACCCAATGATTTTGACATTTTACGGCCCAATTCATCGCGAACAATACCAGTTAAATAAACATTACTAAATGGCTTTTCGCCACGGTACTCATAACCTGAAATTACCATACGGGCAATCCAGAAAAACAGAATATCCGGTCCGGAAACCAAATCGTTGGTTGGATAATAGTATTTGATCTCCTCATTTTCGGGATTACGAATACCATCGAAGACTGAAATTGGCCACAACCATGAAGAGAACCATGTATCCAACACATCCTCATCCTGACGTAAGTCTTCAGCTTTGTATGTTTTTCCTGTTTTGGCATTTGCTTCAACAAGTGCAGCTTCAATTGATCTGGCTACTACATATCCGCCTTCAGGCAAATAGTAAACCGGAATTCGTTGTCCCCACCACAACTGACGGGAAATACACCAATCCTTCACATTTTCCATCCAATGACGGTAAGTGTTCTTGAATTTTGGAGGATGCAACTGAATATCGTCGTTCATTACATGCTCAAGAGCCGGTTTGGCCAATTCTTTCATATTCAGGAACCACTGCATACTCAATTTAGGTTCGATTACAGCATCGGTACGTTCCGAGAAACCTACTTTGTTCACGTAATCTTCCACCTTCACCAAGTTGCCTGCTTTCTCCAAATCAGGCATGATCAAATCACGAACTTCGAAACGATCCTTTCCAATGTAAAGCTGAGCAGCCTCACTCATGGTACCGTTATCGTTAAAAATATCAATCGATTCTAAATTGTGACGATCTCCAATTTCGTAATCATTTATATCATGAGCCGGTGTAATTTTTAAAGCACCGGTACCAAATTCCATATCAACATACTCATCTTCGATGATTGGAATGGAACGGTTCACCAAAGGAACGATACAACGTTTGCCTCTTAAATGAGCAAAACGTTCGTCGTTTGGATTGATACAAACTGCGGTATCACCTAAAATTGTCTCAGGACGGGTGGTGGCAATGGTAATGTACTCATCACTTCCTTCAACCTGATATCTTAAATAATACAGTTTTGATTGTAATTCCTTATAGATTACCTCTTCATCGGAAACAGCTGTTTGTGCCGAAGGATCCCAATTCACCATACGAACACCCCGATAAACCTTTTCCTTTTTATATAAATCGATAAAAACATCAATTACCGATTCGTAAAGAGATTCGTCCATGGTAAAAGCAGTACGCTCCCAATCACACGAAGCACCCAATTTTTTGAGCTGCTCCAAAATGATACCACCATGTTTCTCTTTCCACTCCCAGGCATGTGCCATAAACTCATCGCGGGTAATGTCATTTTTAGAAATGCCTTCCTGCCTTAACTTATTTACAACTTTAGCCTCTGTTGCAATTGATGCATGATCAGTACCCGGCACCCAACAGACATTTTTCCCCTGCAATCTCGCTCTACGCACCAATACATCTTGAATTGTATTGTTTAGCATATGCCCCATGTGTAACACTCCGGTGACGTTTGGCGGAGGTATCACAATTGTATACGGCTCTCTCTCATCAGGTACAGAGTGGAAGAATCCTTTATCCATCCAATACTTATACCATTTGTCCTCCGATTCTGCAGGATTGTACTTTGTTGGGATTTCCATGTGTTTAACTAAAATTTAAAAATCTATACTACTTAAAAAATTTGGCTCAAAATTAAGAAAATCTGAGAGATATATCTCCAACAAAAAGCAACAATCTATATGAAAGCGATCTGTGCCTCGTTTGTGATTCAAATAAGCGGAACAATGAAACCAAGCATTTGTTTTAAAATCACAGGTTTGACAAGCAAATTTCAGATTTTTAAAGGGATGCTGAAAAGCAATAAAAATCATTTTTTTTACATGGAAATTTATCTACTTTTGAGCAACAAAAAACTTCATTCATAAAATATATAAACACGTAACAAATGCCACAAATATCAGACAAAGGAAGATTAATGCCTGAGTCACCAATTCGTAAATTGGTTCCTTACGCTGAAGCTGCAAGAGCTGCAGGAAAAACTGTGTATCCATTAAACATTGGTCAGCCGGATATTAAAACACCTGAGGTTGCCATGGAAGCCATTAGAAATTGTACCGAAAAGGTGATTGAGTATTCTCATTCGGCGGGTAATATTTCTTATCGCAGGAAATTGGCGAAATACTATCAGAACATCGGAATTAACGTGGACGAAAATGAGATGTTGATTACTACAGGTGGTTCGGAAGCAATTACTTTTGCTTTGATGACTTGTATGAATCCTGGTGATGAGATTTTGATTCCGGAGCCATTTTACGCAAACTACAACGGTTTTGCTGTAAGTGCCGGTGTGGTTGTAAAACCAATTACATCGAGTATCGAAAATGATTTTGCATTGCCTGCAATTGAAGAATTCGAGAAATTAATGACTCCTAAAACCAAAGGGATCGTTATTTGTAATCCAAATAACCCTACAGGTTACCTGTACTCAAAAGAAGAATTGAATCAATTGCGTGAATTGATCATCAAGCACGACCTGTTCCTTTTCTCTGATGAAGTATATCGTGAGTTTTGTTACGATGGCGAAGAGCATTTCTCAGCTATGAAACTGGAAGGCTTGGAGCAAAATGTAATTCTAATTGATTCTGTTTCGAAACGCTACAGCGAGTGCGGTGTTCGTATTGGTGCAATGATTACCAAAAACAAAGAAGTAATTACTACGGCTTTAAAATTTGCACAGGCTCGTTTGTGCCCTCCTGCTTTTGGACAAATTGCTGCCGAAGCTTCTTTGGAGACACCTGCAGATTACTTCACCGAAGTTTACAACGAATACATTGATCGCCGTAACTTTATGGTGGCGGCATTAAATAACATGGATGGCGTTTACTGTCCAACTCCTAAAGGGGCTTTTTATACTGTAGTGAAACTTCCAATTGATGATGCAGACAGATTTGCTCAGTGGATATTGGAAGATTTCGAATACAAGAACCAAACTGTTATGGTTGCTCCTGCTACAGGATTTTATGCTACTAAAGGTTTAGGTAAAAATGAAGTTCGTATTGCTTACGTTCTTAAAAAAGAAGATTTGGCGAAAGCGATGGAAACTCTTGCCGAAGCATTGAAAGTTTATCCTGGAAGAACAAATTAAGAAATCTCGCAATATAGAATACAAAAAGAGGCTGTTTCGTAGATGTGAAACAGCCTCTTTTATTGCAATAATCTTTCATTGAATCTAATTTTAATCCATATCAAGAGGCGCCATCTTAGAATGACGCCTCTATTTCTAATTTATGAAACTATCCTTGCAGAAAGCTAAAACCACAAGAATCTCTTTACCTGTGCGATTTTTAAAAGCACAAGAGTATCCTATTCAATCAAGCGACTTGATTGTTAATCAATTGTTTTACCGTAAATGTTTGTGGATTATAGCCATTGGCAATCAGAGAATCCAATCACCAATAGCTATTTTAAATTAGAATTTCTGAATGAATTAATATCCTTCGTTTTGCACCAGGTTTGGATTTGAATTTATATCCGATGAAGGTATTGGAAATACATTGAATTTAGCATTTGTTGAACTGCCTTCTTTTGTATTTCCTTTCCATGGCCATAGATAATCTCCTCCAGTTAATTTACCATAACGTACAAGGTCGGTTCTTCGGTGGCCTTCCCAATGTAACTCCCTCGCTCTTTCATCAAGAAGCCACTCCAGTGTTAATTCCGATGAATTAATATTCCCAGATGCGTCACCATAAGCTCTTTCCCGAATTTGATTCACGTAAATCAATGCGGTAGCTGCATCGCCACCTGAACCACCTCTTAGAACACATTCGGCATACATCAATAATACATCTGCATATCTAAACAATGGGAAATCCGTATCAACATATTCGGCATCTGAACCTGCCTGTCCAGCAGACGTTATGTTAATATATTTGACAACAGGATAACCTTGTGAGAAGGCAAAAACATCATCAATTTCCAACGTTTGTCCATCAGAATGAAAACTAGCCCTACTATCAGTTAAACCAGATGGATCGGAAAACTTATTAACCAAAGCCTTGGTAGTTCTGTTTCCTCCCCAGCCGCCACTTACTCCGTAGTCGCTGCCTTTCATAGTTCCTCCAATACCAGCATGAATCAGAAAACTCATTCCCCCATAACCTTGAGTATGCTTACCATCTGAGCAAACCGGAAATATTATTTCATTCCGCCGCAAATGATTATCAGCTAAAAACAGATTTTTATAAACAGGCTCCAATGAATAAAAACTATTCCCTGTAAATTTGTTACAGTAAGAAATACATTCTGAATATTTCTCTTGCCCGATATAAACTTCGGCATTTAAATACAATTTGGCCAATAACATCCAAGCCAACCCTCTGTCTGCCCGTCCATACTGATTGGCTCCAGGTTCAGGCAATTCATTTTCGATGGCTTTAAGTTCTGTTTCCAAATACTCAAACAAATCCT
>JAFGYE010000057.1 GCA_016936255.1 Marinifilaceae bacterium | reverse complement strand
GTCCATTGCCACCTCCTTGGGCAGATTATCGCAGCTAAAGCTGACCGGCTAAAGCCGGTGGTTTAAACCTTATGATGGATAATTAAAAAGTATGTTCGCATTGGCGCTTGAAAAGACATCTAAAACGTAATCCCGGCAATCCACTTGTGCCCTTTAGGGTATGCCGGGGCGACGCTAACCATTAACGCCAATATCGCCAATTTAAATCGCTATAACCAGCACACAGAATAATTCGACTACTCCTTAAACGATGCCTATCATTGAAGTCAACCATCTAACCAAAGAATACCGGCTCGGTCACATAACCAGCCTAAAGGAAACCGCGCTGAACATGCTGAGGCGCATGACTTTTCAGCCCCTACATGAGCGGGAACGTTTTAAGGCTCTTGACGATGTCAACTTCCATATCCAGGAAGGCGAAGTAGTCGGCATCATCGGCCACAACGGCGCCGGTAAAAGCACGTTGCTGAAACATTTGGCCAACATCAGCAAGCCAACCAAGGGCGAAGTGATCGTACGCGGCAGCGTAGCACCGCTGATCGAAGTCGGCGCCGGCGTCAATCCGGAATTGACCGGACGTGAAAACATCTTTCTGAATGCCGCGATACTCGGCATCCCGAAAAAAATCGTCAAACAAAAACTGGATGAAATCATCGAGTTTTCCGAACTGGAGCAATTCATCGATACCCCGGTCAAGCGTTACAGTTCCGGCATGACGGTGAAATTGGGATTCTCGATTGCGACCAGTATGGAAGCAGATATATTGATTGTGGATGAGGTGCTAGCAGTGGGGGATCTGAATTTCCAAAGAAAATGTATAGATAGAATGAAAGATCTTATCTATAAACAATCCCAAACCGTTTTGTTAGTAGGCCATAACATACGCCAATTAGAGCGAATTTGTTCGAGAATGATATTACTTGATCATGGTAAGGTTGATATGGACTCTGACCCTCAAAGTGTATCTAAAGCCTTTTTCGATAAGTCTGCTGAAGCTGAAATCGAAAAAATGAAGCAAGCTAATAACAAGCAATGGACATTTGAGAGCTCAGGGGCTATTTCTATTAATTCCATTAAATTATTAGATTCGCAAACAGGCCAGCAAAAAAACGTATTTGAAATTGGGGAACCCATTCGAATACGTATTGAATTAGTATCTAACCAACAATTTGAGAACGTTGATATGGGAATTGCGTACCATACATCAGATCTTTTATATGTTGCCATTTCACCATTAACAGCTTCGCTCAATGAACCACCTACAATATATACTGGTAAAAACGTTATCGAATGTTTGTTTACTGAAATGAAATTATTGCCGGGACTTTTTTTTATTCAAATAGGGTTAAAAGACAGCTGGGGGAATCTGTTATGGTATGGCGATAACCTTGCTTCGCTCCATGTTATCTCTCCCCAATCATTAAACGCAACAAGGTTATCATCAATAACCTTTGTTCAATTCGATGCTATATGGAATTTTTCCAAAGCAGGATCTTAGACTAAGAATTGATCATGATTACACATCAACAAGTTAATAAATTAAGGACTGATGTCTTAAAATTTATTAATGATCGAAAAACTAACGTAGTCGGAGAATACAACTATTCTTCAACAGGAGCGCCAACCCTCTATAGCTCTTGCTATGCGCTAATGACCCTTCACTACTTAGGTCAATTTCCTTTGGATACAACTATACGTAGCCAATGGGCTGAATATATAAGTCAATGGCAGAATGAAGGTACAGGATATTTCATTGGACCTGAGTTAAGAACCCAAGAAATAAATGACGCTAAACATGATCTCCTACACCTAAAATTGCATTTAACAACTACAATTTTGCCTTGTTTAGAACTCCTTGGCATAAAAACAAAATGGAAGTTAAGTTTTGCAGATGAATACTTGAATAAAAATCGTTTAACTGAATGGCTATCAAGGCGTGATTGGACTGATTCCTGGCTTGAAGGAAACAATCTATTATTCATCCTTCAAATTCTGATTTACTGCCGAGATATCGAAAAACATCCAGAAGCTCAGGCCCGTATTGAACAGTTATTTACTTGGTTAGACAATGAAATAGATACTGCAACGGGTTTATGGGGTACAAATGGGCATTGTTCCCATCAAAATGCCATGTGTGGAGGATATCACCAACTTTTAGCATACTATTACGAACACCATCCAATTCAGTTTCCAGAAAAACTTGTGGACACCACACTCGCATTGCAGCATGCTGATGGCGGGTTTCATCCGTCTGGCGGTGGCGGGGCTTGTGAAGATGTTGATGCAGTCGATATTCTTGTCAATCTCTATAAATTATATGACTATCGTCGGCCAGAAATTCGTCACGCTTTACGTAAGGCTCTTAATTCAATTATTAGTAAACAAATGACGGATGGGGGATTCGTTTATCGAGCCAATGAGTCTTTCTCTCACATGGGGATGGTATCTACATATACACCGCCTAATCACTCAAATATGTTTGCGACATGGTTCCGTATTCACACAATTGCGCTGATTTCTGAAATTCTGACTGATACTGCGCTTACGGATTTTTCGTGGAAATTTAACAAATCTCTCTCCATGGGTTGGCATAACCCTTGGGATAAGAAAGCACATCGGCTTTCTGTCTTATCATCAGTTGATGAGTTGCGGTGTGTAGGTATGTTGTCTTTTATAACCGTTCGAACATCACCAGAACATTTACGTACACTCCGTTGGTATCGAGCGCGGCTTATTCGAGCCATCGGCTTTTTGCCTTAGTTCTGTCGCGTTCAAACAGAATTGTTTTATAAAACAGGTATATAGTTATTTATGATTATGGAGTTCCAAAATGGCAGAACGAGCAAACCCAGATGATCAAGGCTTCCAAAAAAAATGGCGAATTTGCTGGATTGGAGGATTTTTACCTGTACCGAAGATAATACCCAACCCTTACAGAGAAGCACTTTACTGGAGATACCAGATCGTTGCGCGACATTGTAAGGGAAAAAAAGTTATTGACATACCTTGCGGTATGGGTTGGGGCACGTCCATGCTACGTGGTTGCAAGTCTCTGCTTGGAATTGACATATCCGAAGAAGCCATCATCGATGCTAAAAATCGTTATGGCTCTATTGCTGAGTTTCGAGTTGGTGACATGTCAAGTCTAAACTTGCCTGACGCAAGCGTTGATTTAATTTCTTGTTTGGAAGGTATCGAGCATGTAGCTCCGGAGATAGGCTCATCGTTTGTTAGGGAATGCTGGCGTGTCTTGCGTCCAGAGGGGGAAGTAATTATGTCGTCGCCTCATTGCAATGATGCTGCACATAGCGGGAATCCCTACCATATTAAAGAATACTTACCCGAAGAGTTAAGGAGGCTCGTTCTACCCTATTTTGAAATCCTGAACGAGGAGAGGCGGATTGTTGACAACCTTACTGTTACGATGTTCCACCTAAGACGCAGACTCTCCATTAAGTTTGAATATGTGGACCCAGCGTTGATGGAGGGAGCATGAATACTTTCAATAGGACACAACCATGGTATTTTACAGAGGAGATTCTGCGAAAATTCATGATGAAAGCAAGTCCTTATATGACAGGTAAAATGCTTGATGCGGGTTGTGGAAGTAAGAGATATAGGGATCTTTTTTTAGTATCAGAGTATATCGGATTGGAGAATGAAAAATCTTTTAACCCTGATATTTTGGGTGATATAAAGTACATGCCGTTCGAACCTGATGAATTTGATAGTATATTAAATAATCAAGTGCTCGAACACGTTGACGACACACATCGAGTTTTTGCGGAGTTTGCTCGAGTCCTTAAACCAGGAGGACATCTTTGCCTCACCGTACCATTTGTTTCTAGGATACATGGTATTCCCTCGGATTACTGGAGATTTAGCGAATTTGGCATCCGTTATCTGTTTGAAAAACATGGGTTCGACGAAATTTTCATCCAACCAATGGGTGGTTTTCTTACCACTCAGTGTTATTTGTGGACTTTCTGGTTTTGGGAGGTATTGCAAAATTCCAAAATAGGGCGAATAGTCAGGAAACCTTTAATGTTTATTATGAATATTATTGCGTTATTCATTCACCCTTTTGATCATGATAGAAGTACTCCATTCAACTACATAGCTGTAGGAAGAAAACGCTAATAAATCGCTTCATTAGTAAATATTCAGCCCCCTTGGCAAAAAGTTGACAATTTCTTTAAAAAAGAGTTGTAACCTACTGATCACAAGAAGTAACCTATAGC
>JAFGYE010000056.1 GCA_016936255.1 Marinifilaceae bacterium | reverse complement strand
TATCTGATACAGATAAAGAGGCTGCACCTAACACAATGCAGCCTCTTTATCTTTGCTTTTTACAAGTTTCGTATTGTCCTTAAGCCCCTTCTTTGATTAAAAAATGACTAAAAGCCTGATTAACACAATCTTTGTGAGAAAAATAGGAATTACTTTTTAACCAATTAAACAACTCATACAATTCCTTTTCGTTTAACCATTCAAATGATTTCAGAAGCTCCTTTCGAAATAAATGTTCCTGATCTGAAACCGATTGTAAAACAAATTTTTGATGTTCTAACATAGCTGAAAACATTTTAATATTATTCCATTGCTTAAGTTTTGGAATTTACTCCAATCCAAAGGCATAGTAGTACCTACCGGGGTAATTTTCATAAATGCCCGATAGCATGATTCCTCCACCTTTACGGTTTAGGTAGTTCTCGAATTCATTGATGCTGCGAATGCTTTTGCCATCAACCTGAAGAATAATAAAACCTTCTTTGAGAGAGGTTTGACGCTGAATCAGTCCCGAATTGATCTTACGAACGCGCAATCCTCCTGGTACATCGAGCTTTTTTGCCTCCTTTGCACTAAGTTCTTCCAGTTCTATTCCCAATCGAACCAAAACCTGATCAGTCTCTTTTTTGCTAAGATTTGCTTCTCCTTTTGCATTTCTTAGGGTAACGGTAAAATTTTTTACTTTTCCGTTTCGGTTGATATGAAGGTTTAGTTTGTCGCCCGGACGGTGTCGTCCAACTGTTTCGAGTAGTTCTGCCGTTGTTTTCACGCCGGCATTGTCAACTTTTACAATAACATCGCCTTTTTTGATGCCAGCATCGGCGGCTGCACTGTTACTTGCAAGGCTGTCAACATAAACACCCTCGCTAAGGTCTAAATCTTTTTCCTTTGCCAAATTGCCATCAACATTTCTGATAACAATGCCCAAATAACCACGTTGCACAAATCCAAAGCTCATAAGGTCTTCAACCACCTTACTAACAATGTTCGAAGGAATGGCAAAACCATATCCCGAATAAGCTCCTGTTGGGCTGGCAATAGCTGTGTTGATGCCAACCAGGCCGCCTCTAAGGTCGACAAGTGCACCTCCACTGTTGCCGGGATTGATGGCCGCATCGGTCTGGATGAACGATTCGATGGCATTCGAACCTTGCAGAATGTTGATATTACGGCCTTTGGCACTCACAATTCCGGCTGTAACGGTCGAATTCAAATTAAAGGGATTTCCTACGGCAAGCACCCATTCGCCAACTTCAATTTTATCGGAATCAACAAAAGGAATGTAAACCAAATTTTTCTCTTTAATTTGAATTAAGGCCAAATCGGTTGTGGGATCCGTACCAATTACTTTCGCTTTATACACTCTGTTATCGTGCAGACTTACCTCAATATCATCAGCTCCTTCAACCATATGGTTGTTGGTAACAATATAACCATCCGAATTGATAATTACGCCTGAACCAGCACCGATTCGTGCCCACGGAGTATTTTCCTGTTCTCTTGGATTAAAATGAAAATAGGGACCGAAAAAATCTTTGAGTCTGTCGTCATCAAAAAAATCCCTGAAAGGAGAGGGGATTTCCTTTGATTGCTGCATATTTTGCATGCGTGTCGATTTAATGTGAACAACCGCATCCATCACCTTTTTTGAAACATCGGTGAACTGCAAGGGGGTAAGCACACCATCTTTAGTTACGGTATAATTTGCACCAATAACAGGAGTGTCGGTAACATGTTCTATTTTAAATGTTCTTTCATTTCCCGGCAACAGCAAAAAGCTTCCTATTGTAAGTGCACTTCCTATTGCAGCTGATAATAATAGTAAGCTAAATTTTTTCATTTTTAGTTGTTTTTATAAAATTCGATTTTTCGCTTATTATTTTTCTCAAGAAATATTATTTGTTTGCCAGATATAAAAATGTTTTTTATGGGCAGGGGTTAACCTGCCCATCTGTTAATTAAGTAATGGAAATCATTCTTGAAGGTTTTGGTTTTGCCTCTTCCTTTTTGGGTAAACGAATGTTAAGAATTCCATCATTGTACTTGGCTGAAATTTTATCCCCGTTAACCAAATCAATAGGTAATTGAAATGATCTGTGAAACGACTGATAACAAAACTCTCTTCGTGAGAATTTTTCATCCTTGCTTTCCTTTTCTTCTTTTCGTTCCGAAGAAATATTAAGCTGATTGTTGTCTACACTTACATTGAAATCATTCTTTTTCATTCCTGGAGCCGCCACTTCAATAATGTATTCATTATCGTTTTCGCGAACATTTACTGCAGGCAATGTAGTGTTGGTGTCCGAAAAGTTCGAATTGTTCCAATCCATCCAGTCTCTGGAGAAGAAATTGTCGAATAAAGATGGAAAGAAACTGTCTGAATTTCTTTTTACTAGTGTCATGATAAATCCTCCTAATTTTACAGTTACCAAATCATAAAATAAATAGTACATACTTGTAAAAGTATTCGAACCGCGATTCAATACAATGCGATCAAAACAGATGCCAAAATAGGAAAGGTAAAGAGTGTGTCAGTTTTGTAAAGGTAAGAAAACTAGATGTTTGGAGTGTATTTATTTTGATGGGATTTCCTGCTGTTTTAAAGCTTTTTTGCTTGACATTTTGTCGTTTTCGATTCGGTGAAAATGTCAGATTGACGTTTGAGATCCGGTATAAATGTCAGATTGACTTAAGAGAAATAGGCTTTGTAACATCTGCAGGTAAAAGGTCGCCGAACATAAGCAACATCATTTTTTATGAGTGCCGTAAATCTTACTTTTAGTTTGTTATAAATCAGTTTTTTGACCAACTTATTTTTTTGTTTTGCCAGTGAATAAGAATTAATTTTATAGGTCTGATGAGAAGGATTTCAGAATCTGTTTTATCCTTCATCAGGAAAAAAAAGTATTGTAAAATTAATACAAAGGAGGTTGGTATGAGTAAGTTGAAAATGATTTTACTGATGGGTTTGGTGTGCGTGTTTAGCATTAAATTGAAGGCGCAGTACATTATCGAACAGATAGAATATGAGATCCCCATTAACTACGAATTGGTTCCGGCGGATATGGAGTTTGATGATGTTGCCGATGAGGCCCGTTTTTTTCTTCAGCTTTCTGACCGTAAATTAAAAGATGCTGCTCAGAGAGAATATGGGGATATTGAGACGATTGCATCGACAATTTATATCGACGGCGATAATTTTGCGGTGGAATCTTCCTCACAGGAGGAAGGAAAAACCACCGTGATAGTAAACCATGACAAGGGTATTATTTACTACATTCTTTGGTCGCAGAAAAAGATATACGAGATGTCGAATGGAGACATGGCAGACATTCAGAAAGATGCCGATGCAGCAATGCAAAAAATGATGTCTCAGCTGCCACCCGAAATGCAGGAACAGGCGAAAATGACAATGAAAACTGAAAAGGGACGGCTAAAAACCACCAAACAAATTACAGCAACCGGCCGGGAGATGATTAAGTACGGACAAAGGTGCAGTGAATATTTATTGGAAGACGATCGGGAGCTAATGGTAATCTGGGCCTCGGACGATAGTATGGGTTTGGCTAAAAAAGCAAAAAGCATGTCTGAGAAATTAGCTGAAATTTTTCCTTCGATGGATGAGCAGGAGCAGGACGAATGGGAGCTGGTTGCCGGGAAAATACCCGTTGAGGTACGAACCTTTCAGCTCGATGCCATGGAAGGAGCTAAAATGGAGGTGCAGGCAATTACCCGGATGACTAAAACCACTCCTCCTGCCGAAAAATTTATTTTACCTGCCGAGGCTGTTGGGTTCGGGAGAAGTTCTTTTAAAGAAATGATGACCCAAATGCAGCAAGGAATTCAAGGAATGAATGCTGATTGAATGTCTTTTTAAACTAATAATTAAAACTCCCCCTCGCTGCATTCAAGTCGGTGGGGAGTTCTCTCTTTAAATATAATTTGATCAATAACTTCACAATGATCAATATTTTCTCAGCCCGGTTGTTCGAGCACTACGATGTTTTTTATTGTCTCAACAGCCAATTTTTAAGCTTTGGCAATTACTTCATTAACAGGTTCGGTAGGTAATTTCACTTGCTCTAAGAAAAAAAAGAGCTTTGATGATTCATAATTAAACAGTTAGTTTTGTATGGAAAAGGTTCCATTGGCTTTCTCTTTCAGTTGTCTCGTTAAAGTTGTCCGGTTGATGACCTGCCAATGGTTCACATTTTTGTTCCGAAAATAAACTCCAAAAACGGTTTTGAAACTAAGTAAAATGAATGGGAATATATCCTGTTAAATGTTCTTGGCTTTTTAAAATGTAAGATTTATGATAAAGGAAGGGGAAATGAAAAAAAAGCCCGCTGGGGCTTAAAGGCAGTCAATCTTGAAAGTTTTTTTTCGGAGGAATTAAGGACCGCAAGAACATCAGTACTGAATATATATCAAAAGGACGCAGTAGGCGTCCTTTTGTATCTTTAAATTACATTTTGTATTCGTTGGGCAATCGCCTTTATTGCATTAAATAGCTATTGGTGATGGCAAGCAATTTTTCTTTTTTTATTGGTTTCGAGATAAAATCGTTACAGCCTGCAGCAATGGCTTCATCCTTGT
Organism: Marinifilaceae bacterium; assembly: GCA_016936255.1. Lineage (GTDB taxonomy): Bacteria > Bacteroidota > Bacteroidia > Bacteroidales > Marinifilaceae > Labilibaculum. The sequence continues at coordinate 177,352 of JAFGYE010000056.1, read as the reverse complement.
CTTTCCTGGATGAATATGCTGTTTGTGCAATAATTGGAATGGACTGATTAAATTTTCTGATTTCTATTGTGGCATCAATACCATTCATTACAGGCATTTTCATGTCCATAAGTATTAAATCGATGTTTTCGTTTTTTTGATAAAGGTCAATTGCATCTTTTCCATTTTTTGCGTGAATGATTTTTAATTTGTTGTCGAATTCTGATAGGAGAATCTCCAAAAATATGAAATTTACTTCTTCGTCTTCCACAACCAAAATAGTATGACGTTTTGCTTCGTTTAAATTTGAGTTTTGACCATTCGAATTACTATTTATTTCATTTTTTGGTTTTGTCGTCAGATAAGGAATGCTCAGATAAAATGTTGATCCTTTTCCTTTTTCCGATTCCAGGGTGATTTTACCATTTATCAGTTCCGCGTTTTCTTTTGCAATTGATAAACCAAGGCCTAAACCACCAACGGTTTGAGATAATTCTTTTTCTTCCTGCGAGAAACGCTCAAAAATGAGTTCTTGTTTTTCGAAATGAATTCCAATGCCGGTGTCTTTCACATACATTATAATGTTATTGTTCTGAAGGGTGTATCCCATTTCAATCAATCCGTTGTGTGTGAATTTTAATGCATTATCCAGCAAATTGCTGATAATCTTATTCAGTTTGTAAGGATCAGAAAGCAGAGTGCTTTCGTCATCCGAAAGTCCCTTTTGAAGATACAGAGGAGTTTGATTTTGTTTTGCTTTTATATCATATATGGCAAACAGATCTAATAGCAGATCATTCAAACAAACTTCCTCGATCTGCGGTTTAATTTGTTTTGTCCCCAGTTCTGATATTTCAAGAATATCATCGATAATGTGCATTAACTGATTTCCGCTGTTTTGAATTATTTGGATGTAATGTTTTCGTTTTTTATCTGTAATGTTCCGCTCATTTAATAAATCTGAAAATCCGAGAATCCCATTCATTGGTGTTCGGATTTCATGCGACATATTATTGATGAATTCTGTTTTTAACCGATTGCTTTCTTCTGCTTTTTCTTTTGCAGCATTAAGTTCTTGTTCGGTTTTTTTATGATCTGTAATGTCCCTAAATTCTACAACCCGAACATTTTCTCCCCCATATGGAATTTGGCGGGCTTCTAATCTTATCGGATATTCATCTTCATTTTTCCGCAAGCCAACGCTATAATACGGGTTTTCGTATTCGCTTAATATATTTTCCATAACATGCTCACGTTCCTGCTCAGCGATCAGCAACAATCCATTCATTCCAATTAGCTCTTCAGTAGAGTAGCCGGTTATGGCAGCAAGTCCCTGATTGCAGTCTAAAATTATTCCCTTGTCGTGTATGGCAATTCCCCCAAAGGAAGCATTATGGAGAGCTTTAAACCGTGTTTCACTTTTTTCAGCTGTTTCTATAGCTGATAATAATTCTTCATTTTGGGCTTGATATTCTTCATTCAAAACCAGATATTCTTCATTTTGTTCCTGAAGAAGGGTTTCTGCAATTTTCTTATCGGTAATATCTTCAACACTCGACCATATAAGTTCCTGATCGTCTTTTTTAATCATTTTCCCCTGCAATCGAATGGGAATTAATTTTCCGGATTTATGAATGTATTCTTTTTCGTAGGGGCCATATTCTCTGGTTTTGTTTAGCGAATCCAATTGAAGTTTTTCTTGATTGGCATATTTTTCAGGAGTAATATCCCAATAGGTTAATTGCAAAGTTTCTTCAATAGTGTAGCCTATGATATTTGCATATGCTTCATTAACTTCTACCAATTCGCCGGTAAGTTTTGCTAAAACCAAGCCTATTGGAGACTCATTAAAAAGCATTTGTGTAAACTTTTCACTTTGTATGGCTTTTTCCTTAGCCAGTAAAAGTTCCTGGTATTTTTCGGTTAATTCTTCCGATTGTTCTGCAATTAAATCTTTGCTCTTCTGCTTTGTTTTTATTTCTGCCGACAACCATTTTTTAATTAGAATGATAAAAATTAAAACGGCTGTTATAAGATTCAAAAATTTGGGTATAAACACAACTTTGGGTTGAGCTAAAAAATTGAAAATCTCAATGGGAAGAAGTTCGGAAAGAGATGTATACCAGGCACCAAAATAAATGCTTTCGAAAAGAGTTCGAAAAGCATCAATCGACAAAACAATAAGAAGTAATTTTAATAATTTATCAGATTGATCAATCGTTCTTATTTTTTTAGCGTAAAATACAAGGATGTAAGACCAAATTAGCACTAATAACCAATACGTAATTGGAGTAGTGTATCTAAAAATATCGTTCATATTAATTTGTTTCGTGTTGTGATTGTAATTTTTACATATCTAATATATTCATTTTTATAGAGATACTAAAGGTGTTAATAAAAAACTATTGCAATTGGGTGTGTTGTTTTTTATTGTTTCTGTTAGATTGTAGTCTATATTTGGGGAGAAGAGTGATGTTGCGCCGGTTTAATATAATCCGGTAATTCAGGTGTTTTTTATTGGCAGGAAGAAATAACAGGGAGGCAATCAGAGCAGGCGTTTTTTTTCTCAAGTGTTGGTAAGCTACGTTATTAATAGTGGAAATATTTTTTTTTACAGCTTTCAATTAAAAAGTCTAAAATACTTTTATTATATTTATGTGCATTTTATGACTAATGAAAATGAGTTGGTAAATGACGTAAATGTTAGTTAAATTATCTAATTCACAGTATTTTATATTTTTTTTAAAAAGTTGTAAACCAATATCTAATTAAATATTTTTCGGATGAAAAAACACACAATTTATTCAATTCTTCTTTTTTTCTTAATCAGCTTTAGTGCGATTGGGCAAAATACAATGACGGTTCATACCGATCTTGCAAAAACAAAAATTAACAAAGAAATCTACGGGCATTTTGCTGAGCATTTGGGGCGCTGCATTTATGGTGGTATTTATGTTGGAGAAGATTCTCAAATTCCAAATGTAAAGGGATTTAGAGAGGATGTTGTTGGTGCGCTTTTAGATATGAAGATTCCCCTGTTGCGTTGGCCTGGTGGTTGTTTTGCTGACACATATCACTGGAAAGATGGCATAGGACCTAAGCAGCAAAGGCCTTCTATGGTAAATATCCATTGGGGAGGAGTTACTGAGGATAATAGTTTCGGAACTCATGAATTTCTTGATTTTTGTAAATTGATTAAAGCAGTGCCATATATCAATTTAAATGTGGGATCGGGTACAGTTCAGGAAGCCTCGGAATGGGTTGAATATGTTACCTCAAAAAATAGGAGTCCGATGACTGATTTAAGGAAGAAAAACGGACAGGAAGAGCCTTGGGATGTTAAGTACTGGGGAATTGGAAACGAAAACTGGGGCTGTGGTGGTAACATGACCCCGGAGTACTATGCTGATTTGTACAATCGATTTGCTTCGTATTGTGGTGGTGATTTGTACCGCATTGCCGGTGGTCCTAATGTTGATGATTACAATTGGATGGATGTATTGATGAAGAAAACAACCCGCCACCGCCATTTGGTTCAAGGTGTTTCGCTTCATAGTTATACATTTACAACAAGCTGGGAAGATAAAGGATCAGCTACTGATTTTGACGAAAGCGGTTGGTTCGCTGATTTAAAAAATACCCTGAATATGGAAACTCTGATTCAGGAACATTCAAAAATAATGGACAAATACGATCCTGAGAAAAAAATTGGATTGATTGTAGATGAGTGGGGAAACTGGTTTAATGTTGAACCTGGTACAAATCCAGGATTTTTGTATCAGCAAAATACACTTCGTGATGCATTGGTTGCCGGAATTAATCTGAATCTTTTTAATAATAATGCCGATCGTGTTGCTATGGCTAATATCGCACAAGCGGTTAATGTGCTGCAATCGGTTATTTTAACCAAAGAGGATGAAATGGTATTAACGCCTACTTATTATGTGTTTAAAATGTACAGTGTGCATCAGGATGCTACTTTGATTCCTACAGATTTGAAATGTGAAAACTACGAGTTTAACGGGAAGTCAATTCCTGCAGTAAATGCATCGGCTTCAACTAAAGATGGTGTTGTGTCTGTTACTTTTTGTAATTTAAATCCAAACAAGAAGGAAAGTATCGATCTGACACTGGCCGGACAAGAATTTAAAAGTGCAGCCGGACAGATTATTACGAGCAAAAATATGAATGATTGTAATGATTTTGGCAAAGATGAAATAGTGAAGATTAATTCGTTTGAGGTAAAAAAACCAAAAAATGGAAAACTTAGCATTGATTTGCCTGCTAAGTCAGTTGTTTTGATACAATTAAAATAGAATTAGTTCCATATACCAAAAGGGTGCTGTCACAATTGTGACAGCACCCTTTTTTGTTGAATGGATATTGTAGTGAATGAAAGATTAGGTGATTCTCATTATGTACGAAGTTGTGGAAATCACTTCTGTAAAATGGCTTGTTGCTTTATCTCAATTTTATGGATAGTAGGGGATTACGATTGCCGAAAAGATAAAGGAATATGAATTCGTTACAGGAATTACAAAAAAAAAGAGATGAGAATTGGTTCTAATTCTCATCTCTAACTATAAACATTGAGCAAATGTATTTACTTCACTATAGAGCCTTTTATCATGGTAAAAGAATGTGCCGGAAAATCGTAAGTGATTTTATCACTTTTCTTCACTTTTAAAGAAGACTTTTTCTTTGTCTCCACGCTTGTTTTTCCGAAGTCATTTTCAGATTTAATGTCGGGACCATTTATTTCGTACACCTCAAATTCGCCGTCAAAAATTCCTTCCTGACAAAGTAAATCTGTTGTAATTGCCTTGTCTTTATTACGGTTCATCACGCAAACAATTACTTCGCCGTTGTTATAGGTGGCCGAAACATCTAAAAATGGAACGTCTTTTTGAATGGTTGTTGATTCACCCAATCCTATGAAAAATTTGCCCGTGTCATATGTCTCACAATCAACATGAACATCCAGAGAGGTTCCTTTTACATTGTTGGCAAATAACTGAATAGGATAGAAGATGGTTTGCTTAAACATTCCTTTTTCGGATGTGAATATAGGCGCAATAACGTTCACAAGTTGTGCCATATTCGCCATTTTCACGATATCAGCATTACGGATAAATGCATTTAAAAAGCCTGAAATTACCAGTGCATCTTCTAAATTGTAGCGTTCTTCGAGAGCTTTGGTACCTGCCATGGTTTCTTCTCCGCGGGCACGATACCAAATATTGTATTCATCCCAGGCAATATAAATTGGCGGGCGGTTTCCGCGGTCTGCATTTTGCATTTCGCGGTCAATCAAACCTTTTACAACACGGGTTCGTTCTTCCAGAACTAAAGGAGAGGAAACGAAATTGTAATAATTGTTTTCAACATTACCAACATACATATGCAAGGCTAAATAATCAATTACATCACGCAATTCGTGAAGTACTTTTTCGTTCCATTCGTTGGGATCTGCATTGGGACGGTAGTTTGACGAACCGGCTGCTATCAGCTTAATTTCCGGAGATGTTAGTTTCATCAATTTGGCTGCTTCTCTTGCTTTTTTGCTGTAATCTTCGGCATTTAGATGACCCATCTGCCAAAATCCATCCATTTCGTTTCCCAGACTCCAGTATTTAATGTTGTATGGATCTTCGTGACCATTTTTTTTCCGGAGTTCGGCATAATAGGGACCGCTTTTAACGTTGCAATACTCTACCCATTCCTGGGCTTCCTTTATTGTTCCTGTTCCCATGTTTACAGAAAAATAGGGTTCTGTTCCCATTCTTTTGGCATAAGCCATAAATTCATCCGTTCCAAAGCGGTTGCTTTCCAAACGCGACCAAGCCAATTCCATTCTGGCAGGACGATCATCTTTTGGACCAATGCCATCTTTCCAATTGTAATTGGATACGAAGTTTCCTCCCGGGTAACGGGTAATCGAGACATTCAGCTCTTTTACAGCATCCAGTACATCCAAACGAATTCCGTTTTCATCGGAAAGAGGAGAATTTTCTTCGTAAATACCTCCGTATACACAACGACCCAAATGTTCTACGAAATTCCCATAGATATTTTTGTCTACCTCACCAATGGTTCGGTCTACATCAATTTTGATGCGTGCATTTTGTGCTGATAATGTTTGTGTACCCACCAGAATTGTCAGCGAGCTTAGAACAGCAATTGCATATTTTTTTGATTTTATAATCTTCATATTTACAGTTTTATTTTGTATTTTATAATTTAACGATTGGCCACTGATCTTTATCCCAGTTAATTTCTTTGATTGAGAGCTTCGGATTGCCATTATCAGAAGCATCGTAAGCATGGAAAACTAAATAGTCGGTTCCATCAAAACTTACAGTTGCATTGTGTCCAAGTCCGTACCAATCCTTATTTCCTGATAAAAGAATGGTACCACCTCCTGTGTTCATTGGTTTGTTGTCTCTATCCAAATAGGGGCCATTTACATTCTTTGACCGGCCAACAATCATTTTATAGTTGCTGTTTACACCTTTGCAGCAATAATCAATAGATGCGAAAAGGTAGTAGTACCCGTCTTTTTTAAAAATAAAGGGAGCTTCTATGGCATTTCCTCCTGCATCGACAGGATTGTTGTCGATTGCCGGAGGATTGGGTAAACGGGAATCTTCTTTACGAGAGGCTATGGTTGGAATTTCCGTTAAATCATCATCTACCGACATTGCATCATCGGAAAGTTTCACCAATTTGATTCCATCCCAAAAAGAACCAAAACTTAGGAATGCCTGTCCTTGTTCATCTACAATTAAATTGGGATCAATGGCATTCCAATTTGTTTTGTTTGGAAAAGATTGGATGATTTTGCCATGATCAACCCATTTAAAATCAGGATCGTTTGCGTTTAGTGTTTTGTTGGTTGCCAAGCCAATGCATGAGGTGTTTTTACCAAATGCGGAAACGGAATAGAATAAGTAATACTGTCCTTTGTAAAATGAAATGTCCGGAGCCCAAATATGACCTTTAAAACCATCAACAGCTTCAACAGCCCATTTTGGAGGATTGTCAAATACAGGTTTCTCATCTGTCCAGTTTTTCATATCCGTTGAGGACCAAACATTGATTCCCCATCCGGTACTAAATAAATAGAACGTATCATTCTCACGGATCATTACCGGATCGTGAACGGAAATTTTATTTTGCCCAACAGATATTTGAGTGAACAATAATAAACTTGAAAAAAAGAACAATTTCACAAGCATCTCACTAATTTTTATAGATGATTTTTGCATTGTAATACAGATTTTGTAACTATTATTTTGTTGTTTTTTTACCCCAAACAGGTCTTCCTCCGGCTGTTAAGCCTGAGTAGGTAAAGGTTGTTGTTCGGGGTGATGCTTCCCAGTCCCAAGCTTTTTCCAGATTGAGATGTAACTCACCTATAGTAAGAATCTTTTTATCCTGATCGTAAGACCATGTACCACTTAATGCGCCGGATGCCGTCATGTTGGACGAGAGAATCAGTTGAGATGATTTTTGCTGAACCTTATATTCGTAATTCATTGATATGTTTTCCCACGTACCTGTTAAATCGCTTTCGCTGATGCTTGGTTGTGGCACACCTGCATAACGTTCAGGCATAACAACCGGCCAGCCATCTTCTGTCCATGCAATTTTTCGAATATTCCCCATCATAATGGCATTGCTGTAGGCGTTTCCATTTGTATTGGCAGGCAAACGGGCCTGCGAACTGTAGAACCATTCGTTTGTTTCTTCGTTTTTGAAAACAGCACAGTGTGAAATTCCTACCCAGCCTGAATGATTGTTGAACTTGTACGGGTGTGTTAACATGGGCCAGCATTCGCCTCCTTCAGTAATATTTGTTCCATCAATGCCAAGATATGGACCTGTGATACTTGTTGATCGGCATACTCTGGTATTGTAGGCAACCGATAGCTCATCGTAAGCCAGAAACAGATAATAGAATCCTGTTTTTTCATTGTAAATAATTTCAGGACCTTCCTGTGCCTGCCAACGATTAAGTTCGCTGTTTTGACGGCGTGCAATAAGAGTTCCGTAGTCTTCAATTGATGACAGATTATCGGGTTTTCCTGTGTCTGGATTCACTTGTAATGCGACAATGCCTGAATGCCACGAACCGTAAATCAGCCAGTGATTTCCTTCCGGGGTAATAATAAAAGTTGGATCTATTGCATTCCATTTAAAATAGGCGTTCCAGTCGCTTGTATTCGAACGCGACCAGTTGTTTTCTCTGTCTGAAACAGAACTAACTACCATTCCTTTATCCACCCAGGTGTTACTGCTTAAGTCATCCGATTCCATAAGACCGATAAAAGCATGTTCTGTCCAGGAACCATCAAAGTTTGCAGGAGTATTGGCTTTTCCTGATTCAATGTAATTGTCAATTACAATGCTGTAATACATTCGGTACTTGTTTCCAACTTTCCGAACAACCGGAGCCCAGTGTCCATAAATAGGAGAGTCTATAATATCAAGCCCTGCCAGAGTTCTCATGCTGTTGAGTGTGTCTTTTACCCACGAAGGAGTTTCGGTCATTGCCATTCCACGAAATTCCCAGTCAACCAAATCCTTTGATCTGCGATAAAGAAAATGTCCATGACCTTCGTGTGCATTTCCATAGGAAGCATCCGTTCCGTACATATAATAATACTCTCCATCATATACTACAGAAGGGTCATGAACATTGGCTAAATTCCAGGAAGTCCGATTGTCCCAACCTGATATGGCTGAATAATCATCAGCATATTCAGGACCGGAAAAATCATCCGCGGGAGGATTTTCTACTACCGGATCCGGTTCTTCGGGATCAATAATATTGTCATTACTGGAACAGCCTGCAGTCATTAGAAAAATCACGAAGGCTGCTGAAGAAATAAATCTCATCATCTGTTTTTTATAAAATCAGAGTTACTTAGGATTACAATTTCTGTTCTAAATAACTCTATTAATGCTGCTTTTTGTCCTTTATTGTAGGGCTTGAATTTGATGATTTCATCACCAAAACAGATCTATAGGGTCAGAAATACCAAAGTATTCTTCGTGATCTGATTGTTTTAGATGATTAAATAAGGGGGATGTCCACAAGAAGCGGACATCCTCAAAATTAGGTCTGAATAGGCTTAGTAGCCATCATTCTGTACCATTCCCTTGTTTGTATCCATTTCGGATTGAGGGATTGGGAAATATTCGCGGCCAGGAGTGTAGGTGTTGAATTCAGTATCCCTTGATTTTAGCCAGGCTAATTTGGATGCATCTTTTAACCATCCCCAACGGCGGATGTCATCAAAACGGTGTCCTTCCAAAGAAAGTTCTAAAAACCGTTCATGGGCAATTTGCTCTCTCATTTCAGCCTGTGTCATGTTTGGTTTAACGGTTGCTAAATCAGGCAGGTTTACACGATCCCTCACCATCTGTATGTACTGATAGGCATCATTGGTGGCTCCGGTCTCGTTTAAACATTCCGCATACATTAACAGCACATCTGCATAACGCATGATGCGTTCGTTAATTCCAGATCTCCAATCATACTCGTTTGCAAAATCACCATCAGAATTTTCATACTTTCTGCAGTATAAATCATTTAGATTGGATTCGTTAGCTGCATAAAATGTTGCGAAATCCTGACCGTATAATGACATTCCAACACCGTCGTAAGCATTTTTATTGTAGAATATTGTTGCGTCTAACCGCGGATCAACTTCTCCATCAACAGTTAATTCTTCTCTGTATTCATTAAACAATGCCCAGGTAGGTTGTAAATCTGCATATCCAAAGCCCGCAGCACCATATGTAATTGCTCTTCCTGAGGTTCTTCCCCAACCAGGTGCCGGCGTTCCTCCCCAGCTTAGATCTACACCGCCAGCTTCTCTGCTAAATTGTACTTCAAATACAGATTCTGAATTGTTTTCGTTTGTTACGGTGAAATTATCACGGTAATCAGCAACTAAAGAGTACACTTTCAGATCAATAACTTTCTTAAATGTCACTTTTGCAGATTCGAAGTCTTTTGTAAATAATTGTGCTTTTCCTATATAGGCCAAAGCTGCACCTTTTGTTGCTCTTCCTATTTGTCCTGCGTCCAGTCCGGATACATCATCGTAGGAAACAGGCAATAAACCGGCAGCCATTTCTAAATCAGAAATTACCTGAGCCCAGCCCTCTTCATTTGTTTTTTGTTGGTGATATAATTCACTGTTGGATAATGGCAAAGGAACATTTTTAAACATGTTTACCATGTGGAAAAAATACAAGCCTCTTAGAAAATAAGCCTGCCCCAGAACACGGTCTTTTAAATTGCTGTCTTCCATTTCTATGGACGGCACATTATCCAATACCTGATTTGCGCGGTAAATTCCCTGATAAAAATCACGATACGCCCAACTGTAAATATCTGGATTTGCAATACTCGAGTTGAATTTGCCGATAACGGACATTGCGGTCCAAGGGCTGTTACTTCTGGTTGCATCATCCTTTAAATCCAGCATCATAGGAGTGCTTCTCATGTAACTGCCATCTATTAGCATACTGCCATACACCGAATTAATTCCTTTAAGTGCATCGTTATCTGTCTTCCAAAATGCTTCTTCCGTATCAACATTTGGATCTATCTGTACTAAATCGTCCTCACTAACACAACTTGAAACCAAACTGGTCAGCGCAAACAAAATAGCTATACTGTAAATATTTTTATATCTCATTTTATTTCTGTTTTATTTAAGCATTTTAAAAGTCAATCTCTACACCTAAAATAAAAGTTCTTGGATTTGGAAAAGACCCGTAATCGAAACCTCTGGAGAATAATCCATCACTCATAAAATCAGGATCATATCCTTTGTATTTACTAATAGTCAACAAGTTTTGTCCTGAAACATAAACTTTTGCATGTTCCACTATATTATTTGCTTTTAATGGAATATTATAGGCCAACTGTGCATTTTGTAATTTGATATAGTTTCCGTTCTGGATAAATCGGTCAGATGCTCTTGCATTTTGATTGGTTTCCAATTGATCAGGACGTGGAATGTTTGTATTTGTATTGGTTGGAGTCCAGTAATTCAACATGTCTGTATGATGATTTACAAGTCCGCCAATCATCAAACTGTTGTAAGTTCCATTGTAGATTTTATTACCTGCACTACCTTGCCAGAACATTGAGAACTCCCAGTTTTTGTAAGATCCGCTTAAGTTTAAACCGTAGCTAATTTTAGGAATTGAAACGCCTTGGTAAGTTCTGTCTTCATCGGTAATTAAACCATCTTTATTTACATCTTTAAACTTAACATCACCTGCAACAGCACCCGGTTGAGTGGCATGTGAATCAACATCCGCCTGACTCTGAAAAAGACCTTCTGTTTCGTACACATAAAGTTCACCAATAGACCGTCCTACTTCGGTTCTTGAGTTGGTTCCATTAATTGGAGTATCATCTGTTCCTATTTTTAATACTCTGTTTTTTAGTGTTCCAACATTTGCCGAAATATTGTACTTAAACTCTTTTGAGGAGTTGGTATAACTCAATAAGAATTCAAAGCCTGTGTTTTTTACTGCCGCTGCATTTGTCATAACTGATGATGACCAATCGTTGCTAATTGTTCCGGTAGAAAGAGGTAGCGGAACTCTGGCTAACAGGTCTGTTGATTTTTTCTCGTAATATTCAGCCGTAAACTGTAGTTTGTTATCAAACATTCCTAATTCTACTGCTGCATTTACAGTTTCAGTATCTTCCCATTTAAGATTAGGATCCGTTGCATCAACAACAATTGTACCTGGAGCTAATGTATTTCCAAAAAGATAGCTTGCAAAACTATTGGTTGTAGGAGTGTAGGCATATACTCCTGCAGTATTGTTTCCCAACGTACCATAACCTCCTCTTAATTTCGCAGTATTCATCCACTGTGGAAGAGTGATAAAACTTTCGTTGTGCAATTTCCAGGCTCCGGAAACAGAGAAGTAATCTCCTGTATTATTTTGCTTGGCAAAAAGAGAAGTTTTGTCTTGTCTGTAATTTGCTGTTAAAAAGTATTTGTTATCAAAATTGTAGTTAATTCTGCTTAAATAGGATATGCCTGTTATTGTACTTTCGTATTCACCTGTAGAGGTGTCGTCAGCATATTCCAAATGACTGATTTCATTGTCTTCAAATCCAACTCCTCTTGACCAGTGATTGTAATAATTTGTTTTTTCCTGAACCCATCCTACAAGTGCATCCAACTTATGTTTGTTTATTTCAATGTTGTAAGTAAGCAGGTTGTCCAGCGAAGTAAAGGTTTTACGGCTATCGTTAATGTCAAGCGAAGATTCCGAATTTGTAGTAATATAATACCATCCTAAATCACTTGGAGGCACAAAATATCTTGTGTGAGTATCCAGTTGATCAGCACTGGCGCTAATTTTATATTTTAAGCCTTTTACAATTTCAATCTCACCCCAGATATTACCAATAAATCTGTTTCTTTCAGCTTCATTATCAATTAGGTTGTTGAAACCAATCACATTTAAAGTGATTGCTTTTTGAGTCAGGTTATCAGTACCTCCATAGCCACCTAGTCTGTTTTCGTCATAAACAGGCATTGTTGGGATCGATTGAAGCAGGTTTATTACCGATGAGGTACCTACATTGTATTCGTTAAAACTTTCTTTATCTGATTTTGTATACCCAAGTTTAGCACCATATTTAAATTTGCCTTTTTTTCCATTCAAATTTAAGCTGGTTGAGATTCGTTCATAATCCTGAGGAGTATCTATATAACTTGAGTTTTTGTAATAATCTGTATTAAAATTGTAACCGAAATTTTCAGAACCTCCGTTGAATGATATTGTATGATTCTGGATGATACCTGTTTTGAAAGCTGCATCCTGCCAGTCGGTATTTACATTGTCAATATAATACTCGCTGGCAGGATCGTTACCTGGAAGTATCGCTTGTCCTGAATTCAAGTAAGCAGCATTGGTAATTTTTTGGTATCCTTCTCTGTCGGTAAGTGAAATTTTCTTGGCAACATTCTGTATGCCGAAAAGAGATTTGAGTTTCATTTTTAAATCTCCATTTTGAACTCCTTTTTTTGTGGTGATGATTACAACACCATTCGCACCTCTCACACCATAAATGGCAGCGGAAGAAGCATCTTTTAGTACTTGCATTGATTCGATATCGCCGGGAGCGAAATCATTAGGATTGTCAACAATCATTCCATCGATTACAAATAATGGGTTGTTATTATTAAAAGAAGTAATGCCTCGGATTTTAATATTCACCGATCCTCCAGGCTCACCCGAAGATTGAACGGTAACTCCAGGAGCTTGCCCCTGCAGCATTTTGGCTACATCATAAGTCACTGTTTTTTTAGCATCATCGGTATCAATAACACTAACAGCACCTGTTAAATCCGATTTTTTTTGTGTGCCATATCCAATAACAACAACTTCATCAAGCTTTGATATATCTTCTTGTAAGGTAACATTGATTGATGTTTGATTATTTATTGGAATTTCCTGTGATAAATATCCAACAAAGGAATAAATTAAACTTGCATTTGGATCTTGAATGGTTAGGGAATAGTTTCCGTTAATATCCGTTATTGTTCCATTTGTTGTTCCTTTTTGAACAACATTAACTCCTGGGAGTGTTGTATTGCCGGTAGTTTCATAAACAACACCTTTAACGGTAATTTGAGCTTGACTTACTCCTGAAAGAATCAGGAAGCAGAACAAAAATCCGCCTAAAAATATTTTTTTCATAGAATAGAAATTAAATGTTACTTATCGTTTATAACGTTTGCAATGTAAGTCGATAGCTCTTCAAAGAGGTGGACAATTACACAATTGGGGTGGATGATTTCGGAAAATGAAGAAGTATGCTTATTGGAAAGTGTAGATTATTTGCTGTCTTTGAGAGAGTTATGTGTAAAGTCGGAGGGGCTCATTCCATAATGTTTGCGGAATACTCTGCTAAAATATTTTGGGTCATTGAATCCAACGGCAAATGCAATATCAGAAATTGGGAGTTTGTTTTCCTGTATCAACTCCATCGCTTTTTTTAATTTGAATGCGTTTATAAAATTGGTAATGTTTAAGTCTGTTATTGCTTTCAATTTTTTGTATAACAAACTGCTGCTTACAAACATTTCGCTGGCAAACTGATTGATTGTGAAGTCGGGATTGGTGTAGTTTTTTTCCAGTATTCGATATACTTTATTGATGAATTCTTCATCAACAGGGTTTGATGTAATGTTTTCCGCAGAAATGTTTTGCGACGAATTGAACATTCGTTTTAATTTCATTCTGCTTTCAATCAGATTTTTCATTCTAATCTGTAACAGTTGCAGATTGAAAGGTTTTGAAATGTAATCATCGGCACCGGTTTCAAGGCCTTCAACCCAGTTTTCAACCATATTCTTTGCTGTTAACAGGATAATGGGAATATGGCTTGTCTGAATCTCCTTTTTCATACATTTACACAGCTCAATGCCACTAAGTACCGGCATCATCACATCAGAGATGACTAAATCTGGAGAATGCTTTTTAGCCATCTTAAAGCCAATGTTACCATTTTCGGCTCCCAGTATTCTATAGTCCTCTTTTAAGGTTTGCATTAGAAAGGTACGCAAATCAAAATTGTCTTCAACAATCAGTACCAATGGTTTTGATTTGTCCTGTTTTCCAGTGTTTTCATATCCTAAGTTTGATTCTGGATTGACCATGTTATGAACTAATGTATCAACACGGGCTTTTAATTTCACCTCAGCCTGAGTGTTGTTGCGGTCTAAATCTTTTTCGTTATAACGATCGGTTGTATATGGCAAATAGACTTGAAAACAACTTCCTTTTTTGATTTCACTTTGAACTTGAATTTTACCGTGTAATATTTTAATAATCTCAGAGGTTAAAGCTAAGCCAATACCAGAGTTATTCTTGTCTAATTCTCTTTCGGATTCTACATGGTAAAACCGTTCAAAAATAAATGGCAGATGTTCCTTTGCAATGCCTTTTCCGTTATCAGTAACTTCAATGTATGCATAAGGTGCAGGGAAAATATTATCAGCATCATTCTCTACAAATTTAACTTTCATTGTAATTTCACCATTTTCAGGTGTGTATTTAAAAGCATTGGATAGCAAATTGTAAAAAATATTTTCTAGTTTTTCTGCATCAAACCATGTTTCTGAATTTGTTTGCTGTGCTTCAAAATGGTACTTCATTTGCATGTGTTGAGCCAAATTTTCAAATGATTCAAAAATATCATGTAAGAACTCATTTAAATTGCCTTTACTCACAAGCAGATCCATTTTTTCGTTTTCGATTTGCCGGAAATAAATAAGTCGGTTGATCAGATGAAGCAGTCGTTTGGCATTTCGGTCAATAATTTTTAAAGTGCTGATTGTGTTTTGATCATCGTTTAATTTTTTCATTAATTGTTCCAGAGGATCAATAATTAGCGTAAGGGGAGTTCTAAATTCGTGTGAGATATTCGTGAAAAAACGCAATCGAAGTTGGTTGACCTGTTTCACTTCCTTGTTTAATTCAATCATCTTGTCGCGCTGTTGGGCAATCTTTTTATTTTGAATTTCAAGTTCAAGTTTTTGTCCGCCGATTAACAGCTGTCTGTCCGCTAATTCCTGATTTGTTTGCTGCAAATGCTCAGCCTGATGTCTTAGTTTGTCTTTTTGTTCTTCTATTTTTTCAGTTCGTTCCAGTACCTGATTCTCTAACTTCCTTTTTTGCTCTTTTAAAAAACGTGTTCTGTATTGAATGTAGCTGATTATTATTAAAACGATTGCAATCAGGAGTGTAAATTGAAACCACATTGTTTGCCAAAAAGGTGGATGAACTTTTATTTTTAATTCTGCAATCTTGTCTGACCACATACCATCGCTGTTAGAGGCTTTAACCATGAATTTGTATTCTCCTCCCGAAAGATTTGTGTAATTGGCAAATCTTCTGCTTGATGGAACATTAACCCAATCCTTATCAACACCTTCCATTTGGTATGAATATTTTATTTTTTCCGGTAAAAAATAATCAAGAGCTGAGAATTCTATCGAGAAAACTGCGTCTTTGTAGGAGAGTTCAATTGAGTTTGTTTCAGATATGGATTTATTTAAAATTACATTGGAATGATATTCTTGTCCAATTTCAACAGGCCTGTTGAATACTGAAAATTCAGTAAAAACCGGTTTTGATGCTTCATGGTATGATTCAACATTTTCCGGCATAAAATAGTTTAATCCAGCTATTCCCCCAAAATAAAGTTTACCATTTTCATCAGCAGCTGATGCTGACCAATAAAATTGGTTACTTAAAAGTCCATCTTTTACAAAATAATTTTGAAAAGATTCAGTTTTCGGATTAAATTTTGAAAGACCATTGTCCGTACTGATCCATAAATTGCCTTGTTTGTCCTCTTCTATGGCATAAGTTACATTATTGCACAAGCCATTTTGGTCATTGTAAGTTATAAATTGAAACTTACCGTTATTATCAATAGTGTATTTACAGATTCCATTTCCGTAGGTACCAATCCATATGGTACCGTCTTTCGATTCAAACAAGGAAATGATGTAATTTCCAGGAAGAGAGAATGGGTTATCCTGCTGATTGAAAAAGGCGTCATATTTAATGCTTGTTTTTTTATCAAGTTGATTTAATTCATCTTTTGGAATGCGGAATAATCCATTACGGGTACCTATCCAAACCTTATTTTGCTGATCATTTAAAATACATCCAACTTCGAGATGTGCAGACAGTTTCATTTTCTCATCGAGATGGGTAAAGGTGTTCAGCTTGATATTGAATAAATCGAGTCCTTTTAATGTTCCAATCAGCAACTGGTCTTTATCCAATTCTGTTATTGAGGAAACGAAATTCGAACAAAGGCTGTTCGAAACTTCAAAATTGTTACGATAGGTATCAATGTTTTTGGTGATTACTGATTTTAGTCTTTTTAAACCGTCTCCCCATGTACCTAACCAAAGTTGTGTACTGCTGTTTCTATATATGGAAGTTATAAAGTTCGCGCCGATTTGTTCTTGAGGTGAATCGCTAAGATTAAAATGGTCAACATTTTCTCCATTATTAACGATTCTGTTTAAACCACCACCGGCGGTTCCTATCCAAAGAATGTTTTTTTCACTTAAAATAGAATTGATTGTATTGTGACTTATGCTTTTAGGGTTTAATGGAGTGTGAGTGATAGAATAAAAAGGTTTTTGATAAATGTTGTAAAAATTAACACCTCCTTTATCGGTACCTATCCATATATTCCCCTGTTTATCAGCTAGTAATGAATTAATGAAAGGGTTGTTTAATTTTTGATCTTCTTTGAAATCATCACCTAAATGATAAAAAGAGTGCGAACTTGGATCAAAAAAGTTTAGTCCGGCCAAAGTACCAACGATAATTGTGCCTGAATTGTCTTCAACAATTTCTGTAATTGCTATGTGGTTTAAACCAGATGAATTCTGTGGCTGATGCGTGTAAAAATAGATTTGTTTATTGTCTGGCTCATATTGATATAAGCCATTAGAGGTTCCGATCCAAACATTTTCTTTTGTATCAACAAAAATGCAATTTACAACAAGGTTTGCTACAGATTTAATTAGTTTGTTTAATGTGGTATCGTTTTGGAAATTTATCTTGTCAACAATTACCAAACCGTTCTCGGTTCCAATTAAAATGATTTTTTCATGAATTAAAATGTGACTGATGTGTTGGTTTGGCAAAACAATTTCAGTAATCTTCTTAGCTGAATATGAGTCTGTTTTATCTTCCTCAATAAGCCAAACTCCATCATCTTCTGTCGCTACCCAGATCTTATTTTGTTTATCAATTGATATATGAGGTATGGAGTGTCCGTTTAGATTCGACTTTATGTTTTCAGGCAACGAAAAGCGATTCTCATTAAAAAGGAATCTACTTAATCCATTTTTTGTTCCAATCCAGATATTTCCTTTGCTGTCTTCACTCATCGATTGAATAAAGTTGTCAGGAATACCGCTAAGATCCTTGGTTTTGTTATAGGTCGTAAAAGTGTAACCATCGTAACGGCAAAGTCCGTTCCATGTTCCAAACCACATAAATCCCCGGCTGTCTTGTAAGATACAATCTACTGTGTTTTGCGCTAATCCGTTGTTGTTATTTAAGTAATGGAAACGAATATGCGAAATTGGCGATTTTTGAGTTTCTCCAATAAGTGTATTGCTGCAAAAACTAAGAAGGATAAAGAAACTGAAAAAAATACATCGCCGCATGATATACTGTATTTTTATAATTTTAAATTAAGAGTGTATCGAACTATCAAAATGTGGTATTTGTACAAGTATACTTACATTCTTTGAATGCGCAAAACCAATAATTTGTGATTCGTATCATTTATTGTTGATTCCGATAGGAATAAATTAACCTTAAAATAAATTAATGCTTGTTATTGCATAAGAGTTTAATATTATTTTTTTGTAAATTTCGTCGGAAATTTATTTTTTTTCACAAGAAAATAATAAAAGTCAAAAATACTTTATATATTTGAGGAGAAAATTAATATTATGAATCCACAATATAAACATCCTAAATATCATGTTGCTGTCGATTGTGTAATCTTTGGATACCATGAAGGGGAGCTTAGGTTATTACTTTATCCCAGAGGATTTGAGCCGGCGATGGGAAGTTGGTCTCTACTGGGGGGATTTGTTCAGGAAGATGAATCTGCTGATATGGCAGCTCGTAGGGTATTAAAGAAAACTACAGGCTTGAGTGATATTTATTTGGAACAGGTTCAGTCATTTTCTGAGCCAACCAGAGAAGAGGGGACACGGGTAATTTCTTTAGCATACTATGCATTAATTCGAATTGATAAGTACGATACGGATTTGGTTCGAGAGAATGGAGCTCATTGGTGGCCAATAAGTAAGCTTCCTACTTTGATTTTTGATCATGAAAATATGGTTCACGAGGCATTGGACAGACTTCAGAAAAAAGCGAGTTTTGATTTAATAGGAGAAGAATTGCTTTCAGAGATGTTTACACTTCTGCAATTACGGAATCTATATCAAGCAATTTTTCAGAGAGAGTTTGATCCGGGGAATTTTAGAAAAAAGGTTTTGTCATTAGGACGACTGGAAAAATTAAATATTAAAAATACTACAGAATCCAAGAAAGGGGCATATTATTATCGGGCGCTTCAAGGAGATGTGGAAAAGACATTTGATAGAGTTGTGAAGTTTTAAAAAATAAAAAAAAAGCAAAATTGCTTTTTTTTATTCTATATAAAAGTAGAAAGTACTAGTAAAATAACTATTTTAATTTGTTGGTACATCTTATTGTTATTAACGTGATGATTAATTGTGTTTACTAAAAAAGTATAAAATACTATAAGAATAAAATGAAAGAGCTAAAAGAAAAAGAGATTTGGTTTGTGACCGGAAGTCAACACTTATACGGTCCTAAGACGTTAAAACAAGTAAAAACAAATTCAGAAGAAATTGCTGAAGGGCTTAATGCATCTGAAGCAATTCCTGTAAAAATTGTTTTTAAATCGGTATTAACAACCCCTGAAGAAATTTATAATTGTTGTCTTGAGGCAAATACAGACAACAACTGTATTGGATTGATTACATGGATGCATACTTTTTCGCCATCTAAAATGTGGATACAAGGTTTAAGTATATTGAGCAAACCATTTGCACATTTACATACTCAGTACAACAGAGATATTCCATGGAGTGAGATTGATATGGATTTCATGAATTTGAATCAATCAGCACATGGTGGCCGTGAGTTTGGATTTATCTGCACACGATTGCGATTAAATCGTAAGGTGATTGTAGGTCATTGGAAAGATGAAAAAGTTCGCAAAACCTTAGGAAGCTGGACAAGATCTGCTGTTGGATATAATGAATCTAAAAATTTAAAAATTTGTCGTTTTGGCGATAATATGCGTCATGTTGCCGTAACAGAAGGCGATAAGGTTGAAGCTCAGAAAATATTGGGCTGGCAAGTAAATTATCACGGGGTTGGTGATCTTGTTGTTAGTATGGATTCGATAACAGAGCAAGAAATTGATTCTTTAATGGATGTTTATGCTGCTGAATACAAATTAGAAGATAAAACAAATTCAAACATTCGTTATCAGGCTAAGATTGAATTGGGAATGAAGAAATTCCTGGATGCAAATGGATATAAGGCTTTCACGACCAATTTTGAAGACTTGCATGGTTTGAAACAACTTCCTGGGTTGGCTTCTCAACGATTAATGGAACAAGGTTACGGTTTTGGAGCTGAAGGTGACTGGAAACAATCTGCTTTGGTACGAATCATGAAAGTAATGTCGGCAGGTATGAAAGGCGGATGTTCTTTTATGGAAGATTATACTTACCATCTTGATCCCGCTTGTCCTTCAGTGTTAAGTGCACACATGCTTGAGATTTGTCCTTCAATTGCTAAAGAAACTCCAAGTATCGAAGTTCATCCATTGGGAATTGGAGGAAAAGATGCTCCTGCCCGTTTTGTATTCGATGTGCCTGAAGGGGAAGGAATAAATGCAACTCTTGTTGATATGGGAGGACGTATGCGAATGATTGTTAATCCTGTGACAGTTATTACACCTAAAGCATTACCAAAACTTCCTGTTGCCCGTGCCCTATGGGTTCCACAACCAAATCTGGAAATTGGTGCTGCTGCGTGGATTCTTGCCGGTGGTGCTCATCACACTAGTTTTAGTATGGCATTAAACAAAGAATGTCTTGAAGACTTTGCTGAAATGGTTGGTGTTGAATTTGTAACAATTGAAAACATAACAACAATTTCAGATTTTAAGAAAGAGCTAAAATGGAATGATTTATACTACCATTTGGCGAAAGGATTGTAGAAAATATTAAAGATCAACTAAACAATACTCATTCAAAATGCTCTCGGTATATTACTGAGAGTATTTAATAAAACGAATAATTATGAATGCAGGTTTTACGACCATTGACTATGCCATTTTTATCGCTTATGCGATACTGATTGTTGCATTGGGTTTGTGGCTTTCCCGATCAAAAAGTGGGGAAGAAGAAAGCGCAAAAGACTATTTTTTAGCGGGAGGAACACTTTCATGGTGGGCAATTGGAGCTTCATTAATTGCAGCAAATATTTCTGCAGAACACTTTATTGGAATGTCGGGTTCTGGTTTTGCTGTTGGTTTGGGAATTGCGGCATATGAATGGATTGCGGCTATTACGCTTATATTGGTAGCAAAGTTTTTATTGCCGCAAATGATTGATAAAAAGATTTATACAATGCCTCAGTTTGCTAAGGAAAGATATGGCGAAGGTGTTAGTTTCTTCTTTTCGTTCTTTTGGTTGTTGGTTTATGTTTTTGTAAATCTTACTTCTGTAGCTTGGTTAGGAGCATTGGCAATGGATCAGATTTTGGGTGTTCCAATGGAGTATGGAGTACCAAGTTTACTTATTTTTGCAGGAGTATATTCAATATATGGTGGACTTAAAGCTGTGGCATGGACCGATGTAATACAAGTTGTTTTTCTTGTTGGCGGAGGTTTAATTACTGCATGGTTTGCATTGGATGCTGTTGCTGGAGCGGATGGTTCCGCAATCGATGGTTTTCTTTTGGTACTTGATAAAGTTCGTGAAGTACCAGGTGATCTCCATTTTAACATGATTATTAATGAGAAATTAGATGCAAATACCTTTAAAGATCTTCCAGGACTTGCTGTTATTTTTGGAGCTATGTGGCTTACCAATATAGGCTACTGGGGATTCAACCAGTATATTATTCAAAAAGGATTGGCTGCTAAAAATTTAAAAGAGGCTAAACGAGGTCTTCTTTTTGCCGGATACTTAAAAATCCTGATTCCGATTATTGTAATCATCCCTGGAATTACTGCTTATGTGATGTTTAATCATCCAGATTTAAATGGTGTTGTTGATGGTTTATCCGGAGCAATTGATAAGCCGGATCAGGCTTATCCGTGGTTACTTCGTAATTTTGCTCCTGAAGGCATCAGAGGCTTGGCTTTTGCTGCATTAGTTGCTGCTGTGGTTTCGTCATTGGCATCAATGTTAAACTCTACTTCAACTATTTTCACACTCGATATTTATAAAAGCCATATTAACAAAGCGGCTTCTGAAAAGACAATGGTTCTAGTCGGTCGTATTTCGGCTGCAGTTGCATTGATTATTGCAATGGTTGCGGCTAAACCTTTATTGGGAGGCTTAGATCAGGCGTTCCAATATATTCAGGAATATACCGGTTTTATTTATCCTGGTGTAGTGGTGGTATTTGGAATGGGAATTCTTTGGAAGCGTGCTACGAATCGTGCTGCGCTTTGGACAACCATAGCAACTTTGCCAGTAGGTATTCTTATGAAGATGGCTTTACCTGATTTGCCTTTTATTATTCGCATGGGCTATGTTTGTATGGTATTGATTACAATGGCTGTAGTTCTGGTTCTGACAGATAGTCATCAGGTTAAGGCTGAAGAAATATCAGAAGGAAACCGCCAAAAACAATTAAAAGGTGCTAAAGTCTTCATTGGATTAACTGCTTTAACATTAGTTTCAGGTTTTGTTTGGGGAACAGATTGGTTTGGTATGAGTCTGACTCATCTTGGTTTTCATTCCATTTTTATGATGACATTTATGATGGCTTTTCTGGCTATTATCATGTTTACCAATGCGAAGTCTAAAAAACAAGATAGTAAAGCTTATTCCTATGAGCCTGAGTTGTTTCAGACAGATAGAACCTTTTTGTTCGTTGCAATGGGTATTGTGTTAATTATTGTTGCATTATATGCTTATTTCTGGTAAAATAATATAATAGGTGTGAATTAAATTGCCTGGTAGTTGAGTTAAATATGGTAAGGTTAAAAACTATCAGGCAATTTTTAAAATTCGAATAATGGACTTAAATAAGTTAAAAGAAGAGGTTTTTAAAGCCAATCTTGAATTGGTGCAATATGGATTGGTACTTTTTACATGGGGAAATGTAAGCGCTATTGACCGGGAAAATGGTTTGGTTGTAATAAAACCAAGTGGTGTTTCCTATTCCGAAATGAAGAGTGAAGACATGGTTGTGGTTGATTTGGACGGGAATGTTGTAGAAGGCAAATTACGTCCTTCGTCAGATACGCCTACTCATCTTGAGCTGTATAAAAGTTTTAAAGAGATAGGCGGAATTGTTCATACTCATTCAACTTATGCAACCGGATGGTCACAAGCAGGAATTGGGATTCCAATACTAGGAACCACTCATGCTGATTATTTTAACGGACAGATTCCTTGTACACGTGATATGAATGAAGCTGAGGTAAAGGGAGCTTATGAAAAAGAAACAGGCACCGTAATAATTGAAGCATTTAAAGAATTGAATCCGATGCATGTTCCTGGTGTGATTGTTAAAAATCATGGTCCGTTTACCTGGGGGAAAAATGCAAATGATGCTGTTCACAATAGTGTTGTTTTAGAGGAGCTGGCCAAAATGGCTTTCATTGCAAAAACCATTCAGCCAAATGCCTCAATGAATTCTCTTCTGACTGATAAGCATTTTAGTCGCAAACATGGTAAAGATTCATATTACGGTCAGTAGGTAAAACTGCTTTGATTTAATGATTAAAAATACAGTTTATGAGTGCAAAGAAATATGTAATAGGTCTTGATTATGGTTCAGATTCAGGAAGGGCTGTTGTTGTAGATGTTGCTACCGGAGAAGAAATTGCATCGTCGGTTATGAATTATCCCCGATGGATGGAAGGGATGTATTGTGATCCTGTAAAGAATCAATATCGCCAGCATCCATTGGATTATATAGAAGTTATGGAGTATCTGATTAAAGATGCTCTGGAAAAATCGCCAAAAGGGGTTGCCGGAAGTCTGGTGGGGCTTTCATTTGATACAACAGGAAGTACTCCTGTGTTGACGGATGAGAATGGCACCCCTTTGGCTTTATTGCCTGAATATGCTGAAAATCCGAATGCAATGTTTGTGTTGTGGAAGGATCATACTGCGGTTAAGGAAGCTGCTGAGATTAACGAATTGGTGAAAAAATGGGATGTTGATTATTCTCAATATGAAGGTGGAATTTATTCTTCGGAATGGGTATGGGCAAAAATGCTGCACGTATTGCGTGAAGATGAATCCATACGGGATAAAGCTGTTTCATGGATAGAACATTGTGATTGGATGTCGGCGGTATTAACAGGAAAACTGAAGCCAACAGAAGTGGTGCGCAGTCGCTGTTCAGCAGGTCATAAAGCGATGTGGCATGAGTCATGGAACGGATTGCCTCCGGAGGAATTTTTGACCAGTCTCGATCCCTTGTTAAAAGGTTACCGAGATCAGTTATATGAAGAAACTTATACGAGTGATGTTTCGGTAGGGAAAATTTCTCCTGAATGGGCTGAGCGTTTGGGTATAAGCACCGATGTAGCTGTTGGAGTTGGAGCATTTGATTGCCACATGGGTGCTGTTGGGGGTGAGGTAACTCCAAACGTATTGGCACGGGCAATAGGAACTTCAACCTGCGATATCATGATCGCTTCTTACGATCAGATTGGCGATAAATTAATTCCTGGTATTTGCGGACAAGTAGATGGTTCGGTAATTCCAGGTTATGTTGGGTTGGAAGCAGGACAATCAGCTTTTGGTGATTTGTATGCATGGTTTAAAAATGTTGTTGCCTGGCCAATCGAAAATATCCTTTCAAAAACGACTTTGATTGATGAGGAAACCCGTGAAAAATTGATTGAGGAAGCTATCTCGAAGATTATTCCGGAGTTAAGTAAAGAAGCTGAAAAAATTTCAATTGAAGAATCTACAATTGTGGCTGTTGATTGGATGAACGGACGACGCACTCCAGATGCAAGTCAGGAGGTAACAGGTTCTATTGCTGGTTTAACTTTGGGTTCTTCGGCGCCTCGTATTTTTAGAGCATTGGTGGAAGCAACTGCTTTTGGGTCAAAAGCTATTGTCGATCGATTTGTTCGTGAAGGTGTTGAGATTAAAGGAATTATTGGTTTAGGTGGAGTAGCCAAGAAGTCACCTTTTGTGATGCAGACTTTAGCAGATGTATTGAATATGCCGATAAAAATTGCGCGTACCGAGCAAACATGTGCTTGCGGTGCAGCAATGTTTGCAGCTGTTGCTGCCGGAGTATACAAAACAGTAGGAGAAGCTCAAAAAGCAATGGGGCAAGGTTTTGATATGGAATACATACCTAATCCGGATCACGCTAAAAAGTATCTGGAGATTTACGAAAAGTATGTAAAATTAGGAACTTTCACCGAGCAGGTATTGTTTGGAAAAGATAAAATAGTTGAAACAATAGGACAAATTAGTTAGATTAGTTAGCGGGAAACCGAGGGGGGAAATGTTAAGTTCCATTCCCTCGGTTTTTTTGTAACATTTCGGAGTTTCTGCAAGCTTCATTTAAAAATTAGTGGTGAATTTAGAATCGATTAATATTGATCTTTTCGGGATTTATACAATTAGAAGAAATTGATAACAATAAACTAAATATTATGAAACTATTAAATGTGTTATGTATTGTAATTATTCCTGTTATGATGAGTTGTCAGAAGCCGCAAAAAAAGGAATTGATTTCTGAAACAGATTTTTCTTGTGATTACAATGGAAAGAAGGTTGAACTTTTCACTTTAACGAATAAGAATGGTCTGGTTTGTCAGTTAACAAATTTAGGAGCCAGAGTTGTAAGTTTATGGGTGCCGGATAAAAACGGAAATTTTGCTGATGTTGCTGTTGGATATGGAACAGGAAAGGATTTTATAGATAAAAAAGAATATTTTTTTGGGGGAACAATAGGTCGTTATGGAAACCGAATTGGTCAGGCTAAATTCTCTCTGGATGGAATAGAATATCAGCTTGAAGCAAACAATGGAGAGAATCATTTGCATGGTGGATCAAATGGTTTTTACCGACAAATTTGGGATGTGAATCAAATTGATAAGCAAACTTTGGAGTTTAGCCTGCATTCAACTGATATGGATGGAGGATACCCTGGTAATGTTGATGTAAAAGTAAAATATCAGTTCACAGATGATAACGAATTAAAAATCGAATATTTTGGAACAACAGATAAGCTTACAGTTCTAAATCTTACCAATCATACTTATTTTAACCTTAAAGGAGCAGGAGAAGGAACAATTAACGATCATCAGTTAATGATCAATGCTGATTCTTATACTCCTGTGGATGCTGGTTTAATTCCAACTGGTGAAATTGCATCTGTTAAAGGGACAGCATTCGATTTTAACAATTTAACCGCTATTGGTGAACGGGTTGATAATGATGAAACGCAGTTAACCTATGGTAAAGGTTACGACCACAATTGGGTGTTGAATAAATCAGACGAAAAGCTGACTTTAGCGGCAAAAGTTGTTGAGCCGTCATCGGGAAGAATTCTTGAAGTTTATACCATTGAACCTGGAATTCAGTTTTACGGTGGTAATTTTTTAGATGGAGTTGTTGGTAAAGGGAATAAGAAATATGATTTCAGAACTGCATTCTGTTTGGAAACACAACATTTCCCAGATAGCCCAAATCAGGCAAACTTCCCTGATGTGACAGTTGAGCCTGGCGAAGAGTATTATTCAATTTGTATCTATAAATTTTCAAGTAAATAGTTTTTAGTTAGTATAGTGAAAATAGGCTGAATCTGTTACTGATTCAGCCTATTTTTTATACTTGTAAGAGTGAATTAGTTCACAATTCAATTAAATTTCGTTCGAATAAATTGAGAGGTTCGCATCCATCCTTTGTTACCAATAGAGAGTCTTCGATACGCAAGCCACCCCATTCGGGGATATAGATTCCAGGTTCCATTGTGATCACCATGCCCGATTGAAATGTAAATGATGCATCGTCTCTGATAAAAGGGGGTTCATGTATGTCTAATCCAACTCCATGACCAATTCCCGGATAATAATATTCTAAATATTTAGAGGGTATTTGTTTTCGGACCATCTCAGCAATTTCTTTTCCCTCAACTCCGTCTTTTATTGAATTGATGGCTAGTTTGCCGGCATTATTTATACAATCGTAAATTTCTTTTTGCTGATCGTTTGCTTGTCCCAGAACAAAACTTCGGCTTATATCTGCATGATAGCCATTGTATAAAGCTCCAAAATCGAACAGGATTAAATCACCATTTCCGACACGTTTTTTACCTGGTTTCCCATGTAACAGGGAAGTTCTTTTTCCTGACAAAACCATTGTTTCAAAAGAAAGATTATCTGCGCCGCACTTTTTAAGGTTGTATTCAAGTTCAGCAACGATATCAATTTCCATAACTCCTTCTTTTATTGAAGAGAGTGTGTTTTCAAGTGCCTTATCGGAAATTTGGCTGGCTTTTCTCAGATTTTCAATTTCATCTTTGGATTTTATAATGCGAATCTGTTCTACTAAATTTTGAGTAGGAACTTTTTCACCATTAATTTCAGAATATTCCTGAAATGTGATATGATTGCTTTCAAACCCAATTCTTTGAATGAATAAGGATTTAATGAGAAAATCATAAGTTAAAGAATTGTATCTCTTGTCGTTAATCCACTCAAATACAGTTATATCCTTATGGCATTCATTTTTGGCCTGTTCAGTATATCTGGGGTCAGTTATCAGATAACAAGATTGATTTGCTATGAGCAAGCGTGATGAATCTCCTGTGAAACCCGATAAATAGGTAACATTTGATTCGGAGGTAACCAGTAAAGCATCAATATTCTGTTCTTCTAATAGCCGAAGTGTTTTTTGTATTCTTTCCATGTTTATATTTTCAAATAAGCTTGATTAGATTCTATGTAAAGTAAATAAAAATTCAAATTCACAACTACAACAAATGTGTACCAAACTTATATAGGTGTTTTATTTCCCGCTGTAGAAAGAATATATCTATATTAGAAACAGAGGGTAAAAGATTCAGGAAAGTTACGATGTTTTAAAACGTATTTAGTACCTTTAAATTCTGATTTAAAGTCTTGTGTTTAAGTAGTTATGTGGGGTGTTAGGGCTTTTATTAAAATAATATTTATTTGTATGAATAGAATGATTTTAATTGTTTTTGCTTTCGTTTGCTCAACTTTGGGAAATTTAGCTCAAGCGGATAATGATTTCTTAAAATTTGTTCATTATACAAATGTGGATGGATTGCCATCATCATATGTGAAGAGTATAACACAAGATCAGGATGGTTTTATCTGGGCGGCAACAAGAAGTTCTGTATGTCGGTTTGATGGAAATAAATTTGAGAATTTCCAATGTGTTGATGATGGTAAGTATTCCGATATACAGAGTGATAAAGTTTTTGTATTGTGTGATACAATTTTAGTGTGTAGAACAATTAAAGGAAAGTTTTATCAATTTGATTTTAACAATGAATATTTTAAGCCCTATGAACCATTAAATGAAATAAAGGGGCTGGAGATTATTGTTCCAACTGAAGGAGGTGCATGGTTATGTGTTCAGCAGCAATTAAAATATTTTGACGGTGAAAGAGGTCAATGTATAAATCTGGAAGATAAAATTAAATTTGCGGCCTTACCTAAGGATACGAAAATTGTTGATGTTAGGGAAAAAAACAATAAAATTGTTGCTTTAACAGAGAATTCGATCATATATGTTATTGATCTGGATAAGAGATTTGTGAAGGGGATAGACTTGCCCCCAGAGGCGAAAGGAGAATCCTTTTTGGGATTTTTTTTAGATAGCAGCAATAAGATCTGGCTGGCAACCTCTAATACCGGTATTTGCCGGATTAATATTGAGAATGGGCAGTACATTCATTTTTCAGAAGAACAAAAAGGTTCGCGCCATATATTGCACAATATGGTGCATTGTTTGGCTGAAGATTCTATTGGAAGGGTTTGGATGGGGACCGAAAACGGATTGTGTGTATGGTCACCAGCCACAGAGAAATTTATCTATCAACAATTTGATTTGACCAATCCTGATGGAATCAATACCAATCCGATATACAATGCTTTTAAGGACAGTAGTGGAAATATTTGGTTTGGATCCTATTTTGGGGGGATAAATTTATGGTGTTCTAATTCAAGGTTTTTTAAGAAATGGAAGGCCGGAACCGGTAAAAGAGATTTATCAGGTAATGTAGTTAGTTGTTTGGTTGAAGATCAGAAAGGAGATTTGTGGATTGGTCTTGAAGATATGGGGCTGAATAAAATGAATATTTCAACTGGAGAGATAACGGAATTCCAAAGTTGTGCAGAAGGAAATGGCTTGAATTTTAATAATCTGCATTGTCTGATTTTTGAATCTCCCGAAAGATTATGGATTGGAACCTATACCCATGGGATTAATATTTTAAATACTAAAACAGGTCGGTTTGAATACATAACAACAAAAAATCACCCATTATTACCCTCCGATAATATTTATCATTTTTTGAAAAAGGGAAATCTGATCTATATCTCAACAAGCAGTGGTATTGCTGTTTTTAATACAATAAGCAAGTCGATATCTCCTTTTTTTAAGGATATACTTGAAGGGGTACAAATCGAATATATGTGTGATGCCGGTGAATACATCTGGCTTTCATCATTTACGGGTGTGTATCGTTACAAGGTGCAGGACCAAACGCTGTCAAAGTTTGATAAGATTCCTTTTATGAAAGGAATAAATTTTGTGAAAATAGATTCAAAAAGACGGGTTTGGATTGGCGACTCTTATGAGGCACTTTGTTATTACTATGAAGCGAATGATAAAGTGGTTCGATTCAATAAAGATAACGGGTTTCCTGTTTCGTGGATTTTTGGTTTGGAAGAAGAAGAAAATGGTGATTTTTGGGCCAGTAGTGATAAGGGCTTGGTTAAATTTAATCCTGAAACAAAGAAATATATTTTATTTGATCTTGATTCAGGCATCCCTTTTGAACAATTCAATTACAGAGCTTCGTATAAGGATAGTCGGGGAAATATATATTTTGGTGGAAATAATGGGATGGTTTCATTTTATGAATCGGGAGAAGAAGTTAAATCTAAACCTCTGGATGTAGTGTTTACCGAAATGCAGCTATTCAATAAGGTTGTGGTTCCTGGTGTTAATTCACCACTTAAAAAATCACTGAACAGATCATCTGAAATCAACTTAAAATATAAAGAAAATGTTTTTACGATAGGTTATACTGCACTAAACTATGAAAATCAAGGTAAGTGTCAGTATGCTTATTACCTTGAGAATTTCGATAAATCATGGAATTACGTTGGAAATAGGGGGTTTGCTACCTATACCAATCTTAGTCCGGGAAATTATACTCTTCATGTTAAGGCTTCTACCGATAAATCGGAATGGGGCGATCATCAACGATCAATTAATATTCATATTAAACCGCCATTTTATCTGTCGATATGGGGTTATCTAATTTACTTTTTTATTGTTTGTCTCATATTTATAGGTATTTATCTTGTTGGTTCGCGAATTCAAAAATCTAAGGCTATTGCTAATTTAGAAAGACGCGAGAAAGAATATGCTGTGGAATTGAATCAGGCAAAACTTGAATTTTTTACAAATATTTCACATGAATTCAGAACTCCTTTATCACTAATTATTGGTCCTCTTTCAAATATGATTGAAAATGAGAATATTAGTTTTTCGGTAAAACAGAAATTTATAGGAATTGAAAAAAATGTAAAAAGATTATTGCGGCTTGTAAATGAACTGCTTGATTTTAGAAAGGTAGAGCGGGGAAAAGAAACATTGCAGGTTAGCAAAAACAGTATTAATACTCTTTTACAAGATTTGAAGGAATCATTTTCGACTACAGCTGAAATGAAAGGTGTTGATCTTATCCTTGAGACAGAAGGTTCTGATTCTGAAGTGTGGTTTGATTATTCTAAAATGGAAAAGGTGCTTGTTAATTTATTATCCAATGCTTTCAACTTTACAGACAAGGGCGATTCAATCAGACTGACCGGAAAAGTGCAAAACGAAATTTGTTTAGATAAAGAATTGAAACAGACTCTTGTTTTGTCGGTTCTGGATACGGGACATGGGATAGAATCCGATAAGCTGGATAAAATTTTTGACAGGTATTTCCAAGCAGAAGATAAAGACAAAGTTTATTCGGGATCTGGAATTGGCCTGGCATTTGTAAAGGGATTGGTCAATCTTCATAAAGGAAGCATAGTTGTAGAAAGTAAACTTCAGGAGGGAACTAAATTTACAATTTCATTACCCGTATCCAAGTCGGATTACTCTGATGATGAATTGACAGACTGTTGTGGCAGGAAAAGTATTCTTGAGGATATTGAAATGGAAAAAGATCATAAGAGCTATGCTTTGGCAGATAAATCGGAACAAATAAAAAATTCGCCGTCCATTTTGGTCATTGATGATAACCTGGAATTACTTGAATTTATTCGTGAAAGTCTTCAGGAAGAGTATAATGTAACAACGGCTTCAAGAGGTGAAGAGGGGTTGGCCCGAATTGCTGAATGTTCTCCCGAACTTATTATTAGTGATGTTATGATGCCCGGAATTGACGGTTTGGAGCTAACGAAAAGGATAAAAACAAATATTGAAACATCGCATATTCCTGTTATTCTTTTAACAGCAAAAGGAGGAACGAATAATGAATACATCGGCCTAAAAACAGGGGCCGATTTATTTATTGAGAAACCTTTTTACCCACAGATATTAAGTCAGAATATTTGTAATATCCTAAATACCAGAAGGAATGTTATTGAGCGATTTAAGAAAGATGCTTTTATTGCACCTGCTGACATAACACATTCTGAATCGGATCGTGAGTTTGTTCAGAGTCTCACATCTCTTATTATTGAAAATTTGGATCAATCATCAATGGATGTTTCTTTTATCACAAAGAAAATGGGGATTAGCAGATCTCTTTTGCATATTAAATTGAAAAGAATAACGGATTGTTCGGCAACTGAATTTGTTCGTACTGTCCGGTTAAGAGAGGCTGTGAAATTAATTTCTGATGGGAAATGTAATATCTCCGAGGCAGCTTATCGAACAGGATTTTCCAATCCAGCCTATTTTAGCCGGAGATTTAAAGAATTTTTCGGGAAATCTCCACGTGATTATTTTGAGATTTAGTTTTCATTTTCCTTATTTTTTGACAAGAGACTTCCTGTATTATTAAAATTCTGAGTTTTTATTATTGATTTTTTTCTCAATTGAAGTTTGAACTGCATAATTTCGTTTTTTTTCGGAATCGATTTCAATGAATTTTCATCTTTTGTCTTTGTCAGACATTTATCTTCCATTTATAATATCTCGAAAGCCATAGTTTTATTGGTCAATAAATTGATATTCAGCAGTGTTTGTTGTTGTATTACTTTCGGTTACACATTTGTATATGTTATTTCAACATACGTGCATGCACTTTTGTCATTGTAAATACATCTTTGAAATATCAAAATGATCCTAAATCTATTTATAAAATTAGAAACGTATGAGAAAAAAACTAGAACAAAAGAGTAGAAGTAATTTAAAACATTATCAGTTGATGTTTTTATTATTTCTAAGTGTTGTGTTTTGTTCCTCAACTATTGGCTTAGCCCAGGAAAAAGTTGAAGGAATTGTTTTAGATGAAATAGGTTCTCCTTTACCTGGAGTTACTGTTCTTATTAAAAGTACAACAATTGGTACCATTACTAACTCTGAAGGATATTTTAATCTTGATGCAAAAGTGGGTGATATTGTAAGTATATCTTTTATTGGATATAAAACTTATGATATTAATGTAGTAAAAGAAATGCCAATGCAAGAAGTACGCTTGGAAGCTGATTTTATTGGTTTGGAAGAGGTTGTGGCAATTGGTTATGGAACCCAGCGAAAAGGAGATGTAACTAGTGCTATAACCAGCGTAAAATCAGAAGATTTTATTGTTGGTAAAATTGGTGATGCCGCCGAACTTGTAAAAGGAAAAATTGCCGGTTTGAGCATTACTAAATCTTCAGGTGATCCGAATGCTACATCAAGCATAATGCTTCGTGGTATTACTACGATTAAAGGTAGTGTTCAACCACTTGTATTGGTTGATGGAATTGAGGGATCGTTAACTACGGTAGCACCCGAAAATATTGCTTCAATCGACGTTTTAAAAGATGCATCGGCTGCAGCTATTTATGGAACGCGTGGTGCCAATGGGGTAATTATTATTAGCACGAAATCGGGTAAACGCGATTCTCAGGCAACTGCGACTTATTCTGCTTATGTCTCATTATCAGAATGGTACAAGACTCTCGATTTTATGGACACTAATGATATTATTTATGGTCGCACTAATTTCGAATATGGAGGTTATGACACAGACTGGTTGGAGGCTGTTAGCAGAAAAGCAGGCTATACGCAAAATCATTCGCTGAGTTTGACAGGTGGTACTAAATCTTCTACATACGCTGCTAGTATTACGTTTTCGGATGAAGAAGGGATCATGCGTAAGAGTGATAGTAATGACATTAAAGCCCAGCTGGATTTTAGTCAATATGCGATGAATGACATGCTGAAGTTCAATATTAATGTACTTTACACGACTCATAAGAACACAAATAATAACAATAATTACGTGTATCGTCAGGCTTTGATACGTAATCCTTCCTCACCTGTTTACAATGAAGATGGCACTTATTTTGAAGAATTTAGTCGTTTTCAATATTTTAATCCGGTTGCCATTCAAAATGAAATGATTGGAGATACCCGTACTAAATATGCGCGTGTAACCGGTAATATCACTTTTGAGCCGATTAAAGGCTGGAAAACCAATTTGATGTTGTCAAAAAAAGAAAGAGAAACAACTGGTGAAACATACTACACCAGCCAGTATTATACTCAGGCTACAGGTGGTATAAAAGGTTCTGCTTCAAAATCATCAGGTAATGATGTTAGTGATAATCTGGAACTTACTACCGGCTACGATTTTTCAATTGAAAAGAGTCGTATAAGTGCAATTGTGGGTTATAGCTATTTATATAACGTTCACGATGGATTTAGCGCATCAAACTCTAATTTTCCTTCAGAATCTTATTTGTATAATAATTTAGGACAAGGTACTTATCTGTCAGATGAAGATCATGTGGCAGGCATGTCTTCTGATAAGAATGACAATAAATTAGTTGGTTTTTTCGGACGTGCAACTTATGGTTATGACAATCGTTTTAATGCAATGGTAAGTTTTCGTCGTGAAGGTTCGTCAAAATTTGGTGAAAATAATAAATGGGGTAATTTCCCGGCAGCATCATTAGGATGGACAATTAGTAACGAAAATTTCATGGAATCCGTTTGGTGGTTAACTAATTTAAAACTACGCACGGGTTATGGAGTAACAGGTGTTATTCCAAATGAATCTTACATGTCTCTTACCACATTTGACTATGACGCATATGGTAAACATTTAAGTATAGATGGTAAGTGGACACCTTCATTGAAAGTAGCTCAAAATCCGAATCCCGATCTTAAATGGGAAAAAACCAGCGAATGGAATATAGGTTTAGACTGGGCTGTTCTTGATTCACGATTGAGTGGAGCTATTGATGTGTACACAAAGAAAACGGTTGATTTACTTTATGATTACGCTGTTCCTGTGCCTCCTAATATGTATGATAATACTACAGCTAACGTTGGTCAAATGCGTAATAATGGTATTGAGGTAATGGTGAATGCGATTCCTGTTAAGACAAGCGAATTTGAATGGAATTCCACCCTAACTCTTTCTCATAATGAGAATAAGCTCTTGAGTTTATCAAATGATTTGTACGAAACTGATAATTTTTCTGAAGTTGGAGGGGTTGGTGATCCAATTTCTGTAGCAACTCATGCAATGGAGATAGGTCATCGTCTGGGTGATTTCTGGGGATTAAGATCTGTTGGAGTAAGTAAGGACGGTGTTGTGCTGGTTCAAGTGAAGAATGATGATGACACTTGGAGTGTTAAGGAATTTGACACCAAATACAACGAAGAAAAAAACCGTCAGCGTTTGGGAAATGGTCTACCGCAAATTTATGCCGGATGGAGCAATACTTTCCGTTACAAAGGTTTCGACCTTAATCTTCAGTTTACCGGTCAGTTTGGATATCAGATTCTGAATTCTCAGCGTAGTTTTTATGAAAATAACTCTATAGCCTACAATCGTTTAAAGTCGGCGGCCAATTTGTATGGTGCAGTTGATGCTGCCGGTGTAGCGGTTATTAATCCCGAAACAGGTAGTCAGTTGCAGGTAGGCTTGGCCAATTCTATGTCGCAAGGTGTATGGAGCGATCATATTGAAAATGGTGATTTTGTAAAACTATCTAATGTAACTTTGGGTTATACCATTCCTCTTTCAGCTAAAGCGAAAAGTTATGTGAATGACTTCCGTGTTTATGTGTCGGGTCAAAACCTTTTCTGTATCACAGGTTATTCCGGTCTGGATCCGGAAGTTGATAACAATTTCTTAGCTCCAGGTATTGATGGTCGTGATAAGTATCCTACTGTACGTTCATACACAATTGGACTTTCTGTTAACTTTTAAAATTTGAGAATTATGAAACTCATTAAATATATATTTATTAGTCTTGCTGTAAGCTCTTTATTGATATCAGGAGCATGCACTGATTTGGACGAAAGTGTTTATGATAAACTTACTGATGAAACTGTTGATGTAACCGATTCCGAAGTCGTAGGATCCATGATGGGAGAAGCTTATGCCCAGTTTCGATTTTTGTATTGGGGATGGAATGGCTATTTTGACTTCAATGAGGAGTGCAGCGATACTTATATGACACCCAAACGTATTGGTGTTGGCTGGGGAGACTTGTATGTTAATATGCACAAACATAGCTGGAATTCGGGTCAGGGACATTCAGAAGGTTTGTGGCATTATGCCTATGTTGGTATAGGATACGCCAATAAAACTTTGGATGTATTACCGGATACAGGTTCGGAACAGGCACAAATGCGTTTTTTACGTGCACTCAACTACTATGTATTACTTGATGCCTTTAGAAATGTACCTTTGGAAACAACTCAGGAATTTGAAGCGGGATATTTGCCGGAGCAGGTTACTGCTGACGTTATTTACGATTTTTGTGTGAGTGAATTGGAGGCCATTAAGGACGATCTGGGAACAGCCAAAGTACATGGCTATCCAAATAGATATGCAGCTGATATGGTATTGGCAAAGTTGTACTTGAATCACAATGTATATTTTGAAACAAATGATGATACATATTATGACAAAGCTCTAACTGAAGTAGAAGATATTATCAGTAATGGTGGATATACGCTTGCGACGAACTATCTGGATAATTTTAAAGAGGATATCTCTACTTCACCGGAAGTAATTTTTGCCCTTCCTCTTGATAAGAAAAATGCGAGTCATAATTACTTAGTTAATAAATGTTTGGTAGGGGCAGGTGCTGCGGCATACGGATTCGATGGTTCTCCTTGGAATGGTAGTTGTGCAGTTCCTCAATTTATTGAAAGTTACGAAGACGGTGATAATCGTTTGGCTTACACATGGGCTGGTGGTATACAATACCAGGCAACTGAAGATGCATCGGGTAACACAATACCTCAATCGGGTGACCCAATTGCTTTCAGCACTGATGATTGGGCTGGTCAGGGCGTTTTGAATTATTCTCAGCAAGTTCACTCTATTGATAACCCTGGTGCTTATCAACAAGAAGGTTACCGTTTTGTTAAATATGAAATTGTGGCTGGCGACGGTGGAACCGGGGGCGACGACGTACCTTTTTTCCGTTTGGCTGATGCAATGTTTATAAAAGCAGAATGTCTGTTGCGTCTTGGACGCGACGAACAAATTGCAGCGGATTTGATTACAGATATACGTACGCGTTCGTTGGAGTCGGCGGCGAAAGCTACACGTACTATTGCTCAATTAAAAGGAGGTAGTATTTACGATTACGGACATCGCGAATATACCAGCGAAGGTTTTGCTAACTGGGATACTTATGTAACAACAAGCGAAGGTGGAGCCGACATTGAGTTAGGTGGATTGCTTGATGATCTAGGCTGGGAGTTTGTCGGTGAACATCATCGTCGCCAGGATCTTATCCGATTCAAGATGGCAGATGGCAGAAATGTCTTTAATGGTAAATCGTGGTTTT
This sequence comes from Marinifilaceae bacterium, assembly GCA_016936255.1. Lineage (GTDB taxonomy): Bacteria > Bacteroidota > Bacteroidia > Bacteroidales > Marinifilaceae > Labilibaculum. The sequence goes on along the minus strand of JAFGYE010000056.1, from coordinate 140,268 downwards.
GTAAAGATGCGACTGCAGAGACTCACTGGAACTATTTTCCGATTCCTAAATCGGCTATAGATGCGAATATTTCTCTTATTCAAAATGAAGGATACTAAAGTTTTTCGAATAAAGTGATGAATTTAGTTGCCTGTTGTTTGCCGTAAATTATGTGAATTTAGAGTTAAGCAACAGGCAGTAAGTATCGTAAAATAAATTATACACAGATGAAAAAAATACATATATATATTATTCTGTCCATGCTGATTGCAGGATTGTTTAGTTGTGGTGATAATGAAGATTTTAGCAGTGTACATGAGATGACTGCTGATGAAATAGCTGAAATAGCGCGTCAGGATTCAATTCTGCAAGCTCAGAAAGAGAAGATCAATGCAGATTTGGTACTTGAATATTCTGTAGAAATAACCACGAGTAAATCATTATATGATGGTGCCGCCGTAGCCGTAGAAATTGATAAAATTGCTGAACTTTTTGGTATTTCGGAAGAGGAAGTTCTAGCTGGTATTAATGGTGAAAGCGGAGCTCTCGAAATTAAGGGTTTTGCTATTGAAGGTACCACACATGCAGATGCTGGAGGTATGACAAATACAAATGCTCCGTGGGGACATTGGTGGGATGCTAATGGTGATCTTTCAGAATGGGGTGAGAACGCCATGGTTTTTGCTGAATTTGATACTGAAACCAGTGTTTTCAATGTGGGGCAGTACCCAGGACATTTAACCGATGGACAGACAATTAAAATTATTGAATGTTTAAAATACAATGAACAACGTGTGGCAGTTGTTATTACAATTAATGCTGCTGCACCAGGAAAATTAAGCGCAACTGTGGTTAGTACTCAGGATCTTGCTATTAATATCATTCCTAAAAGCAGTTATGATCCTGATTCGCTTCAGTTTAATCTGACTCAGGCGTTAATTGATTTGGGAGTAAGTTCAATGGATGAGGTTGGTTTTGTTGGAGTCAATGAAGATGGTTCTTATAATCAGGAAATTGTTACCGGGAATGGTTTTTGGTACGATATGAATGGTTTTGTAGGAGAATATGGTGATAATGCGAGTGTATATAGTGATTATGGCGATTTTTCTGCTGACAAAATTAGTCTTGGACAATATCCAGGACATTTAACAGCAGGACAGACATTTGTTATTAAATACGGCTTGCTTGCCAATAGTAAAATTGTGATGTTGAATGTTACGGTTAATGTAATTGCTTATGAGGATCCTGAAACTGCTCCTGCTGGTGATCCGGAAGACGTTGTAGTGGATGTTGAGCTGGGTAAAGCTTACAGTGACGATTATGCAAGTGTACAATATGATGTTAAAGAAATATTGCGCAATGCATTCAAAAAGACGACTTATGAGATTTATCAGGCCATCATTTCCGGCGAACTGAAACTATATGAGGGTGCAGTAAGTGATACTGATCCTACCTACACTTCAGATGTACCAGGTTATTGGATTAAGGCTGACGGAACAACAGGTGAATGGGCCGAAGGTTTGATTTATTTAAGTATTGGACATAACGAAACCGAACTATATCTGTATGGAGGTAATCATCCTGATAATGCTGTTTCTGGAGATGCTGTAAGTACAAAATTGATAGCTGTTTACAATGGAGCGACTGTTGCTCTTAATATAACTTATAACGTAGAATAACTTATAAATGAAAAAAAATAAATTATATATAAAATTGGATAAGTCGGGATTTCCCGGCTTATCCAACTTCTTTTTTCTTGCATTGTTAGTTATTGTGACATCTGTTTATACTATTGGATGTGGTAAAAGCGATATTACTATAACACCTCCGGAACCTAACCCTGTGGATACAACTGCTATCGACACTACTTCTGCCGTAACAATACTAACAGAATCTGACATAGTGGATTATGATCGATTCTATAAGCCGGAAGAACATAAAAATATCGACATGTTGCGGGGTGATAGCAAATGGTCGTTTGTCCGAAGTAAACAATCGGATCATTTCGTCGTTTTTTGGGAAGATGGTTTTGGGCTTAACCCAAATGCAAGCAGTGTTCCTGAATTTTATCGTGTAGATATTGACGATTTGCTTTTGAAAGCGGAATCGTTCTACGATTTAAATATTAACACATTAAAGTTTGCTGAAGTAGGAGTTGGTAAATCTAATCTGGATAGCTACAAAATGCAGATTTATCTGTTTTATACAGAAGAATGGATGGCGTATGGCTCAGGTTATGATGATGTTATTGGTGCATTGTGGATAAATCCAGCCACTGTCCATCCTGTGGGATCAGTTATTGCACATGAAATCGGTCATAGTTTTCAATATCAGGTTTTTTGTGATTTAAGTAACGGTGCAGGATTACGTTATGGTTTTGGGGGAAATGGAGGCAATGCCTTCTGGGAACAAACTGCCCAATGGCAGGCTATGCAAAGTTATCCTGAAGAAATTTTTGAGGGCTATCATTACCCAGTGTATTGTGATAATTATCACCGACATGTTTTGCATGAGAACTATCGTTATGCCAGTTATTTTATTCACTATTACTGGGTTGAAAAACATGGGAAAGACATGATCGGAAAAATATGGCGTGAGGCTAAAGAACCAGAAGATCCAATTCAAGCTTATATGCGTATAAACGGGTTAACTGTGGATGGATTAAACGCAGAATTGTATGAGGCTGCGACCAAGTTTGTAACTTGGGATTTTGATGCTCTTCGTTCGCTTGGCGAAAACTATATTGGTAAGCATACCTATAAGTTTTATCAACTTACCGATGGAAGTTATCAGGTGGCATACAGTAAATGTCCCAGTTCTACTGGATACAATGTAATTCCATTAAATGTACCAACGGTTGGAACTGTGGTTTCTACAAGCTTTACAGCTTTAACACCTGGTTCGGTACTGGCTGCGGGAGATCCGGGTACATATACTGATAGCGAAATTCCGGGTACTACAACAAATTACAATAGTAGTTCCCTTACAAGGGCAGGTTGGCGTTATGGGTATGTTGCTCTGCTAGACAATGGTCAGCGTGTTTATGGCGAAATGAACAGGAAGACAGCTGGATCGGTTGAATTTACTGTGCCGGAAGGATGTGTAAATTTATGGTTTGTAGTATTGGGAGCACCGTCTACTTATGAAGCTCATCCTTGGGACGAAAAAGAAAGCAACGATGATCAGTGGCCTTATAAGTTGAAATTTTCCAACACTGATATTTTGGGTAATATAACTATTGATCCAAATGCTACACCCGAAGATTTGACATTAACCTATGATATTTCATTTGCTGCGGCTGATGATTATTCCGGAGCTACTGTAAACCTTAATGCTAATGGTGATATTAATAAGGTGGCTCAGGCTTTTGTAATGCAACCTTCTGCCATTTCAAGTAATATACTTGGTGCGAAAGAAACGCCTTCGGAGGGTAAAATTGCTTTCGCGGCTGTTGAGTCTGACGGATCACTAAATTACGAGACCACAGCTAACGGATATGGTTTTTGGTTCGATAGTGTTGGTGGTGTAATCGGCTGGGACAGTGAGAATGACAGTAAATTATTTTCCGAGTTTTCTTCAAGTAGTTTTGAATTGAACATCGGACAATATCCAGGGAAAAGTGCAGTAGGTGACACTTATACTGTTAAGGAAGCACTTGTTTACACCAAGGATGGTACACAATATCAGGTTACTTTTGTAATGAATATTACAATTAAGTAATATATATAATAAAATATACAGACAGGCGTAACCATTTGGCTACGCCTGTCTAATTATTTCCAAAAGAGAATTATCATTTCTTTTGTATTTGTTTTTTATGATAAAAATTTATTGTCATGCTCAAAAAAGGCTTGTATCTTTTACTATTGATATTTCCGTTCTGCTTAAATGGACAGGAAACAGGACATAAAATTCAGGGGATAGATAACCCATTATTACCAGGCTACTTTGCCGATCCAACCATTAAAAAATTTGGAGATACCTTCTATCTGTATTCCACTACTGATGGAATTAAATTGGCTTCGGGAGAACCACAGGTTTGGGTAAGTAAAGATTTTGTAAATTGGTACAACACCGAAATGGATATTGAGTTACCGGATGGTTTAACCAATTGTTGGGCTCCTGATGTGATGAAAGGGAAGGATGGAAAGTATTACTATTTTATGGGTAATTGTGAACATGGCTGTAATATCTATGCCTATGTTTCTGATTCACCAATCGGTCCATGGAAAAGTCTGAAAAATGGACAGGCCGTTATCCCTGTGGGGACAGCGATTAAGGGATTGCCTGCTTTGGATGCCCAGTATTTTTTGGATGATGATGGATCAATCTATTCCTATTTTGGGACTTGGTGTTCTAGTTTCGGGGGACTTGGCTGGGCTAAAATTGATCCCAAAGATCATTGTACGATATTGGAAAGCGGATCAATTCCAATCACTCAAATTCCTGAAGTATTTGAAGCCGCTTATTTATTAAAACACAATGGAAAGTATATTCTGATGTATTCGTCAGGTGATTGCAGGTTGAGCAGCTATGCAGTTCATTACTCTTATTCTGATTCTCCGGTAGGTCCCTTTCACTATGGAGATAATTCTCCAATACTGAAAACAAATCAGGACGGAAGTATTGATAGTCCCGGGCATCATTCGGTTTTAAAAGATGGCGACGATTATTATATCCTGTATCATCGTCATGATAATCCGCATAGTACTGGTGGTGAGTTCAGACAAGTTTGCGCTGATAGACTTGATTTCCTGAATGACAGTACTATTCTTCCGGTAATTCCGACGCATAAAGGAATTGGTTATTTGAGAAAAAACCAGATCCCTGAAAAGGATTTGGCCTTTAAAGCCAAAACAACAGCTACATCTTATTATCATTTGGAATCACCGGCAACAAAATATACAAATAGTCCAGTTGATTATAAATATCTGCCTGAATATGCCACAGATAATAATAACGGAACGATGTGGAAGGCTGCATCAAGTACATACCCTCAATCATTGGTTGTTGATTTGGGTAAAAAAGTGAAAGTTGCCAGAGTAATGACTCAGTTTGAGTATTCAACTTTTTATTATCAGTATAGAATTGAATGTTCTTCTGACAGCATTAATTGGTCCTTGTTTTCAGACAGAACAAATAACAGGCAAAGTGGGTCACCAATGATTGATGATAACAATGCATTAAATACCCGCTATGTTAAATTGACGGTAACCGCGGCTGAAAAAGGAGGATTGTTTCCTGCAATATGGAATCTAAAAGTTTATCCTGATTTATTTGAAATTCCTGAATTGGCCTTGCTGTCGAAAACTTCTACCAATAATGTTTTAACGGATGATCATTTATTAATGAATTTTGACGTCGAAAATTTCGTAATGGATTCTTTTGATTATTCCTTCAAAAATTCAGGAAGTTTAGCGGGATACTTTATGAAAGAAGGTACTCCCAAAATAAAGTATATCGACAATGTAAAAGCAATTTCTTTTGATGGAGAAAGCTATTTTAGATTAAGTGAACCTGCTCCTAACAGTTTAAGTTGGAACTCATCGTATACTGTGTCTTCGTGGGTATTTAATCCTGAAATTGGAGATGGAGAATGCCTGATAACCTGGAATAGTCGTGAAAATATGCTGCAAGGCTCCTATTCAGCATTAATGTATGGTAAAAGTAATTTTGGAGCTGTGGCTCATGGAGATGGATCTGTTGATTTAGCCTATAAAGAAATCCCCGAAGCATCAAAATGGCATCACATAGCACTGAGCTTTGATGGAATGGTTGAATCGGTATATGTTGATGGTGTTCTAAATACTCAACAACCAATTAATCTATTTGTTAAAAACAGTGATGTTCTGATTGGCGCAAGTGGTTTATACGCAGAGAATTATATAGGTTATATTTCAAATTCCCAGCTTTTTAACAGAGCATTAACCGTGCAGGAAATTATTGAATTAATGAAGATTACATCTCCGGATAAATAATATTCATTAATCAGTTTATTTTTCGGCAATAAGTTAAATCCAGTAAAATTAAAGGCGAAAATATTTACTCTTATTTGAGTTCATTTAGAGAATGGAGTGAATAGAGCTTTGATAAATCGATGTAATTGAAGAATTAAAAACATTTGTACTATTATTTTGAACAAACCGACAACTTAATGTGAGCATTTCGATACAATTTTACATTTGAAAAGTAATTAATTTCTGAAATAGTAATATTTAAAAAATAGGATATAACAATGACAACAATTAAAAGAGTTTTAACACTTGCACTTTGCATTTTGTGTTTTGCTGCAAATGCTCAGGAAAAAAATACAACAGGTGGATATCCCATTTCTCCTGTTCCTTTTACTTCAGTAAAAGTTACAGATTCGTTTTGGGGACAAAGACTGAAAGCAAGTCGTGAAGTTACTATTCCATTGGCTTTTAGTAAGTGTGAAGAAACGGGTCGATATGAAAACTTTATTAAGGCAGCACATCCAAGTGATACGATTAAAGTGGAAGGCTTTTCATTTGATGATACCGATGTGTATAAAACCATTGAAGGAGCAAGCTATTCAATGCAGACTTTTCCGGATAAAAAATTAGACAAATATATTGACAGTGTGCTGACAATTGTGGCCGCTGCGCAGGAGGCAGATGGATACTTATACACTTCCCGTACAATGAATCCTGCACATCCGCATGAATGGGCAGGAACCAAACGTTGGGAAAAAGAGGAAGACCTTAGTCATGAGTTGTACAATCTGGGACATATGGTTGAGGGTGCATTAGCACATTATCAGGCAACTGGGAAAACAAATTTTTTAGATATCGCGAAAAAGTATGCCGATTGTGCCGTAAGGGAAGTTGGCGATAAACCCGGACAGGTAACAGTAGTTCCAGGTCATCAGATTGCAGAAATGGCTTTATCAAAACTATATGTTGCAACGGGAGAACAGAAATATCTGGACTTTGCAAAATTCCTGCTCGATAAGCGGGGGTATACCACAATAAAAAGTGAATACAGTCAGTCGCACAAACCCGTTTTGGAACAGGACGAAGCTGTTGGGCATGCAGTTCGTGCTGCCTATATGTATACCGGCATGGCCGATGTGGCTGCGCTTACCGGTGATACTACCTATGTAAACGCCATCGATAGAATTTGGGAAAACATTGTGGGCAAAAAATTATACATCACAGGAGGTATTGGTGCTACAGGGCATGGTGAGGCTTTTGGTGAAAATTATCAGTTGCCTAATATGTCGGCGTATTGTGAAACCTGTGCTGCCATCGGAAATGTTTATCTCAATTACAGACTATTTCTGCTTCATGGCGAATCAAAATACTACGATGTACTGGAACGCACTCTTTATAATGGGTTGATTAGTGGTGTTTCATTGGAAGGCGATGGTTTTTTCTATCCAAATCCTCTTGAATCAATTGGTCAGCACCAACGCCGGCCATGGTTTGGCTGTGCCTGTTGTCCGTCAAATATTTGCCGGTTTATTCCTTCTGTTCCAGGATATATTTATGCAGTGCATAAAAGTGATTTGTATGTAAATCTGTTCATGTCGAATAATTCGGAAATTAAGGTAGATGGAAAACCGGTAGTATTGAAACAAACAACCAATTATCCTTGGGTTGGTGATATCAATCTGGATGTAAATCCAAAGAAGAAACAAAACTTCAACCTTAAAATCCGTATTCCGGGATGGGTGTTAGGTCAAGTAGTACCAAGTGATTTATATACTTTCACTGATAACAAAAAATTATCATATTCAGTTAAAGTAAACGGGCAGCCTGTTACAAGTCAACTTGAAAATGGTTATTTCTCCATCAGCCGCACTTGGGGTAAAGGCGACAAAGTTGAAGTTCATTTCGATATGGAACCGCGTACCGTAAAAGCTCATTCATTGGTTGAGGCTGATCAGGGCAGAGTTGCTGTTGAGTGCGGTCCTGTGGTTTATTGCGCTGAGTGGCCTGATAATGATTATAGTGTATTGAGTGCTGTTATTCCACAAAAACCGGTATTTACTGTTGAAAACAAACAAGACTTGTTGTATGGAATCAATATGATTCATACAGATGCTCAGGTACTTAATTACAACAAACAAGGTAAAATCGAAGTAAAAGATGTTCAATTGAACATGATTCCTTACTATGCATGGGCTCATCGTGGAAGTGGTGAAATGACAGTTTGGCTTTCCAACGATTTAAGTACCAGTCGTCCCATGCAACAACCCACTCTTGCCTCGGAAAGTAAAGTTGATGCCTCGCATTTGGTGAAAGCAATTAGTGCGGTTAACGACCAACTCATCCCTAAAAATGGTAAGGCTCAAGCTGTACCTTATTACCATTGGTGGCCTAAAGAAGGAACAACAGAATGGATTTCATACGAATTTGACGGTGAGAAAACAGTAAGTGGTTCAACCGTTTATTGGTATGATGATGCTCCTTGGGGTGGTTGTCGCATACCAAAAGAGTGGAAAATTTACTATAAAAATAAAGACAGTGAGTGGATGCCTGTTGAGAATAATGAACCCTACACTGTAACAAAAGATGTTCCCAGCAAAGTTTCATTTAAAACTGTGAAGACCAATGCAATAAAACTTGAAGTGAAGTTGCCTGAAAAAAATGCGTCAGGAATTTTCGAATGGGAATTGGAATAGTTCCGATACCGAATTTTCATACTAATATAAATATATAATGAAATTAAGATATTACAGCTTTCTAATGTTGTTTGGTCTCCTTGCATGTTCATGTGCTGAAAAGGAGAAAGAAACAGTTGGACATTTAAAACCGGTTCCTTTTACATCTGTTCATTTAAATGATCAGTTTTGGGCTCCTAAAATTGAAATTAATAGAACGGTGTCAATTCCTTCAGCATTTAAAAAGTGTGAAGAGACCGGGCGTATGGATAATTTTGCCCTTGCCGGTGGTTTGATTAAAGGAGAACATCAAGGTGATTTTCCATTTGATGATACTGATGTTTACAAAGTGTTGGAAGGAGCTTCATATACTCTTGCAGTTGAGTACGATGCTAAATTAGACCATTATTTGGACAGCCTGATTAATTTAATCGGCGCAGGACAAGAAGAGGATGGTTACCTTTATACTTGCTTAACCAACAAATGTGAGCGTTTAAAGGGCTGGTACGGAGAAGGACGTTGGGATCGTTTAAACAGCCATGAACTTTATAACTGCGGTCACCTTTACGAAGCTGCAGTTGCTCATTATCAGGCAACAGGCAAACGTTCCTTACTTACTATTGCGATTAAAAATGCTGATTTGGTAAATCAGGTTTTTGGTCCGGGCGAAGGACAAAAGAAAGTTCCTTCAGGTCATCCGATTGTGGAGATGGCTTTGGTAAAATTGTATCGGGTTACAAATGATGAAAAATACCTTAAGCTGGCACGTTTTTTTATCGACGAAACAGGTAAGGGTACCGACGGTCACAAATTAAACGAATACAGTCAGGACCACAAACCAATTGTGGAGCAGGATGAAGCATTGGGACATGCTGTTCGTCTGGGATATCTCTACTCAGGAGTAACAGATGTAGCTTCTTTGATGCATGACAAGCAACTGATGGAAGCCACCAAACAGGTATGGGAAAATGTGGTTTCAAAAAAGTTATATATTACTGGTGGAATTGGTTCCCGTGCTCAAGGTGAAGGTTTTGGCCCAAATTACGAACTACCTAACATGACTGATTATTGTGAGACTTGTGCTTCGATTTCAAATGTTTACTGGAACTACCGTTTGTTTTTAAATGATGGAAATTCAAAATACTACGATGTGCTTGAACGTGTGTTATACAACGGGGTTATTTCGGGAGTATCCTTAAGCGGCGATAAATTTTTCTACGACAATCCTCTTGAATCTGTTCATAATCACGATCGCGCACCTTGGTTTGGATGTGCTTGTTGTCCTGGTAACATTACCCGGTTTATGGCCTCCATACCAGGTTATGTTTATGCAGTCGATGAAAATTCTGTGTACGTAAATCTATTTTCGGCCGGTCATGCCGACATTGCTGTAGGAAAAGACACCTTAAGTCTGACACAAAAAACACAATACCCTTGGAGTGGTAAGCTTACAATTTCAGTTGATAAAAAGACAAATGAACGTATTGGTCTGAAAATCCGTATTCCGGGGTGGGCACAAAATCAACCTGTACCATCTGATTTGTATCACTTTGTTGAAAATAACACAGATACTTATACCATTAAAGTAAATGGGAAGGAAAAATCACCTGAAGTGGTGAATGGTTATGCCATTCTGAGAGAAAAGTGGGTAGCGGGTGATCAGATAGAAGTTGAATTTCCGATGCCTGTGCGCAGAATTAAAGCCAGCGAAAAAGTAATCAATGACCATAACAAATTGGCTTACCAACGTGGTCCAATAGTGTATTGCTTCGAGGATAAAGACAACAATAATGCATATTTATTTGATGAGTTTGTATCGCAAGATGCAAACGTGAGTTCTCAATTTGAAGAAAATCTTTTAGGTGGGGTGGTAACACTTACAATGAAAGCAAGCAGGGTAAGTCAATTGGGAGATGCAAAAACAATTGAAGCTGCAAATCTTAAAGCCATTCCGTATTATGCATGGAACAATCGGGGAACGGCAAATATGTTGGTTTGGTTACCTTCCGGGGAAGAATCGATTATCGTAAAACCAGCTTATTCACCTGCAGATTCGGCCAAAGTATTTTCATCAACAGATTGGGCTCCAGGTTTGAATGATGGGTTTACGCCTAAAAATTCGGGTGATACCGATAAATCATATTTCTATTGGTGGCAGAAAGAAGGATCGGAAGAAACTGTTGATTATGAATTTAAAGAACCTGTTGTATTGTCTCAATCTTCGGTTTATTGGCTTAATATGGATCACTACGACGGCAATTATAAGGTGCCCGAAAAATGGTCATTATTATACAAAGACAGCAAGGGGAAATGGGTTCCTGTTGAGACCAGTGATGAGTTTAAAGTGGAACTTGATAAATACAATACTGTGAATTTTAAGCCTGTAAAAACAAAAGCTCTGCGGATTTTGGCACAACTGCAAAAAGAACAGTCGGGTGGTATTCTGGAATGGAAAGTAAAGTAATTGAGATTGCAATTTATTGATAACTATATAATTGTTATAATATGAGATTCGAATATTATAGAGTTTTATTCTTTTCAATTTGTCTTGGAGTTGGATTGGCTTCCTGTTCAGGTGTTGAAGAAAATAGAATAAGTACGAACGGTCCTGAGGTGGTTGAATTTAAAGTGCTGCCATTTGATCTAAAGGATGTTAAATTACTTGATGGTCCTTTCGAAAAGGCCATGGAATTAAATGTGCAGAGCTTGTTGAATTATGAACCTGATAGATTATTGGCAAAATTTAGGATTGAAGCAGGTTTAAAGCCTAAAGCAAAACATTATGATGGTTGGGAAGCAAATACAATAGCCGGACACAGCTTAGGTCATTATCTAAGTGCTTGTGCTTTAATGTATAATTCTACAAATGATAAGCGTTTTCTCGATCGTGTCAATTACATTGTAGATCAACTGGAAGTTTGTCAGAATGCTGATGGAGAAGGATACATAGGTGCTTTCCCTGACGGAAAGCGGATTCTTGAAGAAGAAGTAGCAAAAGGAGATATACGTTCGAAAGGATTTGATTTGAATGGAATTTGGGTGCCGTATTACACCGAACATAAAGTAATGGCTGGTTTGACTGACGCATACAATTTATGTGGAAATAAAAAGGCATTGCAAATCAATATTAAATTTGCTGATTGGTTATCAACTATTGTAAAAGACTTAAACGACAAACAAATTCAAAACATGTTGGATTGTGAGCATGGCGGAATTAATGAGTCGTTGGTTGATCTTTATGGATTAACGAAGAATGAGAAATATTTACAGCTGTCTAAGGTGTTTCATCACAAAAAGGTGCTTGATTCCTTGGCTCATCATGTTGATGTTTTGCCGGGAATACATGCTAATACACAAATTCCCAAATTAGTGGGTTGTGCCCGACGTTATGAGCTTACAGGGGCTTTGTCTGATAGAGAATCTGCTGAGTTTTTCTGGGATCGGGTTGTTCATCATCATTCTTATGTTACCGGAGGTAATTGCAATCACGAGTATTTTGGAGAATCGGATCATTTACGCAACCGCCTTAGCCAAAATACAACTGAAACATGTAATGTGTACAATATGTTGAAGCTGTCCCGTCATCTTTTTGAGTGGGAAGCAGCTCCTGAAGTCGCTGATTTTTATGAAAGAGCATTATTCAATCACATTCTATCCTCTCAGCACCCTGCAGATGGACGGGTTATCTATAATTTGTCATTGGAAATGGGAGGTCATAAGGTGTATCAGGATCCGTATTGGTTTACATGTTGTGTAGGAACAGGAATGGAGAATCATTCAAAATATGGAGCAAATATTTATTTTCACAACAATAATGAATTATATGTGACTCAATTTATTGGTTCTCAACTAAACTGGAAAAGTAAAGGTTTGATCGTAAAACAGACAACTGCATTTCCGGAAGAACAAGGGACAAAATTGGAGTTTTACTGTGAAAAGCCAAGCAAATTTACGCTTAAGCTGCGCTACCCAAAATGGGCTGAAAATGGTGTGGAAATTTATATCAATAATGAAAAGATATCTGTTGATCAAAAGCCGCAAAGTTTTATTTCTATCGAAAGAAAGTGGAAAAAAGGGGATGTATTGGAATACAAGATGCCTTTTACACTTCGCCTGGAAACCATGCCTGATGACAGCAACCGTGTTGCAGTTATGTACGGTCCTATGGTGATGGCTGGGGAATTAGGGCCGGAAGATGATCCAAAAGCAAATGATGCAATGTATGTACCTGTTATTATGACAGAAGATAGAGATCCATCAAATTGGTTGAGTGCTGTAAAAGGAGAAGCAAATACATTTAAAACTGATTCGGTTGGATACTTGCATGATTTTGTCTTGAAGCCATTTTATAAAGTGCATGATGTAAGGTATTCTGTGTATTTTGATGTTTTCAACCAAGAATCATGGGCAAAATATCAAAAGGAATATCAAGCTAAACAAGCACAGAAAAAGAAATTGGAAGAAATGACAGTTGACTTTTTCCAACCAGGAGAAATGCAGCCGGAACGGGATCATAATTTCCAAAGTGAAAAATCATCCGTTGATGTGATAAAAAATAAAAGATCCCGTGTTGTTGACAGAGGAGGTGTAATGTCCTTTGAGATGGGATTGATGAAAGGAAACCGATTGGCTTTGGCGGTTGAATATTGGGGCGGAAATACTGGTGCTAAAACATTTGATATCTTGATTGACGGAAAATTACTTGCGACAGAAAATATTGCAGATAAAAAGCCGGGTGAATTCATTGATATTTTATACCAATTACCCGATGATATTTGCATGACTAAAGATAAAGTGATGGTTACATTCAAACCTCACGAAGGGCACAGGGCAGGACCTGTATTCGGAGTTAGAACTGTTAAGCAATAAGAAGACAGGTAAAGATTATTTTAGTTAGTTTTTAATGGTAAATAGTTCTGAAAACTGCAAATCTCAATTTTGAGATTTGCAGTTTTTTTGTTGGGGAAAAGAGTTTTTTTATAAAATGACTTTTTACACATGTTTGTTACTTTTTTAAACAATAGTGATAGTCCAAAACTTAAAGAATAGACAGATTTGAATCATATTTTTTAACCCAAAAATAACATTTATGAAAAAAATTGTCATTCCCCCTCAACAGCTTGGTAATAGAAATAGCTGTTTAAGGTTTTTACTCGTTTTAGTGATTTTTTTGTGTTTGTCGGGGCAGGTTTTTTCCCAAAAACTGGCTCAAGGTTCTGTCGTCGATGATTCTGGAGTTCCATTACCAGGTGTTTCTGTATTTATTGATGGAACAACTGTTGGTACAGTGTCTGATATCGATGGTAAATTTATGATTCAGGCATCTGTTGGCGATGTAATTCATTTCTCTTTTATTGGATTTAAAGATCAGAAGGTTGAGTATACTGATCAGGTATTGAGCATTGTTATGACTCCGGATGTTTTTGGACTGGATGAAGTTGTTGCAATTGGTTATGGGAGTGTTAAAAAGGGTGATGTTACCAGTGCAATTGCGTCTGTTAAGTCTGAAGACTTTATTAAAGGAGCAGTAAAGGATGCAGCTCAATTGATTCAAGGAAAAGTAGCAGGACTTACAATTGCAACTCCTTCCGGAGATCCAACTGAAGGCGCGGCAATCATGTTGCGTGGAAATTCGTCTTTGCTTGGAAGTTCAGCTCCTTTGGTATTGGTTGATGGTGTTCCGGGAAGCCTTGAATCTGTTGCTCCGGAAGATATTGAATCTATCGATGTATTAAAAGATGGATCGGCTTCGGCAATATATGGTACCCGGGGAACAAATGGAGTTATCATTATTGCAACAAAAAGAAGCACTAAAGGTATGGAACCTACCATTTCCTACGATGGTTATGTCTCAATTGCATCTATCAGCCGGAAGCTCGATTTCATGAATGCTGAAGAACTAAGAGAAAAATGGAATGAAGGTTATTCGTTCACAGGAGCCAATTTGGCTGATTACGGAGCCAATACAGATTGGTTGGATGAAATAACCAGAAAAGCAGTTAGTCATGTGCATAATATCGTATTTAGAGGTGGATCCAAGAACACAAGTTTAACAGCCTCAATTAATTACAAAAATAATCAAGGTGTTTTTATTAGAACAGATAATGAAAAATATACTGGTCGTATTGATGTTAGCCACAGCATGTTTGATGGTAAATTAACTGCAGATATTGGGACTATAATAAGCGAACAAAATTACTGGACTGGTGGAGATGGATATAGTTTTAATAAATACGTTTACAGGCAGGCATTAATTCGAAACCCGACCGAACCAGTTAAAAATGAAAATGGCAGTTGGTACGAGCGCGATGTTTATTTTTACGATAATCCTGTTGCATACCTGAAAGAATCTGATGGTGAAAATAAGTATCGTAATGTGAGATTTAAGGCCAGTTTAACCTACAATCCTTTTGAAGGACTTAGCGTTAAAGGAATGTACACCAGAAAAAGCAATTCAAATATTCGCGGATATTATGAAACTAAAAATCATGTGTCAACGACTAAATATGGGTCAGAAGGTTTTGCTTCCCGTGGTACCGAAAATTATTTGGGTAACTATACAGAGTTAACTGTAAACTATAAAAAAGTTGTGGCAGAAGATCATAGTTTCTCTATTTTGGCTGGTTATAATTATGAAGATAACATGACGGAAGGATTTTGGGCAAACAACAAATACTTTCCAACAGATGGGTATACCTATAATAACCTGGAAATCGGAAGTGGTTTGACCAAGGGAGAAGCGGGTATGGATAGTTATAAATACTCCGATAAACTGATTGCCTTCTTTTCGCGTGTAAGTTATTCTTTTGCAAATAAGTATTTATTAATGGCAAGTCTTCGTAGAGAAGGTTCTTCTAAGTTTGGGAAAGACCATAAATGGGGAAATTTCCCAGGAGTTTCTTTAGGTTGGAGAATGTCCGAAGAGGATTTTGTCAAAGAAATTTCTTGGATTGATAACTTAAAATTGCGTGCCGGTTTTGGTGTTACCGGTACTAATGTAGCCGATTCATATAACTCTTTAAGTAGTTTAAATTATAGTGATTATTTCTATTCAAATAAAGAGTGGGTGCGGAAGCTGGTTCCTGCAAGAAATGATAATCCTGATTTACGCTGGGAGAAAAAAGAGGAAATGAATGTAGGACTCGATTTTGGATTATTAAATGGTAGAGTTAGCGGAGCTTTTGATTTTTATAACAGAAAAACCAAAGATGCTTTATGGAATTACGACGTTCCAACACCACCATACCTTTATGGCAGCATCATGACAAATGTGGGAGAAATTAAAAATCAAGGTTTTGAAGCTTTGATTAATGTGACTCCTATTAAAACACCAAACTTTGAGTGGAAAGCTAATATGACCTTTTCAACCAACAAAAATGAATTGGTTTCTTTATCAAATGACAAGTTTAAAACCACAAATGATTTTTTCTATCCTGAAGATGGTTATACCGGCGAGCCTATTCAAACAACAACTCATATTGTTAAAATAGGGGGCGAAATAGGAAATTTCTATGGATTAAAGAGTGTCGATATCTCAGACGATGGCATTTGGATAATAGAAAAACCTAATGGTGAAAGAATTTCAGCAACAGAATCATCAACAGATGATCGTCAGGTATTGGGGAATGGAATTCCAAAATACTATGCTAGCTGGAACAATAGCTTTCGATACAAAAACTTCGATCTGAACATCAACATGAGGGGAGCATTTTCTTATCAAATTTTAAATTTTTCTCGGATGTTTTATGAAAATCCAAAGATTGCATACAACACCTTAAATTCTGCTTATGATAAAGTTTATGGAAAAGCTGTATTGAATGATGATCAGCGTTATGTGAGTTATTATGTTGAGAATGGTGATTATTGGAAAATTGATAACATTACCTTGGGCTACACCGTAAATCTTAAAAATAAAGATGTTTTCAAAAATCTAAGGGTTTACGTATCGGGACTGAATTTACACACTTTTACGGGTTATAAAGGGATAGATCCTGAGGTGAAACAAACAGGTTTAGCTCCGGGTAACGATGATCGGGACAAATATCCTACTACAAGAACATTTACATTTGGTGTTAACGTAACCTTTTAAACTTGGAATCATGAAATTAATATATAAAAAAGAACGTATATATGTAAAGCCGGCATTTACTGGTTTTATTTTATTGCTTGCAATTTTGTTTGGAGGCTGTGTCAAATTGGATGAGGAAGTTTATTCTGAAGTATTGGAAGAAACTTTTACGGCAACGGAAGCTGATGTAACAGCATTAATTGCCTCTGGTTATACCCCGCTTCGTTATATTATGGGATGGCAGGGGTTATTCGATCTTCAAGAAGAACCAGGAGATATAATGATAACTCCAACCAGACCGAATGGATGGGATGATGGTGGAACCTATAAGCGGATGCATTTTCACACATGGGATAATGAACAATGGCAATGCCGAAATACATGGCTGACCTGTTATGAGGCTATAAATAATGTGAATCGGGTGATGTCTCAAATTCAAAGTGGATCACTTCCAATTGAAGAAGAGCAAGCAGTAAAAGTATTAGCAGAGCTGCGTGCATTGCGTGCTTTGTGGTATTCAATTCTTTGTGACACTCATGGAAACGTTCCGCTTGTTATTGCCTATAATGATGAGTTGCCGGTACAGTCGACAAGAGCAGATGTTTATAAATTTATTGTTGATGAGTTAACCAATGTAGACGTTATTGAAAATTTAACCGAAGTAGTTGATCAGACAACATATGGACGTATCACGAAATGGGCTGCTTATCAGTTATTGGCAAGGATGTATCTAAATGCAGAAGTGTATAGTGGCACTGCAGAATGGGAGAAATGTATTCTTGCTTGTAACAAAGTGATTTCTTGTGAAAAATATGATCTTGAATCAAATTATAAGGATATTTTTAAAGTTGATAATGAAGATTCTGATGAGATTGTTTTTGCCGTTCCTTATGACAATAAAAATGGAACTGGTTGGAACGCCCACATGAAACAGTTGTTGCCTGCGCATCGTGATGTTTTTAATATGACAGCACAACCATGGGGTGGCTCAAGTGCAAATCCTCAGTTTATCAATAGTTATGATTCAAATGACAAACGATTTGATGCAACATGGTTACATGGTGATCAGCTCAATGCGACTGATGGGAGTGTTGTAATGACTTTGGTCAACAAAATGCCTGGTATTTATGGATGCGAATTTGAGGAAGGTTATCGTGTTTGCAAATATGAAATTGAAGCTGGATGTAAAAGTAACATGAGTAATGATTTGCCTTATTTTAGATACGCAGATGTATTACTTATGAAAGCAGAATGCTTACTTCGCACAGGAAAAAGTGATGAAGCGGCAGTTTTGGTTAGTGATGTGAGAACACGTGATTTTGATGACATTGAAGACGCTAAGGTAACCGGAGCTGAATTGTTGGGAAATACAACCATTCAATATGGAACATTGGCCGAAGATGGAACAATCGATTCTCCTGGAGATCAGTCTGCTGTATTGTATGGTCGGTTTTTAGATGAATTAGGTTGGGAGTTTGCGGCTGAATTCAGACGTAGAACAGATATGATTCGATTTGGTGTATACCAAACAAAAAGCTGGTACAATCATGAACCTCAAGGGGCACATACGATCCTTTTTCCAATTGGATTGGAAGAACTGAATACCAATTCAAATTTGGTTCAAAATCCTGGGTATACCGGAGGTTAATAATTTTTAGAATATAATACATATCGCAAAAGCATTTTAAAGTTCTTTCGAGCATAGAATGTTTTTGCGATTTTCTTGTAAGTTGGTTTATAATCTTTTTTACTTAGGGGATTCATCTGTAAATAAATAATTTCATCGGACTGAAAAGATATTGAAAATGATAAGAAAGTATTTTTTAATTTTGATTGTTTTTCAGGTATTTCAAGGATACAGTCAAAAATTTGAAGACTTAGCGCTTACGCCTCCAATGGGATGGAACAGCTGGAATAAATTTGGCTGTAATGTAAGCGAAAGTCTGATTATGGAAATGGCTGATGCAATGGCCGAAAGCGGAATGCGGAATGCTGGTTACGAGTATTTAGTAATTGATGATTGCTGGCAGGTGGGCCGCGATAGTCTTGGAAATATTATTGCCGATCCGGAACGGTTCCCATCAGGAATGAAAGTACTTGTTGATTATGTGCATAGCAAAGACTTAAAATTTGGCATTTACTCCTGTGCTGGTTCAATGACCTGTCAGTCTCGTCCGGGAAGCCGTGGATATCAGTTTCAGGATGCCCGTACTTATGCATCGTGGGGCGTAGATTATTTGAAATACGACTGGTGTTTCGATGAGGGACAAAAAGCTGAAGCTGCTTACAAAACAATGAGTGATGCTCTTAAAACCAGTGGAAGACCGATTGTCTTTTCGATTTGTGAATGGGGCGAAAGTGAGCCTTGGAAGTGGGGAAAAGGAATTGGGCATTTGTGGAGAACTACGGCCGATATTCGGGATTGTTATCAATGTACTTTTGATTGGGGCGGTCTTGGTATACTCGACATCATTGATAAACAAGCTGATTTATTTGAATTTGCAGGTCCCGGACATTGGAATGATCCTGATATGCTGGAAGTGGGAAATGGAGGTATGACAGCAGATGAAAATAAAACTCATTTTTCGATGTGGGCCATGTTAGCCGCACCATTGATGGCAGGAAACGATTTGCGAAATTTGGATAAGGCAACAGCTGAAATTCTCATGAATGAGGAGGTAATTGCAATTGATCAGGATTCAGATGGGCACCAGGCCAGAAAATTTATGGACATGGGCGAATATGAAATCTGGGCAAAACCGCTTGCTGAAGGAGAAGTGGCTGTATGTTTTTTAAACCGAACAAATGAACCCTGGAAATTGAATTACGACTGGAAAAAACAGACGATGTATTTTGCAAAAGATGTTAGTATTCATCGAAATGTATACAAGGTAAAAGATTTGTGGGAGCATAAAATCATCGGGAAAACAGATGAAAACCTTGTTAAAGAAATTCCTCCTCATGGAAGCTTGTTGGTTCGCTTGTCGAAGTTAAATAAATAATAAAAAACATTATAAATGAAAAAAATTCTTATTCTAATCGCAGTTTTGATGCCTTTGTATGTGGCATCTGCAAAAATTAAAAAAACGGATCAGTCAGAGCAAAAAATATTTACAATTACATCTCCGCCTTCCGATTTTAAATTCAATTCATTCTATAAAAAGTATGTTAATGTGAATGGAATTCATATCATGAGCTCCAATAAAGTTCCTGATTCAGCTTTTTATGTGGCTTGTAATATTGTCGATTTTATGACTAAAAGTTTGCCTGGTAAAGTCTTGACGCAAATGGTAAAAGAAAATGCCCGACTTGCAATTATGGCTCGCTACGAAGGAACAACAGATATTCCGGAACATGCACATTTGGCTCAGGACACTACATTGAATTGGGATCTTAGAGCCCGGGGACTTGGCGGCGATATGGAATTGCCGTTAACATCTTGTGCTGAAGAGAACCTGCTTGCTTATCAGATTGATAAATACCATGCTGAGGATATTTTGATTCATGAATTTGCACATGCAATTCATTTGATTGGAATTGCACCAATTGATCCGACATTTAATAATCTGCTGCAGGAAAAATTGGATAATGCCATTGCTAAAGGGAAATACAAAAAAATGTATGCTGCTACCAATATATATGAATATTGGGCCGAAGGAGTTCAGAACTGGTTTAATATAAATGCCGAAGTTAAGGTGCCTGATGGGAAACACAACTGGGTGAACACCCGGGAAGATATGAAAAAATACGATCCGGATTTGTATGAAATTGTTGCGCGGTATTTTCCTGAGTTCGAAAAAAGTCCGTCCCGCCATTCTACGGTTAATTTATATCGGGAATAATTGGAAAAAATTGCAGTAAATTAGGTGTTCCCGGCATCAAATAAAATAGCAACCAGTATCTAAATACTAATAGTAAATACATGAAAATACAAACTATATCGATTATTATGTTTTTACTTCTTGGTGCAGGAAATATATTTGCACAAGGAGATTTGAAAGACTATCAGGAAGCAGAAAAATGGCTTTATAATAATTCACGGAGTAAGATATACAATACGGGAATTCAACCCAACTGGATTGGTAAGGGAGATTCATTATGGTATTCAACCAAAACAAGAAAAGGGAAAGAGTACTTTTTGGTGAACGTGAAACAGAAACAAAAAATGCCTTTGTTTGATCATGCGAAATTGGCAGAAAAAGTTACTGAGTTTTTGCATAAAGAATACAAAGCGTATGATTTAAAATTAACAGGACTTAGTTTAAAAGGGAGAGATACATTAAAGTTTACTGCAGACACTTCTTGTTTTACAATCAATTTGAGAAACTATCAATTAAAACCGGCAACGAATCCCGAAAAAAGAAATACAACTGAGTTGCCTGCTCCAAACAACAAACAAATTGCTTTTATTAAGGATTATAATATCTATCTGAAAGATAAAGATGGTAGTAATATTGTTCCCTTAAGTACAGATGGGTGCGAAACACTTAGTTACGGCAATTCCATTCCATGGGAATTTGTTCGAAATGAAAGCAAAAAGCAAGATGTAGAATACGGAATAAGTGCGTATTGGTCTCCTGATTCAAAATATCTTATTTGCAGCAAGTTTAACCGTAAAGAAGCTCAAAATTTATATATGTATCACAGTGCTCCTGAAAAAGGCTTGCGGGGCGAAGTATATTCTTACGAACGCGCCCTGGCAGGAGATACATGTCTTGCTAAAACTTCGTATGTTATTTTTAATATCGAATCGGGTAAGCAAATAGAATGCGACCTTCCGGAATATGCAAGCTTTTTAGAAGGTGGCTTTGAATGGAAATCTGATACACATGCTTATATTATTCGTTACCAAAGAGGGTATCAAACAAGGGAATTAATCGATGTAAATGTTGAGACAGGGAAAACCAGAACTGTGATTTCTGAAACCGCCGATACCTATGTGGATGTAAATATGCTTTTGTACCGGATCAATAGAACCAGTAACAATATTATTTGGTCATCGGAGAAAGAAGGCTGGAACCAGTTGTATCTGTACGACTATGAAACCGGCAGGCAAATAAATAAAATCACCAAGGGGGATTACGTGGTTCGTGAAATCTGTAAGGTGGATGATAAAAAGGGGAAAATATATTTCACTGCCTGTGGAATAGAAAAAGGTGATCCATATTACACATATCTTTATTCAATTAATCTTGATGGTTCAGGATTGAAATTGCTAAGTCCTGAAAATGCAACCCATACCTGTTCAATAAGTCCGAATGGTAAATATGTTTTCGATGATTATTCGCGTGTTGATTTGCCCAATCATTTTTTAATTCGAAATGCAAAAAACGGAAATAAAGTTTTGGACATTGCACAGCTTGATATTGACGATATTCTTGCAATGGGATGGATAGCTCCAGAGGTGTACACCGTAAAAGCGAGAGATAACAAAACAGACATTTATGGAGTGATTTATCGTCCTTTTAAGATGGATTCTACAAAAAGGTATCCGATAATAGATGGTACTTATTCCGGTCCGCAAACAATTCGTACACCTAAATCATTTACTTCGGCATTGTACAGTATGGATGTGTCATTGGCACAAATAGGTTTTATTGTAATGACTGTTGATGGTTTGGGCTCTGCTTACCGTTCTAAAAAATTTCATGATTTCTCTTATAAAAACCTTGGCGATATAGGTGCTCCTGATCATATCAAAGCGATCAGGGAAATGGCGGTTAAATATCCATATATCGATATCGAGAATGTTGGAATCTATGGTCATTCGGCCGGAGGATACGATGCCGCTCATGCTTTATTGACTCATCCGGATTTTTACAAGGTTGGTGTTTCTTCGGCAGGGAATCACGATCATAGAATTGCCAAAGCATGGTGGCCCGAATTGTACATGGGATTTCCCGCAGGGAAACATTACGACGAGCAATCCAATTTGTCTTTAGCTGACCAACTGCAAGGCAAATTAATGTTGGCGCATGGAAACATGGACAACAATGTAAATGCGGCTTCATCTATGCGAATGGCAGATGCTTTAATAAAAGCCAATAAAGATTTTGAATTGCTGTTGATTCCGGAATGTGATCACAGCAGTCTTTACTATAATAAGTATTTTATTCGGAAACGCTGGGATTATTTTGTGAAGAATTTGTGGCACAAAGAAGCTCCTGATTGTTACGAGATAAAAAAATAAATCTTGAAAGCATAAGAAATTTAGATTCAGTATTTTTCAGTTATATGGCACCCGCAGCTTTTTCAGTAAAGTAGCGGGTGTTTTATTTAAAATAAATAAAAACCTTTGGTTGGCATGCTTATTTAAAAAGCAGGAAGGAAATAACTTTCCCGGATTCAGGCTGAAAAAAAGGTCAATTGTTTGGTTTATTCCAATTTTCCATATTCACTGGGGGAAACACCAAAAATACTTTTAAAGCTTTTTGAAAAACCGGAGAGACTGTTGAATCCAACACTGTACATTATTTCGGTAATGTTACCTTCGTTGTTTTTGATCATTTGGGCTGCCTTTTGAAGCCTGTAGTTTTTTAATATGTCTTTGGTTGATTGATTGGTAATGGCTTTTAGTTTGCGGTATAAATGCGTTGAGCTAAGGTTCATTTTTGAGCTGATCATTTCAACGGATAAATCAGGATTGCTGATGTTCTCGGAGATAAATTCCATTACCTTTTTCAAAAATTGTTCATCCTGATTTCTGTCTGGATTATTTTCTTCCAATGGATTAATCAGCAGTTCCTTTTTTATAAAATCATGCAATTGTTCTTTTCTGCTTACAATATTGTTGATGCAGGCTTTTAAGTAATTGATGTCGAATGGTTTTGTGATATACATGTTGGCACCCACTTCAATTCCTTCTGTTTTTTGTATATCCAGAGTTTTTGCTGTCAGCAGGATGATGGGAATCTGCTTTGTTGAGGTGTTTTGTTTTATTTTTTTACACATTTCAATACCATCCATTACAGGCATCATAATATCAGAAATAATTATTTCAGGCTTTACTTCTACAGCCAAATCAAAACCTTTACTTCCATTACTGGCTTTATGGATGCAGTAATCAGTTTCCAGATTCATTTCAATGTAATCAAGAATATCAGGATTATCATCAACAATTAAAATATGCTTTAGATCTTTGTTCGGTGGCAGTTGTTTCAAAATTGCAGTTTGGCTGCCTGTATTAGCTTGTTGGGGTTGCTCTGCTGTAATCAGCTCTCCCTCTTCAAGCGGAAAAGTAAATGTAAACGTGCTTCCCAATCCGCTTTTACTTTTTACGCATATATTTCCCTGATGCAAACCGGCATATTGTTTCGCCATGGACAAACCAATTCCGGTTCCTTGTTGGTCGGTTGGGTTGTTTTCTGATTGGTAAAAGTTGTCAAAAATTTTACTTATATCGTCAGCAGGGATACCAGATCCGGTATCCGATACCGATATTTTTATTTTGTTCCGATTCTCATCGTTCACAATATCAACCGACATTTCAATGCTTCCTTCGGGGGGAGTATGTTTGAATGCATTGATTAGCAGATTGAATAGAATGGCCTCAATTTTTTCCTTATCAAGAATTACATTGACTGGTGCAATACCACAGGTTAATGTGTAATTTACCTCGTTGCGTGAGGCCATATCTTTAAAAGAATCAAATATCTCCTCGCAGAAACCTGTTAGTTCTACATGTTTTTTAAGAAGAGGAATGGTTTGGCTTTCCAACTTTCTGAAATCTAGAATTTGGTTGATGAGTGTCAACAAACGTTTTGAATTTTTCTCAGCTAATTTCAGCATTTCAAGGTTTTTCCCTTGCAGAGCACCTGATTTTAGAACCTGTTGAATGGGTGGTGTTATCAAACTTAAGGGAGTTCGGAATTCATGAGATATGTTTGTGAAAAATTGTTGTTTTGTATTCAGGATCTCTTCCGAGTGATTTTTTTCCAGATTGGCGATGCGCAATTGGTTGTTCAATTTTTGTCTTTTGGCGTATAGTTTAAAAATAGAATAAACTACTGTTATGCACAGCAACAGGTACAAAACGATAAAAGGATTGCTTAACCATAAAGGAGGTTGAATTACAACAGCTAATTTGGTAGTTGTTTTACTTTGAATTCCGGCATAATTGATGGCTTCAACTTCTAAATTGTAATTTCCCGGTTTTAGGTTTGAATAGGCAGCAAAGTTAACGTTTTGAGTGCTGTGCCAGTCTGTATCCAAGTTGTTGAGACGGTATCGGAAATGGCTCTTTTGGGGCAGCCAATAGTTTAATGTCGAGAAAAAAAATGTCAGAGAATTGTTTGAATATGTTAGACTTATTTTATCAGTATAGGCAATGTCTTTTTCTAATAATTTTGAATGATTGCGCGACGTAATCAGATCATTATTAACTTTTATAGCAGAAATAACGGATTTTGGACAGGCCGGTTGAAAATCTTCTGTATTCGTATTTGCTTCAACGTAACCGTTGTCGCCTCCAAAATATACCTTGCCAGACGTAGAGATTGCACTGCATTGAGAATAGAAATTTTTTAAGGGGTAATGCGGATTCAGAGGCATGGAAATTATTGCTCCGGTACTAACTTCATATTTGATTACAGCAGTCAATCCTGCCATCCAAATATTGTTTTCCTGATCTGTTTCAATACTAATTGGGTCACCAATCACAGGGTTGTTTAACGGATAGCTGACAATGCTTTCTAATTTAGGTGTGTAATGAATCAATTGATTCTCTGTCGCCATCCAAATCGATTCATATTTTGAGGCGTTCATGCAGGAAACAGATTGATTATTAATGAATTTGTTGATTTCACGAACAGGCTCAGTTGCTAGGGTCTTGTTATTGATTGTCCATAATTTGTTTGCCTTGCTGTAGTATATGTTTTCATTGCAGGCATAAATAAAATCAGGAGCAGAATCTTCCACCTTTGTAAAATGAATCGACTCAAGGGTTTGCATGTTACCGGTTAGTTTAAAAATACCGCCTTCCCAGGCATTCACCCATACCGAACCATCTTTGCTGATGGCAAAAGAGCTGATGTAATTTGAGGTTAAACCATTGCTTTTGTTTGCACTGATCGATTTCATCACCTGCAGCTTTGGATCCCAAACGTTAATTCCTCCTGCTGTCCCAATCCATATGCAGCCATAAGGGTCTTCGGCTAAGGCATAGGCATTGTCAAGTAATAATTTTTTATTGTCTTTGGCGTCAGCCGTAAAATAAGTTTTTTTATTGGTGTGTGGATCGCGGATAATTACACCGTGAATGGTTGCCATATACATGGTTTCATCTTCTGTCACAAGAATGTCTCTGATCTGATTTCCAGCTTTTTGATTGTTTACAGAATAGAATTCTTCATGAAGTTTGAAAAATGGATTTTCTTTATTGATTAAGCTTATGCCATTGGAGGTTAGGAACCATAATGTATTGCTGCTGTCACGAAAAATATCCCACACAACGTTGTTGGTAATGCTATGATTGATAATTGGATTGTGGAAGTAAGTGTTGATGCATTTCAGATTCATGTCGAAAATTGACAAACCGAAATCTGTTCCAAGCCATAATTTATCCTCATCTGTATAGATACATTTAACAACTTCGTTACTGATGCTGGTATTTGAGCTGTTATACAATTGGTGTTTAAAACTGTTTGTGTTAAACACAGCGAGTCCTGTTTCCGTACCAACATAAAGAATTGAGTCGTTTGTTTCCGAAAAGGGACAAATATCCAATATCAGATTATTTTTTAAGTAAGGTTTGTAATCTCCTTTTAAATTAAACGATTCAAATTTCCCGTTTTTAAAGCGGTTTAGTTTATTATAGGTTCCAATCCATAAGGAACCGTCTTTGGTTTCATAAAAGCATCGTATGGTAGAGTGGCTTAATTCACTATTTGTATCATTAAAAAAATCAAACTTATTTAGTTCTTTGCTGTAAGCTAAAAGCCCATTTGAAGTTCCAATCCAAATTTTGTTATCCATCGATTTGTAAAGACAGCGAATGGTAACGTCGGGTCCCAGATTCACTCTGCTTATTTCTAATGTTTTGGTATTTATTTTGCACAAACCTTTCCAGGTTCCGACCCATAGGGTATCGCCGTCTATTAGTAAGGAACTAATATTGTTCGTAGGCAGGGAATTTGGAGAGCCATCATTTTTAAATACAATAGTTGTATAGCCATCGTACCTGCACACCCCATTTGCTGTTCCGATCCAAATAAATTCCTTTTGATCCTGAACTACCGAACTTGTGATGTTTGACGGGAGTCCGTCTTCCTGTCTTAAATTACTAAAATACAATGAGGGTACTTCAATGGCATAAGCCGGTGTAAATTGGAGCACGTAAAAGAATACAGCTATTAGTTTTAACAGCATATGCTGTACCAGTGTTTTAGGCTCTTTTTTATCTGGAATATTATTTGCCATTTGTACTGATCAAAAATTAAATACCACGAATGCTTTCAGCAAATTAACTTTTGTAATAAATCGTTTGGATACAAGTTAATCGTAAATATATTGAAATTTTACTAAGAATGGCTATCGTGTATGATACCTGCAAGTTTTGGTAAGAAATGGACTAATTGTAAAAGTTTTTATCAAATAATTGACTTGGATGACTTTAGGTCTTTTGTGCAAAAAGTAAGATTTGAACAACGATTGGTACGTCTTAACAAAGTGTAGGGTTAAATACTTGTTTACTTTTATTGCAGCAATTTATAAAGGTAATTTCAAAAGTTTAAGATATCATATGAGCATGAAAGTAATAAAGCAAAGCTTTGCACTCTTTTTAATTCTACTTATTAACCAATCTTGTGTTAGCAAGGGTGGAAATAAGGAAAGTAAAGATTCTGATTTGGCAGTAAAATCTGTAAGCGGGTTTGTAATGGGAGTAGATCTTTCCTATGTAAATCAAATTGAAGATTTTGATGGGGTATATAAAGAGGATGGGAAGCAGAAAGATGTTTATTCGATATTTAAAGAACATGGAGCCAATATGGTGAGACTCAGGATTTGGAATAATCCGGATTGGATTTATGGAGTTTATAATGAAAACAGCTCATTGTATAGTGGTTTTGCTGATGTGAAAAAATCCATCCGCAGAGCGAAAGCACAAGGCATGGCTGTTAATCTTGATTTCCATTATTCCGACACATGGGCAGATCCCGGACATCAGACGGTACCTAAGGCCTGGGAGAATATCACGGACATCAATGTGCTTTCGGATTCTGTTTACCAATATACTTATTCGGTTTTGAACGAGTTGTACAAAGAGAATTTGCTGCCGGAAATGGTACAGATAGGCAATGAAACCAATTGTGGATTAATGCATACTGATACGAATGAGAATTTCCCAAAACTATCCATTTGTGATGATAATTGGACTAGTTTGGGAAAGGTATTAAATGCAGGAATACAGGCAGTAAGAGATATTGATGCTAAAACAGGAAAGTCAACCATTATTGCTCTTCATGTAGCTGATCCAAAAAATCTGGATTTTTGGTACAAAGGAATTATTAATAAAGCAGGTGTTACCGGTTTTGATGTGGCCGGGTTTTCATACTATCCACACTGGCATACTGAGGTTTCTTTTTCGGACTTACCCAATGTGGTTAAAAATTTACGTGCCGATATCAATAAGGATGTGATGATTCTTGAAACAGCTTATCCATATACTCTTGAAGATAATGATAGCTACACCAATATTTTTGGTGCAGAAAGTGCTGTGGAAGGATATCCAATCAGTGTGGAAGGGCAACGTTCGTTCCTGATCGATTTGACGAAAAACATGATGGATGCCGGAGCAAAAGGTGTTATGTATTGGGAGCCGGCGTGGATTTCTTCTAATATGAAAGATCTTTGGGGAAAGGGTTCTGCATGGGATAATGCAACGTTTTTCGATTCTTCGGGGAATCTTACAAAAGGAATTGATTATATGTCGTATGACAACAAAAAGAAATAGGTAACAGTATCGGATAAGATTTGAAGGTGATGATAAGATTTATGTTGAAAATAGTATTTGTGTTGGTTCTTTGTGTGGGACTTTTGTCGTGCAGACAGAACCATAAGGGAGAGTATGTGAATGGAAGAAATTCGTTTAATAAGGGATGGGAGTTTGTTAAAGATGTAAAGGTGCCAATTGATGAATTGATGATCCGTAAAGACAAGGATTTTTCATGGGAAAAAGTTTCTTTACCTCATACTGCAAATATAGAACCTTTGGTTATTAAAGGAGATCAGTGGCAGGGAACTTGTTTTTACCGCAAATATTTTTCGCTGTCCAAAGATTTATCCGGCAAACATCTGGCTTTGTATTTTGAAGGAGCCATGCAGGTTGCGGAGGTATTTATGAATGGGGAGTTGCTTTATACCAACTTGGGCGGTTATCTTCCTTTTTATGTGGACATTACAAAAAATGTTGAGTTTGGAGTTGAAAATTGTCTGCTTGTGAAATTGAATAATGAAGACAATCCTTTAGTGCCACCGGGAAAATCATTAAAAGTTCTCGATTTCAATACCTATAGCGGAATTTATCGAAATGTTTGGTTGGAGGTGAAAAATCCTTTGCACATTTCAAATGAGGTGGAGGTTGATCACATTGCTGCAGGAGGTGTATTTGTAACTTATAGTAATGTTGGTGAAGACTCGGCTAAGGTTCATGTTCAGGTGGATATGAAAAACGATTTAGCCACCGAAAAGGAAGTGGAAGTTCAGTTGGAATTAATTGATGAGGGTGAAGCTGCAATAGTGAGTTCCTCTCAAAAACAAGTGCTAAAAGCTAATTCTACAGCAAAAGTAAACACGGATATAGAAGTGAAGCAACCAAAACTTTGGTCGCCTGATTCTCCGTTTCTTTATACTCTCAGAATTAAAGTATTATTGAAGGGAGAGGAGTTGGAGACCAAGGATGTAAAAATAGGAATCAGAACATTTAGCATTACTGCACAAGAGGGATTTACAATAAATGGAAGGCCTTTGTATTTAAGAGGAACCAATCGTCATCAGGAATATCCATATGTTGGATATGCTATTTCTGATAATGCCAATTACAGAGATGCCTGGAAAATTAAAATGGCAGGTTTTAATATTGTCCGCTTGTCGCATTATCCGCAAAGTCAGGCATTTTTAAATGCCTGCGACGAATTGGGAATATTGGTAATGGATGCTATTCCAGGCTGGCAGTTTTTCGGGAATGAGGAGTTTCAGAAAAATGCAATTCAAGATATACGTAAAATGGTTCGGGTTGATCGTAATCATCCTTCTGTGGTTTTGTGGGAATCTTCATTAAATGAATCGGCAATGAGTCAGGATTTTATGGAGAAGTCGCACGAAGCAGTTCATGAAGAATTTCCGGGAACTGATGTTTATACCTGTGGTTGGAAAGATTTTGCTTACGATGTTTTTAATCCTGCACGCCAACACGCTAAGCCTCCATATTACTGGAATAAGTATGAAAAGGACAAGCCATTTTTTATTGCTGAATATGGCGATTGGGAATATTATGCTCAAAATGCCGGTTTCAATCAAAAAGCCTTTCAGGATTTGTCTGATGAGGAGCGTAATTCCCGGCAGTTAAGAAGTGCCGGTCAAAAAAGATTGGCGCAGCAAGCCTTGAATTATCAAGAGGCTCACAACAGTAATCTTCAAGGGAAAGCGATAGGTGATGCCAACTGGTTGATGTTTGATTACAACCGTGGCTATGCACCTGATCTGGAATCTTCGGGAATCATGGATATTTTTCGTCTGCCTAAATTCGCTTATTACTTTTACAAAAGTCAGACAAATATTGGAGAGCCAGAATTGAAACAATTTACAGAACCAATGGTCGAAATTGCTAATTATTACAATGATCCATCCTTTTTAGATGTGAAGGTTTACAGCAATTGCGAGGAAGTGGAGCTGTTGGTAAATGGCAAAAGTGCAGGAAAACAAAAACCCGATCAGGATAAAAACAGCACCCGCTTAAATCATCCTCCGTTTACTTTTCGATTGACCTCATTTACACCAGGAGAGTTGGTGGCAAAAGGATATGTGGATGGCAAAGTAGTATCAGAAGCAGTTCAGAAAACACCAGGCGGGCCCGCAGCTCTAAAATTATGGATGGATGAGAGTGGTAAA
Source organism: Marinifilaceae bacterium (assembly GCA_016936255.1). Classification (GTDB taxonomy): domain Bacteria; phylum Bacteroidota; class Bacteroidia; order Bacteroidales; family Marinifilaceae; genus Labilibaculum. Next base: position 109,489 of record JAFGYE010000056.1, on the reverse strand, counting down.
AAATTGGAAAGTGCATGTAACGATCTTGTGTTTGTATATGCTTCCGTTGTCGATAAAGAAGGCAATAGACTTCCTTTGGCGGAAAACAGTGTTCAATTTATGATTGATGGAGGAGCAGAGATTATTGGAGCGAATCCTATTAATGCCGAAGCCGGAATAGCAACTGTTTTGGTAAAGGCCGGAGAATTACCGGGTAGTATCAAAGTAACTGCTGTGTCGGATGGTTTACAGGATGGAACTCTGGAGGTATGTGTGGAATAGTAATGTTTTGTTAAGCATCGCAGAGGAAGGCATGCAATCCTTCTGCGGTGTTTCAAATGATAAAATAGTAATTCTTAAAATCAAAATCTATGAAAAATCAGGAATTTAAGATATGCAGAACAGCATATCCCTAAAGCTGCCCCAATGGTAAACCGGCAAATGGAAAAACAGGAAACCGGGAATTCCATTTTAAGGTTTGTCTTACTAAAATGATTTTACGGGAAGGATTTTTTTATAGCAATATAAAAGAGCTTATCATCTTGTTTGTCATTGATTCATTAGTCGGATTTTGCTGAGAAAATAAGATTTTCAGGGAATCACATTTTATATAGGAAATAGCATGAAGGGGATTGAGATTTTTCCTGTTTGTGCAAAGGTTTTCACAACTAATAGTTCGTTAATCTTTTAATAAAAATAAGACATGGAGAATAGTTTTAAACTACGTTTGGTTTCAATCATTCTGTTTTTGTGCTGTGGATTGGGTGCTTTTGCTCAACAAACTCAAATCAATGGCTTGGTTGTAGATGCCAAAACGAATGAGCCTGTTCCTGGAACGACAGTGATAGTGAAAGGCACTCAAAGGGGAAGTGTTAGCATGTTCGATGGTACTTTTACCATTGAGGCTAATCAATCGGAGGTGTTGGTGTTTTCATTTATCGGTTACTTAAGTCAGGAAGTAATGGTCAGCCCCGGGGCTAATTACAATATAAAGCTGCAATCTGATGTGGTGAATATGGATGAAGTGGTTGTTATTGGTTACGGTCAGCAAAAGAAAGGCGATTTAACCGGAGCTGTGTCGAATGTTTCATCCAAGGATTTTAATCAAGGCATTGTAAGTTCACCTGCTCAGTTAATTAACGGAAAGGTTTCCGGCGTTCAGATTCTCTCAGGAAGTGGTTCTCCAACATCGGGCAGTTCTATTCGCATTCGTGGCGGAGCTTCCTTAAATGCCAGCAACGATCCATTAATTGTTTTGGATGGGGTGCCTCTTGAAGCGGGAGGTATCAGTGGGAACAGCAATAACTTTTTAAGTCTGATTAATCCTAATGATATTGAAAGCATGACCGTACTGAAGGATGCATCATCAACGGCCATTTATGGTTCCAGGGCATCAAATGGGGTAATCATTATCACAACTAAAAAAGGTTCTAAAGATAAGATCAGAGTTAATTTTAACTCAACCAACTCATTGCAGGTTAAATCCAAACTGGCTGATATGTTATCAACAGCAGAATTTCGTAATGTAGTTCAGGGTGAGGGCAGTGATGCCCAAAGATCCTTGTTGGGTTCTAATGAAACAGATTGGAATGACCAGATATTTCAGCTTGCCTATGGAACCGATAACAATGTAAGTTTGTCAGGAGCTTTGGCAAATGTTCCTTATCGTTTTTCGGCTGGTTATTACAATCAGGATGGTATTTTAAAAACGGATAATGCACAAAGAACCACAGGAAATCTTTCTGTTTCACCATCTTTTTTTGAAGATCACTTAAAGGTGAATGTGGGGCTGAAAGGATCCTATAATAAAAATAGCTTTGCCAATACAGGAGCCATATGGGGTGCTTCTACCTACAACCCTACCGTTCCTGTTTACTCAGGAAATTCTGGTTTCGGAGGTTATAATGAGGCCATTGACGAAAATGGAAAACCGGTAACAGGAGCAGTATTAAATCCATTAGGCGTATTAAATCAGTATTCATCAACCAGTGAGGTGAGCCGTGTAATCGGAAATCTGGATATGGATTACAAGCTTCATTTTCTTCCTGATCTTAGATTGCATGCAACTTTAGGTTACGATTATGCAAAAGGCGAAGGAGAAATCTATGTCCCTGCAGATGCAGCTCAATATTACGTGACAAACGGACGTGATTATACGTATGGACCTCAAAAAAAAGAGAACAAATTAATTACAACTTATCTGAACTACAAAAAAGAATTTGAAAGCATACAAAGTAGGGTTGATGTAACATTGGGGTACGATTATCAGACTTGGAAGAGTACCACCAATGCTTATGAGGAAACGAATACCCTTGGTGTATCGCAAAGTTCGGTAGCTGCCGATGATCAGCGTCATGCTTTAATTTCTTACTACGGAAGGGTGAACTATTCTTTACAGGACAAATACATGTTAACGGCTACTGTTCGTCAGGACGGAACTTCCCGCTTTAGCAGTGATAACCGTTGGGGTACTTTCCCATCTGTTGCACTGGCCTGGCGATTATCCGAAGAATCTTTTCTCGACGGAATCGATTTTTTAAGCAATTTAAAATTGAGAACCAGTTTTGGTATCACCGGACAACAGGAAGGAATAGGGAATTATAGCTATTTACCTGTTTATACGATCAGCCAAAATGGCGCTCAGTATATTTTTGGAAATTCTACGGTTAATACTTATCGCCCCGAAGCTTATGTATCCGATTTAAAATGGGAGTTGACAAAAGCTTATAATTATGGCGTTGATTTTGGATTTTTCAACAATCGTTTATCAGGATCTGTTGAGTATTATACACGTAAAACAGAAGATTTGTTAGCTACTGTTCCTTCGCCTGCCGGAACCAATTTTGATAAAAGAATATTAACCAATGTCGGCAATGTGGATAGTAAAGGTGTTGAGTTATCGATTAATGTTACTCCTGTTGATAACGAAGACTGGACCTGGGATTTTAGTTGTAATGCCAGCTGGCAAAAGCAAACCATTAAAAACTTGTCCATAATACCAGGAACACAAATTTCGAACACTTCGGTAGGATCAACTATCGATAGCTACTATTTTCAGGTGTTAACAGAAGGTTATGCACCAAATATGTTTTATGTATACCATCAGTTGTACGACGAAACAGGAAAACCAATTGAAGGTGCGTTTGCTGATTTAAACAATGATGGAACTATTAATTCGGGCGATTTATACCGTTATCACTCGCCATCGCCTGATTATATTTTAGGTTTCAGTACATCGCTGCGCTATAAAAAATGGAATCTGAGTACCAGTCTTCGTTCCAGTATTAATAACTATGTATACAATGGACTGTCAATGAATGCAGGGGCATACGGAACCATGTCATATAATTCATATCAGTTAAATAATCTTCATAAAAGCTATTTGGAAACTGGTTTCCAAAGTCGTCAGTATTTGTCTGATTACTATGTGGAAAATGCTTCTTTTATTAAGATGGATAATATTTCCTTAGGATATAATTTTGGAAGCATAAAGAATTTGTTTAATCTGAACATGACCGCAATGGTTCAAAATGTATTCACCATCACCAAATATTCAGGTGTCGATCCGGAGATTTCAGGTGGAATAGACCAGTCTTTCTATCCTCGTCCGAGAATTTTTTCGCTAAGCTTAGGCATCGATTTTTAAAGTAAGCCCTAAGGTGAAAGCAGTAAACAATTTTAAACACACTGAAAAATTGAGACTAAAATTATGAAACGTCCATGCCAAAGCGCTTTTGACACACAGGGGGATAATCATCCCAGCAGGGTAATCCCGAAAGCTTTAGGAACCATATGGCAAAAAAATACAAATTATAATCATATGAAAAAGTTAATCAATATATTCCTGGTAACCGTTGTTTTACTTCATACCGCTTGCACGGATGAATTAAATCAATATCCGAATGTTGAAGAAACCTCAAAAACGGTTTATTCGGATCCGGCTAATTATGTTTCGGCACTGGCTAAATGTTATTCCTCATTTGTTACGGCCGGTCAGGAAAAAGGAGGAGGTGATGCAGATCTAAGCAGTAATAATGGTTACGATTATATGCGTTGTTATTTTAATGTACAGGAGGCTGGAACAGATGAACTGGGCTCCACCTGGATAGAAGGTGATAATATTGGTGATGTAAGCTTTCTGAGCTGGGATGCCAATGATCCTTGGGTAGCCGACATGTATTACAGATGTTATTATTCGATATCACTTTGCAACGAGTTTCTGAAAAATGCTTCTGACAGTAAAATCTCGGGTTTCACCGAAGAGGAGCAGGCAGAAATCAAATCATATCGTGAAGAAGCCAGGTTTCTTCGTGCCATGGCTTACTCTCACGCAATTGACTTGTTTCACGATGTTCCTTTTGCCGATGAATCGGTAATTGGCAGTTCAAAATTGCCTGAAGAGATAAAAGCACCCAAATTATTTGATTTTTTGGTTACCGAATTAAAAGATTGCAGCGAAGGCATGCATGATGTAGATGCCTGTGAATACGGACATGCTCCCCGTGCAGCCGCCTGGATGCTGTTATCAAGACTGTACCTGAATGCTGAGGTATATGAGGCAGGAACAAAATATGATTCGTGCATGATTTACAGTCAAAAAGTGATTGATGAAGGTTATGCTTTGGAATCTGATTACAGCAAATTGTTTAATGCCGATAATCATTTGCGTGTAGGTAGAGGTAATGAAATAATTTTTCCCTTGGTTGTAGATGGAACAAGTGTATTGTCATGGGGAGCTACTACTTATTTGGTTTGCGGGGAAGTGGATACGGATTATGGTGCTGCAGCCTCAGAGGTAGGGTGTACGCTTGCCTGGAGTATGTTTCGCATCAGAGGCGAAGTTCCTGCACTTTTTGATCTGGAGAATGACAACAGAGCCATGTTTTATACCGAAGGACAAAATCAGTTCATGGATAATGGCATAGACGATAGAACCGGAGGTTACTTTGTTCAAAAATGGAGCAATTTAACCGATGCAGGAGAGCCGGCGACCAATACTACCAGCGATGGAGTAAACACCGATTTTCCAATGTTTCGTTTGGCTGATGCCTATCTGATGTATGCTGAGTCTGCTGCTCGTTCTGGGAAGGATATGACTACCGCATTAAGCTATGTAAATGATTTAAGAAGTCATAGAAATACAGCTTCGGTGAGCGAAAGTGAATTAATTGCAACTTCCGACGGTATTCCATACAAATTTTTTCTTGATGAACGAGCCAGAGAGCTTTATTGGGAGTGCGTTCGCAGAACAGATTTGGTGCGCTTTGGATGCTTTACCGGTAATAAATACATCTGGCAATGGAAAGGTGGGGTTAAAGATGGAAAGGCTGTGAATGATAAGTACAATATCTATCCAATTCCAAGTGCCGAGCTTTCTGCAAATCCAAATTTATCTAACGATGATTATTAAAAAACAGAATAAGTTATGAAGAAATTAATCATATTTCTGGCGGTAAGTTGCTCAGCATTATTTACTGCCTGCGAAAAAGACGGAGACGAAATTTTCGTTTCAGGGCTTACTTCATCAAAGCTGCAAACAAGTGAATCTGATATTGTTTTATCTCAGGAAACCAAGGATGCACCTATGCTGGCTTTAACCTGGAGTGAGAGTGAGCTTAGTATTAGTAGTACGGTTGTGAGCCTGCCTGATAATATTCCATCTGCGGCAATAGAGATTTCTGCTGCTGAGGATTTTAAAACATATCAAACCATAAAGCCAGAGAGCAATATCTACTCTTTTACCGGAGGTGAATTGAATACCATGGCAAAGAATTTTGCTTTCACTCCGGATGTCAGTACTCCTATGTATTTCAGAGTCAATTTGGCTTATAGCGGTAATACAGATCCTTATTACAGTAATGTGATTGCTGTGAACATCACCAGCTATTCTATTGATATGTCAAAAGCTTTTGTGCTTGATAAAGATAAGGCAGATACAGGTTTTGTATTGTATGCTCCTGAAAGTGATGGTGAATATTCTGGTTTTATTGGAACTACTGCCTGGAGTAACTGGTTCTTAAAAGAAGGAGACGGAAGCCTTTGGGGCAATGAAGGTGCTGATGGTAAAGAATTTTTGATGTCCTCGGACGAAAGCTCCATGTGGAATTTCTGGTATCCGGGTTTTGGTGGATGTTACTATACAACAGCAAGTACATCATCAAAAGAATGGACAGCAACTTATATTCCTAACCTGACTGTAAGCGGTGATGTAAGTGCCGAAATGACTTTTGTAAAATCGGAAGTGAAATGGTATGTGTCAGTAAGCACCGCAAAAGATAATGCAGTGGTGAAAGTCAGCTGTTCTGATGCTAAACTCTATAATTTCTCCACTGCAACGAATGATGATGCCGCTATTAGCAAAGAGATTGGTTTTATTGCTGATGCCAATGGTGGATTGACCTTTGATATGTTGGCTGCATCTGCCGGCAATATTACTTTTGGAACAGCCGGCGATTATACTTTAACTTTTTATTTGTCGGATCCACTGAACCTGCATTATGAGATAACAGCTGGTGCAACGGAAGAGGTAAAACCACTTAGCGGGTATATGTATCTTCCCGGTGTTGATGATGGCATTTCAGGATCCTGGACATTCGACAACTACCTGCGTTTATTGAGCGAAGAGGATTCTACATTTGCAGGGGTGATAAATGTGAATTCATTGTGGGGCTATAATATGTCTCTAGAAAAGGACAATTGGAATGATGTTTACAAGATGGGCGATACAGAAGGAACATTGGAATTTCAGGGAGCCAATAATATTACTGCTCCGGATCCGGGATTGTATTTGATTCAGACCGATTTGAAGAACCTGACTTACAGTCATACCGAAGTAACCAGCTTAAGTTATGCAGGCTTTAATGATGATTGGAGTCTGGTACAGATGATAGCTGAAGAGGTTGATGGAGTCTACTCAGGCAGTGTAACGATTAATGCCACCTCCGAATATGGAGCTAAATTATATTTAAATGGTGGATGGGATTATTTTTATGGTGGTGAAAGCGGAAACTTAAGTTTGGGAGCCAATGGCATTACAGATGATGCTTCTATAGCAACAGGAACTTACGACTTGATTACCAATATTATAAATCAAACCTATGTGTTTTTAGGTGATGAGGTTTATGTTACCGGATTAAATGATGTTTGGGACTTTACCACTGTTGTATTAACGAAAGCATCTGCCGGAGTATATACCGGAACAGCAATCATTAGTGCAGATTCACCTTATGGAATGGCTATTCATTTAGATCAGTCATGGAACCGTTATTATGGAGGTTCTTTTGACTCTATGAGTTATTTGGGGGCTAACATGACAGAGGTTCAAAGTCTGGCAAACGGAACATATAATATAACTGTAGATTTTATTCACAATACCTGTTCTTTTGAAGTGCAGTAATAATCAAAATGAGGTATTCTGTTTTTTTACAATGCAGAAAAATTAGAATACCTCTGTTTTTAACTAAACGGATATTCCAACAATGAAAATTCAAAAAATTACAATATTGCTGTTCAGTTTTATTTTTCTTTTTGTCTCATGTGACAACAATGATGACAACAAGACTTCAACAGAGAAACCTGTGGTAGAAGATATGAGTGGTTTTGCCAAAGGTGCCGATGTAAGCTGGTTAACAGAGATGGAGAGTGAAGATATTTCATTTTATGATGCAGAAGGAAACAAAACGGAATGCATAAGTCTTTTAAAAAGTCTGGGGATGAATTCTATCCGCTTAAGGGTTTGGGTAAATCCTGCAGATGGATGGTGTAATAAAACCGATATGTTGGTTAAAGCCAAACGTGCCAACGATTTGGGGATGCGTATTTTGGTTGATTTTCACTACAGTGATTCCTGGGCTGATCCTTCCAAACAAAACAAGCCGGCAAGTTGGGAAGATCTGTCTTTTGATGATTTGTGCCTTGCTGTAAAAGATCATACTACTGAAGTATTAACTGCACTTAACAATTGGGGGATTAGCCCGGAATGGGTTCAGGTAGGCAACGAAACTGGTAATGGCATGCTTTGGAGTGATGGGAAAGCAGATGAAAATATGGCACAGTATGCAAGCCTTACCAATTATGGATACGATGCTGTAAAAGCTGTTTTTCCGGAGGCAAAAGTTATTGTACATGTACAGGAGGGAAATAAGAATTTAAAGTTCAGATGGTTGTTTGATGGCTTGAAAAATAATGGCGGGAAGTGGGATGTGATTGGCATGTCCTTGTACCCGGAGTCGGATACCTGGCAAAGCATGAACGACGATTTAATAAGCAATATAAATGACATGGTCAGCCGTTATGCTTGTGAGATCATGATTTGCGAGACAGGCATGAACTGGGACGGGGAGGATGCAGCATATAACTTTCTTTCAGATCTGATTACAAGAACCAAATTAAATGATAGTTGTTTAGGGGTTTTTTATTGGGAACCACAATGTTACAATGGATGGAAAGAATACCAAAAAGGAGCTTTTGATGAGGCTGGTTATCCAACAAAAGCTATGGATGCTTTTAGCAAATAAGATGAAATAAATAGGTGAAAAATAAAAAAAAAAGACTGTAAATCAATTGATTTACAGTCTTTTGGGTTAGGATGATTCCTAAAATGCGGAGAGAGAGGATCTTGAACCATCCCTATCTCGTATGCTGTAATACAATGCTTTAGCCTTGTAAACAATTTTTCACTACACCGAATTATGTAACTACTTGATTGCTTTGCTTTTTATCAAAATGTCCTCGTTTGCGAGTGATTCAAAGATATAAAAAATGTTCATAATGCACCGCATTTTATTATTTTTGTACCCAGAATAAAAAATAGAGTACTAGGCATGAGAGATGAATTTGAATATTTTGAGAAGTTGTTTTTTAATACTTATAATGATATTAACTCTGAGATAGCCTTTAAAGAAAAGATCGTTCTGTTTGAAAAGGATATTAGCGAAAAACTGAATTTTGAGTTTGATACAATCAAAAAAATATATTTTGATATTGCAGGACAAGGTAAATCTCGTGAAGCGATTCAATCTATGTTTGAATTTAGGGCTAGGAGACTGTTGAACTTTAAAGAAAAGATAGAGTCTTATCTAAAATCTGTTCTCGAAGATTTAATAATTGAACAAATAAGTGATGATGCTTTTAATTATGACTACTATACCAATCTTCTTGTTGCCTACGAAGGAGTCGTAGACTTGTTGGAGTTCATTACTGTTAAGTTGTTTGTGTCTTTAGATAATGTTTTAGATGATGAAAGTTTAATCTTAAAATATAAGAAAATTGATGAGGCGAAAATTGAGATATGGCGTAAAGAACTATTTAAAAGTTTTTCACTTGGAAATGATTACGTGCTTTTTGATAGCGTAACATTTGTAGCTGGCGAATATCCTTATGCTTCTTACAATTCACCTTCTGATATTCAAAGTCAACCAAAGGATCAAGAAATTGAAAAAGATGATATAGGAAAGGATTCTATTTCATTTCAAGACTTTGTAAAAGCTGTCAGCGATGAAATGTATCTTGAGAGGTATAATTCTAATAGAAATGACCTATTTTTTCAAAAAATAAGTAAAGTGTTAGATGGTTTGTTAGAGACCACAGATGATTTTGCTAGAGAAGAAAAGGTCTTAAATTTTCTAATTGAGACTAGTGTTATACCAGTAAAGACTTATGCTTATAGTGTTGAATATCTTAACAAATCTTTATCCGGCAAGAATGAGAAGGAACGATATGAGGTTTTGATAGCTTTTAAAAAACGACTTTACACTTTGAAGGATAGTCCTCCGTATCGCCATTTGCATTTATCTAATATCATGACTTTGGTAGACAATACTTTGGATAAGTTGATTGCCTTTGTTGATAACAAATTGGTAAAATATGATAGAGATTTACTTGATAATACGGGCAGTTCGAACGGTTATGGAAAGATTAAGTCCAATTTAACGGTGTCGCAAATGGCTTTGTTTTTCCGATTGCTTAGCGATGAGAATATCTTACAAACTGATAATATCACAAAATTATCCAAGCAAATAGCATCAAGTTTTTCATCAAAGCAAAAAGATGATATTAGTTATAAATCGGTAAAGAACAATTTTGACAGTCCGCAAAATGAAGCGATTGAATTTTGGGAAACTAAATTGGTTCGTTTGCGTCAATTGTTGAATAAATACTAGACAAAAATATTTGAATTATCATGCAGATAATCAGTGAGGTTACCGAGGGTTGTACAAGTTAGTTGCAACCCTTTTTTTTGCTTTGTCCTGCCTATGTTTGCTTCCGAAACGATCTACTGGCGCCAGATAGATTTGATTTTTATTAATTAACTCTAAATTTCAATATTATGGAAGTAGTAACAATGAGCAGTGATGCTTTTCTAAAGATAAACTCGCAACTAAGAAGCATGGAAGAAGCTGTTGAAAAATTAAGTAGAAAACACTTTTATCCACTGGAAGAACGTTGGCTCGACAATCAGGAAGTTTGCCAAACACTTCTTATCAGCAAACGAACACTTCAAACTTATCGCGATAACGGAACTTTAGCCTTTTCTCAAATTGGCTCTAAGATCTATTACAAGAGCTCGGATATCGAAGCTCATCTGAAGAAACATTACGTGAAATCTTTTAAGTAAACCTTTCTTAAAAGGAATCTTCTTTTCCTTTAAAATAATCGAATTGTATGGCATAGAGTTAATATGCTGTGAAGTGGTAATGCTTTGCAAACAGGATAACTATGCCCTAATCTTTCTAAAAAATGAAATAATATGACACCAAATTTAAGTGGTAAAATAAAAGGTTATCTAGATACTGGATATCTAGATAACCAGATAAAAATAAAGTTACCTGAGTTTAGCTTCTTCAAAAAACCCATATCTAATACCAAGCCATACAGGACAATTAGTGTTTTAGATGCCTATACTCTAATCAAAGGGCATTGGAATATTGAACGAACTCAGGAATTAAGGCAAATTAAAGATCTTGAAGAAGCCAGAGCTTTTAAAGCAAGTCAATTCAACTATGTATGTTTCTCTGGAATATTTACGAAAAGAAGTGAGAAACATTTTCAACATCATTCAGGCTTGATGGTGTTGGACTTTGATCATTTGTCGGATGTTAATGGAGTTAAAAATAGTTTACTAGCCGATGAGAGCTTAGAAACAGTGCTTTTATTCCGGTCTCCATCGGGTGATGGATTAAAATGGGTGATTACCATCGATATCTGCTTAATAGATCACAAGAACTATTTTAAGGCAGTCGGTAATTACTTGAAACAAACTTATCAGATAGAAGTTGATGCTTCAGGGAAGGATATTGCACGTGCCTGTTTTATGCCTTATGATCCTCAAGTTTATATAAACCCTAAATATTTGAGTTATGAAAAAGGTATTTAATCCACATGTGTGGTTAGAAGCGAACAGCAAACCACAAAAAGTCAAATGCAAACCACCAACAAATACGGTTGTTGGTGACTCGTTAGCAAATGTTGAACAATTGGTTTCAAAGATCGAATCATGCAGTATAGATATCACGCAAGGCTACGAGAATTGGCGGAACATTGCCTTTAGTTTGTCTGAATCATTAGGGGAGTCAGGGCGAAGTTACTTCCATCGATTAAGTCGTTTGAATCCTGATTATAATCGTGAAAAGTGTGACAGACAATATTCGAACTGTTTGAAATGCAGGGGTGGAGGAATAACACTAGCAAGCCTTTTCTGGATCGCTAAAACTTATGGTATAATGCTAAAAAGATAAGATATGACAACTGAAAATAAGGTAGTTCCCAAGAAAACAGTTGCAAACAAATTTTGCTTAACTGAAGAGTATTTGAATGAACGCTATTTGCTTAGAAATAATATTATCAGTCTTGATATAGAGATAAGAAAGAAGGACAATTCTAAATGGCAGATTCTATGTGAAAATTCACTTTATATAGAATTACAGAAAGAAGGTATTAATATCAGTATTGCAAATTTATTGGCTCTTTTGAAGTCTGATTTCGTTCCCGATTACAATCCATTCGAAAGTTACTTTTCCAATCTTCCAGACTGGGATGGGATTGATCATATCGGAAATCTAGCTTCATATGTTCACACCAAGGATCAAAATTCTTTTGAATTACATTTTCGCAAGTGGATGGTTCGGGTAATTAAAACAGCAATAGATAGTCGGTTTTTTAACAAACAAGCTTTAATATTTGTTCATGACAAACAGAACAGTGGGAAATCAACTTTCTGTAGGTTTCTATGTCCGCCAACTTTGGGCGATTATATCTCTGAGAACATATCGATTGATAAAGACAGTCGTATTGCTCTGGCAACAAATATCCTGATCAATCTGGATGAATTAGCAACTCTTTCACGAAGAGATATCAACAGTTTAAAGGCTCTTTTTTCAAAGGAGAAGATCAATGATCGGTTACCATACGAACGGAAGGCTTCAGTTATTCCGAGAAGATGTAGTTTTATTGGTTCTACTAATGAAATGGAGTTTCTGATGGATGAAACAGGATCTGTACGCTGGTTGTGTTTTGAGATTGAAAAAATTGATTGGGAGTATTCGAAGAAGATTGATATTGATTTGGTCTATGCTCAGGCTTATCATCTTGTGAAAACCAAGTTTGATTGTAATTTATCATTGGATGAGATTAACGAGAATGAAAGGAGAAATCAGGCATTTCAAATTCTATCAGAAGAAAGACAGTTAATTCAAAAGCATTTTACTCACGATGAATCAGAAGATCCTAATTCGTTTCGGACTGCAACCGATATCAAAATGAAACTTAGCCAGATGCTAAATATAAACAACCTGAATGTTGTGAAAATTGGTAAGGCTTTAAAACAAATTGATATCCCCAAGAAGAAACTAAATGGAGTTTATGGTTATTATCTGGATTCAAAAATTTAGTTTTTTCAGGTTTTCTTCTTACCCTCTTACCCTGACTGCTTAAACGATAAGTAATCAGGGTTTTACTTCGGGTAAGGTGTGGGTTTTCCTCTTACCCAAGGGTAAGAGGATTCTTGTAATTTTCTCAAAAATGGATTTTGGGTAAGAAGAGTAAACTTATCTTACCCTGCCAGAAGCTTTGCAAATGAGTGAGTTGTGGAAGTTGGGTAAGAGGGTAAGAAGAAAACACGATTTTTCTTAAATTTGAGAATATGGATGATCAGGTTAGCTAGATAAATAACCGGGCTAAGACCGGGATAAGCCCTGCTTAAAACATCTTTATTATTGCTTATTGATTAGGTTTTCATTCTCTGTATTGACTGATTTTACTAGTAAAATGGGAGTTTCCATTAAGATAATTTGTTTTTCTGTCTGTGTGATCAGTTTATCTAGGTAAGAAACCGGGATAAGACCTGTTTAAAACCCCTTTACCATTGCTCAATGATTAGGTTTTTATTCTCTGTGTTGGCTGATTTTACTGGCAAAATGGGAGTTTCCACTGTATTGATTTGTTTTTCTGTCTGGGTGATCAGTTTATCTAGGAAATAAACCGGACTAAGACCGGGATAAACCCTGCTTAAAACCCCTTTATTATTGCTTACTGATTAGTTTTTGATTCTCTGTGTTGGCTGATTTTACTGGCAAAATGGGAGTTTCCACTAAGATAATTTGTTTTTCTGTATGGGTGATCAGTTTATCTAGGTAAGAAACCGGGCTAAGACCGGGATAAAACCTACTTAAAACACCTTTATTATTGCTCAATGATTAGGTTTTGATTCTCTGTATTGGCTTTTTCATAATGACAAAGTGGAACTGATATTTTAGACTTCGGGCAATTGAGACCTGAGCCACTTAAAATATTAATTGGCTTTTTTTATCCGTCCAGCCATCTACTAGACGTCTGATAAGTAGCTTAATGTCCGGTATGAATATCTGCAAAACTAACAATATGTCACTTTTACTATGTGGAATTTTTACAAATAACAATTCTATGTTTCATATAATCAACGAATAACTGATTTTGTTAATTAAATAATTGCTTTTACGGGTTACCTTTTTCGAAAAAGCAGAATAAAGGAGTGAATTGTTTTTTATCAAATTAAACACTTTTTTATGGTTAAAAATTTACTCACTTTTATTTTATCTGTCGGCTTATGGGGGAGTTTGCATGCACAATATGTGACTACGCCCGTAAATGCAGATGCCAGAACATTGAATACAAGCTACCAGGTAGGAAGTATTCCGGGTTCGTTAACAACCTCACCAAATGGAAGTTCGAACTACCAAGTGCCTATCCAGGTTCCACCAGGAGTAAATGGCCTGGTTCCCAGCTTAACCGTGAATTACAATAGTGGATCGTCAAATGGATTGTTAGGGTATGGAGTTAATTTAACGGGTATTTCTTTTATTTCGAGAGGAGCAAATTCATTTATTCAAGATGGGAATTCAAAAAAGGTAGATTATAATACTTCCGATGCTCTTTATTTAGGAGGAAGCAGATTGATATTGGTAAGTGGAACTTATGGTGCTGCAAACTCCGAATACCGTTTGGATAACAGCAACAAAGTTCGTGTTATTTTGTATGGATCAACTACAAGCATTTACTTTAAAGTGTGGATGCCAAATGGAAGAATTTATTTGTATGGCAATGACTCCAATTCACGATTGAGTGGAAGTAGTGGTATTTTACAATGGTATGTAGAATCCATATCCGATTATGATGGTAATCGTATTAACTACTCATATTTGAATGACACTTACGGTTTTCGAATCAATCAAATTACGTATGCTGGAAATTCAATTGTTTTCGAGTATGCTTCAAGAGATGATAAAACCAGCCTGTATTTTGAGGGAATTGAAATTAAGCAACACAAAATACTTAGCAAAATTAAAGTAAACGGACAAGGGAGTCGTTTTCGGGAATATCAATTTTCTTATTACAAGGATATGTATTCATACTTGAACGAGATTAAGGTATTGGGGACAGATGGTACTCAATTGAACTCTACTGTTATTAATTGGGGAAAATCGAATAATTATACAACTTATAATACAAACGTTGCTAAAGATGCTCCTCTAAGAGAGTATGGGGATTTTAACGGTGACGGTCGCTTGGATTTTATTCAATATCCTAACAAATCAAGCTATACTTATGGTGATAAATATGATATTTATCTGACAAGTTCAGATGGTAACAGCGAAACCTTAATAGAGACAAAATCCATGTATAGTGGGTTCAAAGGTTTTCAAATTTTGGATTTTGATGGGGATCAAAAGGATGATATATTTTGTCCTTATGTACATCCCCAAGGTTATAGCTATGAGTGTTTTGGCTATAAGGATGGAGTTGTCAAAAGAATTCATTCTGGTGGAGATTTCAATGAAACACCTGTATCTGATTACCGAGAAATTGATATTATTGTTGCGGATTTAAATGGGGATAATACTAAGAATGTAATTGTATTAGAAAGAAAATTAAAGTCTTGTGAGATTATCAGTGTAGATGGTGTTCAGGCTTCTGATTTTCCTTACCTTTCTTTAACTAATCGTGATTTCTCCGCTCATAAATTTAATAACAACAACAGCGAGGATGTTTTTATCATATCCAGTAGCGGACTAAGCGTATATGAATTAAATCCTACAGACTCTAAATTTAAACACCTTTATACTACTAGTATTATAACAAGTTCAATCGATTATGAATTTGTTGATTTTAATGGTGATGGGATTATAGACATATTGGATTATACGCATGGAAAATTATATTACGGCACTGGGACTGGATTTGAACAAGGTACATACCCTGTTGTTTGGACAGAATTTATAAAAGATGAAAAATACAGAAAAGTATTAACCGGAGATTTTAATGGTGATGGCTTGACTGATATTTATCAGGTTTCAATTGTTGTCAAGGACGAAGTTTATGGATCTATTAGTTATTGTAAGGCAGTTGTTCATTATAGTACGGGTGGAAAGGGATTTACTTCCAAAACAAGAAATGATCTTCGTCCTTTTGGTTTTCAGGACTATCTGGTTGCCAGAACACTTTCATATATAGGCGTTCAGGATTTTAATGGTGATAATATTGATGATGTAATTTTTGCTCATGATAGAGTTTCAACCTTTCAAAAAATACTCTCTGACGATTTAGGTAATGAAAACCTAGTTACAAAAATTTCGGATGGGATGAATAACAAATACGCCATTACTTATCAAAGGACAAATGACGGGAATATTTACTCGCAGGATGCGAGTACTGGCGATGCTAATCTTTCCTACTATCAGGGTAAAAATAAAATGGTAAAGGGAATCAGCATGACCTCCGATGGAGTAACTGTTTCCAATACCACCTACAAATACAAAAATCAAACAGTTCATAAAAATTACGGATTTTTAGGCTGTAAAGAGTACACCCAAAGTGAGTCAGTACAAAATGCTGAATCGACTTCAAATTTTGAGTTTCTAGGTGCCTATTATGTGGGAGCTTTGAAAAGCACAAGTTCAAAACTGTCAGGTTCGTTGGTTTCATCAGCAAGTTTTACGAACAATGTCGCAAAGGTAAATGGAAGCAAAGGCTTTCGATTAATTAGCTATTTAAGTGCACAATCTCAGACTGATCATCTAAGAGGAATTACCAATACGGTTGCCTATTCGGGTTTTGACAGTTATTATAATCCGATAAGTATCAGCAAAAATCTGGGTGGTGCACTAAGCGAAACACAAAGCATCACTTATAACAATCTTGTAAATTCAACCTATTGGATGCCGGGAAGGCCTGCAAGTGTTACCACGACTCAAGATCATACCGATCATACAGCAATCAGCACCACTACGAAATGGGTTTATTCTAACCATCAATTGGCACAGAAAACACAATTGTACGGAACACCTAAAGCGGTTACCGAAACTTATGCTTATAGTTCCGGCAAAGTAAGTTCCGTTACATTATCGGGTAGTGGAGTAACAAGCCGAACAACTTCTTTTGCGTACGATGCTACCAAAAGATTTGTGACTCAGGAAACAAATCCATTAGGACATGTAACCAAGGCTGCTTACGATCCAGTTACTGGTAATCAGTTAACCGTGACCGATGCAAATAATCGGGTAACCAGTTTTACCTACAATGGTTTTGGACAGGCTTTAAAAACCAATTATCCTGATGGAACAAGCAATACGAATACCATTAGCTGGAACAGTTCTATTGCGGGATGCGTTTACAAAGCATCTTCTACCCTGACTGGCAATGCACCTTCCTCCAGTTATTTTGATCGGTTGGGCCGGGTAATCCGAAGTGAAGGTAAGGGCTACAATTCCAAAACAATAAAAACAGATACCCGTTACGATTCAAAAGGTAGAGTTGCAGCGATTAGTTTGCCATTTTCTTCGACCAAAACAGCCGAGAAAACATTCGCTTACGATACTTACGGAAGACCTTCTGCAACCACCTTACCAAATGGCAGAGGTTCGGTAACTTATACGTATAATGGTCTTACAACCAAAGTCACCAATCCTGAATCATGGAAAGAAACAACAATCGACGGTGCAGGTTTTGTGAAATCGGCAAAAGATCCGGGAGGTCAAATTACCTACGATTACTACAGCAACGGATTGGTTAAAGACATTAAGTTCGGACAAAATACCATTCATCATGTTTACGATCAGCAGGGAAATGTAATACAAACTACCGATCCGGATGCTGGTACCACATCAGCGGTTTACGATGCATTCGGACAAATAACCAGTAGTACAACAGCCAACAATCATACTTATAGTTATGCGTATGATAAATTAGGTCGCATCACAACCCGTACATTACAATCAGGTGGCGAAACCACCCAATGGCAATACGATCCTTCGGGGAATATTGGGGCAATAAATCAGATACTGCTCAACTCGAAGGTGGTTGAGAGTGCTACCTACGATGGATACGGAAGAACAAGTACGCATACCGAAAAAATTTATGATGGAGGGATAACAAAAACCTATACCAATAGTTATGCCTACAACAGCAATGGTCAGGTAAGCAGGATTACCTATCCGACAGGTTACTATGTGAACCACACCTACAATGGAGATGGTTTGGTAACTGAAATCAGGGATAAAAACAACAAATTGATTTGGAATCAGGCAGTCACCAATGATATGGGACAGTTTACCTCTTATGCCTATGGGAATGGTGCCGTTGTGACTAAAACTTACGATTCGTGGTATCAGCCCGATATAATCAGTGCTAAAGTGGGCAGCCGTGTATTGTCCAATTGGGATTTTGACATTAATGTAAAAGGAAACCTGACCCGAAGAAAAGACATCCTGCACGGGAACCAAATTGAAGATTTTGCTTTTGATGCAATGAATCGATTAACGACATCAAGTAAAGGTTCTGATGTAACTTACACGGGAGATAATACAGGAAATTTGCTCACAAAATCGGATGTAGGAAGCTATGAATACAAGCACTCTGTGAAAAAACATGCAGTTACCTCTATTCAGAATCCCCATAGTTCCTATCAGCCTTCGGATGAATCGGTTTCTTATACTGCATTCAATAAAGTAAACGATATTGAGCAAACCTTGAATGGGCTTGCAAAAAAAATAGAATTTGCTTATGGAGCAGGTCATGCACGAAAGTTGAGCAGATTATATGAAGGTGGTGCAAAAAAGGAAACCAACTATTACACGGGTAGTAATTATGAGGTAAATAAAAACCAAAGCAGTGGAGTCGAAAAGCACTATCATTATATTTCGGCACCAAGTGGATTAGCTGCAGTATTTATCAGTTCAGGCAGTACAACCGGAGATTTGTACTTTGTACACACCGATTATTTGGGTTCTGTTGTTGGACTGAGCAACCAAAGTGGTTATATTGCAGAGGAATATGCTTACGATGCCTGGGGAAACAGAAGAAGTCCAGGCAACTGGGCTTTGACTGACAGCAGAACAGATTTTCTGATTAATAGAGGCTACACCATGCACGAACACATGAACGGTTTTGGTTTGATCAACATGAACGGTCGTGTTTACGATCCTAAGGTGGGGCGTTTTTTAAGTCCAGACCCTGTATTGCAGGATCCAGGCAACACTCAAAATATGAATCGTTACAGCTACGCTTGGAATAATCCCTTAAAGTACACCGACCCTAGTGGGTATACTAGCAGACCAGCGGACAGAATAGACAATTACAGCGAAACAGGACAGGTTAGTTCTGGCAGTGCAAATTGGTACGGCACAGGAGGAGGTGGTACAATGAGCTGGAATTTGGGGACTATTTATAATTATGATGGGTCAATAGATTATGGAGGGCCTTCGTTTTATGAAGCCAATATCTTAGGTCCAACAGGAAATTGGGTAAGCAAAACTAGTCTTCGGAAAGATGTTAAAGGAACTTATAATTCTCAAGGAGCAAAAACTATTCAGTCTTATTTACAAGCTGGATTTGATATAAACTTTAGAAATAATGGAACTGCATCTTATGCTTTGGCTATTTATGAAAATAAAACTCTAGGCAGTGCAGCTGGTGTTACATGGGATATTAATATGAATAGTTATGGATTAGTTAATGGTTTAAATAAAGGATATAGGTTTGGTGAAGAATGGGTTTTGGGTCCCGTAGCTCTAGGAGTTAGCTTTGATATTGCTTATCCTGAATTTAGAATTGGTGATCGCAGTTTTTTAGGTGATGGTTTTGGAGTAAGTTTTGGATTTATAGCTGACAATAGAGGTTTAGGGTGGTATTTTACAGAAAAAAGAGCTGAAGGTGATGCTGTTTCTTTATCAGTAGCACCAGAAGTATTTTATGTTCATGGAACAAGGGGACGTAATGCCGATATTTTTTCAATTGAAGGTCAGGGATATTCTTCATCATTAGGTATGGGTGCAATGGGATTTGAATTGGGTGTTGATAATAATTGTGATTTTGGTATGCCATCAGAATATTATCAGTCTTCATTTTCAGGTTTTGCAAAAGGAATTGATATAGGTTATGGACATTGGAATACATCTACCTCAATAACACCTTTGTTTTATTGATCCAATAGGGTTATTATGTGTTTAATAATTAAACGTTAAAAAATATGAAAAGAATTTGGATTAAGTATGGCTATATATGTTTTTTAATTATTAGTGGTATTTTATTTTTTACTTATAATATAGAAAATCAGAATTCCAAAATACCACAATTATTTAAGGAGCAGGTTGAAAAAGAATATATTGGAATTGTTACTAAGAAATATATCGACAAAGAAAATCACGGCAATAAAACACTTATTCTAAAGAGGTTAGAGATTGATAAGAAAACACTTTGGAGTGCAGATAGAAGTGGTTTTTTTGAGTTTGTAAATAAGGGGGATAGTATTGTAAAACATTCAGGATCCGAAGTGATAAATATTTATAGACAAGATTCACTATTGCAATCTTTTCGTATGAATTGGAATATAAATTAACTGTATAATTGAATATGAAATTTATTAATTTAATATTAGTTTTCATTCTACTGTATGCAACAAATGGAATGAGTCAAAATAATGTAAACTTTGCTTATGACTCTGCAGGGAATAGAGTAAGTCGAACTATTAATTTGAGCAGTACAAAAAGCGGAATAAACGGAGGTGATACCGAAAAGCTTTCCTTTGAGAAAAGTGAGGATTTCTTCACCGAAATTTTAGCTGAGAAAGAAATAAAAATTTACCCCAACCCAACCCGTGGGCAACTTCGTGTCGATATTCTGGGCTATGAAGATTTAGATACCAATTCTTCCATACAAGTATTTACAACAGGTGGCGCTTTGCTTTATAAAAGTAACACTCCAAGTCAAACCAATGATATTAACCTGAGTGATAAACCAGCTGGTTTGTATCTCATGGTAATTACCATTGGTAGTGAGAAGAGTACATGGAAGATTATTAAGCAGTAAAGTCGAATTTTAATTAACTGTGCCCTTATTCATTATTTGAATAGGGGCATCTTTCTTTTCAGAAAAAAGCAATAAAATTCAGGGGGACAAATAAGGGTATATTCACTCATTTAAAACATTGCAAGTGTCATATAGTGAGCAACTAAAGAGCTTTAGGTTGGGTTCTGTTGGGGCTACAATCTAAATTATGTACTTATTTCAGAGGTTATACTCAACCGAGCAACATTAATGTTGCTCGGGGATTTTGCTATTTCAGTTTTATACATATTGATACATCCCTTCAATCTTACTCATCTCGTTTGAGATGAGTTTTTCGCTGGCTCTGGCATAGTTTTCAGTCATTCTGGTGTTGGTATGTCCCATCATCTTCGAAATAGCCTTAATGTTTAGATTATTGCCTAATGTTACTGTGGTTGCAAATGTATGTCTGGCTGAATGTGTACTTAAGTTTTTGTTGATACCACAGATATCGGCAATTTCCTTTAAATAGGCATTCATTTTTTGATTGCTGGGTACAGGCAGAAGCTTTTGCTGAATCATACATATAGGATCTTCTTTGTATTTAGCAAGAATGGCTTTGGGAATCTCAAAAAGTGGAATTTCAAATTCGACTTTAGTTTTTTGCCTTTTACTTTTTATCCATTGATTACCATCTATGCCTTTTACTATGTGTTCTTGGCTTAGAGATTTTACATCTGAAAAAGCCAATCCTGTAAAGCAACAAAACAAATAGAGGTCTTTAATAATTTCAAGACGTTTGATGTCGAAATCTTTCACCATTAGTTTATTCAACTCTTCATCATTCAGAAACTCTTTATCAACCTTCTCCATTTTGAACTTGATTTTTGCAAAAGGATCAGATCTCATCCATTCGTTTGCTAGAGCCCAGTTAGTTATTTTCTTAAAATTCTTAAGGTACTTAAATGTGGTATTGGTAGAGCATTTTCGTACTGTTCGAAAGTAATGTTCAAAATCACTTATAAATTGGTGATTGATTTTAGTAAGAGGTAAATCTTCTGAATTGTATTGTTGCGTTATGAAGTCCTGAGTGTGTTTCAAACAGGTTCTGTACCGTTCTAGTGTACCTTCTGCCATATCTATCCCAATACGTTTTTCACATCTTTCATTGTGTTTTTTGAATATACTTATAATGCTCTTATCAACATTTTCCTGATTCAAGCATGCTTTTACATTTTTACAATTCAACTCTTCTTGAATTTCAAGATCAGTTATAATTTTCAAGAGTTTTTCATCCATAAAATGAATGTATCGATTGTTTTCCTTTGCCTTAAGTGAATTGCCTTTACATTTTCCTTTATTAGTATCCCAAAATTTAGAATCAATACTTCTTTTTAGAGATATATCTAATCGTTGACCATCAATTGTAATTCTAACAAAGATTGGAGATTCTCTGTTTTTCAGTTTAGTAGTCTTTCTTGCAAAAAATAAAATTGAAGTTGTTTGTCTCATTTTTACTGGTTTTTAAATGTTTTAAAACGATTTTCAAAACTAGCAAACGAGTGATTTTTGATCGGAGCAAAAGGGTGAATCGTAGTGTATTAGCACCTGTCTGAGGTGTAGCATTTTCAAGCTTTCTCATCTACACCTTACGCAACACCATTATATTGTAGGTTTTGGTGTTTAATTGCGTTGGCACTAAATGAAGAAAGCCTTGTAAACGTTAAGTTTACAAGGCTTTTCTTTCTATTGCATTTCTGCATGGCGGAGAGAGAGGGATTCGAACCCCCGGTACCTTGCGGTACACGTGCTTTCCAAGCACGCACAATCGGCCACTCTGTCATCCCTCCAAGTAATATCTGTTTGGATAATTGTGCGGGACAAAAGTAAAACAAAATAGCGGATTACAAAAGATATTATAAGAAAAATGATTTAGTGAAGTCATGCGATTTTTACAGGGCATCAATTGTTTTTTGGAAATAGCTATAAATGTGGTTTTTATTGGCGGATATCACAGTTTGAGCTCTGTTTACTTTTTTTGAAATTACTTATTTTAAATATTCAATTTGGTTTTCATTTTCTAATTTTAAGACTGTGGAGTGTTTTTATTCCAGGTAAAATACTTCCTCTAAAGGGATTGAAACAGGGGAATTGTCAGTATTGGTTTTCATTATATCAGCCATAAATTTCCACCATTTTTTTACCACTTCGGTTTGTCCTAAATCTTGAGAGCCTCCGTTGCTGTTTAGCTTTTGAAATGCAAATAAAGTATTTGTTTCTTCATCTATAAAAATGGAGTATTCATTTATTCCAGCCTCTTTAAGTAATTGTTTAAGCTCTGGCCATAATTCACTATGACGTTTTTTATATTCTTCTTTCTGACCTTCATTGAGGTGCATTTTAAAGGCTAATCGTTTCATTTTTTACGGAGTTTTAGTTGTAGGTATTCAGGAATTCATTTATTGGAAGTATTGTCCAGAAGATTTTGCAATGTTTTTTCAGATACTTTAAATGCAGTGCCGTGTCGAATGCCTCTTGGAAAATCAATTGATTCTGAAATATCTTTCCAATTTATTCCATCAAGTGAACGTATGGCACCATATTTTTTGTCTCTGTATTTATCGAAGTAGATATAAATGTATTTCCCAATTTTTAATGGAGTTGGACCTTCAACCCATGTGTCTCCCGAAATATTATCTGAAACCTTTGTTGGGAATCCATCGGCCATATTTTTTGTGAAAACAATGCGCAAATTTTTCTCTTTAGGAACCGACATTTCATTTTTAATAACCATCATGTAGGTTGAATCGGTTTTAAGAATGGCTCCATCAATAACACTAAAGCCAGGATCATAAAAAAGAGATGTGGGAGAGAATGTTTTAAAATCAGTTGTAGTTGTGAAATATAGTCGGTGATTTAGCCCTTTTTCATTGCTTGTGGTTTCAATTTCCGGGAATTGTCCGGGAATTGTCGATGCCCAAACAATATAAAATAAATGGGATGCATCATCAAAAAATACTTCGGGAGCCCAGGTGTTTCTGGTTTCTTTTAAATGCTCCATTACAGGGATGTTTTTTTGTTCCGACCAATGAATTAAATCATTTGAAGAAGCATACCCAATTCCTTGATCCCACCATCCTGTTGTCCAAACAAGATGGAAGATCCCATCCTGACTTTGACAAATACTAGGGTCACGCATTAAGCGATCTTTACCTATAACTGGTTTTAATAATGAGTTGCCATTTTTTAATGTTTCCCAATGATGGCCATCGTAACTATAGGCCAGATGAAGCCCATCCTGACCATTGTCTTTGAAATAGGAAAATAAGTAAACGTCTTTTTGATTCGCAGAACATCCGGATAGTAGGATTAAAAGACAGATGATTGGTTTGAAGAAATGATAATTGAACATGAAAATAGAGTTGTAAAAAATTTATTACAAGATAAGTGTAAGAGTAATTATAATCATGGATTATCATACAAACTCCTGTAAAAAATGCCGTTTTAGATGGTATTTTTATTTAATTGACTATTTTTAATTTTTGTTATACAGTTACTGCTAAATCAAAGAAAACGGTATGTTCTTAAGGGATTATAAAATGAATAAAAGGCAAAATATTTTCATTGGATTATTTACAATTTCTCTTTTCTTTTCTTCCATACTATGTGCCCAGGAATCCATGCTATTTACTCAGATCAGTACCAAGGACGGATTGCCTCAAAATACTGTCCGAAGCATTGTTGTTGATAATATGGGTTTTTTGTGGGTTGGTACTCTGGATGGTTTGGTGCGGTATGATGGAACCCGGTTTATAACATACAAACCAGAACCTGGAAAACCCAAAAATCTTACCGATCAAAGAATTCGAAGTATTCATGAAGACAAGGATGGTTTTTTATGGATTAAAACTTATGATAACTCATTTAATTGCTACAATCCCAAATTAGAACGTTTTATCGAATTTAATTACGAAGGAAATATAGTACCACTTTTATTTACTGATTATTTGGAAACCCGAAAAGGGGAGGTTTGGCTATGGGGCGATAGTGGTTGCGTTAAAATTGAAAAAAATACGAAAGGAGTTCCTGTAATAGCTTTTCATTCTGCATCAAATTCAAGTAAATTAGCAGAAGATAAAGTGAATTTTGTGTTTGCGGATTCTTTAAATAATGTATGGATTGGCAGTGATCTGGGATTAAATAAAATGGATTCATCCGGCAATACAGATGAGTTTAACAAACAGGAGAATCTTGGCGCTATTCGAAAGGCCATGCAATTAAATTCAATTGTTTACTTTTTGTCTGATGATGTGATTTGCCGTTATGATCTGAAGAAACATATGTTTTTAGAAGCATTTAAATCTTCGGAGCGATGTACTCTTCGGGATATAGCGCAACTGAATAAAGATTATTTGATTGTTTCATCTCTGGAAAAAGGATTGTATAAAGTGGATATAAATACCGGGGTATTTTCTAAAAATCCTTTAGGTAGTTCAAATCCCTTTATAACGGCACCGCGTATAATTGTTGATGCCAGAAATGGTGTTTGGGTGTATGACAATTCCGGACGAATGATTTATTACAACCCCACTACCGGCAAAACCAAAGAGATGCAGTTGATATCACCGGAGGTTGCCAGTGTTATTGATGATGGGAGGTACAATATTTTAATTGATTCGGAAGGAATTTACTGGGTAACCACTTATGGAAATGGATTGTACCAATACAATCCGGAGAATGATGTATTAACCAATTATTTGTACGATAAAGTAGAAAACAGCCCGGCTTCGGATTATTTATTATCTATTGATGAAGATCATTTTGGAAACCTGTGGATTGGCAGTGAGTATGCCGGTATTATTAAGGTTAGCAAGAAAAAATTCAATGTGAAATATATTAAGCCCGAAAAGGCCGAATCTATTGTTGCAAGTAACAATGTAAAGGTCATTTTTAAGGATTCAGACAATAAGATATGGTTGGGTACAAAAAATGGCAGCCTGTACATATATGATGATCAATTAAAAAATAAGGAGCTGATTGAGAAAAACATCAACCCGTATACCATAGTTGAAGATGATAAAGGACGCATTTGGGTAGGAACCAAAGGGAATGGGGTGTATATATACGATAAAAAGTTATATCAACAGCAGCGCCATTTTGTTAGGGAGGAAGGAAAAGCTCATAGTTTGTGTTATAATTCCATATTTGATATCATACAAGACTCAGAGAAAAGAATTTGGATCGCATCTTTTGGTGGTGGTCTTGATTTGGTAGAGGAATCCAGAGGTTCCTTTCGCTTTAATCATTATTTAAGTAACAAAGGAAATATCAGTTTTGTTAGATGTTTATTTCAGGATAAAAAGGGGCTTATTTGGGTAGGTAGTTACGAAGGACTGATAAGTTTCCACCCTAAGGAATTTGTTAATAATCCGAATGCGTATACAATTTACACCTATAATTCAGGGCATCCGGAAGGTTTAAACTGTAATGACATAAAAGCGATTTTTGAAGATAGCAGAGGCGAATTGTGGATTGGGACAGCTGGAGGCGGATTGAACCTGTTTGATGCAGATAGCCCTAACAAACAGGGTTCTTTCATAAAATACACAAAAAAGGAGGGACTGCCGTCAGATATTATTACTTCTATTATGGAAAGTAAGGATAGTGTTCTTTGGGTGAGTACCGAAAGTGGTTTGGCACATATTGAAAAGGCAAAGAATACTTTTTTAACTTATCAGTTTTCAAACAGTACCTATGGGAATTTTTACAACGAGAATTCTTGTTTGTTGAAAGAAAGTGGTGAAATGTTATGGGGTACTTTAGACGGTTTACTGGTACTGGATCCTGCAAGTATTGTTATTAATCAAACAGTTCCGTTGGTTCAGTTAACCGATTTTTATGTACATGATAAGCGTATTGAAACAGATCAGCCTGAATCGCCTCTTACGAAATCGATTAGCATTACGGATGAGATTGTATTAAATCATGATCAAAATACTTTTACACTTAATTTTGCCTGTTTGGATATAACGGATCCTTCCAGAAATAAATATTCATATAATTTAGAACCCTACGATCAATATTGGAGCTCTCCAAACAGTAACAATTGGGCTACTTATAAAAATATGCCTGATGGCAATTATACTTTTAAGGTAAAAGGAGCTAATGCTGACGGTGAATGGAATAATGAGATCAGAACCTTTCAAATTACTGTTTTACCTCCTGTATGGAGAACAAATTATGCAATAGCTTTGTACATTCTTATAATTCTGGGAATAGCATTTGTAATTATTCGTTTTTTAGTAAGAATCAGTTCGCTTAATAATGCTGTTAAAATGGAAAAGCAGTTAACGGATTATAAACTGCGCTTTTTCACGAATATATCACATGAATTCAGAACGCCGCTTACATTAATTAAAGGAGCTGTTGAAAGAATGAATGATATAAAAGAACTTCCTGCTGAAGTCTCAAAAAATGTAAAGCTGCTCAATCGCAATACGCTTCAAATGTCACAACTGATTGATCAGCTATTGGAATTCCGCAAACTGCAAAACAATGTATTGACTCTAAATCTTGAAATGACTGATATTTCAGATTTTACCCGTAATGCTTACTATGCTTTTAAAGAAATTGCGTTTCAAAAAAATATAGAATACCAGTTCGAAGGGATCAATGGGAAATGGGATTTTTATATTGATAGAAATAAAGTTGAGAAAATATTGTTTAACCTTCTTTCCAATGCCTTTAAGTTTACTCCGGCAAAAGGAAAGATTACCTGCAGGGTAGCAAGGGATGTTCATAGCGGGAATTGCATAATAAGTGTAATTGATACAGGAGTTGGTATTCCCAAGGAAAAAAGAGAGTTTCTTTTTGGCCGTTTTATGAAGTTGAATACGTCGGCAGAAGGAACAGGAATTGGTTTGGAGTTGGTTAAAGAATTCACCGAAACTCACAGGGGCAAAGTGAAATACAATCCAAATCCAGAGGGAGGTTCTATTTTTACGGTTGAATTACCTTCTAAAAAAGAAGTGTACAGCGATGTTAAATTTTTAGATGTTGTAGATGCCGGTGATAAAGAAGTGGTTCAGGCGGATCACAATGAAGATCATGTTATTCAAAGACCAGTGAATCCGCATCAATGGAAAATATTGGTTATCGATGATAATTATGATATTAGGGAGTATTTGAAAGACGAATTACAGCATCATTTTGATATTGAGTTGGCTGTAGATGGTAAAGATGGATTGGACAAAGCCATTGAATTGAATCCAACATTGATAATTTGTGATGTGAAAATGCCGGAGATGGATGGCTTGGAAGTAACCCGAAGGCTAAAAGACAATTTTGAAACGAGTCACATTCCAATTATTTTATTGACTGCCATGTCCTCGGATACCATTAAGCTGCAGGGAAGTGAATGTGGCGCCGATGAGTACATTATGAAACCGTTTAGTTTTAAATATTTACTATCCAGGGTGTATTCGTTGATCGATCAGCGGGAGAGGCTTAAAAAACGTTTTTCTGTTGATGTTGAGGTGAAGAAAGGATTGTTAAGTCAGGGAAATAAGGATCAGGCATTTTACGATTTAATTAATGAAATTATCGATAAGCATCTTTCCGAACCAAGCTTTACAGTAACTGAGTTTACAGAACTGGCAGGACAAACCCGAACTATATTTTATAAAAAGGTGAAAGGTCTCACTGGGTATTCGCCAAATGAATTGATTAAAATAAAAAGAATGAAGAGAGCTGCCGAGCTAATTCTTGAAGATAAATACAATGTATCTGAGGTTTCCTGGCAGGTTGGAATCGAAGATCCATTCTATTTTAGTAAGTGTTTTAAGGCGCAGTTCGGTTGTGCTCCTTCAAAATATGGAAAGTAAAAAGGACAGCTAAAATTACATGCTTAGTGTACAATTTTACTGGTAAATTCATAAGGTGAGAATTATCTTCGGAAGATCTTTTGATACTATAATTTATGCCTTATGAATAAATTTTTATGCGGGGTAGTTTTGCTGATTTCAGTACTATCCTGTCAACAAAAAAAAACGGATTCCTGCACAATTGCAAGTTCTTCTTCAACAACAACTATTTATGTGAACAGGGAATGCGATTCCTTACTTCGCTGGGCAATTACCGATGTTGCTCAGTCAATCGAAAGTATCATAGGAAAAAAGTTAATAATCAAGGAGGTGAATGAACTTCCCGAAACAGAAACGGGTGGGAATTCGATCATCGTTGGTTTGTATTCTGATGAATTCATAAAAAAGGAAAGATTAATTGAAGAGAGAGATGGGAATACCGTCTGGGAACAGTTTTTAATTAAACAGAAGGAGGGTAAATTATTTATTGTTGGAAGTGATATCCGGGGAACGGTTTACGGAATTTTTGATATGGCCGAACGCATTGGTATTTCGCCATGGAATTGGTGGGCTGATGTAAAACCGCTGCCACGGGATGTTGTAAATCTGACTTTGCCTTCGGAAGGTATTCTGCAATCTCCATCGGTGAAATTCAGGGGCATTTTTTTAAACGATGAAGACTGGGGACTTCAGCCTTGGGCGGCAAAAACATTTGAACCGGAAACCGGCGATATCGGGACTAAAACTTATGAAAAGATTTTTCAGTTGTTGCTGCGTTTAAAGGCAAATACCA
This sequence comes from Marinifilaceae bacterium, assembly GCA_016936255.1. Lineage (GTDB taxonomy): Bacteria > Bacteroidota > Bacteroidia > Bacteroidales > Marinifilaceae > Labilibaculum. Next base: position 80,062 of record JAFGYE010000056.1, on the reverse strand, counting down.
TTTGGCCGGCGATGCATCATTGCACAAAACCATTCTTTGCAGCCGAAGGCAATAAAGAAATGGCTGAGAAGTACCATATTGTACTGGGGTCTAGCCATGCGGAACCAATGCTTCGGAATAATGTCAGGGAATGGGACAAAGAAAAGAACGGGGCGTTTAATTATTTCAGCAATAGTAAAAATGTACAGAAATATTGGCAGGATCGGGTAAAAGAGACAAAAAATGCGGGCAATGAATGTCTGTATTCAATGGGCATGAGGGGAATTCATGATTCTAAAATGGAAGGCGCATCGAGTCAGGAAGAAATGGTTGAAATGATGCATACTATTATTATGGATCAGAGAGATATGTTAGCGACTACTTTAGAGAAATCAGTGGAAGAGATTCCGCAGGTATTGGTGCCTTATAAGGAAGTTCTGGATTTATACAATGCAGGAATGCAGGTGCCTGAAGATATTAGTTTGATGTGGTGCGATGATAACTATGGTTATATACGCAGAATGAGCAGCGGGGAAGAACAAAAACGCTCTGGTGGTGCAGGAGTGTATTATCACCTAAGTTATTGGGGCAGACCACACGATTATTTGTGGTTGAGTACAACACAGCCAGGACTTATTTGGTATGAAATGACCCGTGCCTATCAAAACGGAGCACAAAACATATGGATTGCCAACGTAGGTGACATTAAACCGGCAGAGTACAACACCGAATTTTTTCTTGATTTGGCCTGGGATATCAACAGTATCAATTCATCAGGCGTTAAGGATCATTTAAGGGAGTATTGTGCACGCGATTTTGGCGTTGAAAATGCGGACAGTATTGCCGATGTAATGCAGGAATATTACCGTTTGGCATTTTTGCGTAAACCCGAATTCATGGGCTGGAGTCAAACGGAACCAACTACCAAAACTCATTTGTCAGTCTTCAGTATCGATGCCAATGATAATGAGTTACAGCGGCGAATTGATGATTATCAGCAATTGGTTGATAAGGTAGATCGTGTAAAACAGTCCGTCAATGCAAATCTGCTGGATGCCTTTTTTCAATTGGTTGAATATCCTGTTAAAGGTGCTGCTTTAATCAATCACAAGTTTTTGTATGCACAACTGGCCGATTGCATTGCTGATAAAGATGAAAAAGCAATATATGAGAGCAGGTCGAAGGATGCTTACCGCAAAATTGAAAAATTAACAAATTATTATAACAAAGGCATGCTTTCGGGGAAATGGGACGGAATGATGAATGCAGCCCCACGAAATTTACCGGTTTTTGAAATGCCCGATTTTGGTGCCGAAACAGTTGCAGAAGATACAGTAGAGTATCAGTTAAATAACAAACCTGTTTTTATTCAGGCAAAGGATTATTCAAATTGCAGCGGGAGAGATGAATATAGCTGGCAAAGCATTGATGGTTTAGGCTGCAGTAATGATGCAATTAGCCTTTATCCGTTATCAATTCATACTTTTGAAGGAGAATTGCCCTTTGTTGAATATGAGTTTGAGATTGATCAGCCGGGAGTGTATGAAATTGAAATTAGATGTTTGCCAACTCATTCAAACAATTTTAAGCATGAGTTAAGTGTGCAGGTAGATGAGAATGTGCCTGAAGTTTATCCGTTAAATACAAAAGGCCGCAGCAATGAATGGAAAACAAATGTATTGCGGAACTTTGTATCGGTTAAGAGCAAGCTTGAAATAAAAAAGGCAGGCAAGCATCAATTAAAGTTACTTGTAAATCAAACAGGTATTGTGATCGATCAATTGGCGGTTAAGAAGGAAGATTATCCTGCTTATTATGAAATTCCGAATTAAGACGAATTAACTCTGAGCGAAACAGGAAGCAGCAAGTCTTTTACAGCATATGAATCTAAGCGTGCACGGATCAATTATTTTTCAGTAAAATTAAGCGACAGAACTACAGTTTTTGCATCAGATCTGTCGTTCTTTTTTGTATTGGGCTATCCGCCTAAACCCGACTTTATTTTTTTGCTTGATCTAAAAAACGAAGCTGCCGAACAATGTGAGACTAAGAACACCCCTAAAAATTAAAATCGCGAATAAAAAAAATCAAGGATACTTTTAAAATAATTTCCTTATTTATCTCACACTTAAGTGTGGCCGGGCGATTTTCGAATAACCCCGATAGCTATCGGGACTCAACTTCCCGGTCTTACTAAAGCGTTGAGTTAAAACAAAAGCGATTTAAAAAATTCCGAAAAAGCATGGTGCATAAAAACGAGCACTGCAACTATTTGTGTATAAAGAGTAGAGAAAGAAGGGGGGAGTATTTGCCACGACCGCAACCGTCGTGGTACTATACCTGTAACCGTCGTAGTACTGCACCAACAACAGTCGTGGTACTATACCAATGACTGTCGAAGGGAAACTATAAAAAAAAAAGAGGCTGCCTTTTAATAAGACAGCCTCATAGCATTACAAAATGGATTGACTGCTATTCTTTAAAATCAAAATCCAATATCATCCTGATTCCTTCGTCACCAACTTTTATCCTGATATTTCCCGGCTGACTGTGTGGCCCCTGCATGGATATTGGTTTGAAAGATTGAATCGCCGGAATATCGTATAAAAAGGATATATCTCCCGATGGGAAGGCTGGCATTGTGTGTCTTCCTTCCATTCTTCCTTTGGGTTCTTCGGGGGTCAGCATTCGCAAGAACACGCCGTCGCTTTCAGAATATACCGTAAATGGAGCCTCATCAGACTGTATGGCAGCCCAATATAAATTGGCATGAAAGCCTTTGAATTCAGGATAAGTCAATCCATATTCACTTTCTCCGGTTATGGTGTTGTTGTAATCTTTTTGCCAAAGATTATAGTTGGTTCCTTTTATTCTGTTTTTCCAAACCCGGTAAGGACCACGGCCAAACCACTCCATTCCTTTAACTATTTTTTCGGGGTACGAGAAGGTTAAACCAAAATTATTTATTTCGTTGTCGGTAAATGCATCGTCAAAACCTTTGCCTCCGCCAGCTCTGTTCAGCATCACAGCATTCATATTTAATAGTCCTTGTGCATCCATTGTCCAAACAATAGAATCGATACCTCCCAGATATTTTGTTACAAACTGAGCGCTGTGTTCATTTTGTTTGGCATAACATTCTTTGTACTGAATTTTCATGCCTACAGCCACTGGTCCATTGGTAAAAGGAACAATTCCTTTTTTGTTTTTTACCTGCAAAATCTGACCGTTTTTTTGATTGAACGATACGGACACTCCATTTGCTTCCAATGTTGTAATGCTGTCAGTTTCCGTAAGCTTTACATCTCCATCTTTGGTTGTACCGGCATGTTGTAATTGGAAGTATTCACCGGCGTATTTTACAGGCCAGCTCCAGTTGCAGATTTTATGCCCGGCAGGATCGAATGCTTCAATCTCTAAAACCGTTGCATCAAAGAAATTAGCGGGTAATTCCATTTTGGCAAAACCTGTTTCGCCAGGATTTATTTCAGGAAGAGAAACAATCCCTTTTCCTATAAGCTCTCTCTTGGATCCTTTTAAAGGAGAATTAATTTTATGCAGTTGATACGTCATCTTACAGTCCTTTAAATTGGTATAAAGGAATCTGTTTGATAGGGTAAATTTACCCTTAAATGAAGGGGTGATGTATAGTTTTTTGAATTGAATAGGAGCCCAAACTTCGCGAACAGTGAATACACTGCCTTCTTTTTCCCGGTAAGGGCCAACAATACCATCGGGAGCTCTAAAGTCGTCTGAGTCCAGAATGCCGTTTTTATCAGTACGTTTCACCGCACAATCATTAAAAGCCCACATAAATGCACCTGCAAACAAGGGGTGAGAGGTCCAGTTGTCCCAAAAATCTTCTAAACCGGCACCATGTCCCTGATCATACATTCCATGCATAAATTCAGTTGGCATAAATACTTTATAGCCGTTGGTCAATCGGGCAACACCTGTTAAGTAAGCAGGGTAGTGGTGGGCATCAATTCCATTAAAGTCGGCCCATGGATGGATTACATGCCGGTTCTGAGGATCGTAATCTGCAAAATGTTTATCGAGATCGTAGTTCCAACCTCCTTCATTACCATTGCTCCACAATACAATACATGGGTGATTTACATCGCGGGTCAGCATTTCTTTCTGTAGTTTTGATCCAACTTCGGTGTCGTAGCAGTTTTGCCATCCGGCCAATTCATCGACCACAAACAAACCGATTGAATCACACATATCTAAAAAGTGCTGATCGGGCGGATAGTGAAAACGAACAGCGTTGATGTTCATTTCCTTTAATAAAAGAGCATCGCTTTTGCTGATTTCACGGTTGGTAGTACGTCCGCCATCAGGATGAAATGAGTGACGGTTAATCCCTTTCATAACAATTTTGGTATCATTCACATAAATACCATCTTTTGCTCTGAATTCAACCGTTCTGAAACCAATTCTTGACCACCATTCGTGCAGGGTTTTATTGTTTTGGTCGGTTAATTTCAGGTGTAGTTTGTAAAGTTGAGGATTCTCAGGATTCCAGCTGATAACATCATCCCATTTTGTGCTGATGTGTTGTTTTTTGCCATTCAGAGTCAATGGAATGGTTTTGGATGCAAATTTACCTTTTCCTGTTAAGGGTTCAATCGTTGCAATAATTTTACCTGATTTTATTTCTTCAGATAAATCAATGTCAGCATTCAAACTCCCGTCGGCTTTTGCATCCAATGCCACATGGTTCATCGCTGTTCGAGGTTTTGCCTCTAAATAAACCGGACGGTAAATGCCGCCGAAAGTCCACCAATCGGCTTTTCTTTCGGCGTTGTTGATGCTGTTGTTTGCCGAGTGTTTGTGAACAATCACCTTAAGATCATTCTTTTTTCCGGTAGTGATTTTATGGGTAATATCGTATGAAAAACGATAAAATCCGCCTTGGTGCATCTCTCCGGCTTTTTCTCCGTTGATGAATACTTCAGTATCCGTCATAGCACCTTCAAAAACAATCGAAATTTGTTGTCCGCTCCATTTTTTTGGCACCTTAAATGAGTATTTGTAGGTGCCGGTTTCCTTCGATGGTTCAACTCCTTTTTTCTTGTACCATCTGCCATAGGTATATTCTCCAAAGCCCTGCAGTTCCCATTGCGAAGGAACTTCTATCTGACTCCATTTTTGGCTGTTTTGACCAGCAGAGCAGTAAAAATTCCAGGTAACTGTATTTCCCAATCCTGTTCCGGATAAATATTGCCGTTCAGTTTGCTGTCCCGTTGCGCAGAAACAGGTTAACAAAAGCAGGTAGGTAATGAGTTGATGTTTCATGTGGTATGTATTATTGTTTGATATTAAGCTTGTCTTGGAAATGTTATGAGTTGTGAGTTGTGAGTTGTGAGTTGTGAGTTGTGAGTTGTGCCCAAGAACCTGCAACATATAACTTTTTAGCTAATCTAATTGTTTTCCAAATCTATATTCTTGTTATTTTCCAGAGATAAAGTATCGTTTGATTTTATCTTAAAATGTTCACATTTCCAGTTTTTGGCATATTTGATTACACCGGAATTTTCACCTTCTATTGTTACATCACAGAAATTAAAGTCTTCAATGGTACTGCTTTTAATTCCAACAACATTGATACAGCGTTTAGCTCCGGTGGCTTTAATATTGGAGAAGGATATGTTTTGGAACTTTGGCGTCCCATTCTTAGGATCAACATAGGCCAGCATTTTTTTCCAATACTCAGGCAGTGTTTTATTCTTGTATTCTTCAGGAAGCAATGATGTGCTGTAAGCAGGATTCCAGTCCAAATCAACAGACAGAGGATATTTAACCTTATTCATGGTGATATTTGCCAAATGAATATCCTCGATTTTGCCTCCCCGTTGAATCGTACTCTTAAAACGTAAACCAAAGGATGTGCCTTCTGCTGTTAAATTATAAGCAACCACATGTCTGATGCTGCCGGATGTTTCGCTCCCGATTGTAAAAAGTCCGGCTCCCATTCCTGCATAACAATTTCTGATTACAATGTATTCACAAGGTCGGTTTACCCGCAATCCATCGCTGTCGCGTCCTGCTTTCAAACAAAAATTATCATCATTGCAATTGATATTGCTGTTTTGAACCAAAATAAACGAAGAGGAATCGATATCCACTCCATCGGTACTAGGTCCGTGTCCTTCAATATTGTTACTAATAGTAACATCATTAACGGTTACGTATTTCGAGTACAGAATATGAAGACTCCAAAAGCCCGGTTGATAAAGTACAATGCCATCAATGGTAATGTTTTCAGAATCAGAAATTAGTATTCCCCGGGGTCTTTCGCAATCGTAATCTACAATCCAGCGAAGTCCTTTGGGTTCATATTCCTTACGCATGCTCCAGTATTTGTCCCAAAATACTTTTCCTTTGCCGTGAATCGTTCCATTTCCTGTAATGGCAGCATTCTTTTTGTCTATAATATTGATAAGTGCAGCCGGCCATTTCATTTCAATTCCTGCAACACGGGTATCAATCATTTTGTAATCTTCCAGATTCTGACTCCCAGTTAGCATGGTTCCTTTGGGGATGTTGAAATTAACGTTGTTGCCGATAAAAAGCGATCCGGTTAAATAAACACCGGGTTTAAAAGTTACTGTTCCTCCTCCGGCAGCTTCAGCCTCATCAATTGTTTTTTGAATGGCTTTGGTATTTAAAACAAGAGCATCTCCAACAGCTCCGTAATCTTCTACATGAAACACTGCATTCTGATCTGGAAAAGTATGACTGCCCACATTTTCCATCCAGCTAAATTTAGGGATTGAAGAATTATTCTGCCCCAATGCGCCAAATCCGCAAAATAGGAGTATGATGAATTGTAGAGACTTCATATGGTATCTGAATTTTTAATTGGAAAAGTTAACTGGTATTAATTTTACTTCGCTGTTTAAGCCGGCAGGCATTGTTTTCCAATTCGCGTAACCTGTTTTTTTATAATTCAGGTCAACCAAATTAATTTCCTTGAAAATACGCCATCGAACTCCTTTTTGATCTAAACTTGCGATATGATTGGCTGGTAAACCTGTTACCTCTATATCTATTGAATTAAGACCGTCCTTAAGGTATTTGCCAATAGAAAGCTCGTATGGCACCGACCATAATGTTTGAATATAGGTATTGTTCAGTTTTACTCTGGCCGTTTCTCTCACATCACCTAAGTTAAGAATCCAGTCTTCAGCCGTTTTTTTATTCACCGTAAATGTTGTTGAATAGACCGCTGTCCCCATATTCTCTTTTGCTTCATCAATCTTCAAATCGGTCCAGGGAACTAATTTTGGAATAGCAAAGGTGTCGGTGACAGCGGGAATACTCTCTTTAAAGAATATTTTCCAGTTGTTGTTCAGTACAAATGGATTTCCTGTTTCTTTAAGATAAGGCCAGTTTTCACTTGTAACCTTCGTCGAAAATGTTTGTAATAGTAATGATTCTCCGGATTTTAACTGCAATCTTACTTTGGTTTTGCCATCGACTTGTTTTATTTGTGCTTTCCCTTTTTGTCCATTGATCGGATTGAAAAATACGACAGCCTTTGCAAGTGTTGGTAAAGCAATCCAGCTATCTGTATCCTCAGCTTTAAGTGCAGAAACAAAATAATGATACCCCTGGCTGTTTTTCCTGCGAATGTATTTAAGATCCGCTTTTGTTTTAAATTCTTCAGCAACAACTCCGGTAGCCGCAAGTGTATTTTCATAATCGGTTCCGGTAATGATTTTTCCTTTCGAAAATGAGCTTACTGTGGTTTCGTTAAAGTCAACTTCAGGCAGCTGATCACTTAAAGTAAGAAATTGTTTTCTTCGGTTTTCCAGATTTCCATATCCGGGAACATCTTTAGGATAATTTCCCATGAACACAATTTGTGCACCTTGTTTGGACAGATCAATCAGTTTTTTAATAACCTCCGCCGGCATTTTATCTACAGAAGGTATAATTAAAGCTTTATACGAAGTTCCTCCCGATGTAATGAGATGTCCGTCTTTAAATTCAGTGCTTGTAATGAATGAATCCGAAATATAGTCCATATCATAGCCGGCGTCACTAATTTGGTTGACTACATGAATAAATTCCGGAGCACGTTGTTTCATTTTATGGATATCGAATTGTAATAATTTACCGTCCACTTTGTGCCACATATCGTAAATAGGTAAATAAACCAGAAAATCATTATCGGGTTTACCCATTTGTAAAAACGATTGTACGCGTGAGATATATTTAAAAAAGGGTTTTGCATCGCGCCACAATGGGTTGGTTGGACTCATGTCCACCGAAGCATAAAATTTCCATCCCGGCCAGGCAGCCTCAGCCGGACTATAGGTAGTGCCGTGAAAGTAAACGTGATTAACGCCTGAAACAAACATCAAATCCAAATCGGGTTTACACTGAGAGAAGGAGGTGCGAAAATGCTCGGTAAGCCATGTAAATGTTTCTGAAGAAGTGTATTTCTTTCCTGAAATATGAGCCGCTGATGAAGCGTATTTTAACATGGAAAAATCGGAGTCGTTATGACGTGTTAAAGAATCTTTGCGCAGCCCTTTAATGTGAAAGTCGGATAATCCAAATCCTTCGCATTCGGGCACATCAACAGCAGCATAAATATCAATTAAGTTAGCCGGCGAACCGTGTGCCTGATTCCGGGTTTTACTATTCAGCTTGTGTGCCCACTCAGTCCAGGGCTTGGTAAAGTTTTCCAATAATAATTTCGAAAGTGTCTCTCTGTAATCCGAAACGATTCTTGCTGTAGTTTCGTTTCGTGCTGTATCTAAAAATTGAGGAAGATAATCCTGTAATTTATAGCCTTGCATTTGTTCAAATTCAGCAAGAAATCCTGGAGTCCAGTCTGCATTATATACTTCGTAACTATCGTTAAAAAAGTAATTGGGAACAGGTGCACCGCTTTCGTTAAAGGCTTTCGTAAATTTACTCAGGTATTTCTCTACACTTTCTTTCGAAAAATGATTCAAAACCAAACCTTTGCCACCAGGAGCCGCTCTTTTAACCTGCTGAAAAGTATTTCCCTCGAAAAGAGCAATTAATGTCCATTTACCAACGGGTGCTTTCCAATCAAGTTTTTTATTACTAACCTTTTCCGTTAGGTCTACTATTTCTCCATTTTCGGAAAAAGCCATTAAGTTGGCCAGATTGGCTGTTTCTTGTTGTTTTTTATCGTCAGGAATAATTAGTTGATCTAATTTATGTCCATCGGATAAGTAAAATTCCTTGATTAATAAACAACCGGCAGCATCTTTTAGCCCAACATCAGGTCCGCCAAAAGGCCAACCAGTTCCGGTATTCATATCAATGTTAATTCCCCGTTTTTTAGCTTCCTTTTGGGTATGAGCGTACAATTCCATCCATCTGTTCGATAAGAAGTCGACCTCATTGGAATCGTTTCCCTGAACGCCGTAAATTGGTGTGATCTCCAGTGAACCTAGTCCGGCTTCTGAATATAATTCCAGATTTCGGGACAGGTTTGCTTCATCTACAGCACTGCCCATCCACCACCATCGGGCTCCCGGCTTCGTGTTCACTGATTCTTCGGGCCATTGAGCATCCGGCTGGCAGCGTACAATTAGAAAAGGGATTAAAAATAGTGTTGCTAATCTAGCTATGCTTTTAAGGGATAAGAACATGGTTTGCGATGTCTTTAAGGTTTTGTTTTTTGATTTCTGCCGCTACTATTTCTGCTACTGCTGCAGCTCCTGGAGCCTGCAGGTGTGTATCATCCTGAGAACCATTTGGTCGGATTGAATCAACGCCTGCTTCTATCCACATGTATAATTTTTTTGATGGTTCGTCGCCCATCATGACAATTAAATCCCTTGATTTCAGCCAGGTGTCGATTAAAGGAATGTTTAAAGAATCGGCCAATTGACGGGTAATGGCTGGATATCCTTTTAGCCGATCATCAAGTAAGCCATTGTCTTTAAAAGTTCTCATCACAATTGAAGTGGCCAAAATTGGCCGGGCTTTTTTTGCTTGTGCTTCCTTTACCATAGTAATCAGATTTCTTTTGTAATCAGGGTAGGAGGCATGTCTTTCCGGTTTTGAGGAAGCATCGTTGTGACCAAATTGAATGATCACATAATCATTTGGATGAAGGGAATCAACGACTTCTTTCCATCGTCCTTCTGCCAAATAACTTTTGGTACTTCTGCCTGCTTTTGCCTTGTTAACAACAGTTACATGCTCATCGAAAAAATCGGGCAGCATCTGTGCCCATCCTCTCATGACTGTTTTTGTAGTGTCGTAGCTTTGAGCTGTAGAATCGCCTGATATAAATATACGAACGTCTTTTGGTTCTTGTGAGCAGCAAACCAAAAGGAATGTGCTTATAGTGAGTAATAGTATTGCTTTGATTTTCATGTCTTTACTGATTTTTGATCTTGATTTGAATGTGCTCAGAAAAGCTTCCTGAATTATTTTATTGATCTTAAGGATTAACTAATTTAATATCTACCGGTAAATTACGATTACAGGATATTTGGTTATTTACAAATTTTAATTCTCCCACCTGTATGGATGATCTTCTGGTTTCATACTTGTCATCATTAATGCCTTCAAGTCTTCCCGGATGAGTAAAATAGAAAATGTAAGCTCTGCCATTATTGATTACGACATCAGCATGTCCACCTTTTACCTGATCATCTTCATAACATCCGGGTTTATCCAATATGTTTTCCTTTTGAAGATGCCAGTTTTGCATGTTTTTGGAACTGAAAACAGATAATCCATCCCATGAATCAATAATCATGAAATATTGGTTTTTCCAGAATAAGACAACCGGGCCTTCACCACGTTTATTTCCAACAGCAAGTCCTTTATCTTCCCAATTGTACAGATCGTTGCTTTCAGCATAGTAAATGGATTTATTATTTTTCTCATTGTTGTAGTACATTCTCCATTTTCCGTTTGGAGATTTTACAACTTCAGCATCAATTACTTTATCGGAAGCTAAATTTAGCTGAGATTCAAATTTCCAGTCAATCAGGTTACTACTGGTTAAATGAATGATGTGACGGGGATGATTCCAATCGCTGAAAATTCCCGGTACAACAGTCAGGTACATGTGATAGATTCCGTCATGTACTGCTACATCAGGAGCCCAAAAGGTAGTGTTGTCGCCGCCATAATTTATGTTTGCATCAGCCCGGTATTTCCAGTTTAGTCCTCCATCTTCTGATTCGGCTATACCAATAGGTGTTCCGTGCACCCAATCAACTCCATTTGTGTTTTCCAGATTGGCTCTACGGTTGGTATAGAGCATGAACCATTTTTGTTCTTTTTTATTCCATACAACAACCGGATCTGCAGCTCCGTCAAATTTAGGATCGCGGTACAAAGGTTTTGATGCCACTTTAGTTGGATTGTCTATGGCTTCTTTTTTCATATATTTTTTCAGGTCGCAATTTTCCAGATTATAAACGGCCTTGGCAATTGTATTTCCGTTCGTTATCGCTCCAATATAAGAAGTGTGTACATTATCTTTATAGTAGGGTTTAGTGGCCTCCTGACCAATTTTTTCGTATTCTTTTGCGCAAAGATCGTTGGCATCGATATAGCAAACGCCTTCGTCTTCTGCGGCTTGTTTTGTCCATTTTGCGTAGGTATCCGTTACACGCACCATTTTATCATCTTCCCAGTTGTTTCGTGGAGTATGGGCCAAAGCAATTACTTTTACACCATGAGCTTTAGCTTGTTTGATATAATGGCGCATGTAATGACCAAATGTATATACCGTTTCCGGTCCGCCTGTGGCTTCCATGGTATAGGTTTTTGATTCTTCACCAGCTCCTTTGATAGAAGCCCGGGCGCGTCCGGTATCAAAGGAACCGCCATCATTGTGACCGAACTGAATAAACAAGTAATCTCCTTCCTGTAAGCCTTCCAATACATTTTGCCACAACCCTTCGGTTAGGAATGTTCTGCTGCTGCGACCACCTAACGCATGGTTTTCCACTGTAATTTTTGTTGTATCAAAAAAGCGATCGAAAAAGCTGGCCCAGCCCCATTGTCCTAAATCACCTTTGTCTCGGCCATTTTTTACTGTAGAATCACCAATTACAAACACAACCGGTTTTTTTCCTTTACGACTGCTGCCTGCTTTTTTGTATGGCGGATGTCTTGGATCACCAACTTTAAAAATGGGTTCCGAATAGGGTAGTGTTTGTCCGTAAAAATGAATTGCACTATCGTTCATTTTAGGAAACCAGTGATTGCATAATTCGATCATCTCAGCACCGGCGAGCAACATTGGTCCATATCCATGAGCGGCAAAAGTACTGGCTGGGCGATGATAATAGAATGCCGGATCAAATCCCATTCCTGTTCCTACACAAGTACCTTCAACTTGTCCTTTCGGATTTATTTTTTGAGAAAGAGCATTCCATCCCAAAGTAACTACAGGACCGTATACTCGTGCATTTAACCATCCCTGATTGATACCGTGAGCAATTGCAAATACGTAAATTGCACTTGCTGAAGTTTCCAGGTAAGAATCGTTTTTATCTATTAATTGGTGCCATAAACCTTGTCCGGATTGATACTGAACCAATGAACTAATTTGCTGTTGATAAAGATCCATGATCCATTTTCTATCTTCATTATCTTTAGGCAAAACATCCAAAGCTTCGCAAAGGGTTAGCAAAGCCCAGCCATTGGCCCGAGCCCAGAAAAATGTTGGTTCAGGTTTTAAACCTTCAGCCCATCCGTGACGAAAAAGACCTTTGTTTTCAACAAATAGTTTGTTTTTGAAAAGTTTTATTTGTCTAACGGCTTCCTGAGTGTATTTGTCATCATGCCTGTATTTTCCCATTTGCAGTAAAGCGGGAATACTCATGAACATATCATCTAACCAAACGGTATTGTACAGCGGACGTTTGCGTGCAAATGTTCCATCTTTTAAGCGATATTGGTGGTACATGATATAATCGATGTAGTTACCGATTAAAGTATCTAATTTTGAAGAGGCTTTGTCGAATGTTGATGTTTTGATCATTGCTGCACAGATGGCACCGGCATCATCTAAGGCTTTGGGTTGTAAAACTTTTGTCATCAAAGGATCAATCGTTCCAACTTCATCCAATTGTTTTTTGAAATAAGGAGTTGTTTCTGCTAAAAATGCAAAGCGGTTCCGTGCATAATTCAAATACGTTTCATTATCAGTCACCTGAGTCATGCGCAACATGGCAGCATAAGTAACTCCCCATTCGTATGAGGTTAATCTGAAATCTCCTTTTTTTAACTGACTGTATCTGTCGATGTTTTCATACTTAGTAATAACTTTCTGACTTTTTGAATCAATTACTTTAGCAGGAGTAACTTTCTCCAGATAATTTACAATCGTTTTTAGTTGATTTTCAATTTGATCTTTGTAAGGAGTCTGATAGTTTATTGGGTAATCAGCCTGTAAAAGATGAAGAGGTGTGTTTGCATCATTAAATTCCGTTTTAATTCGAACGTCGGATTTATTGTTTTTTCCGGGTTCTGACTTTTTCTCCTGAGCATAGGAGAGAGAACACAATGAAATTATGAAAGTGAAAATTAAAAATCGTTTAAAAAAAGTCTGATGTTGTGTATTACTAAATGAGAGCTTCATCGTGAAAATTTTATAGGCTGTTATCTGTTATTACTTGCATCAAAAGTAGAAATGAATAAATTGTAACAGATGTATATTTTTCCGTATTCATGTCAAATCATCCATATCTGGAGATGTTTTCATCAATACAGTACTAAATATCGTACATATTGCTATTTGGAAGAGTTTAGCTGTAAATTGTTTTTAGTGATAATCAGAATAAAAAAAATCACTAAACCGGAACAGGTTTGAACCGGATTAGTGATTTTATAGTTTAGTATCTGTTAGTATCCTGGGTTTTGCATTGCTTGTTTCTCTTCCGAACTTAATGCCTGCCCATTTTCATTGGTAATGGCATCAAGAAATGATTGAGGAATTGGACGATAATAGTGAGTCGCAGCATTAAAAGTTGAGTTGCCTCTTACCCAACCATCATTAAATGCCTTGAATCGGGCTTCGAGCCTTTTTGTACGGGCTAAATCTTCCCAACGTACTGTTTCTCCGCAAAGCTCACGAGTTCTCTCATTCAATAAGAAACACATCATTTTTTCTGCATTGCTCGAGCATTCAAGCTTTGTATAAATTGGAGCATCTACTGAAGAATTGTAGATGTCACTTACTGAGTTGATATGCAATTCATTTACTGTGGAAGCAGTTGTTTCTGCCAGATCTCCATTTGATTCATAATAAGTGTTCTTATCGTAATAAACGGAACCGTCAGAAGAGTATCCTCCACCTTTACCGTTACAATAGCTATTGTTCTTATAGGCTTGTCCTCCATCAATGTGAACAGCACGATCTTCTCCATCTAAAAATGCGGCTCTGTCTCTTAATTTATTAATCCAAATAATAGCATTGGCATATTCCGACTCACCTTTACGTATGTAGGCTTCAGCAACCATTAGAGCGTCATCTGCAGAGCGGGCAAGAATGACATCGCGGGTTCCAAATTGAGATGCAATTGAAACTCTGTATCCATCGCGGAATTTCGATAATGCAACAAAACGTTTCTGAACACCATAATACCCTTCATTACCATGTTGCCCAATCCAATCTTGTGCGTCACCATTAAAATAACGAACAAATGTGTGGGTGTTTTGCATAACACCATCTTTTAAAACACCGGTTACATCATTTGTAACAGGATTATATCTGGTATCGCCAGCATTGTTAACAATGTATTTAATAGCCAGATCTCCGCCTTCAAATCGTTTTGTTCCAGCTACAGTTCCTACAGGTCCTAAAATAGCATTATCGGCAGTCCATTCCGGAGCATTTGCTGTAGAGTTACATCCGTAACTAGTAATAAAAGATTTCCAGAATCTTGAGTCGTTCACACGATCAAATACATCCATGGTATAATTAGTAGTTCGGGCATAACAGAATTCACGACCCCCTGATATATCTCTTTTTGTACCGGAAATATCTTGATAAACAGATGGGTAATAAAGATGCATCTGATTTCCATATCTACCCCAGGTAGATTGATCGTCAGAAAATTGAGCAGCCAAAACGACTTCAGAAACACGTTCGTTGGCACCATTTGCAGCTTGATAATCCCATAATTGTACATAGTTTGTACATAAAGGATGTGCAGTTACGACTTCTGTTCCATATTTAATTACATCATCTAAATCAGCGCTTATATAGCTTGAGTTCCATGAATTATACAACTCACTTGCACGTGTTAATTTTGATTTTGCAAGAAAATGAGCTGCAGCATATTTTGATATGCGGCCAGTTGCTTCTGGATTTGCAGGTAATAAATCATATGCCGACTTAAAATCTGCAATAATTTGTGCAAAACATTCTTCTTCTGTGGCTCGTGTAAAATAAGTTTCAACCGCTGTTGATGGTTCTAATTTCAATGGCACACCTCCATATTGAGTGGTAAGAGTTAAATAAAAATAGCCACGTAGAAAATAACCTTCGCCTAATCGAGTGTTATAATTTGAATTTTCTTTATCGTAATAAAGAGGCATATTTTGAATAATGGTGTTTGCTGATTCAACACCGGCATACATGTTTTGCCACACAGGCTTGTTGTTTCCGCCTTCTGCTGAGTTTAAATCAGCACTATAACCGTTGTAGTCGGGGATAGCGTTATTTGCATCCGTAAATTCATCTACACCTACGTTAAACATTTTAATTCCCCAGGTATAGTTGAATTTGAATTTCAGTTTCTGGTATGTTCCTATAACCAGTTGATCCAGCCCCTCTTGTGTTTCAAACGTCTGAGTGCTTTGGGTTGTTGTAAGCTCCTCGTCCAGAAACTCATCTTTGCAGGATGATACAGAAAAAGTTAAGAAACTTATCAGCCCCAATAGTATTAATATTTTATTATTTCTCATAATTAATTTTTTTAATATTAGAATCCAAGATTCAAACCAAATACGAAACTTTTAAGTGTTGTTGATGAACCTACTGATGTTGTATTGTTGTTATAACCCGAAAGATCGGTGTCTAAATAATCACATTTAGAATAGATTGTAAATGGATTCATACATTGAGCATACACTTTAAGTTTGCTGATTCCAAGTTTTTTTAACTGTTTAGGAGTAAAGTTATAACCTAAACTGATGTTACGCATTTTCACAAAAGATCCATCTTGATAATTCATAGAACTGGCATAAGTATCAGCAGCTTCTCCATTTGAACCAGGAGAATAATATTCTGCATCTTCATTTACTCCAGCAACCCAATAATCAATTTTACGCATTGCAAAGCGACCATCTAATGTTTCTTTTCCGCTTCTGAAAGTATTTCCCCAACGAGAGTATATAAAGAATGATAAATCAAAATTCTTGTATTTAAATGTGTTGGTCATACCTCCAGACCAGTCCGGGCGTTTATTTCCAACAATTTGTCTATCCTCGTTGGCATCAATAGTACCATCGTTGTTTAAGTCTTTAACTTTAATCTGACCAGGTTTACGACCATATACTGCAGCTTCAGCAGCTTCGGAAGTTTTCCAGATGCCATCATATACATAGTCGTAATAAACACCGATGTCTTCACCTATAAACCAAGCATTATTAAGATCTTCAGTCTTTCCATTATTCAATTTTGAAATTTCGCTTTGATCTTTTGACCAAGAGATACTGGTTTCCCAGCTAAAATCATTTGATTTTATATTAACTGTATTAATTTGCAAATCAATACCCGAACCTTTTGTTTCACCGATGTTTGCCCAGGTTGAAGTATAACCTGTTAAACTTGGAATCGACATAATCATTAATAAGTCGGTGGTTTTTGTTTTATATGCATCAACACTACCACTTAAGCGTCCGTTAAAAAGAACATAGTCTATACCAACATTATATTGGCCTGTTTTTTCCCAACTAAGATCGGTATTTGCCATTTTAGGAGGGTATTTAACTGAAGGATCAGATGCTACATATCCTAACTCAGATGATGTAGTACCCCAATTATAGTATAAAGAAGCAACTCCACCTTTTGTATCATATGCCTTAATTGCAGCGTTACCTGTTATACCATAACCAAAACGGGCTTTTAATCCATCAATCCATGAAGCATTGTTCATGAAATCTTCCTGATCAATACGCCAACCTAACGCCAAAGAAGGGAAACTTGCCCATTTGTTTCCAGCAGCTAATTGAGAAGCACCATCCCAACGCATAGATGCAGTCAACATGTATTTATCGTTGTAAGTGTAATTTCCCCTAAGCATATATGACTCCATTTGTTTCTCTGATAAACCGGTGCCAAGACTATATGCATCGCCTCCTGATGCAAGGTTGTACCACAATTCGGAAGTTGAAGCAACATCTGTTGCTTTCATATCTCCATTTTCATAATGATACTTTGAGAAAGACTGCATTGCGGTTAAACCAAGCTTATGAAGGTTTGAAAATGTTTTATTATAATACAATAAATTGTCTAATGTATAGGCACGTGTATTATTGGTATTATATTTGGCCGCATTGTTACCATCTCCATTAATCCCTTCAGCAGCATTAAAAACACCTAAACGATAGTAATTAAATTCCGGACCAAATTGAATGCGGTAACTTAAACCATCTAAAGGTTTCCACATATTCCCAAAATCCAATTGAGAATAAAAACTTCCGGTTGCACGCAATGATTGACGATTATTTGTGTTATAATCCAACTCTTTGATCGGGTTAATAATATTAACATCTCCTGCGGCAGGGTTTCTGATATAGTCTCCATTTTCATCATAAGGAACCGTCCATGGCAACATGGATTTTAGCGCAGAATAGTAATCTCCAGGTCCTGTACTTGATTTTGTAAAGCTATAACCATAGTCTTGTTCTCCATAGCTAAGATTCATAGTTGTTCCGAACTTGAACCAGTTTGTAGGCGATACTTCAAAATTAGTTTTAGCAGTATATCGTTGATAAAGTTGATCGGGTTGCGTTCCTTCCTGACGTAAATATCCGAATGATCCATATCCCTTGAACTTCTCTGTACCACCTGACGCACTAATGGTGTGTTCCGTTGAAACAGCAGTTCGTTTACCATGGTCACCCCAATTGTAATTTCCTACTTTACTGGCATCCCAAACTCCGTTTACCCATCCTTTTTCAATATTTGCGAAGGTAGCTCCAACAGATCCCCAAGTGGATAAATCTGCAGCATATGTAGGTGTAGCAGATGCATAACTACCCATATTGTATTTTGCCAGTCTGGCATAATCCAACCATTCAGCAGCATCCATCATCTCAGTTACGTCGTACATTTTTTCAATGGTAACCGAACCCGAATAGTTAAAACTTACTTCACCCGCTTTTCCTTTTTTAGTCGTAACTAAGATAACACCGTTGGCACCTCTTGATCCATAAATAGCTGTAGCAGAAGCATCCTTTAGAATATCAATACTTTCAATGTCACTTGGATTAATATTGTCGATTCCTCCACTTTGAACAACCATTCCATCTACTACGTATAATGGACTCTGGCTGGCATTTAATGAACGAATACCTCTAATCGTAATACTTCCAGTCTCACCAGGTCTCTGGTTTGAGGTAATGTCAACTCCGGCAGTTTTTCCCTGCATGGCTTGTACAGCGTCTTTAACGGGCATTGCCACAATATCTTCAGCACTAACCCTGGTTACAGCACCTGTTACATCGCTCTTCTTTTGTACACCGTAACCAACTACAATTAATTCATCAAGGTTTGTGGTTTCTTCACTGATTACAAAATTAATTACTGACTTCCCAGCAACAAGTACTTCCTGAGTTGAGAAACCAATAAAGCTTACGGTTATTGTTGCGTTTTTAGGTACTTTAATTTGGTAATTTCCATCAATATCTGTTATAGTACCATTTGTAACAGATCCTTTTTCTACGATAGTGGCTCCAATTATAGACTGGCCTGTTAGATCTTTAACACTACCTGTAACGGAAATCGTTTGTTCCTGTGCGCAAACGTTGACGCTTCCAGCCATAAAAAAACAACCTGTAAGTAGTGTTATGAAAAACACTTTAAATTGTTCCTTTCTTGATTTAAATAAATTCATACAACACTTGATTTAAATAGGTTCATAAAAACTTTTTAATAGATTAAACATAGATTGAAGCTTGAGTTACGAATCAGCTTGTTCAATGGCTGTAAAAATACTGTGGGCGTACACGACAAAAAATGGAAAATAGTACTAAAACATGTATTTATTTTAAGGTTTTTGTGTTGTGGATGATTTTCTAGGGATGTGTATAATTTTCCTTTTTTGCAGAAATGGGATGCAATATATTTGGTGCAAAAATATCTAAAATATCAAATAGAATGGGATTATTGAGCAGAATGTATTTGTTGCAATTTATATTACTGATTGTCACAACATCGATGAATTATTCTCCGGTTTTGGGGCAGAAATTGATAGATCATGAACAAACTTTGAAAGAAATAATTAAAGTGAATAATTATTTCATGGAAAAATACAGTGATTATAAAGCACCATCGAATGTGGGGCGGGAAAGACCAAGCAATATTTGGACGAGAGGGGTCTATTATGAAGGATTAATGTCCTTGTATTCAATATTGCCGGAAGAAAAATTGTATGATTATGCTTATCAATGGTCCGATTTTCATAAGTGGGGGTTTAGAAACGGTACAACCACCAGAAATGCAGATGATTATTGTGCCGGTCAAACCTATATCGATTTGTATCGATTATCTAATGACGCAAAATACCTTCGAAAGGTAAAAGCAAATTTAGATATGTTGGTGAATACACCACAAAAGGATGATTGGACATGGATTGATGCTATCCAAATGGGAATGCCGGTTTTTGCGAAGTATGGTGCCACAATGAATGATGCTAAGTATTTTGATAAAATGTGGGATATGTATGCCTGCAGCAGAAATGATATTGGAGGAGGTCTTTATAACAGGGAAGATGGTTTGTGGTGGCGCGATGCGGATTTTGTTCCTCCTTATAAAGAGCCAAACGGTGAAGATTGTTATTGGTCAAGAGGCAACGGATGGGTATATGCTGCTTTGGTAAGAGTATTAAGCGAAATACCGAAAGACGAAAAGCATTATAAGAATTATGTGAATGATTTTATGTCCATGACAAAGGCATTGGTAAAATGTCAGAGAAAAGATGGATTTTGGAATGCGAGTTTACATGATGCTGAAAATTATGGTGGAAAAGAGGTGACAGGTACTTCTTTATTTATATATGGTATGGCATGGGGAATCAATAATGGGCTGTTGTCAAAAGAAAAGTATCTGCCTGTTGTTGCAAAAGCATGGAATGCGATTGTGAAGGATGCCATTCACGAAAATGGATTTTTAGGCTATGTACAGGGCACTGGAAAAGAACCTAAAGACGGACAGCCGGTATTATACGACAGTATGCCTGATTTTGAGGATTATGGTATTGGCTGTTTTCTGTTAGCTGGGGTAGAAGTATATAAATTACAAGATTTCAAATAATCCTTTTTTAAGATGAGTTTTAGAAATGTAAATAGGAAGCTCTCCGCATGTATGATCGTGGTAGTTTTAATCATGGTATTTCAGTCGTGTAGTGAAAAAGACAGCCAGTTTAAGATCATGAATCCTTTAAGCAAAGCAAATAACGGTTTTGTTACTTTTAAAGATGTACCGGATGGAAATTACAAAGTACATGTGAGAGTCGGATCTGAAATCAGTGAAGGACATACCGTGATCAGAGGGGAATCCAGAAGAATGTTTTATACCGGAATATTCACTCAGAAAGGAGAATTTAAAGATGTTTATTTCTATATCAATAAAAGAGATACGATTATCACAGCGGGAAGGAATGTTAAAATCAAAGAAAGAGAAAAGACCAAATTAAATTGGGATAGCAATCTGACTTTTGAATTTAACGGCGGGTCTCCTCAGGTTGTTTCTATCGAAATAGCACCTTCAGATTCTGCTCTTACTGTTTTTTTATGCGGAGATTCAACTGTTGTTGATCAGGAAAACGAGCCGTGGTGTTCCTGGGGGCAGATCATCCCTTCTTTTTTTAGTGATGATGTTTGTTTTGCTAACTATGCCGAATCCGGAGAAACTGCAAGTGGTTTTATTGCCAGAGGAAGATTAGAGAAATTATTAACGCAGGTTAAGCCTGGTGATTACATATTTGTTGAATTTGGTCATAATGATCAGAAGGAAAGAGGAGAGGGGAAGGGAGCTTATCTTAATTTTACGGATCGATTAAAAGATTTTATTGCTGCGGCCCGGGAAAAAGGAGCAAATCCTGTTTTTGTTACCCCAACTCAACGCAGAAGTTTTAACGAGGAAGGGAAAATTGGTGACACACATATGGATTACCCGGATGCGATGAGAGAACTGGCCGCCGAAGAAAATATTTCTTTGATTGATTTGCACTCTTATACGCGCACTCTTTATGAAGCCATGGGGATAGAAAATTCAGTGAATGCATTTGTTCATTATCCGGCCAATACCTTCCCAAATCAGGATACGCCTTTAAAAGACAACACTCATTTTAATCCTTTTGGTGCTGATCAAATTGCAAAATGTGTTGTGTATGGTATGAAACAAATTCATTTGCCTTTGGTGCAGTATTTAAGAGACGATGTAAAGGATTTTAATCCTGCAAAGCCTGACGATTTCAAGAATTTTAAATGGTATCCAACACCTTTTGCTGAAATTCAAAAACCAGACGGAAACTAAACAATTTATGATGTCGAAAAAAACATTCGCCTTTTTACTGGCTTTTTTATGTTTGGGTTTTGTTAAAGCTCAAAATCCGGATTGGTCTCTAATTACACCAGAATTAGCAGGAACACTGCGAATTGGAGTTGCTTCTCAAGGTACAAGTAAGTGGTTTTCGGAGTTTAAAAGCATAAAGCTGAAATCATCTGAAAAGGAAAAAAAATACATTCTGAAAGATGAGATATTGGTTAAGGGCGCTATTGAATTTTTAATTCGTCCTTTGGCTGACAGCAAAGGGGCTGTAATGAAACTATGTGGTGAAAATCTCCCTAAAGATTTGCAACTGATATGGACTTATGGAGGAGCTGCAAATAAAGACGTTGATAGTAGCAGATGGCTTCCTGCTATTTTACCCGAAGATTGTTACCAGAATGTTTTTAGTATTGAGGGGAATTCATTTACTCTTTATTATGGAAACAGCCGTAAGCTTAAAATTATCGAAGGATTAACACCTCCTGGAGGTACATTGAGATTGGCAGATGCGAATGAACAGGCGAATCCAATTCAATTGCTTAAATCCGAAAAGAAAACAGTGGCGCAAGTGTTGACTGATGATTTTAAAATGGTGGATGAACAGGATTACTATTTTTGTTTCTATTTTCTGAATCCTACGGCCGACTACAATTATTTTATGCTTCCCAAGCTTTTTGAAGAAGGAAGTTATAGGGTAAACAAAGAAACAGAATGGATGAAATCGACACCAGATTAAAAACAAAAAAATATGCGACAATTATTCCTGCTTATTGCATTACTCTACGGTATCACTTTAAAGGCCGAAACTTATAATATTAAAGATTTTGGAGCTAAGGGTGATGGTGTTACCATTGATTCTCCTGCCATTAACAGTGCTATTGAAGAGGCGACTCAAAATGGAGGAGGAACCATTTATATACCTGCTGGAACATATGCCTGCTATTCCATTCGTTTAAAAAGTAATATTACTATTCAAATTGAATCCGGTGCTACAGTTTTAGCGGCTTTTCCTTCCGAAAAGGAAGGTTATGATATTGCTGAATCAAATCCGGATAATTCTTTTCAGGACTTTGGACATAGCCACTGGAAAAATTCCTTATTTTGGGCTGTTAATGAGCACGATATAACGATCTGCGGTAATGGATTAATTAATGGACAAGGCTTAACAAGAGAAGAAAGTCGGCTAGAGGGAGTTGGAAATAAAGCATTGTCGTTTAAGGAGTGCCACAACATTACCGTAAAGGATGTAGCGATGCTAAACTGCGGTCATTTTGCCATTTTAGCAACAGGAGTAGATAATTTGCACGTACTCAATCTTAAAGTAGATACGAACCGCGATGGGTTTGATATTGATTGCTGTAAAAACGTACGTATTTCCGATTGCAGTGTAAATTGCCCATGGGACGATGCCATTGTTCTAAAATCGAGTTATGCTTTGGGATATTTTAAAGATACCGAGAACGTTACTGTCAATGGTTGTTTTGTTTCTGGTTACGATAAAGGATCTGTATTGACGGCGAAGTGGGAAACCGACGAGGCTGTAGCTCCTGATCACGGTTCAAATACCGGACGTATTAAATTAGGAACCGAGTCAAGTGGAGGTTTTAAAAATATTGCTATTACCAATTGTATTTTCGAACGAAGCAGAGGTTTGGCCATTGAGGCTGTTGACGGAGGTTGGCTCGAAGATGTAGTTATCTCGAATATTACGATGAGAAATGTGGGCAATTCTCCATTTTTCATTCGCTTGGGAGCACGTCAGCGCAGTCCGAAAGGCACTCCCGTTGGAAAGCTGCGAAGAGTTCAAATCAGTAATGTGAATGTTTACAATGCCGATTCGCAATTTTCAAATATCATAAGTGGTGTGCCTGGTCACAAGGTTGAGGAAGTTTCTTTTTCAAATATCAATATTCATTTTAAAGGAGGCTACACTGCAGAAGATGGGAAAATTGTACCTCCTGAAAGTGAAAAAACATATCCGGAACCTTGGATGTTTGGAACAATTCCAGCTTCTGGTTTTTATGTGAGACATGCTGAAAATATATTTTTCGAGAATATCAGATTTTATTTTGAGCAAAAGGATGCACGTCCCTTATTTGTGCTGGATGATGTGAAAAATTGCGATGTTGATCGCGTAAGAGTAGATGGCAACTTGGTAGAAAATCCATTCGAAGCTCACTAAAAATAATATTTCAATAATCGTAAACACCATTGCAGCCTTTTAGTAAGCAGTTGCAATATAATTTTATACAACATGTTTAATTCATTAGGTTCGTTTGCAGATAAAATTCTTATTCTGATTCTTTGTGGTGTGCTGCAATCCTGTTGCACAAAAACACCTTCCCAAATAGTAAAAGGACCAAATTATGCTCCATCTATTCAAAAGGAAAATTTGGGGAGAGGATTAGTTGCCATTCATCAGGGAAATGGAATTGTAGCGGTAAGCTGGAGATTTCTTCCAAAAGATAAAGACGAAACACAATTTGACGTTTACTGTATCGATAATAACGAAAAAGAGCGTAAGCTTAATAAAACTCCAATAGCCACAAGTACCTTTATTAAAGATAGCTTAGCAAATACAAAAACATCAACAACCTATGTTTTAAAAGATGCAGAAACACATCGTATGCTGGCTTCTTATGTACTCACGCCGCAAATGGCCGATCATCCATACTTATCAATTCCAATACAAGCATTTCCCGGTGACAGTTTATGGCAATACAGTCCCAACGATGCAACTGTGGCCGATTTGGATGGAGACGGAGAATTGGACATTGTACTAAAACGTGAAAATAGCGGTCATGATAATTCGCACAACGGTGTGTGTAATGGAGGCCCGCTGCTGGAAGCTTACAAACTTGACGGAACATTTTTGTGGCGCGTTAATTTGGGAATTAATATCCGGCAAGGTGCTCATTATACTCAAATGATGGCATACGATTTTGATGGGGATGGAAAAGCTGAAATTGCAGTTAAAACAGCAGAAGGAACTCAATTTGGAGATGGACAGGTAATTGGTGACGTAAATAAGGATGGTGTTCGTGATTATGTGGATAGGGATTCTGCTTCTCGGACTTATGGAAAAATAATGCATGGCCCTGAGTTTTTCTCCGTTATAGAAGGGGCAACAGGGAAAGAGCTGGCCAGAGCAAATTACATTTCAAGAGGGGCTCCAAATGATTTTGGTGACAGAACTGGCAATCGTGTGGATCGTTTTTTAGGAGGAGTGGGGTATTTTGATGGAATGCGTCCGAGTATTCTAATATGTAGAGGCTATTACGAGAAAACAGTACTGGAAGCCTGGGATTACAGAGATGGGAAATTAACGCAACGCTGGCATTTTAGCACAACCGATAACAATGGAGAATACAAAAGTTTCGAAGGACAAGGAAATCATCAATTAAGTATTGGTGATGTAAATGGAGATGGTAAAGATGAAATTACCTATGGTGCTTGTTTGATTAATGCAGATGGAACAGGTGGTTACAATACACAGCTGGGGCATGGTGATGCTTTGCATTTAACGGATATTGATATAGAACGGCCGGGACTGGAAGTTTGGGATTGTCATGAACACGTTCCGACTAAGGCCGGATCGGAATTACGTGATGCCTGTACAGGGGAGTATATTTGGGGCATTCCTTCTTTCGAAGATGTTGGAAGAGCTATGGCTGCTGATATTGATCCAAGATTTAAAGGCTGTGAATTGTGGACAACTCATTCAGGAGGTGTTTATACAGCCAATGGAAAATTTATTACTGAAAACACTCCGTCAATTAATATGGGCATTTGGTGGGATGGTGATTTAAACCGTGAATTGCTGGATGGATCGAGTGTTACTGGCCGCGAATTTGTTGGCATCACAAAATGGACTGGGGATGGTGTAATAAATTTACCTATCCCTTTAAGTGAAGACTTAAGCGCTAACAACTGGACAAAAGGGAATCCTTGTCTTCAAGCCGACATTGTGGGAGATTGGCGTGAAGAAATTCTGGTGCGAACAAAAGATAACAAAGAACTTCGTTTGTACATGACCAATTACAGCACTCCTTATCGTTTTCACACCTTGCTGAGTGATCATATCTACCGGCTTAGCGTGGCTGATCAAAACATAAGCTACAATCAACCTACACAACCAGGTTTTTATTTGGGATCTGATTTAGGGAAATTTTGGAACAATGAATACCGGCTTCAAAGAGGAGCTCGTTCAAAATCGGGAAAAGCCAATGATGGAAAAGCCAATGGCATGAATGCACGTTACCATGAAGCTCAACGAATTATTCTTGATACAATTACATGCTCGCAGGAAACTTACACTTTGGATGCCGGCTACGATTACGATAAGTATATTTGGACAGTAAACGAGGCAGAGATAAATTCAGACAGGTCGCTGACTCTAAAGGCGAAAGATTATTCAGCAGATCAAGCGATTAAAGTTAAGCTGCAGGTTTTTTATAAGGGATGCGTATTTGCGGATAGTATTCATGTGAGATTCACTGGAGAAAACAATACGCTTTAATAATTCCTGTGGGGATGCCTTACTGCAAAAGATCTTAAATACCAAAGACAGGAGTGTATCCATTTCTACCACATGATTTTCGATCAGAGTTTTTTGTAAAACGCTCAAATACAACTAAATAATTCACCGATGAAAAAATATATAAATAACTCTATTCCAGACTTTGGTATTTTTATTTTATTGATTGTTCTGCTATTTGTAGGAGAAGTGATTATGGCTCAGGCAGTAGGGCAGAATGTAGAGAATTCTAAATTTTTATTGATATCAGGTGAAAAAGTCTTACAAGGAAATAAAATTGAAAAGGATGGAATTATTCATCATCTGAACAGTCCGATGTTCCGGATTTTTAGAACCTGCACAAAAATGTCTAAAGGAACGGTTTTAGTAGTTCCCGGAGGCGATTTTAGTTCCATATATACCAAACAGGAAGGTATCAAGGTAGCTCGTTTTCTTACTGAAAATGGGTATGATGTTGCAGTACTTGATTATCACATCGGGACAGAATCCTGCATTCAAAATTTGGCAGAGAATGATGTATTGACAGCCTGTCAGTATTTGAAAAATAATTTTGAGAAGCTTGGTTTTAGCAACTCCCCTAAGGTTATTATTGGTTTTTCTGCCGGAGCTAATCTTACAGCAAAGGCAGTCGGGAGATTGAATAAGGGCGAGCAACCTGAAAAGTTAATTCTGATTTCACCAACCGGTATGGATAAATGTATGACTGGTACTGTGTATCCGACAATTATGCCTCCCACGAATCCAGAATCTGATTTGTTTTTGCTGGTAAATGAAAACGATCAAGTTGAAAACAAAACAAGGTGTATTGATTATTACAAAACATGGATTGGTTATGATGGGCGAGCCGTGTTGAAAGTGATAAAAGACAGTACTTATTTGGCAGGAGAAAATATCAATCCAATAGCTGAAGAGTTTCAATTGAAGCATTTCATTCAAAACTCTATGGAATGTAGTAAAATGTCAGTTGAAACTGATGTGAATCCAGCAACAATACCTGCCGAGGGCTATAATAAGGGACGTTTGGCTGAAAAACTGAAATTGATAGCACACAATAAATATGATTTGATATTGATGGGCAATTCGATCATTAACAATTTTGAAAAGACACAATACCAAGAGGTGTGGAATCAGTTTTTTGCTCCAAGAAATGCTGTAAATTTGGGTTTTAGCGGGTACCGAACCGAAAATATTTTATGGAATATTCAAAAGGGAATACTTAATGGACAATCTCCCAAGGCGATTATACTCGAAGTAGGCACAAACAACGTGGATGAAAAGCATTATCCTACCCGGCATACGGCATCGCAAGTGGCAGGAGGTATTGAAGCAATTGTAAAAGAGATTAGAACTCGTTTGCCCGAAACTAAGATTGTGCTTTTGAGACCATTTCCAGGTAGTTACGATGGCCCCAATCCAACTTCTCATCGTGCCATTCTTGACAGATCAGCCGATCTAATTTCTAAGTTAAGTGACCGGAAGCATGTATTCTATTGTGATGTAAACCATCTGTTTCTCAATTTGGATGGTTCAATCAAGCATGAGTTGATGTCTGACTGGTTGCATCCTACGCCTCTGGGAGCAAAATTGTGGGCTCAATCAATGGAGCCATTGTTGTCGCAATTGATGAACGACAAGGTATTGGATACTGAAATTAACAGCAATACGGCTATCGTACCGGTTTCAAAATTGGAACAAGACAGTTACAATTGGTGGGACAGACACAATGATGTGCTGGCAATTAAAGACTCAATCAATCCCGAAATTGTTTTAATCGGTAATTCGATCACTCATTTTTGGGGAGGCAAACCTGATTTAAAATACGCTGATGGCAGAGCCCGAAAATCCAATGGTCCTATTTCATGGAACAATCTGTTTAACAAATACCGGGTTTTAAATTTGGGATTTGGCTGGGATCGCACACAGAATGTTTTGTGGCGTTTGGATCATGGAGAATTGGATGGTTTGCATCCCCGGACTGTAATCATTCATATCGGTACGAATAATACCAGTCAGACATCTAATGCCCGGGCAAATACGGTTGAAGAAATTGTGGAGGGGATTGTGGCCGTATACTCATGTGTTCGATCCAAAGTTCCTGGAGCTAAAATCATCTTAATGTCTGTTTTTCCAAGGGAAGAAAAACCTGATCATCCGAGACGACAGTTAATTAATAAAATCAATATCAAATTGGAGCAATTTGCAAAGAAAAATAGCATTAAATTAGTAGATATTGGTCCGAAATTGGTAAGTCCAGATGGAGTTTTGACAAGAGAAATGGCTCAAGATTATTGTCATCCGACAGAGAAAGGATATCAAATTTGGGCGGATACAATAAAATCGATACTTGAACAGGAGTGATAATTTTTTTGTTGTAAGGAAAAAGTAAGGGGCTTTACGGCCCCTTACTTACATGCTTATTTTTTAGTTTTACCAACGTATGCTTTAAATTTTTCAAAGGTTCCCATTTTTTTATCTTTTTCAATAGTGGATGTTACCCACGTGCTTAGGTATTTTGTCGGTTTCGAGATGTAAAGTTGTTGTTTCCCATCATCTTTTCTGTCCTGATAATCATCTGGATTAATCATTATTGCAGCTCCAACTTGAATCTTTTCTGCGGCCACATCTTCAGGATGATAACCCCATGCAATCATATAATTATCGGCTTTTTCAACTTTTTGCCCTCTGTGGTAGTTAATTCCGGTAACAAACTGAACATCCTCATCTGTTAAAGCAAAAGCTTCCACTCTCATTTCCCGAATTCCGGTGTAAGCGGTTACACGAACCAATACATCTATCTTTTTTCCTTTATATGGAACATCTTTTGATAACATTTCCATTTGAGAATAAGTGGCTTCCTTTTTAACCGTGGCAATA
Organism: Marinifilaceae bacterium; assembly: GCA_016936255.1. GTDB lineage: Bacteria > Bacteroidota > Bacteroidia > Bacteroidales > Marinifilaceae > Labilibaculum. Next base: position 50,921 of record JAFGYE010000056.1, on the reverse strand, counting down.
CGATTCGAAACAGGAGCTAAAAGCACTACATTTTCTCCATCCCAAAGGCGAACACCTCCAAGTCCCACTGTAGATCCTACTTTATAATAATCAGCACCCAGACCTTTTTTCTGTTCTTTTTCGGAAGGATACCATTTTGCATTTTTTAATTCGAGACCTTTTTTTTGTTTGTTGTAAACATCAATCGAAGTAGCTTTATTATTAAAATACAAGCGAAGTGCTAACCATTCATTTTCAACAGCAGGTCCGTGATGTCCAATTGTTTTGTATAAGTCACCGGATTCTTCCTGAATCATATTGGTGTAAACAGAGTCGCTCCTAAGAAATAAGCTGGCATTGGTAAGGTTTTGTCCTATTGCAGAACAGCTGATCATTGTAAATAATACAATGGATAAGATTGTTGATTTCATCTGAAATTATGTTGGGATTAAAAATGTATATAATATAAACCTTAGTTTTAAATTGGAGGAATAATTCGTTAAAAGTACTAATATACCTTATTCCAAAAGAAGTTAAAAACACTAATTATTGTAATAGTGTTATATCTTCTTCTGATTAAAAAAATATTAACTCGTATAAACCTGATTATTTATTGAATACAAAATGAGATGTCATTTAGACTACTATATATCCAGTACAATATTCCATAGATTTGTACAATCCTTCATGCCATCCATTGGCTTCTTAATATAAATTTGAGATTCCATAACTACGCTTAAATCAAAGTGTTTTATTTAAGTTAATGACAAAAATTAATCCTTAAATTATATCGAATCTTTTCTGTTATGAAACCATTTTTACCAATCGGAATCGCCTGTTTGGCCTTATTCGCCTGTCAAAATAAAGTGCCTGAAAAAATAAACCGGTACGAACTGGTAACACGAAATAATCCGGTCGTAACCAAAATTGACGAATTAAGTTCTTTATCGGTTGGGAATGGAAATTTTGCTTTTACGGCAGATGCCACAGGATTGCAGACATTTCCAAACAACTATAAAAACGGGGTTCCTTTAGGAACTCAATCGCAATGGGGATGGCATAGTTTTCTTAATCCCAATAATTATAAGCCGGAAGAATCCTTAAAAACCTACAATTTTAGAGGAAAAGATGAGTTGTATGCCGTACAAAGTAAAACTCATGGAAGAGCTCATGATGCAGCCAACTGGTTCAGGGAAAATCCGCATCGTTTACATTTAGGCTATATCGGATTGGAATTAAGTCATCAAGATGGAAGTGCAGTTAGTCCTGAAGATGTAACTGATATTCATCAGGAATTGAAATTGTGGGATGGTCTGCTGCTTAGTCAATTCAAACTGGATTCTGATTCTGTTTTGGTGAAGACAGCCTGTCATCCATCTATAGATGAAGTGCAGGCACAAATATCATCAGCTCTTATTGGTAAGGCTCAGTTAAAAATCAATTTTAAATTTCCTTACCCAACAGGAAACCATTCAGATGATGCCAGCAATTGGGATGTCCCCGAAAAACATAAAACGGAGGTCGTTTCTCAAGGTGATGGATTTTGTCTGTTGAAACGAACATTGGATAATGACTGTTATTTTGTGAAAATTAAATGGGAAGGAAAGGCGCAGATGGATGAAAAAGCTCCTCATTATTTTGTTTTATCGCCAAGCAGTAATCAATTTTCTTTTACCTGTGCCTATTCGAAAGAGAAACCTGATAATACAGATTCTTTAGACAATGTTCTTGTGAAATCATCGGAATATTGGCAATCATTTTGGAAAAATGGTGGTGCCATTGATTTTTCGAAATGTACTGATAACCGAGCGAACGAATTGGAACGACGCGTAATTTTATCTCAATATTTAATGGCGATACAATGTGCCGGATCCATTCCTCCGCAGGAAACAGGTTTAACCTACAACAGTTGGTTCGGTAAATTTCATTTGGAAATGCACTGGTGGCATGCTGTTCAATTTGCATTATGGAACCGGACTGATTTATTGGAGAGAAGTCTGGATTGGTATTCTACAGCTTATCCAGTAGCAAAAGAAATAGCCGAACGACAAGGCTTTGATGGAGTTCGCTGGATGAAAATGACCGATCCTTCGGCCACTGAAGCACCTTCTTCGGTAGGTTCGTTTTTAATTTGGCAGCAACCACATTTTATTTACATGAGCGAGCTGGTATACCGCAGTCATCCTTCGGAAGAAGTGCTTACCAAGTACAAGGATCTGGTGAATGCAACAGCTGAATTTATGGCCTCGTTTGCCACTTATGATGAGAAGGGAGACAGGTATGTTCTGAAAGGAATTATTCCTGCTCAGGAATCATTGCGGGCTGCAGAAACTATTAATCCGCCATTCGAGTTGTCTTATTGGCATTATGCCTTATCAGTTGCCCAAAATTGGCGCGAACGCTTAGGCGAAAAAAGAAATGAAAAATGGGATGATATAATCAATAAATTATCGCCACTAGCCGAAAAGGATGGTTTGTATCTGGCTGCAGAAGATGCCTTGGATACATACGAAGATATTCGTTTTACTTCCGATCATCCTGCCGTATTGGGTGCTTTGGGAATTTTGCCTCAATGCAAATTGGCAAGACCGGATGATATGAAAAATACCCTTAATTGGATTTTAGATAAATGGAATTGGGACAAAACATGGGGATGGGATTATCCAATGACAGCGATGTGCGCGGCCAGATTGGGTGAACCTGAAAAAGCAGTGGAAGCTTTGTTAATGGACAAACGAACCAACACCTATTTAGTTAATGGTCATAATTATCAGGATGATCGTTTAAGGGTTTATCTGCCTGGTAATGGTGGCTTATTAACTGCTGTTGCAATGATGTGTGCAGGATGGGATAACAATACGATTACTGCTCCTGGATTCCCCAAAGATGGAACCTGGAATGTGGTATGGGAAAATTTGGCTGTAATGCCTTAATCAGGAATAAAAACACAATAAAATCTAAATGAAATTATTTTCGAAATATATCTGGCTTATCTTTTTCGCGGGTTGCTCCATAGGTGCGGAAAAGGCAGAAAATGAGTCTTATAGATTTTCATATTTATATGAAAATTTACCTTTTAACATGCCTTTCGTTTATGCACCGCAGTTTCCCGATCGGGAAATAAACATTACCTCCTTTGGAGGTATTGGTAACGGGCAATTCAAAAATACAGTGGCATTCAAAAAGGCCATTGATGAATTGGCTGAAAAAGGTGGTGGAACTTTGCTTGTTCCTCAAGGGATATGGTTAACAGGACCAATTGAACTGAAGAGCAATATTAATCTTCATCTTGAAAAAGGAGCTTTGATTCAGTTTAGCCGGGACTTTAACGATTATCCATTGGTGGAAACCAGTTTTGAGGGCCTCGATACACGTCGTTGTCAATCGCCTGTATCAGGTAAGAATCTTAAAAATATTGCAATAACAGGACAAGGTTGTATCGATGGATCCGGAGATGCTTGGCGACCGGTAAAAAAACAAAAAGTAACCGAAAGTCAATGGAAAAAAATAACAGCAAAAGGAGGTGCTTATAAAAGGAGTGATTATTGGTTTCCCAGTGAAAAATCACTTAAAGGTGATGCTGTGAGCAACATGAATGTTCCAAGAAATGTAAAGACAGAGAAAGAATGGCAATCCATTAAAGATTTTCTGCGTCCGGTTATGATTAGTTTGATCGAATGTGAAAATGTGCTTTTGCAGGGAGTCTGTTTTTCAAACTCTCCCAGCTGGAATATTCATCCCCTACTATGCAGAAATATAATTGTTGACAATGTAACCGTTAGAAACCCATCTTATGCTCAAAATGGTGATGGTCTTGATTTGGAGTCCTGCGAAAATGCCATTATTGTAAACAGTAAATTTGATGTAGGGGATGATGGTATCTGCATTAAATCGGGAAAAGATGAAGATGGACGCAAACGTGGAATTCCGACCGAAAATGTGATTGTTGATAATTGCTTTGTGTATAAAGGCCACGGAGGTTTTGTTGTTGGTAGTGAAATGTCGGGCGGGGTGAAAAACATTAAAGTAAGTAACTGCTCGTTTTTAGGTACTGATGTTGGATTGCGTTTTAAAAGCAGAAGAGGAAGAGGCGGTGTTGTTGAGAACATATATGTTTCAAACATTAGCATGCAAAATATTGTTACTGACGCGCTTTCTTTCAATTTATATTATGGTGGAAATTCACCTTCTGCTGAACTCGTAGGAGACAAAAAATCTGATGGGGAGTCAGCGAATATTCCTCTTGCAAATGAAGAAACGCCAAGTTTCCGTAATCTTTATTTTAAGGATATTGTATCTGTAAATTCACGACGGGCTATGTTTTTTAATGGTCTGCCGGAAATGAAAATCAGCGGTATTCAAATTGAGAATGTTTATATGTCGTCTCAATTAGGTGCTAAATTCTGTGAATCAGAAAATATTAGCCTGAAAAATGTTTTCATTTCGTCACTTTCGGGACCAGCTATGATCGTCGAAAATGTTTCAAACATAGAGTTTGAGAATGTTTCATATCCGGAGAACTTGAAAACAGGATTGGAAATTTGGAATACAGAAATCAATCAGATTAAGGGAATAACAGGCAGTTTTCCAAAAGATAAAATTGAATTGAAGAACTGAAATTAATAGAATAGAAAATCAATTACTAATAAGAAAAACAGACAGATGAGTTGGAAACAAATTAGTTTAATCGGAATATTCCTGATGATATCTATTTCAAGTATGGGGCAGGATTTTGAGCTAGATCTTTCGAAGTGCGATTGGATTACTGATGTAGGGGCTAGAACGCAACCAGTTTCAAGAGGAGTAATCTACGATCCTTCTGATTTTGGAGCCGTTGGAGATGGAGTAACATTGTGTACCAAATCCATACAGGCATGCATCGATAAATGTGCTGAATTGGGAGGTGGTGTTGTTCGATTTAAAACAGGTATCTACCTAACAGGATCGATATTTTTAAAATCAAACGTAATTCTCGAAATTCCTAAAGGAGTGCAGATTTCAGGAAGTCAGGATCTTAAAGACTATAAAGAAATTCCAACAAGAGTTGCGGGTATTGAAATGGATTGGCCGGCAGGATTAATTAATATTATTGATCAGCATAATGTGGCTATTACTGGTGATGGTGTTGTTCATGGCAAAGGAAAAGTATTTTGGGACAAATATCACAGCATGCGGGACGAGTATAACCCGAAAGGTTTGCGTTGGGTTGTTGATTACGATTGCAAAAGACCAAGAGGTATCATTATTGAGAATTCAAAAGATGTAACGCTGAAAGATTTTGTATTGTATCAAGCTGGTTTCTGGTCTGTTCATATTTTGTATTCGGAATACGTAACCGTTCAAGGCATGACGATCAATAATAACATTGAAGGAAAAGGACCTAGTACCGATGGCGTCGATATTGATTCATCAAGCAGAATTCTGGTGCAGAATTGTTACGTAAATTGTAACGACGATAATTTTTGCTTAAAAGCAGGACGGGATTCTGATGGTTTAAAAGTAAATCGTCCGTGTGAATATATTGTGATTCGTGATTGTATTGCCGGCCGTGGCGATGGTTTGTTTACTTGTGGAAGCGAAACTTCAGGAAGTATCAGAAATGTACTGATATACAACATGAAAGGCTTAGGAACTAAATATGGTTTGCGATTTAAAAGTACTTCGCAAAGAGGAGGTACAATCGAAAATATTTACATGTATAACATCCAAATGGATGGGGTAAGAGATCCATTTGTTGTGAACTTAAATTGGAATCCATCCTATAGCAATTCAAAATTGCCTGAAGGTTATAATTATGAGGAGTTACCGATTCATTGGAAAAAATTATTAGGGGTAGTACCACCTGAAAAGGGCATGCCTAAATTCAAAAATGTATTTTTTGAAAATATTCATGCCATTAATGCTCAAACGTGCATCAAGGTAACCGGAATAGAGGAAAGTACCATTGATAATTTTCAGTTTAAGAATGTTAGCTTCGAAGGAGATAATGCCGGGAATATATCCTTTGCAAGAAACTGGAAGTTTTCTGATTTTAAAGTGCGGGGAGTAAAGGAAAATAAGTTAAAACTTAGCAATAATAAAGATGTAAGGATTAAAAACTAAGTTGCTATACTCAATGGATTTAGCTTTTAGTATATCTAAGTAAAGGAAAAGAGACGTCTTAAATAGATCGTCTCTTTTTTGTTTTCAACTATTTAGTAACGGTTCCACGCAGTTCAGATGGATTTTGTCCTACTTTTTTCTTAAATATCCGGCTAAAATAATGAATAGATTGAAAGCCTAGTTCGTAACTGATTTCTTTCATCGATTTATTCGTTGTTAGAATCAATTCTTTGGATCTCATGATTTTTAAATCCAAATGATATTGATGAGGAGAGATACCCGTGTATTTTTTGAACATTTTTCGGAAGTAGGAGTAGCCAATACAATTCTCTTCGGCAAGTTTTTGAAGATCGACCTCTTGTTCAATATGTTCCCGCATGTAAAAACGAGCTTCCTGAATCAGCTTTTCAATAGGTTTTCCAGAGAAGTTTTTTTGTTTTTCCCAAGCGACTATACAGCCTAATAACTTAATCACTAGTCCGGCTGCAATGTGCTGATTTCCCGGATCTTCGTTTCGAACCAGCTCGAAAATTTTGTAGTAATTATCAATAAAATCTTCACGCACACCGCAATGGATAACCGATTGTCCTTGCAGAATTTGATTTTCCTGTAAAAAATGGTTGGCAAATATGCCGTCAAAACCAATGTAATGTTCAATCCATCCTTCACTTTTGGTAGGTCTGTAGCGATGCCATTCCCCTTTTCGGATAATTAACAATGAACCAGGCTTAACTGCGAATTTTCCTCGTTTATTTTCAAGTATCCCTGTTCCTTTTGTAATGTAGTTAATCTGATATTCATTTAGAGTGCGCCCTTTGGCCCATGAAAAGTGATATCCACTGGGATGTTCTGCAGAGGGATAGCTGATTCCTGAGGGTACTTTTGATTTTCCGGCCACATTTAAATAGAGCCCCCAATCCTTGTCTTCTTCACTTGCAGAAATATATTTGAAAAAATCTTCCATTATTGGTCCAAAAAGTGCAAATGAAACGCCAGTTTGTGTATTGAAATTATGTAGGTGTCAATATACATTTGTGTTTCATATTATCAGAATATAACAAAAACAAAAATACCAATTAAATCAAACTAAATCCGAAAATATGCACGCGTTATTAGGAATTATTTATCATTCATTAGGTGGAGTAGCATCAGGTAGTTTTTACATGCCTTTTAACAAAGTAAAAGGCTGGGCATGGGAGAGCTTTTGGATTGTTGGCGGTTTATTCTCATGGTTAATAGTACCACCAATAGCAGCATATTTAACGATCCCAGGCTTTTTTGATATTATTTTAGCCAGTTCATCCCAGATTTTTGCTCTTACATTTACATTAGGCCTTTGTTGGGGCATTGGCGGCCTTACTTATGGTTTAGGTGTTCGTTATTTAGGCATGTCATTAGGGAATTCGGTAGTTCTTGGGTTTTGTTCAGCTTTTGGCGCAATCGTTCCTTCCATATATTACAATATTAATCCAACAGCAGGGAAAGTTTCTTTTACCGATATGTTGGCCTCTTCAGGGGGACAATTAGTGTTAGTTGGAGTAGTAGTTTGTCTTATTGGTATTGCCTTGTGTGGTTATGCAGGAATGTTGAAAGAAGGTGAGTTAAGCGAGGAGGATCAAAAAAAGAGTGTTGCAGAGTTTAGTTTGGTGAAAGGTTTAGTGATCGCTATTTTATCTGGTATCCTTAGTTCATTCTTTAATTTTGGTATTGAAGCAGGTAAAACCATGGCCGAATCGGCAGCCTTATTACCCGATTATTTATTTGAAGGTTCAAGTCACTTGTTTCAAAACAATGTATCATTTGTCGTGATTCTTTGGGGTGGTTTAACAACCAATTTAATATGGACTACTATTTTAAGTTTAAAAAATAAGTCCTATAAAGATTTTGGAAATAAATCGACACCTATCCGGAATAACATCTTGTTTTCTGCACTGGCCGGAACCACATGGTTTCTTCAGTTTTTCTTTTACGGAATGGGCGAGAGTAAACTTGGGAATGGTGCAAGTTCCTGGATTCTTCATATGTCCACCATCATTCTAACCGCGAATATGTGGGGAATCTACCGAAATGAATGGAAAGGAGTAGCTCCTAAAACAAAATGGACGATAACTATTGGTATAGCCGTTATTATTGTTTCCGTGGTGATTGTTGGTTTGGGGAATGCAATGTAAATGGCATTTTTTTAAGTTTTAGAGAATATTAATTCAGATGATTCACCTGTTTCTGTTGAATTAGAAGAAGTATTTTATTTAGAATATATACGTGTTATGGCAAATAAAGAAATGATTAAAAAGGCCTATGAGTTGGCCAAGGAGCAGTATGCAGCTTTAGGTGTTGATACTGAAGCTGTATTGAATAAAATCAATGAAATTAAAATCAGTCTTCACTGTTGGCAAACTGATGATGTATCGGGTACTGAGAATCCTGACGGTCAACTTTCCGGTGGTATTCAGGCTACAGGTAATTATCCTGGAAAAGCACGTAATATAACTGAAATTATGGCTGATCTGGAAAAGGTAATGTCATTGCTGCCAGGTAAGCAACGCGTAAACGTACATGCTTTATACGGTGACTTCTCTGGTGGAGCTGCTGATCGTGATGCTATTGAAGTAAAGCATTTCCAAGGATGGATAGATTGGTGTAAAAAGCAAGGTATTGGTATGGACTTTAATGGTTCATTCTTCTCTCATCCTAAAGCTGATAGTGGATTTACTTTATCTTCTAAAGATGAAGAAATACGTAAATTCTGGGTAGAACACCTTAAGCGTACACGTGAAATTGCAGCTGAAGTTGGTAAACAATTAGAAAGCCCTTGTGTATTGAATACCTGGATTCCTGATGGCTCTAAAGATACACCAGTTGATCGTAACGGAATGCGTTCACAGTTGACTAAATCTCTTGATGAAGGTTTCGCAGCAGAATTTCCAAAAGAATACATGAAGGATGCTGTTGAGAGTAAAGTATTTGGTATAGGTGCTGAGTCTATGACTGTAGGTTCACACGATTATTACCTGGGATATGCTATCAAGAACAACAAAATGATTTGTTTGGATAATGGTCACTTCCATCCAACAGAGGTTGTAGGCGATAAGATTTCTTCGTGCCTTCAGTTTGTAGACGAAGTATTACTTCACGTAACACGTCCTGTTCGCTGGGATTCTGATCACGTGGTAACACTAAACGAAGAAGTACAGTTGATTGCTTCTGAAATAGTACGTAACGACTTTATCGGTCGCGTAAATGTAGGTCTTGACTTTTTTGACGCTTCTATCAATCGTATTGGTGCTTATGTAGTAGGTACACGTGCAGCACAAAAAGCGTTTATAATTGCTATGTTGGAGCCTACTTCTACATTAGTGAAATATGAAGAAAACGGGCAGAATTTTGAACGTTTAGCACTTTTTGAGGAGTTGAAAACAAAGCCATTTGGTGCTGTTTGGGATTACTACTGTTTACAAGAAGGAGTACCTGTTAGCGAGGATTATATCGCAGAAATACAAGCTTACGAAAAAGAAGTTTTATCTAAAAGATAAGTAGAAGGAGCTGGATGATGAAACACATTTGTTTCATCATCTGGTTCGCTTTTTTATTGAATCAAAATTACAATAGATGGATACTAAAGTAATCGCAGTTTTTGATATTGGCAAAACCAATAAAAAAATACTTCTATTCGATCGGGTGTTTAATTTGGTTTATCAATACGAAGAGAAATTTTCGACGACAGTTGACGATGATGGTTTTGAATGCGATGATATTCAATTGATTCAAAATTGGATGGTGAATACTTTGAGTGTTCTTGTTGAGGAAGGAAAGTTCGATATTCAGGCCATTAATTTCTCAACCTATGGTGCATCTCTTGCCTTTTTAGACAAAGAAGGTAAATTAGTAACGCCAATTTACAACTACCTAAAGCAAGTAAATCCTGAAATTCAGGAATCCTTATTTCAAGAATACCGCGGAATGGATGAGTTTTGCCGTCAAACGGCCAGCCCGGCTTTAGGATTGCTTTTAAATTCTGGAATTCAGGCACTTTGGTTGAAAAAAGAAAAACAAGATGTTTGGGAAAAGGTGGAGAATGCACTTCATTTTCCACAATATCTTTCTTTTGTTTTAACAGGGCAGATCACTTCCGAACCAACCTCTATTGGCTGTCACACTTTTCTATGGGATTTCGATAAAATGCAATATCACCCATGGGTAAAGAAGAAAGGCGTTAAATTGCCAAAACCTGTTAATAACGATCAGGTTTATCCTGCTTTGATTAAAGGGAAAGAAATTAAAACAGGAGTTGGTATTCACGATAGCTCCGCATCATTGGTTCCTTATCTTCACAATTCAAAAGAAGATTTTATTCTTGTTTCCACCGGAACGTGGTGCATTAGCATGAATCCATTTAACGATGAGCCTTTAACAAGCGAACAATTGAAGAAGGATTGCTTGTGTTTTCTGACTCCTGAAAAGCAACAGGTGAAGTCATCCCGGTTATTTATGGGGCATTTTCATGAAGCATGCATTGCCAGGCTCAATCATCATTTTAATGCAAGTGATAAGTATTTTCAAAATATCGATTATTGCGAAGATGCAGTAAATTCCATCAATCTAAAATTCGGCAAAGCTTTATTGTTTTTCCCCGAAGGAATTGAAAAATTCAGTGAAGGACTCGAAAAAGTGGATTTATCTGTTTTCGCAGATTATGATGAGGCATACACTCGCTTGGTAATGGAATTAACCCGTTTGTGTGTTCGTTCTATAGAACTTGTTATTCCGAAAAGGGATACAACAAAAACGATTTACGTATCAGGAGGTTTTTCGCGAAATAGAATATTTGTAAGTCTTCTTACTGATTATTTTACGGACAAAAAAGTTCGCACTTCTGAAATTGATAATGCAAGTGCGCTTGGAGCGGCCCTGGTAATTGCCGGAAATTTAGAGGGTTTTACGACCAATAAAATTGAATTAGAGTCAAAATAAAACATAACAATCTCAAAATAAACAAAAATGAATACTTGCAGACGAATTTACCTGCCACCTTTAAGTTTGGTAGGTCCAAATGCTTTACTGGAATTAAAAGATGAACTGGCCGCCAGAGGTTTTACAAAAGCTTTATTTGTAACAGATGAGATTTTGGTGAAGATTGGTGTGGCAGAAAAAGTGGAAGATGTACTAAAAGGAGCTGGCCTGGATTATGTGACTTATAGTAGTGTAAAGCAAAATCCAAATACCGAAAACGTAAAGGAAGGTTTAGCTATTTTAACAGAAAATAAATGTGATTGTATCATAACCTTGGGCGGTGGTTCTCCTCAGGATTGTGGTAAAGCTGTTGGTATTTTAGCAACCAATGGTGGTTCTATTGAAGATTATGAAGGAATTCATGTTTCAAAAAAGAAATCTTTACCAATAATCGCAATCAATACAACTGCTGGTACTGCAAGTGAAATTACGATCAACTATGTGATCACCGACGAAAAGCGTAAAGTAAAAATGGTGATGGTTGATAAAAACTGTTTGGTGGATATTGCAGTTAACGATAGTATGTTAATGTTGAATAAACCTGCCTCTTTAACAGCCGCAACAGGAATGGATGCCTTAACTCACGCCATTGAAGCTTACGTAACTGCGGGTGCTTTTGAATGGTCGGATACGCTTGCACTAAAGTCGATAGAGCTAATCGGCAGTAGTTTAAGAGATGCAGTAAAAGATGGACAGAACATCGAAGCAAGAACTAAAATGGCTTGGGGACAGTTCATTGCCGGACAGGCATTTTCAAATTGTGGATTAGGCTATGTACACTCTATGGCTCACCAGCTGGGCGGAATGTACGATTTACCTCATGGTGTTTGTAATGCAATTCTTTTGCCATATGTAGAAGAATTTAATGCCGAGGTGTGTGGCGAAAAATTGGGTAAGGTAGCAGAAGCTTTGGGTGCTGATACAACAGGCATGTCGGTAGATGAAAAGAAGAAAGCTGCTATTGATGCTATTAAAAAATTGTCGAAAGATGTTGGTATTCCTGCAGGATTAAAAGAATTGAATGTTGATCCGAAGGACTTTAAAGCGATGGCGAAAAATGCAATGGCCGATGTTTGTACTGGAGGTAACCCAAGAGAAGTTTCCTTGGAAGAGACCATTAAGATTTACGAAGCAGCATACTAAAAAGAAATTATTTAAATCTTGTGTCTCGATACTTGTGTCTTGATACTAACTTATAGAATGATGAAAAATTTTAATCCGAATTTATTACATCCAAAAACTCAGTTAACACAAGTTATTGGTAAAATTTACAGAGATGGAATGACCACCACATCAGGAGGGAATATCTCTATCATGGATGAAAATGGCGACATGTGGGTAACCCCATCGGCTATTGATAAAGGCAAATTGACCGAAGATGATATTATTTGTGTGAAAAAAGACGGAACGATTGTTGGCAAGCACAAACCTTCGTCGGAATATCCTTTTCACAAAGCAATATATGATGCTCGTCCTGAAATAAAAGCAGTAATTCACGCGCATCCGCCGGCATTGGTTTCTTTCAGTATTGTTCGCGAAGTACCAAATACCAATATTATTCCTCAGGCTAAAAAAGTATGCGGAAAAATAGGTTATGCAGAATATGAGTTGCCAGGCAGTGAGGCTTTGGGAGCAGTAATTGCGAAACAATTTATTGGCAGCGATTACATGGCCGTAATCATGGAAAATCACGGTACTGTTTTGGGTGGTACAGATATGCTGGATGCTTATACTCGTTTTGAAACTTTGGAGTTTTGCTGTCAAACCATCATTAACGCCAAAGGAATTGGGAATCCAACTTACTTAACCGATGAGCAAATTAAAGCCTACGAAGCTCAAATGCCCGAAGTTAAAGACTGCAATACCAATGTGGTAAATACAACCATCGAAAAAGCGCTTCGATCGGAGATTGTTGAATTTGTTCACCGTGCTTGTCGTCAAAATTTAATGATCAGTTCTTTTGGAACAATCTCGATGCGTGCCGAAGGAAACGATTTTTTGATTACTCCAACAGGAACAGCCCGATGGGATCTTAAAACTGAGGATATTGTTCAGATTAAAGATGGTAAACCGGAGGAAGGCAAAACACCAAGCCGTTCAACCAAGTTGCATCAGATGATTTATGAGCAAAATCCAAATGTGAATACAATCATTATTACTCAGTCTCCCTATTTAATGGCTTACGGTACAACAGGCGTTAAATTTGATGTAAGAACAATTCCTGAAAGCTGGATTTTCTTACAGGATGTACCTTATTTACCAATTGAAACACAATTTCAAGGGAATACTACAATTCCCGAAATGATTTGCGATACAGTTCCTGCTGTTTTGGTTGCAAACAACTCATTTTTGGTCACCGGGGCTTCAATGATGCAGGCATTTGACAGACTTGAGGTGGCTGAGTTTAGTGCTAAATCTCTAGTGATCGGTGCTCCGTTAGGAAAAATGGTTCCTATTAATGATGAGCAGGTTGAAGATTTGAGAAAGAAATTTTTAAGTTAATTTGAATCAGTATTATAAAGCAAAAAAGATGAACCCAACGGTTCATCTTTTTTATTTTATTAAAATGAATTAAGATTTTTCAACTCTCGTGTTGCTTTGATGAATATTCTTTAGGTGACACACCATAATAAGCTTTAAAAGATTTTGAAAAATGTGATAAATTGGAATACCCAATCGCATAACCGATTTCTCCGATGTTAATTTTACTTGTTGTAAGCAGATAGGCTGCCTGTTTCATCCGAATGTTTTTGATAAAATCACGAGCCGATTGATTGGTTAGTTCTTTTAATTTTCGATGCATATGTACTCTGCTTATTCCAACACCATCGGCCAGCATCTCAACATTTAACTCACTGTTAGAGATGTTATCTTTAATAATGTCCATTACTTTTTGCATCAATATTTCGTCGTGCGATTTTATTTCAATATTCTCTATTTCATGTTCTGCCTTAGGCTGTAACTTGCTATATATTTTTTTCCGGTTTTCTAAAATATTAGAAATCATCTTAAGGATAAATTCACTTTTGAAAGGTTTTACCAAATACATGTCGGCACCCGTTTCAATGCCTTCTATTTCGTTTTCTTCCTTAGAAAGTGCAGTAAGCAAAATAACAGGAATATGGTTCGTTAAAATATTTGCTTTAACTCTTTTACACAAAGTGATTCCATCCATTTCCGGCATCATAATATCACTAAGGATAAGATCTGGTTTTTCATCCAATAAAATCTCATGAGCTTTTCTCCCATTTTCGCACGCCACTACTTTATAATAAGTAGATAATTCATTGTACAGATAGTTTCTGATGTCAACTTCATCATCAACAATCATTACCTTGTAATTGGTTTTGCGTTTTACGTTTTTATCAATGGGAATTTGGATGTTTTCTTTGGATACCTGCGGAGTATACTTATTTGCAGCCACAGGAAGAGCTGTTGTTTCTGTTATAAGATCTTTTGGGGAGAGATGCTCATTTCCGAGAGGAAGGGCAATGATGAATCGGCTTCCTGTTCTGTCGTTACGGTTTTCCGCCAAAAGTTTACCTTTGTGTAAACTGACTAAAGAGCGGGAAAGATGCAAGCCGATGCCTGTACCTGTTGAGTGTTTTGTATCCGGCGAATAAACTTGGTAAAAGCGATCAAAAATTCGCTCAATTTCACTTTCCTTAATTCCAACACCTGTATCGCTTACAGAAATTTTTACCTGTTCATGCTGATGATTTCCTTTTTCAATGATTTCTTTAGCGATACTTAATTCAATCTCACCTCCCGAAAGTGTAAATTTAAAGGCATTTGATAATAGGTTGAAAATAACCTTTTCAAAATTCAGAGGATCTATCCATACCTCAATATCCGGATCGCTGGTAGTTATACTGAAGGATATGTTCTTATCGTTGGCTAACAGTTCGAAAGATTGAGCTATCTCCTTAATAAAGCTGTAGATGTTTGTTTGTTGAAATTTTATAAGAATCTGTCCTTTGTCAATTCGTCTCACATCCATCATTTGACTAACCAAACGGTATATTCTATTGGTGTTTTGCTGCATTATAAAGAACAGCCTTGAGTTTTTCTCATCAAAATTTTGTTTGATTAATTTTTCTAGTGGATCTAATATTAGCGATAAGGGAGTTTTAATTTCGTGTGATATATTGATGAAAAACTGCATTTTCATTTCATTCACCTTTTCGGCGTGCAGGCGTTTCACTTTCTCCATGTATAGCAGAAATATTCCATAGAAAAACGTGCCGATCAATAGTGTCCATAAAATTTTTGCCCAAAGCATTTTATACCAGGGAGGATAGATGATAATGGTAAGTTTTCTTGGCGTTGAGAGGTTCTCTTTATCAACGGCGCGTACCGAAAAAGTATAGGTTCCATGATTTAAATTGGTGTAGGTAGCCCTTTTGTTGGTTGAGTTTGTTACGTTCCAGCTCAAATCAAAGCCTTCCATTATATATTCGTAAGAAACAGCTGTTTGATTCGCAAAATCGGTTGAAGTAAATCCAATCGAAAATACATTATCCTGTTCGCGCAGTCTAATCGTATCTTCAAGCACTATCGATTTATCTAATATTACGTGCTCACCCGATTTGTCACCAATTTTCACTGGTTTATCGAAACTTAAAAATTCAGTCAGAATAACATCTCTCACTTCCCTGCTGATAGTTGCATAGTCTTTGCTGATTTGAGTTATTCCATTTATGCCACCGAAAAACAGCTCCTGTTTGTCTGACTTAAAAGCTGCGTTTCTCGAAAATTCATTTGCCTGAATTCCGTCATGAGAATAATAATTGGTAAAAGTTTCATCTTCAGGGTTGAACCGCGATAAACCGTTGTGTGTGCCAATCCATAATTGGTTGTATTCATCTTTAATTAATGAGCATATCACGTTGTTGCACAAACCATCGCTGACATCATAAAATACCGATGTTGAATTGCTGGTGTTTATTTTCGCCAAGCCTTCGTAGGTGCCTATCCATATGTTATTTTTGCTGTCAGCAAGAATGCAGTCTACAGTATTATTTTTTAGAAGTCCATTTTCTTTCGAATACTGAGTTAATGATTTCCTTTTTAAGTTTACATGAAAGAGTCCTACATAGGTTCCAATCCATAAATTTTGGTCTTTATCGATATAAACACAAAGTATCCATTTTGGGATTTTTTCATTTAATGAGTCTGGAATATCGAGTCCATCGTAGTATAGTTCTTTTTGAGTATCGAATCTGCATATTCCATCGCCTAAGGTTCCTATAATCAATTGGTCATGATTGTTTTTTGTAATTGATGTGATTTTATTGTAGGCTTTGCCCGAGGCGTTATTCTTTTTAGATGTAAAGGTTTTAAAGGTTCGATTTTTCTTATCATATCTGATAAGGCCATTTATGAATCTGCCCAGCCATAGATAGTCATTTGAATCATTGTATAAGGTTAAAATATTTTCTCCAACGAAATTTCCGCTTTCATTTTTTAACGGGATGTGTTTTACTTTTTTAGTTAATCGATCCAAATAGTACAGGCCATCTCCATCGGTTGCAATCCAAAGTTCTTTTTCATTTCCATCGATTGCTGTTATACAGTTTGATCCGATACTATTCTGATCAAAGGCTTTGTATCCGTAGGTCTTAAATGTTTCTTGTGATACAGGCAGTAAATAAATGCCTTTTTGAAAAATACCAAGCCAAATATTACCCTCATTATCTTCGATAATAGAATGAATTTTACTCTTTAAAAAGTCGAAAGAGGCATTTACGGTGGTGTAGTTTTCCAATTGATTTGATTCTTTGTTTAACAGCTTTAGGCCAAAACCATCCGTGCCAACCCATAAACGATTTTTTGAATCAAAAAGAATCTCTTTTACCGGCAAATTATTTTCATTTTGATTTGCAGAGTTTATTTGATTAACAATTTCGGTTTGTTTATTTATTTGAGCTAATCCGCCGTTTAAAAATCCGATATAAATAATGTTCTGATCTCCTTCGCAGATGCATGATATTTCTTTGTTTGAGAAGAATGTTTGATTGTGTTTGGATAAAGTAAAATTCTTAATTTTTTTAGTTGCGGGATCAAACGAATTTAAACTTTGATTGGAAGCGATCCATAATATTCCTTCTTTGTCTTCAAAAATATCTACCAGATCATGCTTGCCTAATTGTTCGTTTAGTTTTTCGCAATAATCTGGTTTTTGGGTGTTTTTATCTATTCGAATTAATCCATGCCCCGTTGTTGTTAACCAAACATCACCATTTGAGGATGTTATAATGGAAGATATAAACAGATGATCTTTTTGATGCGACAGAGCCAATTCTATTTCTTGAAAAGATTCAGTTTCATGTTTGTATATTTGCAATCCATTAATTTGTGCAACCCATAAATTTCCCTTGTGATCTTCGGTTACTGCAGTTACAAAATTATTTTTTAATGTGTTGCTGAGATTAATGTTATTGGTATGAGACTTGAATTTTATTCCGTCAAATTGATTTAATCCATCTTCAGTAGCTACCCATAAGAAACCCAAATGATCCTGATAAACCTGATTTATAAGACTATTTGACAATCCTTCATTATAGTCAAATAATTTTTTTTTTTGTGAAAAAATAAAGTTTGAAAGCAGGATAAGAAGAAGGGTAAAGTATATTTTAAAACGCATAATATTATCAGTTTTCATTAAGAGTGTCTAAAAATATTAAAAAATACTAAAGTGCGTGAAATTTTTCATCTGTAATTTACTGATAATGCAGCAATGTAACCAATAGGAAAGTTAATGTAACAAATGTGTAATAGGCAGTAACTAATAGGAAATAGTTTGTAACCAGTGTGTTTTAGTCGCAAAGATGCAATACATACCTTTATACTATGGAAATTATCACCTGAAATAAAGAATGGTATTATTATGCCTTAATTAAAGCTTGAGTTGAAAAAGTGAAAATTAATAAATAAAAGAGTACCAGAATTTAATTCTTAATAAACCAAAAAACAGTCAGTATGCTTACTAAATATTTCTTAATCATCTTTTTGTGTTTTATGACTTTGGGAAATTGGGCTTCAAGTCAAAATAAATTGGATGGTTCTGCATTATGGTTTACACATTCAGAAACAAACAATGAAGGACAATTTGCTTGCCCTTCATTTATATATATGCCGCAAATATCTCCAACCTTCGCTATCATTAATAAAGAACTCAAAAATGGTTTTGATAAATTGTATAATAAGGAGGTGAAGCAGATAAGCGAATTGAATTCAAATGTTTTATGTGTTGGCACATCCAATCAAAAAGATTTATCAGTTTACTTTAAGAATGAAGAATTAATTGCATTAGGAAATGATGGTTATATCATAAGAACAGTTGCCGGTAATAATACCATAATTATTGCAAATACAGATTTAGGAGCATTATATGGCACGTATCATTATTTAAGATTCCTGCAAACGAATAACATAGCAAAAAGTAATTTTGACATAGTTGAAATACCTTCCTACCAACGGAGAATTCTTAATCATTGGGATAATCTGGATGGAACTGTTGAAAGAGGTTATGCAGGTCATTCTCTTTGGCAATGGGAAGAGCTTCCGGAAAAGATCAGTCCGCGATATGCGGAATATGCTAAGGCAAATGCATCAATAGGTATTAATGGAACTGTATTGAATAACGTTAATGCGAAACCTGATATTTTGAAACCGGAATATCTGGAAAAAGTAAAAGTGTTAGCAAATACTTTTCGCCCATACGGAATAAAAGTTTACTTGTCTATTAATTTTTCCTCTCCAAGTGCATTAGGCGGATTAGAGAATTCTGATCCTTTAAAAGAAGAAGTACAGAATTGGTGGAAGGAGAAGGCCAATGAGATCTATTCATTAATTCCTGATTTTGGCGGTTTTTTAGTGAAAGCAAACTCTGAAGGACTGCCTGGTCCTCAGGATTTTGGAAGAATACATGCTGATGGTGCCAATATGCTTGCCGACGCTTTAAAACCACATGGAGGGATTGTAATGTGGAGAGCCTTTGTTTACAATTCCAACGGAAACGATCGCGCTAAACAAGCTTATGATGAATTTAAACCTCTGGATGGGAAATTTCGCAAAAATGTAATACTTCAAGTGAAAAACGGCCCTGTTGACTTTCAGCCCCGAGAGCCACTCAGTCCTTTGTTTGGTACAATGCAGCACACTACCCTGATGCCGGAATTGCAGATTACACAAGAATATTTGGGTTTTTCGGACCACTTGGTTTATTTGGGAACATTGTTTAAGGAGTTTTTAAACTCAGACACTTACGCAAAAGGAAGAAACTCTACAATATCAAGGCTTACTGACGGATCTATTTACAACGATTCGATAACAGCCATTGCAGGTGTTGCGAATATTGGTTTAGACAGTAATTGGTGCGGACATCATTTTGCTCAGGCCAATTGGTATGCTTTTGGTCGTTTGGCCTGGAATCATCAATTATCTGCCAGGAAAATTGCAATGGAGTGGTTAATGCAAACCTTTTCACACGATCCGGATTTTCTGAATCAAATGTCATGTGTAATGATGGAATCCAGAGAAGTGGCAGTAAATTATATGACACCATTAGGATTACATCATTTAATGGGATGGAACCATCATCACGGTCCAGAGCCTTGGTGTGAGATTTCCGGTGCAAGACCAGATTGGCTGCCTACTTATTACCATAAGGCAGATAGTATCGGTATTGGATTTAACCGATCATCAAGTGGAAGTAATGCTGTAAGTCAGTATGCGGAACCATTGCTATCAGTTTATAATGATCCAGCACTTTGTCCGGAAGAACTTTTGTTATGGTTTCACCATTTACCATGGGATTATGAATTAAATAATGGGAGAGATTTATGGACTGAATTGTGTTTCAGATACAATGCAGGTGTTGAACAGGTAGAGTATTTTCAATATGTCTGGAATTCCCTTCAATCAAAAGTGGATAAAAATAGATTTAATGATGTACAAAATAAATTGGCAATACAATTGAAGGAAGCTATATGGTGGAGGGATGCGTGTCTACTTTATTTTCAAACTTTTTCCCACAAAGCAATTCCTTCGAAACTGGATCAGCCTAAAAATAAATTGGAAGATCTTAAGAAGCTTAAATTTTCAATGACTCACCATAATTAATGATTACTAACTACTAAATTGTTTTATTAATCAATTTCTAAATTTATGAAAAAGTGTTATCAACAGAGGAAAGTGATTGCTATTATGCTATTTCTCTTTCTAACAGTACATTTTGGAGCAATGGCGCAAAGCTTATCGCTTCAAGGAACAGTTAAAGATGTTAAGGGAGTCCCCTTGCCAGGAGTTAGCATTTCTATAGTAGGAACTACCCAAGGAACCATTACGGATATAGATGGCAACTATTCTTTGGAAGCGCCAGGAGATTCACAGTTGAAATTTCAGTTCATTGGATTTTTAGCTGAGATTGTGAGTGTTAATAATCAAACGACAATTAATGTTACTTTAAAAGAGGACGTTGTGGGCCTTAATGAAGTAGTAGTTGTTGGTTATGGTACCCAACGTAAAGAAGCTGTAACGGGTTCCGTTGCTAATATTAAGGGTGAAGTGATGCGGGAAGTGCCATCTGCAAATATTTCGCAAGCTTTACAGGGACGTATAGCGGGTGTGAATATGCAGCAAACCTCAAGTAAACCCGGTGCACTAATGCAGATTCGTATTCGCGGGTCACGATCGCTAACAGCCAATAACGACCCCTTGGTGGTACTTGATGGAATGCCATTTTCGGGATCTATCAGCGATATCAACCCTACTGATATTAAGACTATTGATATTCTTAAGGATGCTTCTGCAACAGCTATTTATGGTTCGCGTGGTGCAAATGGTGTTATAATGGTAACCACTAAAACAGGGAAAAAAGGAAAAAGCGCTCAGGTTACCTATAATGGTTATCAAGGTATAAATACTGTTTTTTCTGACTACCCAATGATGGAGGGATCCAAATTTGTTGAATTACGTAAATTAGCCAATAAGTATACAAATGGAGTGGATGAAGCCGATGATGTAAATACAAATTGGCAGGATCTGTGGTATCGAAACGCTAATGTAACCAATCATAACATTGCGCTTACAGGTGGTACTGAAAAAGGAAGCTATAGCTTTAGTACTGGATTCTACAAAGAAGAAGCTGTAACTCCAGGAACGGATTTTAGCCGATTAACTTTGCATGGTTCTATTGATCAGGAAATAGGTAGTTATTTCCGTATAGGTTTTAGCACAAATAATAATTATACCAAGAGTGAAAATGGAATGGGTATGTATGGTGTTTTAAGTATGTCTCCCATCGCGGACCCTTATGATGCTGATGGTAATTGGAAAAGAACCATAAAGATGCCATTAGATGAAAGCTGGAATCAGACAAAAGATATTGTAAATGCTTTAGGCGATAGATACATTGATGAGAAAAAGGCATTTGCTTCTTATAACACCTTGTTTGCTGAAGTAAAAATACCTGGTGTAGAAGGCTTAAAGTATAGAATTAGTCTTGCCGGTAATTTACGCACGACCAACGATGGAAATTATACCGGAGAGGGTATAGGCAGTTCTAATGCAACCACTGTTTCTACAGCCGGAATCAGTAACTCGCGAAATACTAATTGGGTAGTTCAAAATCTTTTAACCTACGACCGTAGGTTCGGTAAACATTCTATTAATGTTGTAGGTTTGTATTCTGTGGAGGAAACGTTGTATAATAGCTCTAATGTTTCTGCTAAGGATATTCCAGCAGATGCTTTTCAATTTTATAATCTGGGCCGTGCTGCAGGAGAAATTACTGTTAATCCGGAGTATCAGAATTATGAAAAAAGTGGATTGATGTCTTATATGGGACGTGCAATGTACTCCTATGATAATCGATATATGATTAGTGCTACAATACGTTCCGATGCTTCTTCAAGGTTGGCAGAAGGACATAAGTGGCATACATACCCAGCTTTGTCAGTAGGTTGGAATATCGCAAACGAATCCTTTATGTCTGATATCACCGCAGTAAATTCATTAAAACTTCGGGTTGGTTTTGGACAAACTTCAAATCAATCTGTAAAACCATATGCTACACTAGGTGTTTTAAGTACCAGACCCTATAATAATGGGACTACCTATTCTACTGGAACTTATGTAACAGAATTGCCTAACAATGATTTAGGATGGGAATTTTCTAAAACCTGGAATTATGGCTTGGATTTTGCGCTTTTGAATCACCGATTGAGTGGTGCTATCGAGTACTATATTACGAAAACGGAAGATGTTCTGTTAGGTGTTGGTTTACCTCCTACATCAGGAGTTTCAAGTGTAACTCAAAATATTGGGACCACAGAAAATAAAGGATTGGAGCTTTCTCTTAACGGTGTGATTCTGGATGATGTAAACGGTTGGACATGGGATGTTGGTGTTAATTTTTATTCCAATAAAAATAAATTAACCTCTCTTGCTTCGGGACAGACTAGAGATGAAGGAAACTGGTGGTTTGTTGGACATCCAATAAATGTTGTTTATGATTATAAAAGAATAGGAATTTGGCAGGAAGGTGATGCAAACCTTCAATCATATGAACCTGGAGGAAATATAGGTATGATAAAGGTTCAGTATTATGGTGATTACGATGAAAATGGTATACCTACAAGAAAAATTGGACCAGAAGATTTACAGGTAATGGACCTTGAACCTGATTTTCAGGGTGGTTTTAATACTCGCGTTGCGTATAAAGGGTTTGATTTTAGTTTGGTTGGAGCTTTTCAACATGGCGGGACTCTCATCAGTACATTATACTCGTCAGGAGGTTACCTTAACATGTTAACCGGACGTAGGGGTAATGTAGATGTTGATTATTGGACGCCTGATAATACTGGCGCCAAATATCCTCTTCCCGGAGGTAGTCAGTCAGGTGATAATCCTAAATACGGCAGTACATTAGGTTATTTTGATGCATCTTATGTAAAAATACGTTCTCTATCTCTTGGTTACAATTTCAGCCAAAAAATTATTGAGGCTGCTGGTTTTGATAAATTAAGACTTTATGCTACTGTACAGAATCCATTTGTGTTGTTCTCGCCTTATACTAGAGAAACCGGTTTAGATCCGGAAACCAACTCTTACGGAAACGAAAATGCGGCAGTTGCCTATTCTGATAACATGAAACGTATACTTACTCAGGGATATAACACTCCTTCAGTTCGTAAATACGTGATCGGCATCGAATTAACATTTTAAAAATTTAAAAATTATGAAATTTAATTATAAAAAACCTCTTATAGGAACAATGTTGATGACCATGTTCTTTATAGCGTGTACCGATGTATTAGAGGAACAGCCACGTAGTAAGTATACGCCTGAATACTTTAAAACCGAGAAAGGTGTTTTGGGAGGAATAACCTCTCAGTATGCACACCTGCGGTACATTTATGGTAATGCATACTATTTTAATTCTTGCCTGACAGGAACCGATGAAGTTACATATGCGCAAAGCGCTGATGGTAACTTTAAGGATATGGATATGTCAGGTGTAGGGTCGATTACTGCAACAGGTGCCAATACTAATGTTTTATGGGGAAACGCGTTTTCTAATATAAACACTGCAAGTGGTATTATAGAGAATGCTGAGATTATTGGTATTTCAGATGAAATTATTGCTGAGGCTAGGTTCTTCCGTGCATTTGATTATTTTTTATTGGTACAAACTTTTGGTGGAGTTCCATTGGATTTAGGTGCTGGAGAGCTAAAGTTTAACACCAGTGCCTCAAGAACTTCTGTGCGAAACACAGTTCCTGAAGTTTATACCAAAGCTATTTTCCCTGACTTGTTAACTGCCATTGAAGATTTGCCGGCAACAGGTCGGGTAACTGGAGCTGCGACTAAAACCGCTGCTCGTATATGTTTGTCTAAAGCCTATTTGACTTATGGATGGTGGTTGCAAAACCCAAACAATATTCCGACTTATCCTGCAAGTGATAGAATTGACCCAAGCGGGCATGATGCTGCATGGTATTTTCAACAAGCTTATAATGTGGCAACAGACGGGATTGCTGATCCAGGACCTTTTGGTTTAATGCCAACATTTTATGATCTGAATGTGGGTAAAAATGACCGTAATAAAGAATGTGTGTTATATGCTGATCATACCGAGGACAGCGAATTTTATAATGGATCCAGCCTTACCTATGGTGGTGGCGGTGGTGCAGATAATTTTGCTGTTTGGATGTTGACCTGGAATTATACAGTGCTTCGAAGTGATGGTGTAAGTTCTGTTCAGCGAGAAGCAGAACAACACTTGGGTCGACCATGGACACGTATGGCTCCTACTATCGGTGTTGTTAAAAATACCTTTGCCGACAAAACGAATGATTCGCGTTACGATGCAACATTTACTACTGTATGGCGTGGTAACTGGCCAAAAGGTGGAGTCGCTGCAACATCTTTAATTAATGCAAATGGTATGTCGATTGTACCTGGTGATGCAGTATTAACAATCTTGAACGAGGACGATCCAGCTCTGGTTTGGGGAACTGACGCAGCTACAGGTGGTAATGTTGGCGCCGGCACATTACCTGGAAGGTCAGATTTTGTTATGAATCCAAGTGGTATAAGTAGATATAAGTATCCGGGATTTTGGAAGCTTGGTGTTTATCGTACTGACAATGGGACTTCTTTGGGGCAACCTAATGCTGCATCGACTCGTCCATTCAATATATATAAATTCTCGGAGTTGTATTTTATCGCAGCCGAAGCAGCCGTAAAGGGTGCAACAACTCAAGGTGGGTTAACTGCTGTAGATTTGATCAAAGTTATCCGTGCTCGTGCAGGAAAGTGGAGCTTTGATAATAATGGGAATGTGGCTAAAGATGTTGATAACAGCGCTGCTATGATTGCTGCCACTCCAACTACTTTAGACATTAACTATATTTTAGCTGAACGTTCACGGGAATATTTTGGTGAAGGGTATCGTTGGTTCGATTTGGTACGTACACAGAAATGGGCGGAAATCGCCGGCAGTTATGAAATTTGCGGATCTGGAGTTACAGATCACACACCTAAAACCATAACTCGGAATATAACACCTGATTTTTATCTTCGACCTATTCCACAAGGCCAGCTTGATGGTATGGAAATGAGCGAGGCTGAAAAAGAAGCTTATCAGAATCCAGGATATTATGAGTAAAAATGGATATTAATAATTGATAAACTGCATTTTCGTAAATTGGAGTTGGTGACATCAATTCCTTTTGAAAAGAAAGTAGGTTTGATACGTTTATTTAGTAAGAATTAGTAAGAATAAACTGTCCGTGGGTTCAACTTGCGGACATTTTTAAAATTAAAAGAGATTTGCGGAATTGAAATGTAATATTACAGAAGTATCCGATATTTTTGAATTGAGACAATTGATTGCGTATTTCTAAATATTTAAATTTTTCAAAATTAATAAGGCCGATTTATAAGTGAAATTTTTTAGAAATTACAGATGCTGACTTTTTTTATAACAATTGGGTCAGTTGTCGAAAGTTTCATCTGTTTATAATTTTTATTTTACGGCCATGGAACTTACCATATAATCACCTCCCTGTGTGTAGAAAGCTTTATACATGGACGTTTCATCTGTTTGTTAACAGGGATTTAATTCCCTGATGCCTGGGGTAATGTGTTTCAGTTTAATGATAAAAACAAATAAAATCAATATGATAAGATTTATTGTGTTAGAGTTGATTGTCTTGTTCAGTATAATCTCTTGTAAAAATGATACAGGTAAGGAATTAAGTGAGAATAAATTTGTGTCTTTTTTAGTAAATGAGAACAATTTCCCGATAGTAAAATCTCAAAAAGGCACTCCCATATATATTGACGATAAAGACTATTCAGGTGTAATCAAAGTCGCTGAATTATTTCAAAAAGACATCGAAAAAGTAACAGGAGTAACCAATTCTTTACACATTGGCGAAAAGCCGCAAGGTACCATTATCATTATTGGTACAATTGGAAAAAGTCAGATAATAGAGGATCTAATTGCATCAGGAAAGTTGAAAGTGAATGATGTAAAGGGGAAATGGGATAATAGTTTAATTGAAGTAGTTGAGAATCCTTTACCAAACGTCGATAGAGCTTTAGTGATTGCCGGGAGCGATAAAAGAGGCACAATTTACGGCATGTTCGATATTAGCCGTAAAATGGGAGTTTCTCCTTGGTATTTTTGGGCTGATGTACCTGTAAAAAAGCACTCCGAGGTATTTATTAAAGCAGGCAGATATAATTTGGGTGAGCCAAAAGTTAAATATCGCGGTATTTTTTTTAACGATGAGGAACCAGCTTTAGGACGATGGGCAGTTGAGAATTACGGCGGATTCAATCATCAAATGTACGAGCATGTTTTCGAATTGATTTTACGCTTAAAAGGCAACTTCTTGTGGCCTGCTATGTGGTGGGCAAGTTTTAATAGCGACGATCCCTTAAATGCTCAGCTGGCAGATGAATTTGGAATTGTAATGAGCACATCACATCATGAACCATTGATGAGAGCGCATGCAGAATGGAAACCATACGGTGGAAAAGCATGGAATTATAAGAGCAACAAAAGCCAATTGGATGCTTTCTGGAAAGAGGGAATTGAACGAATGGGTAATAAGGAAAGTGTTGTTACTCTGGCTATGAGAGGAGATGGCGATGAAGCCATGGAAGAAGGAACCAACATCGAACTACTGGAAGATATTGTTGCCAATCAACGAAAAATTATAGAAGAGGTAACTCAGAAGCCAGCTAATGAAACACCGCAGGTTTGGGCTTTATACAAAGAAGTTCAGGAATATTACGACAAAGGTATGAAAGTACCTGATGATGTTACACTATTGTTTTGTGATGACAACTGGGGAAATGTTAGGGTATTGCCGGAACCAGAAGCTGCTGAACGTCCGGGAGGTTACGGTATGTATTATCATTTTGATTATGTGGGAGGTCCGCGTAATTACAAGTGGCTCAATACGAATTCATTACCGCGGGTTTGGGAACAATTAAGATTAACATATGAACACGGGGTTGATCGTATTTGGATTGTGAATGTTGGCGACTTGAAACCAATGGAGTTACCTATTTCATTTTTCTTCGACTATGCATGGAATCCTGAGTCGGTTACTGTAAATGAATTATCAGAATATACAACGAATTGGGCATCAGAACAATTCTCTGGAAAATATGCAGAAGAAATCGCTGAATTGCTGGATTTATATACAAAATATAACAGGCGTCGCACACCTGAATTATTGGACGATCATACCTATAGTTTGATTCATTACCGGGAATTTGAAAAAGTAGTTGAGGATTACAATCGTTTAGCACAAAAGGCTAAAAGTCTATATGATATAATAGATAAGAATCAAAAGGATGCATTTTATCAATTGGTTTATTTCCCAGTAAGCATTTGTGCCAATCTGAATGAAATGTATTTGTATTTGGCTAAAAATAAGCAATATGCTAAAGAAAAAAGAGCTGTAACCAACTTAATGGCTGATAAAGTAGTTGAACTTTTTAAGCGTGATTCACTGCTTACTCTTGAGTTTCATACTGAATTAGCTGATGGTAAGTGGAATTATATGATGGCACAGCAGCATATTGGTTATACCTATTGGAACCAGCCGGACAGTAATACGATGCCTCAGATAACCTATTTGAAAGTACCGGAAGTAGGACAACTTTGTATAAAGATTGAAGGGAAAGATAAAATTTGGACAAAGCATGATTCTACCGCGAATCTTTCAAATTTCGATAATATCAATCAGCAGGAATTTTATTTTGAGCTTTTCAACACTGGAAAAAGAGCAATAGGTTATAAAATTGAAGCTCCTGAATGGTTGAAAATCAGTGAAACAGAAAATAATCTAAAAGAGGAAGATCGGCATTTTGTTTCTGTTAACTGGGATCAACTTCCTGTTGGTAATTCAGCAGGAACAATTTCTATATCTGGTAATGGTCAGGTGATTGAACTAGGTGTTATTGCAGATAAAATTGATCTGAATAAAAAGAAGTTACAAGGATTTATTGAGAACAACGGAGTGGTAAGCATTGAAGCTGTAGACTTTAATTCAAGCAGTACCAGTCAGGGATTTGATTGGGAAGTGATAAATGGTTTGGGAAACACAAAAGGAGGTGTAACATCATTGCCGGTAAATAAAGGTTATCAGGAGTTTAGTAAGGACAATTCACATTTGGAATATACATTCACATTGCTTAATAAACCTAAAAATGATTCCATTACTCTTTTTATGTGTTTGGCACCAACGCAGGATTTTAAGAATAAAGACGGATTAAAATATGCGGTATCTGTAGATGATGAAGAACCTCAGATTATTAACCTGCATGAAGGTTGTATAGGTAAGGATTGGAATTACGCAGAATGGTGGTGTACAGCGGTATCCGATAATAAATTAGTAAGAAAGTCAAAGCACAAACTGAATAATACAGAAACCCATATTGTAAGATATTGGTTGATTGATCCGGGAATTGTGCTTCAAAAATTGATGATTGATAATGGTGGACTCAAACCATCTTATTTGGGATCTCCGGAGTGTAAAATGTACAAGTAAAATTCAGAAATAAAAGTGATTATGGAAACTACAGGAAATAAATTTATTCTTCTTTTATCATTTATATCTTTATTTTTTTTCTTAAAACAAGAAAGAGTATTGGCTCAGCCTTCGGGAGGATCATATGGTCCAATACATAAAAGCTATGATTTACCAAATGTTGATGGTACCATCTATTATGTATCTCCGGATGGGAGTAAGGATGCAAAAGGACTTAAGCTATCGGAGCCAACCAATATTGAATCGGCTGTTGAAAGGGTGAAAACGGGTGATGCCATTGTTTTGAGAGGCGGAATTTACCGTACAGGCAATTTGACCTTGAATCAGGGAATAACAATGCAGCCCTATAAAGATGAACAAGCTGTAATAAAAGGGACATTAGTTGCAACTGAATGGGAAAAATTAAAAAATGGGTTGTGGCGTACTTCATGGTCACATTTATTTCCATCCAAACCTCAGGATTGGTGGGTAAAGGATGTGTACGGAAAAATAACTCCCTTACATCGGTTTAATGATGACTTGGTTTTTGTTGATGGACGTTTTCTGCAGTCAGTAGGTTGGGAAGGAGAAGTTAATGAAGACACATATTTTATTAATTACGAAACCCAACAAGTTTATATTGGTACCGATCCAACAAATAAAGAGGTGGAAATTACTGCTTTTGCAACCGGATTGGTTCGAACAACAAAGGATGTGCATGGCAAAGGATCTGATGGGATCGGACCGGTAATTAAAGGAATTACAATTACTCAATATCCTTTTCGGATTATCGAGGTTGAGGGGTATTATCCGGAAGGTTTGTCAGCTGATTATGAGCATGGTAATGATGTTGTTGGTACAACTATAGAAAATTGCACCATGAGCTATTGTGGTCGAATTGGTGTGAATCTGATAGGCGATAAAATAAGCTTTAAGCATTGTAAAATTAGCGATACAAGTACTGAAGGTTTATATTTGGTTAGCTCCGATGATGCTTTAATCGAAAAGAATATTTTCACACGTAATAATATTGAGAATCTGGTTGGCTATTTTCCTGCAGCAGTAAAAATATTTAATCAAAGTAATCGGGTTGTGTTTAATGATAACCTTGTAATTGATCTGCCGAATTCAAATGGTGTGTGGTATGATGTTGGTAATGTTGATGGTCGATTTATTAACAATTGGGTTGAGGGGGTTGGATTCCCTAACAATAACTTTCAGCCACATAGTGTTTGGCCTTCGCGTAATGGATTCTTTTTTGAAATATCCAAGGGCGCCGTTTGTGCAGGTAATGTGTTTACGAATTGCGATCATGGTATTCTGATTCTGAATAGCAATAATGTAAAAGTGTATCAGAATACGTTTGTTAATAGTCTGGCTTGTTTTGGAAGAAATGAGCGAAGTGCTCAGGGAGATCATTTCGGTTGGCATCCGAGCACCGGACCTGATGTTGATGAACGCACCGGACATGAGTTTGTGAATAATCTGATGGTGAAAGATGAAAAATACAACGGTCCACTCTTGCTGATCTGGCAACCCGATGTTTTATGCGGAGAACTAAAAGAGCCAGCCCTTAAATATTTAGATCACAATGCTTATGTGAGTAAAAATGATGCTAAGCTTGATATTTGGCTGAGCGATACTAAAAATGCCGAATGTCAGGCAAATTATAGTAATCCTGAAGCTTTTTACAAGCAACATCCGGAATATGCAAAAAGCAGTATCGGTTTAGCTCGTTATAACGGACCATTATTTAAAAGTCTTTTGTTAGGCAATTATGAGTTGTTATCGGATTTTAAAGGGAAAGGTGCAGCAACATCATTACCTGAAGAAGTATATCAGTTATTGCAAAGTCCCGTAAATCCTAAATTGCCATTTGTTGGAGCATATCCTTTCGCAGAATAGTATCGGATATAAAGTTTTGTAGGTAAAAACGAGATCCTGATATTGTGGAAAAAACGATATAAAATAGAACAGGTGAATATATAAATCAGTAAAATGATTTGAGGTAAAATAATAGAAGAATGGGGGAATTTATATTGTCCCATTTTCTATGTTTGATGGGAGAGGTTTGAATATTGGAGAGGTTTCTTAAGTCAGGATGGAGATATCTGGTCGCTGTTGTTTTCTGTTTGTTTAGACAGGAATCAAGTGCAGTGTTTTAATACCAATTTAATTTCAAAACAGACTTTAAATAAAATGAATTAATTTTTAGCTGTATCGAGGCAAAAAAGTAAAGCATAGCCATGTTACGATGCATCTTTTTTAACGAAGATATAGCTGAAAAGAAACTTTTTATAAGGCCTGTTTTGGTGTTAATTTGGGATAAGATAAAATGTGGATTTTTCTTACTGCTCAATACCCCAAAATTACTTTTAAGGAAGATAGTACACTACTACAGTAAGGTGTGTTTTTTATTGGTAACAATTAGTGTGCGGTTTTTTTACCATTGATTTATTGTATTTAAAACATATGGTTAAAACAAAGATGTAACCAAAATGAAATTAAATGTAACGGGAATGAAAAACATGTAACAAACTAACAAATTTGTGTAACACAGCATCACGAGAGTTTATTTCGATACAAGTATTTTTGGTTGACAGTTTGGGTGGCTCGCACAGTAATTAAAGTTTATAAGGAGCCACTTTTTTAATAAATAACATCGAATAATAAAGTCAGTATTAAATATTACAAAATGACATTAAAATCAGATAAAGTATCGGTAGTTGAAAAGATTGGCTACAGCTTAGGCGACCTTGCGGCTAACCTCATTTTTCAAACGTTGATGACGTTTTTAGCCTTCTTTTATACCGATGTGTATAAGATTCCGGCAGGAACAGCCTCCGTAATTATTTTTTCGGGAGGTATGATTGGAGCATGCTTTAACCCGATAATGGGTGTTATTGCTGATCGTACCAAAACAAGGTGGGGGAAATTTCGTCCATGGATTCTTTGGACATCAATCCCTTTTGGGCTAATGGCCTTATTGGCTTTTAGTACGCCGCAGTTTGGTCCGGGAGGTAAAATTGCATACGCATTTATTACTTATATCTTATTAGTACTACTTTATAGTGCCAATAACTTACCTTACTCGGCTCTGAGTGGCGTTTTAACCGGAAATATGGCAGAACGCAACAGTATTTCATCATATCGTTTTACTGCAGTAATGGTAGCTCAATTCATAGTTCAAGGTTTATTATTGCCATTGGTGTTAATATTTGGTGACGGCGATAAGGCAAAAGGCTTTGAAAATGTAATGGGAGTTTTTGCACTTGTTGGTATTGTCTTTTTTATCATCACTTTCTTAACAACAAAGGAACGTGTGGTTTCGACTCAAACAGAAACAACATCGGTAAAACAAGATGTTAAAGATTTGATGAAAAACAGGCCGTGGATTGTAATGCTTGTTGTTACTGTATTCGTATTTATTACGCTGTCGCTGAAAGGCGGTATGTATGTGTTTTATTTCGAGAATTATTTAAGTGAACAACATTTAGCAGTTTTTTTAAATGATATTGGCTTTAATGCTTTTATTAGTGGTTTAAATAATCTTTTGTCAAATATGGGCTTTGTGGGCTTCTTGTGGCCCGAAGATGTTGCAACATCAGGTTTTAGTCTTTTTAATGCCGGAGGAATCATTTTCATGATTATTGGGATTATGTTTTCAAAGGGGCTGGCCGATAAATATGGCAAAAGAGATGTATTTGGAGTGAGTCTTTTTCTTGCCACTTTATGTTTGCTTTTATTTTACTTTTATTCTCCGGAATCTATAGCTTTGGTATTTATAAGTCAGTTGTTGCATGGTTTCTTTTATGGAATTACCACACCTCTGTTGTGGGCAATGATTGCCGATGTTGCAGATTATTCCGAATGTAAAAATAACCGTAGGGCAACTGCAATTATTTTTTCAGCAATGATATTTGGTTTAAAAGCAGGTTTGAGCGTTGGTGGAGCTTTAGTAGCGGGAATTTTAGCAAGTTATGGGTATAATCATCTGCTGGATGTTCAAAGTCCTGAAACAATTAATGGTATAAAACTTTCTTTAAGCGTATTTCCAACTATTACATTTTTTATTGCAATAGGATGTTTATTCTTCTACAAGATTGATAAAAAGAAGGAAGTAGAGATTGAAGATGAATTGAGCAAAAGACGAGGATTAATGACTGATTTTAAGCGTTCCTAGATAGTGATTTGTAGGAGAATCGTTTTTCAGGCATCGAACTTGATGATCCTAAGAAAAAAAACATTTACTGCTTAGTCTGGCATAAAATACAAATTAGAAAACTTATAATTAATGAATCGATTTAAAAAAATATACAACCCCGGTTTTTGGGCGTTTTTACTGCTTGGAGTATTGTGCAGTTGTTCAAAAACAGAAGTAAAGCCAGTATCATTGAAATTGGCTGTTGGCGATAGGTTTTATATAGGTACAGCATTAAATAGTGCCCAAATAGTTGGTGCTGACACCCCTGCCATAAAAATCATAAAACAACATTTTAATGCTGTTGTAGCTGAAAATGTGATGAAAAGTGAAGTTGTTCAACCTGTTGAAGGTGAGTTTGATTTTAATATGGCTGATAAATTTGTCCGGTTTGGGCTTGATAACAAGCTATTTATAACGGGGCATACTCTAATTTGGCATTCTCAGGCACCAGATTGGCTTTTCGTAGATAAGCAAGGAAATGATGTTTCGAGAGATGTTCTTATTGAAAGAATGAGAAGTCATATACACACAGTGGTAGGTCGTTATAAAGGAATTATAAAAGGCTGGGATGTTGTAAATGAAGCTATTTTGGATGATGGAACCTGGCGCAAAAGCAAATTTTATGAAATAATTGGTGCAGACTTTGTTAAGCTGGCATTTGAATTTGCACATGAAGCTGACCCGGAAGCTGAGCTTTACTACAATGATTACTCGATGGCGAAAAAGGGGAAAAGAGAAGGGGTTGTGGCTATGGTGAAATCATTGCAGGAACAAGGAGTAAGAATTGATGGTATTGGCATGCAGGGGCACATCTCAATGGATGATCCTACGATTGAGGATTTTGAGAAAAGCATAGTGGCTTTTTCCGAATTGGGTGTTCAAGTGATGGTTACGGAGCTGGATTTGACTGTTCTTCCTATGCCAAATATGAATGCTGGAGCCGATATAGCTTTAAATTTTGAATTTAAGAAAGAGTTAAACCCATACGCCAATGGACTTCCAGATTTGATTAGTACAAAAATGACAGAGCGATATCAGGATTTTTTCAGATTGTTTTATAAACATAGCAATAAAATTAGCCGTGTTACCCTTTGGGGAGTTAGTGATGCTCAGTCATGGCGCAATTATTGGCCTGTTAACGGACGTACAGATTATCCTCTTTTGTTTGACAGAGAGTATAAAGCAAAACCAATTGTTGAAAAAATAATTAACGAAGATCTGTAATCGGTTAAAGAGTTTATTCCAAAGTGTCATTTAAATAAGAATTTGATACACTTATTCTATCGATTTAATAATATGAATAAAGCTTGATAAAAGAGCTTGAAAAAAATAAAATAATGAAGAACCCAAGGTATTTAGTTGATGGTTTATATACCGCAGATCCATCAGCACACGTATTTAACGGCAAGCTATATATTTATCCATCTCACGATATCGAATCAGGTATTCCTGAAAATGATAATGGCGATCATTTTGATATGCGAGATTATCATGTGTTTTCAATGGATGATATAGATGGTGAAGTAACAGATCATGGAGTTGTTTTGGAT
This sequence comes from Marinifilaceae bacterium, assembly GCA_016936255.1. Classification (GTDB taxonomy): domain Bacteria; phylum Bacteroidota; class Bacteroidia; order Bacteroidales; family Marinifilaceae; genus Labilibaculum. The sequence goes on along the minus strand of JAFGYE010000056.1, from coordinate 16,515 downwards.
GTGCAGGATGTGCCTTGGGCCGGTCGTCAAATGTGGGATACTGATGTTGCTCATAAGAACGGTAAGTATTATTTATATTTTCCGGTAAAAGATAAAACAGATATTTTCCGCATCGGTGTTGCAGTAAGCGATAAGCCTGAAGGGCCTTTTGTTCCTGAAAAGCACCCTATTACTGGAAGTTATAGCATCGATCCTGCAGTTTTTGAAGATGAGGATGGTCAGCATTATATGTATTTTGGTGGTCTTTGGGGAGGACAGTTGCAACGTTACCGAAACAATAAAGCACAGGAGTGTGGTTCCGAACCTGCCGATGATGAGCCTTCATTACCGGCTCGGGTTGTAAAAATGTCAGATGATCTGTTGGAATTTTCCGAAGAACCTAAAAGCCTTGTTATTTTAGATGAAAATGGAGAGCCTTTAAAAGCTGGAGATCATGATCGCCGCTTCTTCGAAGCATCGTGGATGCATAAGTACAATGGCAAATATTATTTTTCTTACTCAACCGGAAATACTCATTTGCTTTGTTATGCTGTTGGTGATTCACCTTATGGCCCTTTTACTTACAAGGGAGTAATCCTTACACCTGTAGTAGGCTGGACTACACACCATTCTATTTGCGAATTTAAGGGGAAATGGTACCTGTTTCATCACGATTCCAAGCCATCAGGAGGAAAAACATGGCTTCGCAGCATGAAAGTTACAGAGTTGGAATACAATGAAGATGGTTCTATTAAAACAATTGATGGAATGGCCGATTAGGCATATGTTTTGATTGTTTAAGGCAAGAGAATTCAATTTTTAAATTATAGTTAAAAAAAATTACGGAATGTATTTTAATCGAAAAGCTCTTTCTTTTATTCTTTTGGGCAGTCTGTTTTTGATGCCTTTTATGGTATCAGCTCAGTTGCGTTTGCCTAAACTGATCTCAAATGGATTGGTGCTTCAGCGTGATGTGGATGTTAAAATTTGGGGATGGAGTGCGAAGAATGAAAAGGTATCAGTTAACTACAGAGATTCTCTGTATAAAACCATTGCCGATGATAAGGGAGAATGGTTTGTTATGCTTCCTGCACAGAAAGCCGGTGGCCCTTATGCAATGAATATCTGCGCAAGCGATACGATTCATCTTAAAAATATTTTAGTTGGTGATGTTTGGGTTTGTTCAGGTCAGTCCAATATGGAATTGCCCATGCGAAGAGTGAGTCCTCTTTACAAGGAAGAGATTGCAAAAGCCGATAACAGAAACATCAGATATTTTGAAGTGCCAAAGAAATACAATTTCAACACTGTTAAAAATGATTTGCCGGATGGAAATTGGGTAGATATTAATAAGAACACGATTAATAATATTTCAGCAGTATCTTATTTTTTCGCCAATAAATTAAATTCAGAATATGATGTTCCTATTGGTATAATTAACAGTAGTTTAGGTGGCTCTCCGGCACAAGCTTGGTTAAGTGAGGAGGCGCTTAAAGAGTTTCCGTCTTATAGTGCCGAATTGAAGAAGTTTAAAAATAAAGCTGTAATTGATTCAATTGAGCAAAGTGATAATCGTAGAAGTAATAATTGGTATCAAAAATCAACAGTAAATGACGAAGGTCAGAAAGGAAACTGGTGGGCTAAAGATAGTAATACTTCAGATTGGAGTAGCATGACCATTCCTGGTTATTGGGCTGATGGGAAGTTGGGAAATGTGAATGGCGTTGTTTGGTTTCGAAAGGAAATTGAAATTCCTGCTGAATATTGTAACAAAGAGGGCTTACTAAATATGGGGCGAATTGTTGATGCCGATTCTGTCTTTGTAAACGGCAAATTTATTGGATCCACCAGCTATCAATATCCACCTCGTCGGTATAAAATTCCTGCAGGAGTATTGGTTGAAGGAAAAAATACGATTTCTATTCGCGTGATCAGTAATGGTGGAAGAGGTGGTTTTGTAGCCGGTAAGCCATATCAAATCGTATTCGATGATTTTCAAATAGATCTTAAAGGAGAATGGAAGTACAAACTGGGAGTGGCAATGGAGCCTTTACAAGGACCAACTTTTATTAGATGGAAATCAGGAGGCTTATACAATGCAATGATTGCTCCATTATTGAACTACAAAATTAAAGGTGCGGTATGGTATCAGGGAGAGTCTAATACTGGTCGCCCCAATGAGTATGAACATCTGTTATCATCTCTTATTAAAAATTGGAGAAAGCAATGGGGGCAAGGTGATTTTCCTTTTTTATGTGTTCAGTTACCTAATTTTATGTCGCCTAAAGATCAGCCGTCAGAAAGTAATTGGGCGATGTTAAGGGAAGCTCAGCTCAAAATATTGTCAATTCCAAATACAGGAATGGCTGTAACCATTGATATTGGAGAGTGGAACGATATTCATCCACTTAATAAGAAGGATGTAGGTGAAAGATTACTTCTTGTGGCAAAAAAGATTGCTTATGGCGACGATCATGTTGTTTATTCAGGTCCAGTGTATCAATCTATGAAGGTTGAAAAAAACAAGGTAATTCTTTCTTTTGAAAATGTAGGAAGCGGGCTTTTGGCGAAAGGAGATGGAGAGCTAAAAGAATTTGCAATAGCAGGGAAGGATAAGAAATTTGTCTGGGCAAAAGCAAAAATTGTTGGCAACAAGATAATTGTGTGGAGTGATCAGGTGAAAAATCCTAAGGCAATCAGATATGCCTGGGCCGACAATCCAAATAAAGCAAATCTGTTTAATCAGGAAGGCTTGCCTGCTTCTCCTTTTAGAACAGATACTTGGTAGTTGATACGTGTTGAGAATTTTAATCACCAAAGCATAACTGATGAAGAAGAATGTATTTTCACTGATGATATTATTTTTGCTCGTAATTACAGCACTTAGAGCACAAGAAAATACCACAGAAACGAATAGAACTTACGAGAACCCAATTTTAAGAGGATTTTACCCCGATCCATCAATTTGTCGGGTAGGTGATGATTACTATTTGGTCAATTCTTCCTTTGAATGGTTTCCCGGAGTACCTATTTTCCATAGTAAAGATTTGATAAATTGGAAACAAATAGGTCATGTGTTGGACAGACCTGAACAGTTGCAGCTGAATGAAGGATTGAGAGCATCGAGAGGTATTTTTGCTCCTACGTTGCGTTATCACGATGGTTTATTTTATATGATAACGACTTGTGTAGGTTGCAAAGGTAATTTTTACGTTACGGCAAAAGATCCTGCAGGGCCGTGGAGTGACCCTGTTTGGCTAAATACACCAGGAATAGATCCTACTCTTTTTTGGGATGATGATGGAACCTGTTGGTATGTTGGAGCTCATAATATTTCAGGGAAACGTGAATGGGAAGGTCAGAATGGAGTTTTTATTCAACAACTTGATTTGGAGACAAAACAACTTTTGGGTGAGCCGGTTCAGGCCACTTTTGGTCATGCCACAAATGCAGTTTGGGGCGAAGGACCACACCTATATAAAGTAAATGGCCAGTACCTGTTAATGATTGCCGAAGGGGGCACAAGTTTCAATCATGCCATAACGGTTTTTGAAAGTGACAAAGTGAATGGTAAGTATACACCTTCAAACATTAATCCGGTATTAACTCATCGTAATTTGGGACGCGATTATCCTATTTCTGCTGTTGGGCATTGCGATATTATTCAAACACAAAATAATGAGTGGTGGGCTGTGATGTTAGCTGTTCGTTTGTGTGAGGGAAAAAATTTATTAGGTCGCGAAACTTACCTTGTACCAATGGAGTTTGAAGATGGTTGGCCATTGTTTAATCGTGGAGTTGGTAAAGTGCGTTTCGAGGAAAAAAGGCCCAATTTGCCTTGGACACCTGTTGAGTCGTATCCAGTCCGTGATGAATTTGATGATGATAATTTGGCTTTGAAATGGGTTTTTCTGCGTACTCCATATGAGAAATGGTTTGATATTTCAAAAGGCAAAATTACTTTGGATACTCGTCCTCAAATGATGACGAAACTTGAGCAATCTTCATTATTGGCACAGCGAATCAGCGAATTTTCTTTTGAATCTTTTACAAAAGTGAATTTTAATCCCGCCAATGATAACGAAGAAGCTGGTTTTGTTGCTGTTTATAATAATGCACGTAATTTCAGATTAGTGAAATCATCAGAGAATGGTGAAAATGTTGTAAAACTTTATCGCGTAAAAGAAGGTGATGAAAAGTTGGTTGCTATGGAGCGTGTTAAGTCAGGCAATTTAATCTTGGGATTAAAAGCAAATAAATTAAAATATCAATTTTATTTTGGCAAGGATAAAACTTCGCTTCAGCCTATTGGCGATATTCAGGATGCTACTGTAAATGCTAGTCAGAGCGGTACCGATTTTACCGGACCTATGATTGGTTTTTATACCAGCAGCAATGGTCATGAGTCAACAAATGAGGCTGAATTTGACTGGTTTGAGTATGATGCTAAATAGGTAACAGTCTGTTTTTATTAAATATTTCAAGCTTATAAAAGTATGGTTGTCCGTTATTCCGCGGGCAACCATTTTCTATATTAAGTAGTTGTTATTATTTAAATAATATACGTATATTGTACGTAAACTAATTATTCAATGGGAGAGATATTATTAAATGTTTCAATTGACTGTGCCATATTTGGTTACGTGAATGGAGAATTGAAGGTCTTATTAATAAAAAGAGATAAGGAGCCTGAATTTAATGAATGGTCACTTCCGGGTGGAAATATTTATATCGATGAAAATATCGATGATGCGGCTCATAGGTTGCTTAAGGAGTTAACGGGAATGTCAAATCTCTTTTTATCACAAGTAGGCTTGTTTGGCGAAACCAATCGTTATCCTGATCGCAGAGTTGTTTCAATATTATATTGTGCTTTGGTGAAACCGGAACAGTTTGAATTGATAGCAGGAGCGCATGCAAAAAGAATCAAGTGGAGTAAAACGAATCATATTAAAAAATTGCCTTTCGACCACAATGCAATGATTGAATATTCCTTAACGTGGTTAAAGCAGGAAATTTGGAGAAAACCAATTTTAGTGAATCTATTACCCGAAAAATTCCCGCTCAATCAAATGCAGTATTTGTATGAAACTTTTCTGCAACAGACAATTGACAATAGAAATTTCAGAAAAAAAGTAATGGCTCAGGAACTGGTTGAAAAACTGAATGAAAAAACAATCGGCGGTAAACAGCGTCCAGCCTTTTTATATCGATTAAAAGAAAGTAGTTAAAAAAATTTATACAAATTAGATAACGTATAATATACGTTTAAAACAATTAAACGATGTTTGAAATTAAAGGAAAAGTTGCCGTAGTAACCGGTGGGGGCGGTGTATTAGGAGGAAGTATTGCCCGTAGTTTGATTAGCGCAGGAGTAAAAGTCGCTGTTCTTGATATCCGGGAAAAAAATGTGAATAACCGGGTAAAGGAGTTGGAAGAATTGGGTGGCGAGGCCATTGGTTTTGTTTCCAGTGTATTAAGTATGGATGAGCTCAAACAAGCTCGCGAAACAATTATCAAAAAATGGGGAAAGGTTGATATTTTAGTAAATGCTGCCGGTGGTAATTTGCCCGGAGCAACACTTACCGAACAACAAACTGTTTTCGATATGAAAATTGAGGACTTTGAGAAAGTAAATAACCTCAATATGAATGGAACCGTGTATCCAAGTCTTGTTTTTGGCGAAGCAATGTCTAAACAAGGGGAAGGTAGTATAATAACCATTTCATCAATGGCAACTTATTCTGCAATTACCCGTGTTTTAGGATATTCTGTAGCTAAGACGGGAATCAATATTTTCACTCAATGGATGGCCATGGAAATGGCAACGAAGTTTAGCGAAAAAATTCGTGTAAATGCAATTGCTCCGGGTTTCTTTATTGGAGATCAGAACCGGAATGTATTAATTAACCCGGATGGTTCATATACCGAAAGAAGTGAAAAAGTATTGGCACGTACGCCAATGGGACGATTTGGGGATATTAAAGAATTAAATGGAGCAGTTCAATTTTTATGTTCTGATGCAGCATCCTTTATCACAGGTGTGATATTGCCTGTTGATGGAGGTTTTAGCTCATTCAGTGGTGTATAAATCATAGATTATGGCATTAGAAAAAACTTGGCGCTGGTTTGGTGTTAAAGATCCAATTACGCTGGATATGTTGGTTCAGATGGGAGTTGAAGGTGTAATTACCGCTTTACACCACATCCCCAACGGGGAAATTTGGGAAAAATCTGAGATTCTTAAAGTGAAGGAATTGATAGAATCCAAAGGAATGCGATGGAGTGTGGTAGAGAGTTTACCTGTATCCGAAGGGATAAAACTACATTCGGAGGATTATCCCCGTTTAATTGAAAATTATAAGAAATCTGTTCGGAATTTGGGCGAGTGTGGAATTGATACAATCTGTTATAATTTCATGCCGGTTCTCGATTGGGCCCGCACAAATCTTCATTACAAGCTGGCCAATGGTGGTGAGTCTATGTATTTTGATTTTCCCACTTTTGTGGCTTTCGATATCTACATCCTAAAAAGACCCGGTGCCGATAAGGATTATCCACAAGAGATTGTGACAGCAGCAACCAAGGCATATGAATCAATGTCGGAAGAGGAGGCAGAGGAGCTCGCTTACAACATTATTGTAGTTACTCAAGGATTTATTGATGGTTTGATTGATGGTTCAGTTACGGATCTAAAAGCACTTTTTCTGCAGTTTATCGAGAAGTATAAAGGGCTTGATAAAAATTCGATGCGCAATAACTTAAAGTTGTTTCTGGATGACGTTATCCCTGTGGCTGAAGAAGCAGGAGTCCGATTTGCTATTCATCCTGATGATCCTCCATTTCCTGTTTTGGGTCTTCCTCGAATTATCGGGCAAGAGGAGGATTACGAGTGGCTTTTTGAAGCAAATAAATCAGTAAATAATGGCATTACCTTTTGTGCAGGTTCTTTGTCTGCACGCAGGGAAAATGATTTGCCACATACTATTGAGCGGTTTTCGGAACGCATTCATTTTGTTCATTTGCGTAATACTCAGATGCTTGAAGATGGCAGTTTTTATGAGTCAGGCCATATCTCGGGAAGCCAGAATATGGTAAAAATAATCAGTGCTTTATTAAAAGAGCAGAAACGCCGGATAGCCGAAGGGCGGGAAGATGTGCGCATGCCGGTTCGTCCCGATCACGGAATTAAAATACTGTCAGATTACGAACATCAGTACAATCCCGGTTATCCGTTAATAGGTAGATTAAAGGGTTTGGCTGAGCTCGATGGTTTAATGACAGGAATTGAATCGTTTATAAAGTAGGTAAAACAAAAGACTGTAAATCATTGAATTTACAGTCTTTTGTTTTTGGATAAATCCTAAATTGTGGAGAGAGGTGGGAGGGAAGCGAACAATAACGATTGATTTATTGTCTTTTATATTGGTGTGATTATTTGTGTTTACCTGAGAGTTGATAGTGGGAACCATTGCTAAGTGCTCAGGTGTGTCAATTGCAGTTATCTTTGAAAGACCGGGTCACACGACAGAAAAAACAATGCAAACATATCTTGATGGTTTTGAAAACGAAGTTTTGGATGAAGCAAATAGAAAGATATTTCTATAGCTTATTTTTCATTAGGATAAATTGCAGTGTATTGGCACCTGTTCGCGGTGTAGCAAAATTAAGCTTTCCAATCTACACCGAATGCTACACCCTTTTAATGTTGTTTTAGGTATTTAATTGCCTTGTTACTAAATGAAGAAAGCCTTGTAAACGTTAAGTTTACAAGGCTTTTCCTTCTATTGCATTTCTGCATGGCGGAGAGAGAGGGAGTTTCTCATCCATATTGAAAGGGTTGATTTATAATGTATTGTTACTGTTTGAAATGTAGTGTTCACTTGAGAGTTCACTTAATTCGACTTCTAATAAAAAAATGGTGACGAATTTGTTTTTATATAATACTCCAAATATTATTCTAGGACTGCATTCTTTATCGCATTAAGTAAATGGTACCCGTTTTTTTCCAGTATCGGCCATCAGAATAGCTTCCTTCCAATTCCCATATGTAATTGCCTTCAGGTACATTTTTACCGTTGTTTTTTCCGTCCCAACCTGTTTTCTGAATTTCGGAATTGTTATTGCTGCTATAAACAACTTTTCCCCAGTTGTTGTAGATTCTAATTGTTAATTTCGATAGCCCTGTGCCGTACACAAGGAATCTGTCATTGTTACCATCTTTATTTGGTGAGAATAAAGTTGGGATGAAAATTTCGTTGTTTACATGAACGCTAATATTTTTCTGGTCTGACTGACAGCCAAATTCAGAATAGCCAATTACTGAGAATATTGTATTTTCTGGAATGCTGGCTATTGGAGAATTGCTTGAAGGGTCATTTAATGGTAATTCCGGAGTCCATTCATAAGTGTTTGCACCTTTTGCCCAAAGCTTGAATTCTTGCTTAGCCCCCACAATAGTGTCGGGTTTTATTGTGATGATTGGTGTTTGATGCACGTTGACTTTTATCTTATCTGTTAAGTTTTCGCAATTGTGTGTGGAAACAACTAATTGATATTCTGTACTTGTCAAAGGCGTTGCTGTTGGGTTGGCAATGTTAGGATTGTTAAGTCCTGTTGAAGGAATCCATAAATATTTATACTCCCTAAGACTATTTTGAGCTGTAGGATTGCCGCCAAGTTCTAATGATTCTCCAACACAGATCGATTTGTCTAATCCTGCATCTATGTTGCTAATCGGATTTATATTGTATTCAGTAGTATCTCGATTTTCACAGCCATTTGAGTCAGTAATTTTTAATGCAAATTCAGTAGATTGAAGCGCCTTAAACTTTGGGTGCATTTCTTCGGAAACGAAATTGTTGTTTGATGAAGTCCAGATGTATCTGTATGGTGATCTTCCACCTTCGGCCATTACATCCGGTCCAAGTTCAATTTCAGAACCTTCGCAAATTAGGGTGTCTTTTCCAGCGTAAGCTGATGGAAGGGAGTAAGGATGGAGTGTAAATTTCTGTTCTGATGAACATCCCTCTTTATTTTCCACTTTTAAATAAAATTCATATTCTTTGTCGACTTTATAAGTGAATTTATTGGTGTTTTCAAATAGTAAGTTTTTATTTTGATTCAACCATTCTGTTTTATAGTAGTCACTTGTTTGAATTGTGATTTGTTGGTTTTTACAAGCAAAATAATTGTCTTTTAAATCAATTACAGGAAGTTCGTGTACAAATATAAAACTTGTATCTTTTGCAACGCAACCGTATTCTGATTGTACTTCAAAAATCAAGGAATCTTTTTCGGTAGTAAGTACATTGTAGTTCAGATTATTACTGAGTATTTTGTTTTGGAATGTTTTCCATGTCCGGATAGTGCCATTTGTTATGGGATGTAAGCTTATACTTTCACCGTAACATGAGTATGTTTCATTATTTAATTCAATTATCGGGTTTTCATGATAAAAAATATTAATTGTGTCGTATACAACACCTCCGTAATTTTTGTTCAATTTAACCCAAACGGTATCATTAGTGGTAATTGACAGAGAAATTTTGTTCGTATTGCTTGCAATTTCACCTTTACTTTTAGAATACCAGTTTGCGGTGTAATTGCCATCAGGAATTGATAGTTGAATTTGTTCGCCGTGACAAACATTTAGATCTTCGCCTAAGCTTATTGGGGCATTAATGAAAAACAGATGCAAATCAGATAATTCTGAAATATTGCCGGCAATGTCTACACTTTGTAAAGCCCAATAATATTTGCCTTCAGAGAGATTCGCTAACTCGATAGTTGTGTCTGACAGTTCATGTTGTGAAGTCAATAAATTTTCACCGGTAGTTAGATTAGTATAAAAAGGATAGAATTCAGATCTGCCGGCTGTGGTTCCAAGTTTTAATCTGTATTGAAGACTGCTTGGGGTAGATATATTATCACTGCCTTTGTTCCAATTTAAAGATACATTAGGATAACTTGTTACTGAATTCAATAAGGTTGGAGGGGCTGGTTTTTCGTATGAGAAACTGAAATTATTAGTATAGAAAAGAGATTTAGGACCTTCTGGGATTTGCGTGCCGGAAATGAATATATCAGCTTTACCATCTCCATTAAAGTCTGTAACGGCCAGGCAACCTGCAAAAACATTTGGAAATACGATGTTGGAATTAGAAAGTAGACCGTTGTCATTGGTATACAGCACGGTTTTTGGGCTTGTATTGTTAATTCCTCCTATGCTGATCAAATCTAAATCTTCATCACCATCATAGTCCAGCCATTCTAAATCGCAGCCACCAAGTGGAACAGATAAGTTTTGAGAAAACTGTAAAGTTCCTTTATTGTTTGTGTATACTCTTGATTGATAGTTTTCACCATCATATCCAGCAATTACAAGGTCAGGGAATCCGTCATTGTTGATGTCGCCCCATTTTGAATCTCCATCTGTCACACCATCCAGTTCTATTACTTTATGGAAAGCAATGCCTTTTTCATTTCGATATAAATAACAAATTCTGCGGGCGCCTTCCGATTTTCCTGTGATTAGAAGATCTGTCCATCCATCTTTGTCGTAATCAATTGATGTTGTACTTCCTGAATAAATACTTGCCAGATTGTGTTCTTGTGAATAGAAGCTTTCATTTTTGTTGTTTATATATGTTTTTGTAATGATTTGATTTTTATCATTCAAACCTGACAAAACCAGATCAAGAAACCCATCATTGTTAAAATCAAACCAAGTATGGCTGCTAAGGTTGACATTTTCGAATGATGTTGCCATTTTTACATATGAGTTTCCGTTGATATTTTTAAACAGGAGAGTGTGTTTAATACCATCCGTATCCATTCCGGTATAAAATAAATCGAGGTAGTTGTCATTGTTAAAATCCAATAAGGAGAGAGAACCATTGCTGAGAGGTATTAATTCGGGAACAATCATTTGAGAAAAGTGATCATTGTTATTGATATATATGCTGGTTACATATTTATCTGGTTGTTCGCCCATTAATACTAAATCTTGGCGCCCATCGTGATTGATGTCGCCCCAAACACATTTACTATTATTCAAATTGGGAATGTTGGTGAAAACTTTCTCCTGAAACTGAGCCAGACACAAATTAAAACAAAGGCAAACTATGGGGATTAAAAATATTTTTTTCATTTTTTTACTATTCAGGAATGGGAAGAATTAGTATTCTTCGTTTATAATTTTGTAGTCAGGATGTTGTAAAAACCAATCGCGGCATATTTGAAGAGCTTCGGTATAATCATTCGTGTCTATATCTCCGCTATCACTTATTTTAAGAGGAAAGTCTTTTATTACAGGAGCCAGATACTCCATGATTCTGTATCCGCATACGATCATCTCTGTCGATTCTGCATTGGAAGACTCACAGTTTTTTTCATTGCTGTTTAATAACCCGATTAAAAAATCAAAAGCTTCTCTCTGATGTGTGTAGATAAGATCAGGAACGTAATCATAAACTAAATCATCATTTGCCTCCATCATCTTAATCTGTTTCATACAGAATTCCATTGCTGCATGATCTCCAATTCTTGCCAGTGCCAGTTTGGCTGCCCAGTATGGTTCATTGCTTTTGATAATTCCAGATAACAGCAGTTCTGTAATGCTTTTTAGAGTAGAGTCAGGATTAACATATCCAGCTAATCTGATTAGTTCATGATAGTAAGGGGGGGTTAGGTAGAGTAATTCCAGAATTTTGTTTCGGGCCTTATTGTTATAGCTTTTTTTAGCGTAATCTTTCAGTAAATCGCTTACAATACCGCAGATGCCGGAGTTTGAGTCATTAAATCCTTTTAACAGAAAATTAACCACATCCTGTTTAAGGATAGAATTTGTGTCATTTTTAGTTAGGTTATTGGCAATAAGGTAAGCGTATTTTCGAACTGCGTCAATTGAATCAATTCTGTATACTTCTAAATCATTTAAGATTTCAAGCTTATTTGTGCTAAAATCACTTGGCGTATTATGATATGAATCAGGATTTGATATTACATCCTTAAAGAAGGATTGTATCCCTTTTCTGTTTAACTCCTGTGTAAATGAGGTGTTTGAGAAAAATAACACAATAATACCACATGTAATTAACTTAAAAATTGATTTCATGATTTTGTTTTGAAAATTATGTTCGAATATAGATAAATAAAATAAAATTGGAGAAAAACTTTGGGATATTATACTCTCTTGTTTGTTATAATGCATCTAAATTAATCATAGTTGCGTTTTATTTTAATGAGGTTTTTCTGTTTAAAATATTCACTTTAAAAAGGTTTTTAGAGTGAGTAAAATGATGTTGGGTGATTCTGTAATGTCAGTATGTCTTTATTTTTAAGAGTTATGTGTCAATTTATTTTGTTGCGTGGAGAGCTGTGAAATATATTGTTTTCGAAGCTGATGAAGATATAATCTTTTACTCATTTCAACATAAAATTAAATTTAAACATTAATTTACTTGTTAATTAGAATATTTATTTTAAGGCTGATAAAATTGAGTGTTATTTAATAAATATTAACAAAAAATATTGTGTATTAACATATTAGTGTTTATTATTGTTGGCCGAATAATGTAACATATAAAATTTATTAGTTTTAGGCAATTTCAACCTGTTAAGGTTAATTTCCTGAGCTAGAGAATTAGATAAAACAGTAATCCAGAATGAGAGGGAAAATAATTTTATTGGTTTTTATTGTCGTGTCATTTCACCTCAAGGCTCAAAAAATACCCTTAGTTAACTATACAGAATCTCCATTGCAATACAATCCTTCAGCTATTGCCGGGTTACCGTACGCAAAAGTAAGTTTCTACAATCGCATTCAGAAAATTAAATCAGGTTCTGCTTTTACGACCTCTCTGGTTACTGGTGTTTTGCCGGTTTTAAATGATAAGAAACGAGGCCATTTGGGCGCTGTAGGGGTGTCGTTTATGTCTGATGATTTATCGTCTGATGATTTGCTGAAGGAAGAGAGTTTTGCCGTTTCATTGGCCTATAAGTTGAAAGTGTCGGATCAATTAAATTTAGGTTTGGGTATTTCCTGGAATGTGCTTCAGCGTTTTTTTGACAACAATGGTTTTACAACGGGGAGTCAGTATGTTTTAGGGGAAGGTTTTAGTCCAAGTTTAGCTATTAATGAAAATTTTCAGGATGTATCGGATGGATATTCTTCATGGAACTCCGGAATTCGACTCGAAAAAATGTATCGAAATAATAGTCTTAACTATTTTGTTGGTGCCTCACTGGCCAATTTAAATAGACCTGTTTACACTTCAGGGAACGATCAAAAAGAGAAGCTTTCTTATCAATACGGTTTTCAGTTTGGGTACAATCTTTTATTAGGGAATGAATTAAGTCTGTTAGCAGATGGTGATTTGAGATTTCAGGATGAGAATGAGTGGTTAAATCTTGGTTTGGATATGAGATATTATTGGAAGAATTCCAACGGAGGTTTTTTTAAGGAAGGAAGTATTGCTTTAATTCCCCGGTACGTTGTGGACAAAGTCTACGCACTTGCTTTAGAGTTTTCGCAATCTTTTTATTCAATAAGAGTTGGCCGTACCATTACATCTTCAAAAATAAATTCTAATTACATGACAAGCAATGAAGTGATGCTTTCGTTGAATAAGAATTTTAGTCGGGAAAAGAAATCCGGCTTCTCTGATAAGATAAGAAATGCAAGTGGACTTGTACGCAAAAAGAAGGAGGAGTTTGTTTGGGATGATGAGTACTGGGATTATTCAACCGTTGATCAGCACAAAATTATAGATAAGAGTTTGAAGAAGTTTATTGACTCTTTGATTGAACGGATGCAAAAGCATAAAAACTCAATTGTTCATATACATGTTTTTACCGATATGATGGTAAATGATGCGAAGAATCTGGAAGTATCTGTTCATAGGGCTGAAATTATTTCCGATTATTTCGAGCAGCATGGAATTGCAGGAAACAGAGTGGATTATTTTGGGGAAGGAAACTCAAATCCAGTTGTTGCCAATGCATATGGTCAGGAAAGATTAAAGAACAGACGAATCAAATTTATTATTTATCGGTAAGAAATGAATAAAGGGGTTCACGATATAATAAGTTTGAGGAGAAATAGAGATCAGAGAACCCGGATGTTTGCCCGGATCTTGTGTTTCCTGTTTATTCAGTTAAGTTCATTTCTTGTTGTTTGTGCTCAGGATGTTGAGCAAGTAATCAATGCAAAAAAGATTGGTGTTTCGGGTAGTATCTCAGCCAATAATGTTAATTATTCGGCAATAGGGGTTAAGCGCAGCAGAGACGCACATACGTTTTATGCTACGGGCAGTTTGAATTTGTCACTGTTTGAACAGTGGTCAATTCCTTTAAATTTTACCTATTCCAATCAGGATGTAGAATTATCGCGTGGAGTTAGTTTTAACCAGATAGGAATATCTCCAACTTACAAGTGGGTGAAGCTGCATGCGGGTTATTCTGCCATGAGTTTCTCGCCTTATAGTTTAAGCGGACATAGTTTTTTAGGAGTAGGGCTTGAGCTGACTCCACCAATAAAACTAAGCGCCAGCCTTATGTTTGGAAGGCTTCGGAAAGCGGAAGAACCAGTAGGTACGGAAAAGGAAACATTGTTCTCCTACAAAAGGATGGGTTACGGTTTAAAGCTAAATTACAAAGACAAGGGGGATGATTTGAGTGTTATTGCATTTGGGGCTAAGGATGATGAGAATTCAGTAAAATTCATTCCAGACAACACCGAAATCACACCCATGGAAAACCTGGTATTGGGAGTGAATGTTCGTAAAAATCTGTTCAGTAAAATATTTGTTGGTGTTGAATATACCAATAGTATGCTGACGCAGGATAAAAGACTTGAAAACAGGGGCGAAAAGAATACCGGTGTATTCGTACTTACCAATGGCATTATGAACGCCAACTCATCCAGTTCTGTTTATACCGCTATCAAAACTGATGTATCCTATCAAAGTCAGGATTTTTCTGTGTCGATGTTGTACGAAAGGGTTGATCCGGAGTACCAAACATTGGGAGCCTATTATTTTACCAATGATATGGAGAATATATCAGTGACAACTGCCAAACAGTTTTTAAAGGGACACTTAAATATTTCTGCAAATGCCGGTTTGCAAAGGAATGATCTGAAAAACGAGAAAAAATCAAGGATGAATAATGTGGTTGGAGCTGTAAATGTTGGAATACAAACAGGCGCCAAAACGAATCTGAATTTATCCTACTCAAACTATAGTTCTTTCACGAATATCCGATCCGATTTCGAAGATATAAACGAAGTGAATCAGCAACAGGTTTATGATACCCTCGATTTTACCCAGGTTTCTCAGAATATGTCACTTACTCTGTCGCAGGTTTTGGGTGATGTGAAAAATGCAGATGCCAGACAAAATTTAAATGTTAATCTGAATGTGCAAATGGCTTCGGAAAAACAGGAAGGGCAGGATAAAAAGCCTGGAAATAAATTCTACAGCACCGGAATAACGCATAGTATTAGTTGGAAAAACAGTGGAGTTTCATTGTCCTCCTCAATAAATGGGAATTACAACGATATGGAATCGGGTGACGCCTTAACTCTTGGGCCAACACTGAGTTTGTCCAAAAGGTTTAAAAAGAATTTGAGAAGTTCGGTGAGCGGATCCTGGAACAGATCTTATCAGAACGGCGATTTCGCAAATCGGATTTATGTGATTCGCTGCAATAATTCTTATGCAGTAAAGAAGCATAGTTTTACTCTCAGCATGAATTATATGAATAGGCACGAAGAGAAAAAATATGCAGAGTTCACGCTTAGTATGGGTTACAATTACAGTTTTTAAACAAACAGCAGAAAATGAAGTTCGATTCAATAGGGAATAAATTAGTTCAAGATGGAATTTGCAAGGCAACGATGAGGCAATCGCTGCGAAATTTGATATTGCTGATTTTGCTTGTTTCTGTATTTAAAGTTGGATTTTCTGCAAATCATTTTGCTGTTGAAAATGATATTGATGAAATAAAACTCTTTCAAGAGGATTCTGTTCAATCGCAAGGAGCTTCGATGGCTGCATCTTTGCTTAATCCGAAGGATGTTAAGCGAATGGCGAAATTGATTGCTACCGCAAAAAAAATCAGAACCGAATCACGTAAGCTCCAGGACTTAATCAATTCATCAAAATCATTCGATTTGCCGTTGGGTAAAGATCAGTCAATGGGAGTGGGAGGAGTTACGATATGCATCGATTCCGTATTTCTAACTCCGAAAGGAGGCGAACTTTGTGCTTCAGCATTAATTGATGTACCTCTTGCAAAAAGACAACTTGGATTTGCCGGAAGCCGGATTGGCTTTAACCGTGGCGGATTTACCGGCGATGCCCGATTGATGCTGATTGGGAATCAGTCTTTTCCGC
Source organism: Marinifilaceae bacterium (assembly GCA_016936255.1). GTDB lineage: Bacteria > Bacteroidota > Bacteroidia > Bacteroidales > Marinifilaceae > Labilibaculum. The sequence continues at coordinate 136 of JAFGYE010000056.1, read as the reverse complement.
TTAACAAGAACATGACAATGGTATTTGTAGGGGAGAATAAAAAAACCTTTGTTGATTGGGATTGCAACGGATACAGGGGAATGGGCTTGCAGGGAAAGCTTGAGTTTAGCCGCGATGTACTATTGCCTGCCGATAC
>JAFGYE010000055.1 GCA_016936255.1 Marinifilaceae bacterium | reverse complement strand
TTGATAATAGGCATCAAAAAGCCGGCGAAAAGCTGACTCATCTCCGGCCGCAATTCCCTGAAGAAGTTGTTCATCAAACACCCCTCCCTGGTCCTCCAAATCAATATGCTGCTTTTTGCCCCGGTTCAATTGCTACAAATAATTTAAAATTAACTTTCGACTTTTTGGAAAAATACAAGCTTTTGTTTGAAGCCATTCTTTTCTCAATCATACAAAAGTAACCAATTACAGAGGATTTTTTCTTAATTTTATTTAAAAATAAGAGAAGGTACCAGGACGGACAAGTCAAAGTTTAATTATCAAGCCATTTGTCCATATCCTTACGCATTTCATCATGGTTAGAACAGGGATAAGAATGAAAAGTACCATAATATTTTTTGGCTTTCCAATTTGCAATAGGACGAAATATTTGTTTTACCAGCACGTTACTTTTATTACCATACGCTTTGTCAAAAATTATTTCCCTTTTTATAATATCTTTAGCCATTTCATAGTCTATCAATCTGTATACGCCAGCCGGGGCATCCACAGCATATTGAGAGGTTTGATATACTCGGTCGCATACGTTTAAACTTATGAAATAACAGTGGGTCAGAAGGTTACCCCAAAGCGCATATTTCCGGAACGTTTAACCAAACTTAAATTCGAATAATATTCAACTGAGATCACCATGAAAAAAGTAATGATTTTATTCTTTCTGCTACTTTCGCCAATTTTATACGGGCAAAATTCTGAGGTGTTGATGTATTTCAGTAATCAAACAGGTTCTTATCAACTTTATAAAAGTGATGCTAACGGAAACAACCCCACCCAAGTGATTGATGAACCTGATTATAATTTCTGGTGGGTTTTTGTCAATCAGCAGAATACAAAATTCATTACTTATCGGTCGGATATTGCCACTGGCATAGATCAAACCGATTACGAACATGCAGAATTATGGTTATACGACATTGATGGCACAAATCCGGTCCTGCTCATTGATACCAATACCTATAATTGGAGGGCCCACGGGGTAGGAAAATTCAGTCCGGACGGAGAAAAAATACTTATGGTTGCGATTCCCTCATCACCTTCTCCAGACTGGTGGTTCGGATTTGTTACAGACATTAAGGGACAAAGCCCGCAGCAAATTTCTAATTGGTGGATGCTTGACCCTGCCTGGTCACCTGATGGCTCAAAGATTGTTTTTTGCGGATTCCCTAATAACATTCCTGATTTTGACCTTACCAAAATGGAGCTTTTTATTGCTGACTTCGACCATAACACCAACACAATCAATACGCCAGTTCAGATTACTTCGGGTACAGGCAGAGTGCATGACCCATGCTTTTCACATCAGGGAAATAGGATTGCCTTTTCTGATGGTAACGAGTCGTACGCCCAGGCGGACATAAGCGTGGTTGACCTTGATGAGGACATTCTTTCCACAATATTCAGCGACAATGGAGCAAATGGAGGCAGTATATTCTGGTCTTTGGACGATAGTGAGATATGGTTTCATAATTTGACACAGTTGGAGAATAATTTCCAAATCAGGAAAGTAAATGTTGATACCGGCAGCATGACACCCATTTTGCAGAACATCAATCACCATTATATTTCTGCACACATGTATTACAATCCTGTTTCGTTAAACCCCGATGATGTTCTGGAGGCAGGCTTAAGCATTTTTCCAAATCCTTTTTCTATTCAAGCAACGATAAATTGTGATGTAATCTTGAGAAATGCTACACTTACGATTTATAGCATTGAAGGTAGGATGGTTAAGCAAATGTCAGGGATTTTTGGGCAAACCATTGAGATTCATCGAGAGCAGTTATCAAACGGGCTGTATTTGCTTTGGCTTACTGAAGGTAATGAAGTAATTGCTGCTGATAAGATTTTTCTTACTCACTGAAACGTAAAATTTCCCCGCATGAGAATATCCTAACTTGCTTAAAAATGGTAATTTCAATATCGAGAAAAGGAAAACGTCAGAAATAATGTGAAATATGAAGGAATAAGCCGCAGAGCGGCGCCAGGTATGATGAAAATTTGTGTGATTCTGGTTCGTTCAATTTAGAAAGTACTGAGGTTACAACAGCTTCTCAATTATTTATTAACGAATTAATTTACCGATGGATTATGAGAAGAATTGGAATGGCTATTAGGATTAAGCCTGAATGTCTTGAAGAATACATTAAGTTGCATAAAAACCCTGCTTCTGAACTTATCGTAGCTCTTGAGAAATCAAATATCAGAAACAATACAGTTTTCCACACCGAAGACATTTTGTTTAATTATTTTGAATACTACGGGACTGACTTTGAATCTGATTGGATGAAATATACAGAATCAACAACAGTGAAAGAGTTGTTTGGAAAAATGAAAGGTTTTTTCTTGCCTGTGGGGGAAATTTTTCCAAAAACCGGATGGTCTGTAATGAATGAAGTTTTCAGGAAGGATTGATGTCATGGCCGGGGAAAAACAATGGTTAATGATTTAAGGGATGAACATTTAAATTGCCCAGATCAATCATTAAAGGAGATTATATTAAGTTGCTGAAGGTTAGTGTAATGACCTAAGGCTCCTGCTCCGTATTACATTTTGAAAGTGCAAACAATTACTATACTTTCAAAATTCAATATTTCATAATTGTGCTTCTTGCTGGCTATTCTGGATGAGGTTTCTTTAACAAAAAAATATGGTGCTTTTAAATTGTCAAAAAGGAAATGATGTAAAATATTTTTAACTTTATATATTTATTTTTAATCAAATATTGCTAATCATTTAAATAAACTTTAATTCTATGAGACCACTTATCAATTTTATTTTCATTTGTTCAATTTCAGTCGGTTTATGTTTTTCAGGATGTAATACTCAAACCGACCCAAATCAAAATCTTGTTGTTAAAACCAGTTCTGGTAATATTTCCGGCAGTGTTAACGATAGCATATTTGCCTTCAAAGGAAT
>JAFGYE010000054.1 GCA_016936255.1 Marinifilaceae bacterium | reverse complement strand
TATGTAATTATGTTCTTTGTTTCAGGAAAGAATCGACACAAACCGGCTTCGGTGCCAAGCCAAAAGCTATTATCATACTGGCATATACTATTCACAAAATTACTGGGAAGACCATCATTCACACCAAACTCTTCAATCACCTTGCTTTCGGCATTATAACTCACCAAGCCTTTTCCACTTGTGCCGCACCACACCACATTATACCGAACAAAAAAATCGTGAACAATATACCCAGGCATTAGTATCTCTATTTTTCCATTTTCTTTATTCATGGAAATTAAACCATAAGGGCATCCAAAAAGCATTTCATTTTCTGACAATTCTCCGATTTTATATACCGGCTGTTTTTCAAACTCTTTTAACTTATCTGATTTTATATCATACCGCACAATTTCTTCAACAATACCTCCAATCCACAAATACCCGTCACTATCCTGAAATGCATCAAATATAAAATCACCAAAATCTTTAAATTTCAACATTTCTTTTCCGGAATCCGGGTCAAAAACCTTAACCCCTCCTCCCCATGTTCCTGCCCATATGCGTCCCCGGCTATCCTCAAAAACAGATAAAAAAGCGAGCGGATCTCCGGGTGGACTCGAAAAAAAGCTGGACCACCTATCCCTCTTCACATTCCATTTACTAATGCCATTATTTGTAGCAAACCATATATTTTTTTTACTATCCTCAAAAACGTCATTTACAACATTATTCACCAAGGAATTTACTGTATTAACCCGATGCCTGATGTCCCTTACGGGATTGGTTGATTGCTTAAAAAATGAAACACCACCAGTGAAAGTACAAACCCAAACCCGGTTTTTGCTATCTTTAAAAATATCATAAACCCCATTCCCCGCCAATGAACCCGGATTATCCTGGTCCTCACGATACTTATTCAGTACCCTGGTGCCTTTCTTGTCAAACTCCCAAAGTCCCTGCCCGTCAAAACCCAGCATAATGGTGCTGTCGGTATTGGCTTCAATAGCCATCAGGGGTTGCTCGGGAAATCCTTCCGATTTTACAGAAACAATCCGGTCGAATCGGGTATCATAATAAAATGCATCGCCAGTAACGGTGCCAATCCACAGTTTTTCAGATTCTTTATCAAAATAGAGTTCCAGTATTTGAAGTGATTCTTTTTTCCCAAAGGAAGCCAAAAGTTCTGTTTTACCGGAATGAGCATTTACAAGACAAAGATCCCCGGCGTGCCCCCAAAAGAAATACTTTTCGTCGTACCATTCTAAAAAATGTTCCTTCTCGTCAGATTCATGGATACGCTTTATTCCGTCCTCTTCCGAATAATGGTACAGCCCATAGGTAGCAGCCATGTAAAACTCACCATCATCGCTTCCAAGCACATCACTAACAACCAGATATTCATTCTCCAACAAAACTCTTAAATCCAGAATAAATTCAAATTTGTCAGACAATGAGTTATATTTAAAAAACTGACCATTATTGGTGTAAGCATACAGGTGAGAATTATAATACAACAACTTAACACTTAAAACATTGACTGTAACATATGGAAGATGGTACTGTCGTTTATCATCCTCTGTAAATCGATAAATACCTGCTTTTGAAGAAACCCATATAAAACCAGACTCATCTTCACAAACAGAGTTCGCACCACGAATGGAAGTTCCGTAAATTTCATTTATATTGTAAAAGGAATACTCATTTGCCCCAGCGATAATGCTACACCAAAAAAAAATGAGAAAGAGATGAATCTTTGTTCGAGAATGATGAAGAAGAGACCTGCTCATTTGCAATTGATTTTAGAATACAATTAACAATTGATTTTGAAAACAATAGCGAATAGCTAAAGCTGTTCCTGCCAAAAGTATTAATTATTGTTTAAATTCTCATTCAAACTGAAAAATAAATGTGCTTTTTACTTTTCATTTGCAAGTTATGCTGTATTTTAATTCGTTGCAACTTTAATATTTTTGCTTCTATCCCTCAGAAACTTCTTAATTTTAAATATTTCACCTCAATGAGTTTAAAAACTAAAGTCATTCCATTTAATAATATCTGAAATCGAAAATTTAATATCTTAAATCGAAAACACCCACTACCTGATATCACTATTTTTGATTTATTAAAATCTATTAAGGTTGCCATGAGCCTTAAAATCTATTCTCACAAATACCAACCCCCTCGTTGACGAAGATTTTTAGAATCAAATTTCCCAAAAAACACATTTAATCTTTTTACTTAAAAACACAAACATGAAAAAAAGAAATCTAATTTTTATCACCATTCTTATTCTTTCAGTCGCTGGTTTTAATTCATGCAAAAACAAAACAGCGGATAACTCCAAATCACTTAAAGAAGCATTCTCAGAAAAGTTCTACATTGGAACAGCATTAAACATACCTCAGATAATTGGGAAAGATTCTTCCACCATGGAAGTCGTAAAAAAACACTTCAATTCCATAGTAGCAGAAAACTGCATGAAAAGCGGTATGATTCAGCGCAGCGAAGGAGAATTTGACTTCGACATGGCCGATCAGTTTGTAAAATTCGGCGAGGAAAACGATATGTTTATCATTGGACACACACTTATTTGGCACTCCCAGGCTCCGCGTTGGTTTTTCACAGACGAGGAGGGCAACCAGGTCACCAGAGAAGTGCTCATCGAAAGAATGAAAAATCACATTAATACAGTTGTAAGCCGTTACAAAGGACGGGTAAAAGGCTGGGATGTAGTGAATGAAGCTATTCTTGATGATGGTTCCTTCCGGAAAAGCAAGTTTTATGAAATCATTGGAGAGGATTTTATTAAACTCGCCTTCCAATTTGCCCACGAAGCCGATCCGGAAGCAGAACTCTATTACAATGATTATTCGATGGCTGAGCCCGGAAAAAGAAGCGGCGTTGTTAAAATGGTCAAAAACCTTCAGGAACAAGGGGTTAAAATCGATGCCATTGGAATGCAGGGTCATATTGGCCTGGATAATCCTCCCATCCAGGAATTTGAAAAAAGTATTGAAACCTATTCCGGTTTAGGCCTGAAAGTCATGGT
>JAFGYE010000053.1 GCA_016936255.1 Marinifilaceae bacterium | reverse complement strand
TGGATTTGTCCCAAATGGATGTGCCGATGACTGTTATCAAGGTATTACGATCGATTCATTTGATTGGATTGACTAAGAAGTACAAAAAATAGATGAAAACCTTATCACGCGAAGCGTGAAATATCTTTGCGTTCTTCGCGTCTTTGCGCGAAACAATTCAATTCATCTTTTCGTTCCTTCGTTCCTTCGTGCCATCGTTTCTTCGTGCCATCGTGCCATCGTTCCTTCGTGCCATCGTGTCTTTGTGTCTTCGTGTTTTCATGTTTTCGTGTCCAACCATCTGTAAGAATTCGACGCAACCTTTTGGTACATTTCTTTATCTACATTGGCAGTGTATCTACATTCCTCAATTAACTTTGAGGCCGATATACAAGCAAAAACATTTTTTACTTAGATAAATAACGAATCAATCACGAAATGAAACGAACAATTTTAATCACTTGGGTCATTCTAGCAATGCTTCAGCTCAATTCATTTGCTCAAGACAACAACGCCCAATTACGAAATCCCAAAATGGGAATCACCTTTTCCACATTTGGTGAAAATGATGTATTTCGGTTCGACCAATTGGACGGAGCTGCAAGTTACATTGGCGTTTCCTTTTTTTCTGTGGGAGTCAATTACCTCCATCCCTTATCAAATTGGTTGGAAGTTGAGTCCGGAATTGACTTCTTGAAACACCGTATAGTTCACAATCCAGTGCATTTTCCTGGCATGGATTATTCTTTAAAAACGAGTGATCTTTATCTTGTGAATATCCCAGTGGCCTTACGAGTCAATTTTTTGAAATACTTTTTTGTAAACGGAGGCCTCCTTTTCGAAGTCGATGCTTCGACCAATAGTCCAATCGACAATCAAACAGGTATTGGTTCTCTTTTCGGAATTGCGGCCAAGTATGATTTCAAAAATGGGATTTCCCTATTTTTAAACCCATATGCCAAAATGCATTCATTGCTACCTTTTTCCAATACCCAACACCATCAGCGAATTTTCGAAAACGGCGTTCGTTTGGGATGCACCTACACATTGAAGCAGAAATAAAACATCATACTTTGAGCAAATCGAACTTCCATTTGCATAGCTTGCGTAGCGAGGGGTTAACAGACAGTCGTCTTTGACTGCCTGTACCGCTGCGGCGGTAACACCTAATCACGCAAAGCGTGAAATATCTTTGCGTCCTTATCCACTTCAATCACAAAAAACCTTTCTCGAACCGCTATCCATCCAATCTTGCAGTCGGTATTCCCCTCCTTGGAGGGGTAGGGGTGGGTTTTTCTACATACTACGCAAAAAAAACGATCTCCCCAGCATCTTCATTCCAATACATTTACTATTTTCGGAGCCGGATACGCAAGGCCGCTGCTAACAACCTTCAACCAAAACAAATAAACCCGAAGGTTCCGCACAAAACCACGCAAATCCAACAAAAACCGATTAAATACAAACGATGAAGCAACTAGAAGACATCTTTACGAACGAGAAACACTTAAAAAGTGGGAAGTTGGTGTATATATTTACTAGTTAGCTGCAATTAAAATCCAGAGAACAAGATATAATAAGATGCCAATAAAAATTATAGATACGGATTGTTCGCCATTGGTTTTAGATATTGAATATGAAATTATTAACAAGGATTTGTTAGCTAATTATGTTGGGGAATTATTGCTAGGACATCATTTGCATATATGTCGAATTATTAATTCTCTTAGTAGTATTCTTCCTATTCATCCTAATGATTCGATAGAACAAGTAATTCAAAAAATAATAACTACACCAGATGAAAAGAGAGATGGCTGGCTTTTTCAAATGATATCATGGATTGTACTAACAGAAAGGAATAAAGGAGAAAAATATTTCTCTAATTATCCTCATTTTGCTCCTGCTCAGCATGGAATAGATGGTTTAGCAATTGTGTTAGACAATGATGATAATCTTAGTCGTATTATTATTACAGAGGATAAATGCACAACCTCTCCAAGAGGTAAGATTACACAACAAGTTTTTCCAGAATTTGAAGAATTTGAAAAAGGGAAAAAGAACAATGCTTTGGTTTCAATAATCTCTAGCCTTATTGGTCAAATCGACATGGGAAATTTACTAGAAAGCATTCAAAATGACATTTTTGATAATAACTATCGCCATTATCGAATTGGTATAACTAGAGAATCATGCCATAATAGTATAGAAGGACGAATGCAGCTATTTAAAAATTACGATAAATATATAGCTGGTGCCAACGTAGTTCGAAGAACAGGAGCTAGTATTTATCTTGAAGATATGCGAAAATGGATGAAAGACTTTTCAATTAAGGTGATAGACTACCTTGAATCTAAAAAAGATACTAATGTATAATAGTAGTACTGTACAAAAAATAAAGAATATACCTTCAATAGGAGAAATTGACATTGATAGGTTGCCTCAAGAATTAACCAAAATATATGCACAAATTGTTAGTTTAAGAAAACAAGTTGCTGAAGGAACGATTAATTTTCAAGATAGCGATTTATTAGCTGCATTAAATCTTCTCAGTAAGTTAGCAAGTAATTTGGAAGTGATTCTTGCAAATAACCCTGAACACGAACAAAAAGAGTCTATTGCTTTTGTAGCAGCTACCGCAAATAGTTTAATACATAAAATAGGTCGTGTTGAAGAATCGCAGGAACTCTTAGAGGATAGTAATATTTCAACATATATCTCTGCAATTATCCTATTCATGATCGGAAATAGTCAATCTGATGCTGCAGAAATGTCTAATTTTATTAATATTGATGTAACAAACAAATCGATTAGAGGATTAATTCGTTGTATAATTTCTTTGGCTAAAGGAAAACCACTTGATGCATTAGTCGTTTCTTTTGAAGAGGAAGAGATTTTAATAGAGGATAATTATGAAGAAACAGCTATAAATTACCTTTGGAGAGAGATAGGTTTAGGGATTCAGGAAATGTCAAAGAAATTGTTAGGGGAGCCAATATTAGAAGAAATTAATCATTTTAATAACGTTGTAGATTTATCAGTCTCCGATAAAAGTGTATTTAATCAAAAAAATGTAATTACTGGGCCATATCGTCTTGCGAGGTTAATGAAAATATTGGAGCAAGATATTTTTAAAAGAGCCGTTATAGACATACCTACACCTAAAGGAATAGAGCAATCCGATTGGTCATCATTTTTAAAGAAACTCGCCATCGACCGCCCTTTACTATGGGAGAATCACATAGAAGCTATAAAAACAGGTTATTTAGATTCAGGTATTTCTTCAGTAATAACTTTTCCTACTGGTGCTGGAAAATCAACATTAGCAGAGCTAAAAATTGCTTCTTCACTTTATCATGGTCAGAAAGTTATTTACCTAGTTCCTACCCATGCATTAGAAGATCAGGTCAATAAAAACTTAAAACTACTATTTAAGGAGTTTGAACCAATTAATATTCAATTTGGAGCAGAATATTCCGAATTTGATGATATTGAGAGATTTCCAATTCTTGTAATAACTCCAGAGCGTTGTTTGTCATTAATGAACATTAATCAAAGTCTATTTGACAATATTGGTTTGGTAGTTTTTGACGAATTCCATTTAATACATGGTGTAGATATAAAAAAAGACAGGCGTGCTTTAGATGCAATGTATTGCCTATTGAATTTATTTTCACAGGTTCCATTAGCAGATTACTTATTAACATCTGCAATGGTTGAAAACGGGGAAGAAATATCCTCTTGGATTGAGAAAGTGACAGAAAGGGAATGTAAATTATTCAACTCAACTTGGAAACCAACACGTCAACTACACGGCTGTTTGGTATACGAAGCAGATAGAATTGAAGAATTAAGGAGAACTATTCAGTCCAATTTTAGAAATTGTAAAAAAGTAACCCCTCCTGTTAAATTAAAAAGGGAAATGACATTAGAACCACAGTGTTTTTTCAGCCTTAAAAATATATGGGAAACTGAAAACAATAATGACTATTTCAAAAGTAAAATCCTTGATCACAATGTAGTTCTTGGTATTAACGATCATTGGAGACTCACTAGTAATAGGAATGAAATTGCTGCTAAATTAGCAATCCAATTCTCAAAATTAGGATTGAAAACACTTGTATTTGTTGATGAACCCAGAATAACAACATCTACATGCTTAACAATTAGTCAGAATCTTGAAGATAACGAAAATAGTTATACTGAGTTTATCGCTGAACAACGAGACAGCATAGATGCTCTTACGCTTGAATTAGGGGATTTTAAACATTCTTATTTTCACGAGCATCGAAATGTAGGAGTACATCATGGTCTCTTGTTACCTATTGAAAGAACTTTGATAGAAGATTATTTCAAACGCACAAATGGTTCAACCGTTTTAGTTGCTACTGCCACACTTGCTCAAGGAATTAATTTACCTGCAGAAGTAGTGATAATTGCGGGTGATGATCGTTTTGACGAAGATGGAGGAAATAGACAAAGAGTAGATCCTCATGAATTACTAAATGCTGCAGGTAGAGCAGGTAGAGCTGGATTATCAGCCCAAGGAGCTGTTATCCTAATTCCTGGAGGGATTATAACTATACAAGATTCGACAATTTCTGATAGATGGTGGCAGTTAAAAAATGAAGTATTTTCTAAAGGTGACCAGTGTCTTGAAATAAAAGATCCATTGGGATATTTCTTAGATTCGTTACAAGATAATATTGAAGATTTAACTGTCGAGCAAACAAATGTGCTATTTCGGTTTAAGTCAGAATCATTATCTGTTGATGATACTGAGCGTTTATTAAAAAGATCTTTTTATGCCTTTAATGCCAACAATTCAGGGAATCAAGAATTATTTGAAATTCAAGTTAGAAGATTCTTAGATAGAAGAAATGAATTAGATAGTTTATCTGATGATTATCTCTGGCAAAAGGAAATTGGTGTTAAAACAGGTATTGAACCATCAATAATACATGAATTAGACAATGCTATAAATAAAGAAGATTTTGACGTCTTTATTGAAAAAACTATTGTTGAGTATGTAGATTGGTACTTCGATTGGCTAAGCTCTGACGCAACATATTTAGAGAGAATATTTACAAAACCAAGTACAATTGATCAGCTAAAACGAGCTGTTGGATTAAAACCTACAAGCAGTAATGGTGATATTCTTTCTAAGATTAATTTACTTGGTGAAATACTCAAACAATATATAAATGGGATGCCTTTAAATAGTTTAAACGAAATAATTCCAAATGTAAATAGAGCTGATAATTCACCATATCTTGTTAAAGCCAGAAATTTTGTAAGTAGACTTGTTCCAGAACTAAGTTTTAGTTTTGGACTTTTGTCATTGCTTATAATTGAGAAAAGTAAACAAAGAGGTTTGGACAAAAGAGATCTTTCTCTTGATGTTAAAATGCTTTCTAGTTGTATTAGAGAAGGATTTGATACTTCGAATAAACTATTTTATAAAATAAATAGAAAACGAATTTTAAGAGTTGATTCTCATATAGAATTTAGGAAAAACAAGAAATAAAAGCAGCTAACATTTTGTATAAGATATTATCCACGCTCTTTCGGTTTTGCACAACGTAAATTTAATCCGCGCTCTCTAACTTAGGATTTTCAATCCTTTTACATCTTATCCGCAATGCGTGAAATATCTTAGCGTACCTCAATTCTTTTTTGCATTTCGCAAAACCCCGAAGGTATCCCTTACTTTCAGGGTTTTTCAATCAACGCAACACCGTTCGCATTCCACAAACCCCGACAGGATTTCGAACCCTGTCGGGTTAATTCAAAATTATTCCAAAATCTATTGTGACCTATTGTTTCTATTGTGGTTAAAAGTCCAATAAACCATGCCGCAGGCATTGTTCTATGTTCTTTGTCTTATTCCATTTCCCAATATTTCCAAAATCTATTGTGACCTATTGTTTCTATTGTGGTTCAACACCAGTAAATCATGCCGCAGGCATGGTTTTAAGCTCGTTTTTTTTTTTTTCTTATTTCTTTGTGCCTTTTTTTCTTTGTGTTTTATAACTCCCAAAAACAAAGGCCGGATCGCGCTCTTTAACCTACGATTTTCAATCTTTTTATACCTTATCCGCAAAGCGTGAAACATCTTTGCGTTCTTCGCGTCTTTGTGTGTACTATTCCCATTCTCTGTGCGCTCCTTACAAAAGGAAAGGGCACCTACAAGCAGATGCCCCTCCGAATCCATCGTTCCCCTTCGAACAACGGTATTTTTATATTGACTACTGACTATTGACTACTGACTTTTTCCTAATGTCAGTTCAACCTTCACATTCGTGGTTTCGCCATTGGCAACCACAACCGTAAACTCCCGATCGAGGCATCCAATTTTCGAAACCATCACCCGATACGTTCCTTCAGGCAGTTTCATCCGGAAGTTCCCTTTATCCGAGCTCTTCTTTTCAAATACCTTCGGAGTTTCGCCCGTTGTTTCGCCCGTAAAGCGAACCATCGCCCCTTTAATGGGCTCTCCGCTACCCGCCAAGACCACGCTCCCCAGCACCGAGTTTGATCGCCCTTTGG